>CASDXG010000059.1 GCA_949285025.1 uncultured Bacteroides sp. | reverse complement strand
CCGCGCATCAACAGCTTATCCGTGCCTGCGGGAATGCCCAGCGCACGAAACAAATAGGAAATGCCGTCTGTATACTCACGGCAGGAACCGCACTTCCATTCCACTATCTGCGGCCCGACGTGAGGACCGCCCGGAAAGACGGAAGTCCATTTATACGCTTTCTCCCTCCAAGCTGTCATGATGACCCGGGCAGCGGCTAACGGATCGTCCGCACCCGCAGAGGCGCGCAGGCTGTCAAGCAGCGGATTGTATTCCGCATAGAGAGCATCCCGCCATTTCGCCAACGGCTCGTCGCCTACCCGGTAAGGCAATATGTACTCACAGAAATCGGCAAAGGAAACGTTCTTCCCCCATGGCTGTTCGCGCCACACCTTGAATGCCCAGTCGATATGGTAAACCAAGAAAGCGGAATCCGCTTCTTCTATATCGCGCTTTCTGCCCAGTGAAGATTCTGAAAACGCCCCGTCCGCCTGCTTTAACGAATCGACCAACCGCTGCGGCTTATAATTCCCTTCACTATACAACGAAAAATACTTCCGGTATTGCTCCAAGGCTTTTCCTTCCTTATAGCTATGATAAGGCATGTTCTCTATCAGGAAACAAGCCGCACGGTATTTCAGCGTATCATCCCTATAATGCCGCAGCACCTTCTCCAGTTCGGCACGGTTGGCGCCTGCCTGCTCCAGTGCCGCTTCTAATTCCGTTTTATGACTGCACGACGTGGCGCATAGAAAAATAAAGCCGACTATATATACAAAGCAAAAACGTCTCATAATGCCTTTTACCATTTTATTAAATAAACACGACCTTACTTCTGCTCCACTTTAAATGTCTTAAAACGGAATATATCGTCATTGTCAGACATCACTTGAATGTGGAAACCTTCCGGAGAAACGAAACACTCATTAATAAAATACTCATATTGCGGCAAACGTTTGCGGCAGATTATCTGAAAATCCTCATCCAATACCACAAGAGCCAATGGCTTGCGGATGGTACGTTCTTTAAAATCAATGTCACGATTGTCAGGTAGGAGCACAAGACGATAATAAAGCTTCTTCCATTTATCGTAATGGATGCTTGAATAGCTCAGATTACGAACAAAATGAGAAATAATCTTCCTCTCGTCATATTGGCCTATCTGCTCTTCAACGGGAGGGATAGGCGGCTCGTTTCCGCCGATACCGGCATAATGCGTTTCATAATCGCCCGTGACCTTACGCACACGGATGTCGGGGTCTGCTGCAAAACTCAAAACCACATCATCTGATGAATTGACGGTATAATACGGGAAACGGTATGTGAACCCTCCTCCCCAGTTCCCTTTATGATAAATGGAAGGATAGCTGTCGCTATAGCTTACTGAATCCCTCATCAAATCATACCATATCAAAACCGGACGGTTCGATGAATTTTCACCTTCCATTTCCCCAAAACATGACCCCGATAAAAGTAGTTTCTCCCCTATCTGAACCATCGGATTATTGGTGCGGGGCATGATGACAGGCCACAACAGCATAGAATCCTTCTCCATCGAAAGCCGGGAAGGAATAACCTTCTTCCATTTGGTTTTAGCGTTTCCGTCAAGCAAAAAAAGCGTATTCATCTGGTAGTTCCAAACATATATGGAGTCCTGATTCCTATAATAAGAAAAGATAGACGTACCTACACCGTCACCACCTTCTTTTTCCAATTTCAGTTTACGCTTGAATGCACCGGATGAAAAGCCATAGAACACCAAAGAATTATCATACTTATTGGTGAACATCAACAGACTGTCCATAAACTGAAGGCAATCAGTTGTTTGGGTGGTCTCGCTGTCTAAAACAAAAACTTTATCTTCCGCCTCCGCAATATCGAAACGGTCGGTTAGCTGTTCGAATGCAGGCGCTGAATGATGCGAGCAAGACAAGCACGAACAAATAGAGACCTCTGCAAAACTCAGCAAGAAAGAAATTTGGTGTATTGCAGAAAAATTAGTAGCTTTAAGGCATGAAACGAGAAAAGACATCCCAGTTGAGCTTTGGCGACCTGCAACTGCAAAGGCGTAAAGTGAAATCCGAG
>CASDXG010000058.1 GCA_949285025.1 uncultured Bacteroides sp. | reverse complement strand
ACAATAAAAGGGCGCATTATGGATTACAGCGACTGCACCATAGATGTGCGCACCGTACAAGGCGATATCCGACTGACACCCGGAGATATCAAAGACCTGCTTGACAATGAAGTCGAACACATCCGAATCGGGGATGAAACAATCCCTGCAAAAGACTTCTTGATGCAGGATGCCGACAGAATACAGCGTGACCTATTCAACCCCGGCGTGTATCGGCTTATCACCAATGAAGCATTCGAGATGCAGGAACATCCCATTGAATACAGTGAACCGACTGCAAATGACTCACAGCAAATGTAAAAGCAAACAGCGAACAGACCGTATAATCTGTTCGCTGCCTGCACTCTTTATCTGTTTCAAGAGGCGAATTTAATCCTCATACAGATCATTGCCGTCAAGACAAGGAATGCCCGGATGAACGCTTTCAAATCCATTGATAGAGATAAACCCTATCGTTCCGATTTTTAGTTCTGGGATAGCCTGCACCTGCATAATTTCGGTTTCTATCTGCTTATCGGTCATGGGTGATGCTAAATATTTTGCTTCGTAGATATCAAAAGCGGTTTTTGTTTTGATAACAACATCAAATTCACCATTCTTCTTTGCCTTTGCATCATCGTAATAAAATGTTCCGATGTTGAGAATGCCTTTTCGTTTTCCGCTTTGGACTTGCATGGAAAAATAAGAACGGCATATATCTTCAAATCGGTAAGATATGAAGGTGATAAGGGAATCTTTGATATACGCCTCATAAAAAGCTTCTGCTCCTAAAACCTGCAGGGCGCTTTTATTGCTGTAAACATAGGTGTAAAAGAAACGCAGGAGATTGTCGGTCAGTTCGTATCGAGCCATTTTATTGTTATTGGGCTTATTTATCGGGGCGACTTTGGACACAAGTTCCATGTTCAGCAATACCTTTAATTGTTTACTGAGCAGTCCGTTTCCGTCCATAGACAGTTTCGATTCAATCTCCGAATATTTCTTTTTGCCGTTTGCAATGGAAAACAGAATACGCTCGGCATTGCTGCTTGTAGACAAATCCGAGATCAACAGATTATCCGCATAATGAAAGATTGCACTTGACGGATTGAGGATTGTGGAGATAATATTCTGCTCCAATGATTCTTTCGGATGCAGTAATTCATTGACAAAAGGCGATCCGCCAAACACAGCATACATGGCGGCCTTATCATAAGGAGTCTTATCCGCATAAAACTGTGCGGTTATTTTGTAATCCAATTCTTTCAGACAGATAACGGAATCAAACCTGCCGTACAGAGCATTGCCTTCCTCCAGCAAATCCTTCATGATTGAAATATGAGAACCGGAAATAAAAAGCCGTATGTTTTTGATGTGATTGTCAATGATACTCTGGAACATAGAGTCAACTGTTTTTGCAGGAGTGAACTCTTTCATGTAAGGATACTCGTCAATAACGATATTGAAAGTTTCCGGAAGCGTATTCAGATACGCAAACAGATCAATGAAGTTATCAAAAGACATCCGGACAGGCAGAACCTTTGCCGCCAATAACACCGAAATCAGTCCGTCAACATTATCTTTCATCGGAGCCTTTAAGCACTCGTAATAGACGGTTTTATTCGCATCTTTTTTGAGTGCGTGAGTAATAAGCGTAGTTTTACCTATTTTTCGTTTCCCGTAAACCATAACGCTTGCAGTATTTTTTGAAAGGGCTTTCTTTATGATGGCAAGCTCCTTTTCCCGACCTATAAACATAGCGCACCCCTTTGCTGAATTTATTTTCACTGAAACTAAATTCAGTATAAATTGTTTATTGAGATTTGTCAATACAAAAGTCGTTGAATTAGAAAAAAGTTCAATATTATTTTGCTTCCGATTTCCGAAAATATAATTGTGTTTTACCTGTCTTTCATAGAAACAATACTCATAGGTAAGGAACAAGATGAAGAAGCGGTCTTAAAAACGGAAGTGCAAACAGCGAACAGGCAGCATGGTCTGTTCGCTGTTGTTACTCCTCTTCTGTTTCAAGAAGCGAATCAAATTCCTCCGAATCATCAAATTCCTCTTCGCCTGCATCATTCTCAACCCAAAGAGAAACATCACGCTCATATAGCATACGGATATTAAGGCGATATGCGGCACTTTTCTTTTTTCCGTTGTACTC
>CASDXG010000057.1 GCA_949285025.1 uncultured Bacteroides sp. | reverse complement strand
TGTTCCGGAATGGCAAAATCTATGTGATGGACAAAGAAGTGACGAGACGTGTGATGGTGTTTGATACTCTGGGCCATTATTTGTATAAAGTGGGAGAAGTGGGGCGTGCTTTGAATGAAATGTATCGTCAGCCTTCCGATTTTGAGGTCGATCCGCACAATGGTTGCCTTTATCTGTTCGACAGTGAAGGACGTAAGGTTATCAAGTATGATGCTATGGGAAAATATCTGTCAACGGATGTTCTGGAGGATATCTGGCCTTATGCTTTCGGCCTGACTGAAACCGGAAACTATGCCTTCGCCTTCCGTATGCTGGATGACAACCGGAAGACTACGTATGAATTGTCCGTGTATGATCCGTCGGGGCATAACAAGAGCAATTACCGTTCGTTGGAGGATCACCAGATGTTTACCACGGATATGCCGTTCTGGCATTCGGATGTCGGTTTATGTTATATTCCGAACTTGTGTGATACTGTTTTCATTTTTAGCGGTGATACGCTCAGTCGCGCTGTCCATGTGGATTTTAAAGGCAAGTTTCTACCCCAGGACGTGGTATCCGAATTGAAACGCAATGGGAAGGCCGATATACGGAAAAATTATGAAGGTTATGTGTACAATCTGACGAAATACGAAGAAAACGGGGATTGGGTGAATGTGGATTATTCTGTCGGTGTCGGGCTGCATTATTTGAAGAACAAGCGGACGGGGAAAGAATTTCTGTTTACTTCCTTGTTCAAGGGTTTCTTTCCGTCCAATCTGTTTTTCATCCAAGGCAAATATCTGGTTTATCTGATTACGGAGGATAATGTGGCCGATGTGATGGCCGGTGAAGGGGAAGATTGGTGGGATGAAACTTTGGCCGAAACCCATGAGGTGATCAGAAAGATGCTTGACGGCAGAATCCCCCTTCCGGCTTTGGTCTATGTGGAAATAAAATAAAGGAGACAATTGCAGGAAATCAAAAAATAAGATGGTAAAAAATCCTTTCTTTTTCTCTATGACGGTATGAGCATGAAGCATGCGGGGTACCGTTCATTTTTCCGCCCAAACCGGACTTGTTGACCAGCCCGGGGCGGAAAAAGAAAAAAATCATGATTCTTTATTTAAAGGATACAATAGGGCGTTGTAAATATAACAGATCATTATTTAATTTCTCTTTTTTTGATTATGGTCGTAACGCTGCGCGCCGATCAGTATGCAGACGGTTCCCGATAAGGGGATCAGTATGGTTGCCATCAGATCAGCGGCTATTCCATTGATAAACTGCCGGAAAAGGTATGCGGCAAGTATAACGGCGATTCCCATGAGACAGAACGCGCGGCACATGAAAGCCTTGAGTCCCTTGATATCAACATTCCGCTGTTGTTCGGGAGTCATCGTGTTATACCCGGCTATGAGCCCGGGATATTTCCAGACCAGCAGCCCGGTAATAATCAGTATGATTGCAATAATGATGGAAGAAGCCATGTCTGTATTTTGTCAAAGGGTTTCGATTTTGACGTCCTGAATGTTGCGGATCTCGTCACTGAAGTTGACCCCGACTTCGTAGACCGTACGGCTGTCCTTGGCGAACGGTTCGGCGTAGCCTTTTGTGCGGATTTGCGC
>CASDXG010000056.1 GCA_949285025.1 uncultured Bacteroides sp. | reverse complement strand
CCACGATTTTATCCGGTCGGCAGACGGATAACCCAGCGCAAAATCATTGTCATACAAGCGTCCGTCGACATAAAGACTCCATTGGACTCCGGTAAACTGAAGAACGATTTCATGTTTTCCCTCAGGCTTATCGAGCAGCGCCAAAGGAATACCCACTGTCAAGTCCCTGAACACATCCGGATCTTGAGCAGATTGCAAGGAAAGACTTGCCTCCATCACAGGAACCGAGCCATCGGACATTTTATAAGCCGGATAGTTTTGAGGAATCCATTCCTCCGGATTATGTTGGCGAAGAGACACTTTTAGTATTTTGGGCACTTCCAGCAAGACCTGTTCCGCAGTTGGCAAACCGATATCCGCAAGAAAACGTATGGTAAACCCTTGAGTCAAATCGGCCGACAAGTCAAGAGGGGCTGTCGGATGAGAAGAAGATAATTTACTTTGTGCCGTATCCGATGACCCAAAAGTCCTAAACGGACTTTGCAACAGAACTTCTGTTTTCCTTGTCCGCCCATCGTTCACCGAACAGGCAGCCAAGCTCATTAATACAAGTCCCAACAATAAACAATGCACATACTTTTTCCCCATTTCTGAAACGTATTTTGATTTACATAAAAAACAAGCCAGAAATAAAAACTCCGGCAAACATCATTCAGCGGAATTTCCGTATAAAGAAGACAGCATCTGCCCGGATATGCCACCATGCTCCAATCATTCCGGCTGAAAAACAAAGGCAAGTTATAAAAAAACATAATCCCGCAAAAAATACGAGGGAACAAGGCAATAAATTGTTCTTCAGCAAATAACCACTTTTATATTGCATTTACACAAAGTTTTTCTATCTTTGTATCAGAAAAATATAGTAAACAGAACCGTATGGGATTATTCAGTTTTTTTTCGAAGGAAAAGAAAGAGACCTTAGATAAAGGGTTGTCGAAAACCAAAGAAAGTGTATTCGAAAAGATAGCTCGCGCCGTAGCCGGAAAATCAAAAGTAGACGATGAAGTATTAGATAATCTTGAAGAGGTATTAATCACTTCGGATGTAGGTGTGGAAACCACATTAAACATTATCCGACGCATAGAAAAACGGGTTGCACGCGACAAATACGTAAATGCGCAGGAACTGAACAACATTCTCCGCGATGAAATAGCGACAATGCTGACCGAAAACAATACGGTAGACGCCGAGAATTTCAGTCTGCCAGAGGGAAAAACTCCCTATGTCATCATGGTGGTAGGCGTCAATGGGGTAGGTAAGACTACAACAATCGGCAAGCTGGCCTATCAATTCAAGAAAGCAGGAAAATCCGTTTATCTCGGTGCAGCCGATACATTCCGTGCCGCAGCCGTAGAACAGCTCCTCATCTGGGGAGAAAGAGTAGGGGTGCCCGTTGTAAAACAGAAGATGGGAGCAGATCCGGCCTCTGTGGCATTCGATACACTCTCTTCAGCCGTTGCCAATAAGGCCGATGTCGTTATCATCGATACGGCTGGACGTCTGCATAATAAAGTCGGACTGATGAACGAATTGACGAAAATAAAAAACGTCATGAAAAAGGTCGTACCCGATGCGCCGCATGAAGTGCTGCTCGTACTGGACGGCTCAACCGGACAAAACGCTTTCGAGCAGGCCAAGCAGTTTACTCTTGCTACCGAAGTAACCGCCATGGCAATTACAAAACTTGACGGCACGGCAAAGGGAGGAGTAGTTATCGGCATATCCGATCAATTTAAAATCCCGGTAAAATATATCGGACTGGGTGAAGGAATGGAAGACCTGCAGGTATTCCGTCGCCGCGAATTTGTAGATTCTCTCTTTGGAACAAACGACTGATGGAAAGAAACACGGTAGATGTAATAACATTAGGATGCTCGAAAAATCTGGTAGATTCGGAAAAATTAATCCGCCAGCTGGAACTGAACGGTTATAAGGTTACGCACGACAGCGATAATCCGCACGGTGCGATAGCCGTAATCAATACATGCGGATTTATAGGCGATGCAAAAGAGGAGTCCATCAATATGATTCTGGAATTCTGCCAGGCAAAAGAAGAAGGGCGGCTGAAAAAGCTATACGTCATGGGATGTCTGTCTGAACGTTATCTGAAAGAGTTACAGGTGGAAATCCCGCAGGTTGACAAGTTCTACGGGAAGTTCAACTGGAATGAGTTACTTGCCGATTTAGGTAAAACCTACCATCCCGAATGCGCCATTGAAAGAAAACTGACAACCCCCTCACATTACGCCTATCTGAAAATATCGGAAGGTTGCGACCGCAAATGCGCGTATTGCGCCATTCCCATTATCACAGGACGCCATCATTCGCGTCCGATGGAGGAAATACTCGATGAGGTACAGATGCTCGTGGCACAAGGTGTGAAAGAATTTCAAATCATCGCACAGGAACTGACCTATTACGGCATCGATTTATATAAGAAACAAATGCTTCCCGAACTCATCGACCGCATGGCGAAATTACCCGGAGTGAAGTGGATACGCCTTCATTACGCCTATCCAGCCAAATTTCCCGCAGAACTGTTTCGCGTAATGAGGGAAAACAAAAACGTATGCCGGTATATGGATATCGCCTTACAGCATATCAGCGACCACATGCTGCAACGAATGAACCGCCACGTAACCAAAAAAGAGACGTATGACCTTATCGGGAAGTTCCGTAAAGAAGTTCCGGGAATCCATCTCCGTACTACGCTGATGGTGGGATTTCCCGGAGAAACAGCACAGGATTTTGAAGAACTGAAGGAATTCGTCCGTTACGCCCGCTTTGACCGGATGGGCGCTTTCGCATATTCTGAAGAGGAAGGAACATATTCGGCACAAAACTATACAGACGATGTCCCGGACGATGTCAAGCAACAACGCCTGGACGAACTGATGGCAATCCAGCAAGAAATATCGGGGGAATTGAGCCACAGAAAAATAGGAACGGAAACAGTTGTCATCATAGACCGTACAGAAGGCGAATATTATATAGGAAGAACAGAATTCGATTCTCCGGAAGTTGACCCGGAAGTCCTGATCAAACGCAAGGATGCCCAATTGGAAATAGGAGAATTTTACCGCGTGAGAATAGACGATGCCGATGATTTTGACCTATATGCTTCGCTAATCTAAAACCCACTCAAAAGAAGTCTGCCACCATGAACAACAAAGAATACATCGGCGAACTGTCACGACGTTTAGGGTATACAAATAAAGACGCCGCGCGTTTAGTGACATCTTTTGTCGACATAGCCAAAAATGAATTGTTAGACGGAAAAACGCTTGTCATCCCCAATTTCGGAACTTTCAAAGTGAAAAAAAAGTCAGAACGCATTTCCATAAATCCTGTCACACGCCAACGCATGCTCATTCCACCCAAACTTACGCTGACATATAAACCAAGTATGACACTAAAAGACAAATTAAAGAACGACAGTCCGAATGAATGAGAAACTAACACTTCAAGACCTTGCCACACTGTTAGCCGAACGACATGAAATGGAGCAGGCAGATGCCGTCGCATTCGTGCAGACGATGTTCACACTGATAAAAGAAGGACTAACAACAGACCGGTACGTGAAAATAAAGGGTCTCGGCACATTCAAGCTACTTGAAGTGGACAGCAGAGAAAGTGTCAATATACATACAGGCGAACGTATCGAAATTCAAAGCCACAACCGTATATCTTTCACCCCCGATCCGGCATTGAAAGATTTTATAAACAAACCCTTTGCTCATTTTGAAACCGTCATCCTGAATGAGAATGTCCATTTTGACGATTTGGAAAAAACAGAAGAACAAGGAATCGAGCCGGATATACTCCAAAAACAAGCAGAACCGTCTGCACCGGAAACTGAGGAAACATCAGACAACACAGGCACCCCTCGCGGAGAAATACATGAACAAAATATAACAGAAAGCGGGAACAATGCCTTGCCGCAACAAAAGCCGTCCGCTGAAAACAACGCCGATAAATCAAGACATACACAAAGCGCACACACATCCGCACGCACACTCTATTTTACAGGCTTGGCCGTACTAATCGCAGTAACCGGCATCATGGCCGCCATGTGCCTTTACAATAAAGACATACCAAACAAAAAACCGGCCGAAAAGCACATTGGCATTCCTGATACATTGTCGGCCGAAAAGCCAACCCCTCACGACACACCGGTCATTTCCATACCGCCGCTACCGGAAGATACCCTTGTTGCGACGCAAGAAAAACTTATAACCCCTAAAACACAAACAGAAAAAAAAGAGACACTGGCCGATACTACCGAATATGAGATTACAGGAACCTTATCGGCCCACGTCATCAAAGTAGGAGACACACTGGCGCGATTGGCGAGAAAGTTTTATGGTGAAACAAAAATGTGGCCGTATATCGTAAAACACAATCAAAACATCATAAACAACGCCGATAACATCCCTATAGGAACAAAAATCCGAATTCCACGACTGAAACGCAAAAAGCAGTCCGGCGAATGACAAATGCAGAGCCGCATTTTAAATTATTTAATCCCAAAAACCGCATACAGATAAAAACAATTGAATTTTTTAATAAAATTTAGTTGCAGCAGTACACAGAATGAAGTATTTTTGGATGCGCTAAAAAAGGCGTTTTTTAACCCAAGTATCATATAGGAAATTACATAAAACAAAAAAAAATTATGGCTGAAGCTATTGACATTCGTGAATTAAACGAACGCATTGAACGTCAGAGTGCGTTCGTAACAAACTTGATGACCGGAATGGACCAGGTTATAGTAGGACAAAAACATCTTGTAGAATCCCTGCTGATTAGCCTGTTATCCGACGGCCATATCTTGCTGGAAGGAGTTCCCGGTCTGGCAAAAACATTAGCCATCAAAACGTTGGCCTCATTAATCGATGCTAAATACAGCAGAATACAATTCACTCCCGACTTACTACCTGCCGATGTTATCGGAACAATGATATACAGCCAAAAAGACGAACGGTTTATTACAAACAAAGGACCTATCTTCGCCAACTTTGTGCTGGCCGATGAAATAAACCGTGCTCCGGCAAAAGTACAGAGTGCTTTACTGGAAGCCATGCAAGAGCGTCAGGTTACATTAAGTAAGGAAACATTCCGTCTGCCGGAACCTTTCCTTGTACTTGCTACACAAAACCCCATCGAGCAGGAAGGAACTTATCCGCTCCCCGAAGCACAGGTAGACCGTTTCATGCTGAAAGTAGTGATTGATTATCCGAAACTGGAAGAAGAAAAGAAAATCATACGCCAGAACATATCAGGCAATCCCATAGAAATCCGTCCGATACTCCGTTCGGAAGATATTCTCGAAGCACGCAAGGTCGTACGTCAAGTATATATCGATGAAAAGATAGAACAATACATTGCGGATATTGTCTTCGCAACCCGTTATCCGGAAAAATACGATTTGAAGGAACTGAAAGGACTGATCGGCTTCGGCGGTTCGCCGCGTGCATCCATCAACCTGGCATTGGCAGCCCGCAGCTATGCTTTCATCAAGCGTAGAGGGTATGTCATTCCTGAAGACGTACGCGCCGTAGCACACGATGTATTGCGTCACCGCATCGGATTGACTTATGAGGCCGAAGCGACAAATGTCACAGCAGAAGAAATCGTAAGCAAAATCCTGAACAAGGTGGAAGTGCCCTAAACGGAAACTTTCCAATGCCATGTATGGAACATCACTTTCCTGCAGCAATGAAATGCGGCAGGAAAGCGCTTAAGTATGAATACGATTTTACAGTAATTTAAACAAACGGAATGGAAACAACTGAACTCTTAAAACGTGTTCGCCAGATAGAAATCAAGACACGCGGACTTTCAAGCAATATCTTTGCCGGACAGTATCACTCGGCTTTCAAAGGAAGAGGTATGGCTTTTTCGGAAGTACGCGAATATCAGTACGGTGACGATATACGTGATATAGACTGGAATGTAACAGCCCGCTTTGATAAACCGTATGTAAAAGTATTCGAGGAAGAACGGGAACTGACCGTCATGCTGCTGGTCGATGTATCAAACAGTCTGGATTTCGGAACAACCATACAGATGAAGAAAGAAATGGTAACCGAGATAGCGGCTACAATAGCCTTTTCCGCCATCCAGAACAATGACAAAATCGGGGTCATATTCTTCTCAGACCGGATAGAAAAGTTCATTCCGCCTCAAAAAGGGCGTAAGCATATCTTGTACATCATCCGTGAATTGCTCGACTTCAAGCCGGAAAGCAAACGGACGGATATAAAATGTGCGATCGAATATCTGACAAATGTCTTGAAAAAACGTTGCACAGCATTCATGCTAAGCGACTTTATCGATGAACGGGATTTCCGTAATGCCTTGACCATAGCCAACAGGAAACACGATGTAGTGGCTGTACAGGTATACGACCGGCGCATGGAAGAATTGCCAAACGTAGGCCTGATAAAAGTACGGGATGCTGAAACCGGGCATGAACAGTGGATTGACACATCGTCGAAAGCTCTACGCAATGCCCACCATGCATGGTGGATGGAACGGCAACAGAAACTGAACGATACTTTTACACACAGTAATGTCGACTCTGTTTCTGTACGTACCGATCAAGACTATGTGAAGGCATTATTGAATCTCTTTGCAAAAAGGAACTGATGATTATGAAACGTACTTTATATAAAATCATAAATGCGGCACTGCTGCTTTTCACCTTTCAAAGCTTGCACGCACAAGTATCGGTGGAAGCTACACTCGACTCGCTGGAAATCCTCATCGGTGAGCAGACGAAAATACATCTTCAGGTAAGTATGGATGCCGGACAAAAATTCCGTCTGCCGGTATTTCAGGATACCATCGTGCGGGGAATAGAAATCTTAGACATAACAAAACCCGACACCCAACGCCTGAACGACAATAAACGCTGGCTCGTTTCGCAAGATTATACCGTCACTTCTTTCGACTCGGCCCTATATTATCTGCCGCCAATCGAGGTCCTTGTCAATGAACAGACCTATCAATCCAATCCGTTGGCACTGAAAGTTTATTCCGTTCCGGTAGATACACTTCATCCGGAACAGATATTCGGACCTAAATCCGTACGGGAAATCTCATTGAGATGGTCGGACATTGCAGCCCTTGTATACTCGGCTTTGCTGATGGTTCTGTTGGGGGTAATTGTCGTATTCCTCATTCTTCGTTATCGTGACAATAAACCGATTATCAAAATAATACGCATCGAGCCGAAACTTCCGCCGCATCAAACGGCAATGAAAAAGATTGAAGATATCAAAGCCGATAAATCTTGGCAGATGGCCGATCCGAAACAATATTACACAGAGCTCACCGAAGCTATCCGTACATATATAAAAGAACGGTTCGGATTCAATGCAATGGAAATGACCTCCGGCGAGATTATCGAACATCTGCTTCAGGAAAAAGACAAGTCATCCATCGACGAGTTGAAAATTCTTTTCGAAACGGCCGACCTGGTAAAGTTTGCCAAACACGCTCCGTTGATGAATGAAAATGACATGAACCTGGTAAATGCAATAGATTTTATCAATCAAACCAAAATAGAAGAAGACCCGAACGCGAAAAAAGAGCCTACTGAAATCAAAGTAGAAGAAAAACGCTCCAAACAGGGACGCATCGCACTCTTATGCAGTATCGCTATCATACTGGCAGGAGCAATCATTGCCTTATACATAGCCATACGCCAGATTATCGATCTCTTCTTTTAAATTTTAACGCATAAGAAACATGACTTTTGCAAATATAGAATATCTGTTTTTACTGTTGCTGCTGATACCATATATCGTGTGGTACATAATGCGGCGAAAAAAAACGGAACCGACCATGCAGGTATCCACCACCCGCATGTATATGAATGCACCGAAAAGCTGGAAAGTTTATCTGCTTCATGCGCCGTTTGCCTTACGCATTGTGACTTTTATCATGATTGTACTGGTTCTCGCACGCCCGCAAACCACCGATAACTGGCAAAATACCGAAATAGAGGGCATAGACATCATGCTGGCAGTAGACGTATCGACCAGTATGCTGGCAGAAGATTTGAAACCGAACCGCCTTGAAGCCGCCAAGCAAGTGGCTGCCGAATTTATCAACGGACGCCCGAACGATAACATCGGTCTTACCATCTTTGCAGGAGAAGCATTCACACAATGTCCGCTGACAATAGGCCATAGCGTATTGCTCAATCTTTTCAACAGCATCAGCTGTGACATTGCCCAAAAAGGCCTGATACAGGACGGTACAGCATTGGGCATGGGACTTGCAAATGCTGTCAGCCGTCTGAAGGACAGTAAGGCAAAATCAAAAGTTGTCATCCTGCTGACTGATGGTGTGAATAATATGGGAGATATATCTCCGCTGACAGCGGCCGAAATAGCCAAACAATTCGGTATCCGTGTATATACCATCGGGGTAGGTACCAATGGAACTGCTCCTTATCCATTGCAAACATATACAGGAGTAAAATATATACAGACTCCGGTGGAAATAGATGAAGAAACACTGACACAGATATCGGGAACAACTAACGGAAACTATTTCCGCGCGACAAGCAATTCGAAACTGAAAGAAGTTTACGAGGAAATAGATAAACTGGAGAAAACAAAACTGAATGTCAAAGAATTCAGCAAACGCGAGGAAGCTTATGGAATATTTGCACTGATCGCATTTATCTGTATTCTGCTGGAAGTGCTTATGCGCAACACTGTATTAAAGAAAATACCTTAAAATTTGCATTATGTTTCGATTTGGAGAACCTACCTATTTATATTTACTGCTTGTACTGCCAGTACTCGCCATACTTTTTTTCTATGCCAATTATGAACGGAAAAAACGGTTACGCCGTTATGGCGACCCGAAACTGATGGCACATCTGATGCCTACAGTTTCAAAGTATCGGCCAAGCATTAAGTTCTGGCTTACCTTTGCCGCTCTTACAATGATTATTTTCACGATGGCGCGTCCGCAATTCGGTTCGAAAATGGAAACCGTAAAACGACAAGGCGTAGAAGCCGTTGTCGCGCTTGATATTTCAAATTCGATGATGGCACAGGATGTTACTCCCAGCCGACTGGAAAAATCGAAGAAACTCATATCCCGCCTTGTCGAGACATTCAATAATGACAAAGTAGCCATGATCGTTTTTGCCGGAGAAGCATTCACGCAGTTACCCATTACAAGCGATTACGTGTCGGCCAAAATGTTTTTGGAAACAATCAATCCCTCACTCATTACAACACAAGGAACAGACATCCGCTCTGCCATAGACCTGGCGATGAAAAGCTTTACGCCCAATGACGGAGTAGGGCGTGCCATTGTACTGATAACCGATGGTGAGAACCATGAAGGAGGAGCGATGGAAGCAGCCCAAGCAGCAGCAGAAAAAGGAGTACGCATATTTGTGCTTGGAGTTGGTACATCCGACGGAGCACCGATTCCGGTGGAAGGAACAAACGAATTCCGTCGTGACAAAGACGGAAACATTGTCGTTTCACGGTTAAATGAGCAAATGTGTCAGGAAGTTGCCCAAGCCGGAAACGGGATATACATCCGTGTAGACAACACAAACAGTGCAGAAAAAACGTTAAACGCAGAAATCAACAAATTGGCAAAAGCCGATGTAGAGACACAGGTTTTTACAGAATATGACGAACAATTCCAAGTCTTAGCCTGGCTGGCACTGATATTACTGGCTATCGACACAATGATGCTGGAACGTAAAAACCCGCTTTTCAAGAATATAAAACTATTTAAACAGGAGTAATATGTTACGAAAAAGATATATCATGCTCATGCTGGCAATGATTTCCATCGCATCGCATGCACAGAAAACAGAAAGAGAATATTTACGCAGCGGAAACAAGCAATATAACGACAGCCTGTACGTGGATGCAGAAATCAATTACCGTAAAGCATTGGACGTAAATCCGGAATCGGCCGATGCCATGTATGATTTGGGAAATACGCTGCTCATGCAGGAAAAAGGAAAGGAAGCGATAGAACAGTACGAGAATTCTGCACGTCTGGAAAAGGACAAATCGAAACTGGCGGAGATTTATCATAACATGGGTGTCATATTGCAAATGTCGAAACAATATGCCGAGTGCATAGAAGCGTATAAAGAATCGTTACGGAACAACCCGCATGACGATGAGACACGCTACAACCTTGCCCTGGCACAAAAAATGCTGAAGGACCAACAACAGCAGCAACAGAATCGGGATCAGAACCAACAGCAGAAACAGGAACAGCAAAAAGATGATCAACAACAGAATAAAGACCAGCAAGATCAACAGAACAAGCAACAGCAACAAAACCAGCAGCAGCAAAATCAAGACCAGATGTCGAAAGAAAATGCCGAGCAACTGCTAAATGCTGTCATGCAAGATGAAAAAAATGTTCAGGACAAAGTGAAGAAACAAATACAGCTTCGCGGGAAAAAATTGGAAAAAGATTGGTAAAATCCATATTCACAGACAATAAAACAACGAAATAATGAAAAGAATCCTACTTTTACTTACTTTATTGATAATCCCTTTTATACAGGGAAGGGCAGACGATGAAGCCACTCTCACGGTCGATGTAGCCGATGTCGTAGTAAAGGGAGATCAATTCCGGTTAGCCTTTACCGTAAATTCAAAAGATATAAAAAATTTCCGCGCACCGTCTTTCCCCAGCGCTTTCGATGTATTGGCAGGACCATATCAGTCGTTCTACAACAGCACACAGATTATCAACGGAAAAACAACATCTGTCAGTACCGTAACATACAACTATACCCTGATGGCTTTAAAAGAAGGAACCTACACCATACCGGCAGCAAGCATCGATGTGGATGGAAAGAAAATCTTCTCTCAAGCGACACAGATAAAAGTTCTCCCGCCCGATGAGAATGCCAAAGACTCGGGAAGCAATAAGCAAGGAGGCTCTTCATCGGTAAAGACACAGACTGCAGGAAGCCAAATAAGCAACGATGACCTGTTCATAACGGCTACGGCAAGTAAGACAAAAGTACATGAACAGGAAGCTATTCTGCTGACATATAAAGTATATACCACCGTCAATCTGCGTCAGCTGTATGGAGACATGCCCGACATGAAAGGATTTCATACACAACAGGTCGAACTTCCTCAGCAAAAAACATTCACCATAGAGCATTATAAAGGACGCAACTATCATACTACCGTATGGAGCCAATATGTATTGTTCCCTCAACAGACCGGGAAACTTGAAATTCCCTCTATCACTTTCGAGGGGGTAGTGGCACAACAAATGATGACAGACGATTTCTTCGACTCCTTCTTCAATGGGGGAGGCATTGTAGAAGTCAAAAAGAAAATCGTTACCCCGAAACTGACAATCAATGTCGAACCACTTCCCTCCAAGCCTGCCGGATTCTCCGGAGGCGTAGGAAATTTCAGCATTTCATCGTCTATCAATGCAACCGAAGTAAAGACCAACGATGCGATCACACTGAAAGTGGTCATAAAAGGTACGGGAAACATGAAACTCATCAGCACGCCGGAAGTGAAATTCCCGCAGGATTTTGAAGTTTACGACCCGAAAACCGACAATCAGTTCCAATTGACAAAAGACGGCCTCAGTGGCACCCAGACCATAGAATACCTGGCCATTCCCCGCCATTCCGGAAACTTTACCATCCCTCCCGTAGAGTTTACGTATTTCGACCTGAAGAGCAATTCCTATAAAACGCTGAAGACTGAAGCATACGAACTGAAAATTGCCAAAGGAGAAGGCAATTCCGAGCAAGTGGTAAACGACTTTACGAATAAAGAACGTGTAAAGGTTTTGGGAGAAGATATACGCTTTATCAAATTGGGAGACACCCACCTGTCGCCGCGAGGAGTTTATTTCTTCGGCACACTGGGGTACTGGCTGTGGTATATCATCCCGGCAATTCTGTTTGTTGCATTTATCATAATATACCGTCAACGCGCTTTGGAAAATGCAAATATCGCGAAAGTAAAAACGAAAAAAGCCAATAAAGTGGCGACAAAACGCCTGAAACTTGCAGGAAAGCTGCTGGGTGAAAATAAAAAGAACGAGTTCTATGATGAAGTCCTGAAAGCTCTTTGGGGATATATCAGCGATAAACTTAACATTCCCGTGTCACAACTTTCAAAAGACAATATCGAGTTTGAGTTGAACAGATACGGCGTGTCGGATGAACTGACAAAAGATTTTATCTCGGCTTTGAACGAATGCGAATTCGCACGGTACGCTCCCGGCGATGAAAGCGCGGCTATGGACAAAGTTTATACCACCGTTCTGGAAGTTATAAGCAAAATGGAAGACAGCATCAAACACTAAAGATTGAGGAGATAACGCACATGAAAAAAATAAGCATCATACTGGTTTTTGTAATCGGATTCATTCAATATGCAGGCGCTTCCGTAACAAAAGAAGAAGCAGATAAAGCTTATCAGGAAAATAATTTCAAGGAAGCTATAGAAAAATACGAACAGATCTTGGAAACAGAAGGTGAATCGTCCGATATCTACTATAATCTGGGGAACAGCTACTATAAAGATAAAAACATGGCAAAAGCCGTTCTCAATTATGAACGCGCCCTGTTACTTGATCCGGGAAATAACGATGCACGTTTCAATCTGGAAATGGCCAGAGGAAAAACTGTCGATCAGATTGTTCCGTTGCGGGAAATATTCATTGTATCATGGGTAAAATCAATAGCCAACTGCATGAGTGAACGCGGATGGGGAAGGATGGGAATCATTTCATTTCTCATTTTGCTTGGCTCCTTGATACTATATATATTCGGAAGACGTCTGGTATTGAAAAAAATCGGATTCATCGCTTCTGTTGTCTGTCTGATTGTCACTATATCCTCCAATTCATTTGCCAACACTCAAAAGGAGAAACTTGAAATCCGTAATGCGGCCATCATCATGGCACCAAGCATCACCATAAAAAGTACCCCCGATACAACAGGGACAGATCTGTTCGTACTGCATGAAGGAACGAAAGTATACATAGAAGACAATACAATGAAAGAGTGGAAAGAAATACGCCTGGAAGACGGTAAGAAAGGATGGATTCAGACAGCAAACATTGAGATAATTTAACGATATAACCGAAACGAGTGGATATACAGCAGTTAATAGATTTAGACAAAACGCTTTTCCTTCAACTGAACGGGAATCATTCATTGTTCGCTGATGGGGCAATGTGGCTCATCACCGATACAAAAACATGGATTCCGGTGGGCGTTGTATTGCTGTATATCATCTTCAAAAACAACAAATGGCAGCAGGCTCTCTTCATACTCTGTATGCTTTCCCTTACAATAGCATTGGCCGACCGCTTCTCTTCCGGACTGTGTAAACCGTATTTCATGCGTTTCCGTCCGTCGCAAGACCCTGCATTTATGCATCTTGTCCACATCGTCAACGGATATAGGGGAGGAGCATACGGATTTATTTCAAGTCATGCGGCCAACACATTTGCCGTCGCAACATTTATCTCCCTGCTCATGCGGAACAAAGGCTTCGCACTCATTATGTTCATATGGGCAGCCTTATCATCCTATTCACGGATTTACTTGGGCGTACATTATCCGGGAGATATCTTATGCGGCGCATTGTCCGGCATTCTCATCGCCTCCTTAACCTACGGATTATATCTGTTCCTAAGACGCAAATATATAAGCCGTCCCAGATATATCTCCAACCAATATACGCCAAGCGGCTATCGGTATGCAGACACAAAACTTGTACATCTGGTTTTATTGCTCACTTATTCCTATATCATTATAGAAGGCATGATTATATCTAAAGGCTTATATTTCTGACATACAAGTAAAGCAATAACCTGATCAGGTACATTCCCTGTATCACGCAAAGATCGGCAAAAAATGAAATAATAAAAAATGTTTTTTTTATTGCCAGATTCAAATACTTTCCCTATATTTATATCGCAATAAATATCAGTTAAATCTAACTCTTAAAATTTAAATTACTATGAACAGGACTATAACATTTAATGAACTTCGTAAAATCAAAGATTCATTACCGGTAGGAAGTATGCATCGCATAGCCGACGAGTTAAACCTGAGTGTAGAGACTGTACGTAATTTCTTTGGAGGTCATAATTTCAAGGATGGGAAAAGCGTAGGGATTCATTTAGAACCCGGTCCCGATGGTGGGTTGGTTATGCTGGACGATACAACTGTGCTTGATAAAGCAATACAAATTCTGAAAGAGAGAAGTAATTAAAAAAAACAAAAAATCCCGGTTGACCTATGTGGGTAAACAACCGGGATTTTTTTCTTATCAATGATTGCTGCCATGGAAGAAAAACTTGTTACATTAGCTATCCTGACATATTCTAAGGCACAAATACTAAAGAATGTGCTTGAAAATGAAGGTATCGATGCGTGCATTCAGAATGTCAACCTGATACAGCCCGTCATTTCTTCGGGAGTACGCGTACGCATCAAAGAACACGATTTGCCACGTGCACTGAAGATTATAGAAAGCTCTGCATGGCTGGCGGAAGACATCGTGAGTGAAGAAAATGAAAAAGACAAGAAGAAAACGCCTAAAATATTAATTCCCGTAGATTTTTCATCCTATTCACTAAAAGCATGTGAATTCGGATTCAACTTTGCAGAACACATTCATGCGGAAATCGTATTGTTTCATGTATATTTCACGCCTATATATATACCGAATATACAATACGTTACAGAAGAATATAACACGTTAAACCCTCAACCGGTTATAAAAGGAGTGGGGGAGGATATCCATAAAAAACTTCTCAATCTGTCTAAGGCTGTCGATAAAAAAATTGCAGACGGAGAATATCCTAACGTACGCTATACTTGTGTTCTGAGAGAAGGAATACCGGAAGAAGAAATTTTGCATTATGCAAAAAAGGAAAGACCTGTTATCATTATCATGGGGACACGCGGGGAAAGCCAGAAAGAACTCGATCTGATAGGGAGTGTCACAGCGGAAGTAATCGACCGCAGCCCGACTTTTGTCTATGCAATACCCGAGAATGCTGTCTCTAAAACATTCGACGAAATAAAACGGGTCGGGATGATTACCAATTTCGACCAACGGGACTTGATTGCGTTCGATTCGCTTATCACAACATTCAAAGACTATAAGTTTGAAATATCATTACTCCACCTGAATACTGATGAACAGAAACGTACATGGAATGAAATAAAACTGGCCGGAATAAAAGAATATTTCAAGAAACAATATCCTGAATTAAAACTCGACTATCACATCATTGACGAAAACCATCTGCTGACAAACCTTGAAAAATTTCTGACAGAAAAACAGATAGACGTGCTATGTGTAACAAACTACAAGCGCAACATTTTTGCACGCTTATTCAATCCAAGCATTGCCCGGAAAATGTTATTCCATTCACGCATACCGCTTCTCGTGATTAAATAGGATGAATCTGGAAAACTTACTTCTGAAAGCCTATTAATATTTTATGAATAATTATGGATGAAAAACAGAAATTTTTTAAGGCTTTCCCTTTATAGCAAAGGTTATTGTTAGTGTCCTAGTAGGTGTAGGTGTTTCTAATTATTTTTAAAACCTCTAATTTTAATGTTATGCTACTTTTTGGTTTAGGCACTCCGGAAATTATTGTTATTTTGTTTTTAGTACTTATTCCTTTTATAGTGATTGGAATACGTTTAATAAATGCAATTATTCGTTGGTTGGATAGGCATTAAGACAAAACCTAGTCAATGGGGTTTTGTTTTCTAAAATAAAATTGATGATACTTATAGAGATATGGATTTTTAGCCTTTAAATTAAAAATTGGAAAGAAGCCCGCTTAATCATGCAGGCTTCTTTTTTCACCTTGTATACGAAAAGTAACTTATTCTCTCTTTGCTTTTAAATATGCAAAATCTTATCTTTCCTCTAATTCTATTTCAATATATGTATTTTCCCACTTGAATGCTTTCTGAGTTCCCAAATCAATTCCCCAAGCCAATGCATTTAAAAGATTAATACAGGATATAGGATTAAACGTTGCCCTCAATGTGAACATGGCAGGCTTGTATCCGTCTTTTTTAGCTATAAGTTCTTTAGAAGATAATTTCTTCCGAATGCGTACACTTGCTTCTCCTGTATCACCGATTGTTGCTATTCTTTCTCCGTTATCATAAATTCTAATACCTTCTTCTCCCACAAAAGTAATGTTTTGCTTTGCCGGAGTAAAAATAGAAGCACAAGATGATGTTAAGAGCAAAATGGAGAACGCTAATAATAAATTTGCTTTTTTTCATGTCCTTAGAATTAATATTTATTGCAATATTGCTCAAAGTCGCACAGGCAAAGTCATACGTTTAATTAAAAGAAAAGCGCAGACTATCCGCCTACGCCTCTTGGCTCACCACAAGCCATTACACACTAAGCAAGAAGTCTGCGCCATATAGGCATACTTCTCAAAGTGTGTAATAAACAGCTCATTCATTTCCGAGGTGGTGATTCAGAGGCGTTTGAGCTATCTTTCATCAATAAAAACCATATGGATTTCCCAATGGTAGCACAAATATACGAATATCTTCAAAAATAATCGAACAATATCAGAGAATTAACGAAAATAGAAATTGAAAATTAAACAGTTAGAGGAATTTATAAATTACCACTTCAGCCAAAAGGAACTATATTCACAGGATTCATGTGCTCTTTTATCATATGTAATAAGTCTTCTGTCTTTAACCATACAGTGGCGGTATTTTCATTTGGATGTATGCCAATGACTGACGGTGGGAGCAAGAAGTCCTCATCAAGAAAAAAATGCGTTTTGTGTTCCCTGTCATTTAATATGCCTAAAGGTGTAACTGAGCCAGGCATAAGCCCTAAAATCTTTTTCAAATCGTCTTCTTTTGCCAAACTTAATGGACGCGTGCCATATTTGTGTCTAAAAGCCTTCAAGTCCACTCGTTTGTCACCTTTTAGCGTTATCAAATAATAATTGTATTTCCTGTCATCGCATACAAACAGATTTTTAGCAACGGATTCAGGATAAGGAAACGATATATCAGAAAGTTCAGCCATAGTGTAAACAGCCTTATGTACTGTCACTTCATAACTGATGTTGTGTGCATTGAATAAATCTAATATGCCTTTCTTGGAAATCCGATCCTCATTTTCCGGTAGTGAAGGAAATAGTTCATATACAGTTTTCATCTCTTATAAATTAAGTCTATGGCAAAGGTAGCTGTAATATTTATTCAAGATCTCAATTATTCTTTTTTTATATGCAATTAAACATAATGGCTATTATAATTTAAAAGGACGTTTTATAAAAAGAGTACGGGATTTACTGTAAAAGATCAAATGCTTTTACACAAATGCATGCCATTTTTTTGAATAAACCTTGAAGAGTGAAAAGAAAAAGGTCCCGGAAAATTATCTCCAGGACCTTCTCTATAAATATCTCTTGACCTTTTATAGACTCAATTCTTTTTCCAAAGCATCATATTCTGCCTTGTTCAATTTCCAATAAATGTTAAGCAACTGGCTTCCCCATAACTGTTTGTCTGAAGGAGCTACCACTTTTGCCTTTTCATAGAAAGGTCTTGCTTTTTCATATTCAGCTTTAATCTTATCTTCGTTTACAGCGAATTTCGGATCATCCATAGATAATTCTGAATTTTCCAAAACGTATTCTTGAGCCGGATAGAAATAGCAATCTCCTATTTTGGCATATGCTTCTCCCACGAAATCGCTGTTCTTTGCGATAAGTGCGTTAAACGTTGCAATGGCACCCTCATAATTCTTTGTTTCAAATTGAAGCATACCTTTGACATACAGTAAGTAAGGAGTTTCGCCTCTTGATGCAATCACTTTTTCAATTGTGGTCAGACCTTCTGAAGCCATATTCTTCTGGATATAATAATCCATCAAACTACCGATGAAATAATCTTGTTCAGGAAATCTTTCGCATCCCTCTTTTACAGCTGCAAGCCATTGGGTAGAATCAGGATTTTCGCTCTTTGCAGAGATTTCAGAGATACACATCAACGCTCTGTAACCTTCTTCCTTATTGCTCTTACCGATATTTCCGTATTTGATAACGGCAGCTCTATCACCAACCTGATTTGCAGCCATTGTTGCATAACATGCAATCAGATTAACCAAAGAGTCATTTTTTACACTCACCTCCTCTTCAAAAATCGGATTGTTTATCCCATCCACATACATACTGAAGAATTTCAAGGCATCACCATACCGCTGAGTATTAAATGCTTCCGAACCTCCTGCAGTTAAGTTCGGACGTACTTCAACCAACGTTTTGACGATTTTTTTTCTCAGTTTCGGTTTTTTCAGCTCGCCGCTTTTTACCTGAGCCTGTTCCACCTCATCGCATTTCAGATAGTATTCATACATTTTTTCCAGACTGCTGTAGAACTTAGCAGTATCGGCAGGTTCATTTCCGGGCACAAACATTTTCAGATTCTCAGCATCATAAATCGCTTTTTGAAAATCTCCGGCCAATTTCCATGTCTCCGGATCATTGGCAGTCTCCGGATTTACCAATGCAGGTTCAAGAATCTGTGCGGCTTTTGCCGGATCGTTCTTGTTTGCTTTCGCTTCCTTTACAACACTTTCCTGAGCTGAGACTACAGATGCAGCCATAAATAAAGCCACAGAAAACAGTACTTTTTTCATAACGCTTAAATTTAGTAATACAATATTCATTTAGTTTTTGTCATCATTATTTTCAGATTCGCTTTTTTCTTCTTCACTCTCCGAAGTTACCTTACATACAGAACCGATCCGGTCATTCCGCTTTTCAAGGTCTATTAAACGTACACCTTGAGTGGCGCGCCCCATAATCCGTACGTCAGCAACCTTCAACCGAATGGTGATGCCGGATTTATTGATAATCATCAAATCGTTTTGGTCGGTTACAGACTTAATGGCTATCAGTTTTCCTGTTTTTTCTGTAATATTCAGAGTCTTAACGCCTTTACCTCCACGGTTGGTCTTACGGTAATCTTCAATATCCGAACGTTTTCCATATCCGTTTTCAGATACGACCATTATTGTTTCTTTTTGCGAGTCTTTTATGCAAATCATGCCGATTACAGCGTCCTCACCGTCTTCATCAAGAGAGATTCCCCGCACACCGGTAGCCGTACGTCCCATTTCACGCACCGCACTTTCGTTGAAGCGGATAGCACGTCCGTTACAGTTTGCTATAACAATTTCATTGCTGCCATTGGTCATACGCACTTCTATTACATGATCGTCTTCACGAAGAGTAATTGCAGTCACACCGTTCTGACGCGGACGGGAGTATTGTTCGAGACAAGTCTTCTTTATAACTCCCTTTTGAGTACAGAATAATATATAATGACTGTTGATAAATTCTGTATCATTCAGATTTTTCACACGGACATATGCAGTGACATTGTCATCTGACTCAATATTCAACAGGTTCTGAATGGCACGTCCTTTCGATGTTTTATTGCCTTCAGGAATATTGTAGACCTTAAGCCAATAGCATTTTCCTTTTTGTGTAAAGAACAACAGCGTATTATGCATTGTGGCCGGATAAATATGCTCGATGAAATCTTCATCGCGGGTCTCACTGCCTTTTGAGCCTACACCACCGCGGTTCTGGGCATGGAATTCCGATAGAGGCGTACGTTTTATATAGCCCAAATGCGAAATGGTAATCACCATTTGGTCGTCTGCATAGAAATCTTCCGGATTGAACTCTTCGGAAGCGTAGATAATTTCCGAACGACGTTCGTCGCCATATTTTTCCTTCACTTCCAACAGTTCATCTTTAATTACCTTTTTACAGAGTTCCTCGTTTGAAAGAATTTCCTCATAATAGGCTATTTGCTTCATCAATTCTTCATATTCGGCATGAAGCTGCTCTTGCAGTAAACCGGTCAACTGACGCAAGCGCATTTCCACGATGGCACGAGCCTGTATTTCTGTCAGGCTGAAACGCTCCATAAGATTCGTAATCGCTTCATTCGGTGTCTTAGCCGCACGAATGATCCGTACTACCTCATCTATATTGTCTGATGCTATAATCAGCCCTTCCAATATGTGAGCACGTTCTTTGGCTTTCCGCAAATCGTAACGGGTACGTCGTATTACCACATCATGCCGGTGCTCGATAAATAACCTGATCAGATCCTTCAGATTCAACAGTTTCGGACGTCCATGCACCAATGCGATATTGTTTACCCCGAAAGATGTCTGCAAAGCTGTCATTTTATACAGTTTGTTCAGCACCACGTTTGCATTGGCATCACGCTTTACATCGATGACAATGCGCATCCCCTCGCGGTCACTTTCATCGTTTACATAAGAAATACCTTCTATTTTCTTCTCATTTACCAGCGAAGCAATGTTCTCTATAAGTTCCTTCTTGTTGACATTATAAGGTATTTCATTTACAATAATCTTATCGTGTGTGGGATGAGATTCTATTTCCGTCTTGGCACGCATGATAACACGTCCTTTTCCCGTTTCATATGCATCGCGCACGCCGCTGATTCCATATATGTATCCTCCTGTCGGAAAATCGGGAGCTTTTACGTATTGCATCAATTCATCTATCGTGATGTCATTGTTTTCAACATACGCCACACATGCATCAATAACTTCCGAAAGGTTATGCGTAGGCATATTTGTAGCCATACCTACGGCAATACCCGAAGCTCCGTTAACCAACAGATTCGGTATACGGGTAGGCATAACGGTAGGTTCCTGAAGCGTGTCATCGAAGTTGTTCTGAAAATCGACAGTCTCCTTATACAGATCCTGCATCATATCTTCCCCGATTTTCTTCAGTCTTGCTTCGGTATAACGCATGGCAGCCGGGCTGTCACCGTCTATCGAACCGAAGTTTCCCTGTCCGTCAACCAAAGGGTAACGCATTGCCCAATCCTGAGCCATGCGGACCAATGCTCCATATACGGACGAATCGCCATGCGGATGATACTTTCCTAACACCTCACCAACGATTCTGGCCGATTTCTTATGTGGTTTGTCTGAGGTATTGCCCAACTCCATCATCCCGTACAATATGCGACGGTGTACAGGTTTGAATCCATCTCTTACGTCAGGAAGGGCACGTGCAACAATCACAGACATCGAATAATCAATGTAGGACTTTTGCATTTCCTCCTCGATATTGATTTTTATGATTCTATCTTCTCCTTGCATTTAAAAATAAATTTATTTTAATAAATCTCTTTATATCCACCAAAAAGTACGCTAAAGTACGGCTTTTTATCGAACTGTCCAAATAAAACGAGTAAAAAGCCTCGAAGTTTATCTCAAAAGACGCCGAGCTTTTAACTAACGGAACGAAGTCTCTTTTTCCGATAAAAAAGCGACATGGCACACATTTTGCAGACATATTAAAAGAGACATTATGTATATAAATATAATGTGTATCTTTGTACACAAGAAAGAAACGGAGGATAATAACATTTATGAACAATCAATTCACACAGAGAGTTTCCGATATTATTCAATATAGCAAAGAAGAAGCCAACCGCCTGCGGAACGATTTCATCGGACCGGAGCATATCTTGCTTGGCCTAATCCGCGAAGGCGAAGGAAAAGCTGTCGGAATATTGAAAAGTCTTTATGTCGATTTAAACAAGATAAAACAGGATTTGGATGATTTATTGAAAGTACATTCCAATAAATCTGACGCCTATTCCGAAGATATATATTTTAACGAATCTGCTTCAAAGGTACTGAAGATGAGCATGCTCGAAGCCCGTTTGCTGAAAAGTCAGGTTACTGATACGGAACACATCCTATTAGCTATCATGAGAGAGAACCACAATGAGGCTTCACGCCTGCTTGAAGAGAATGATGTAACGTATCAGAAAATTATGGATAAACTGGTACCACGCACAGAGCCTCAGGACGGATTGGATTTCGGCGAGGACGAAGATGAAGACGAAGGCATCCGCCGTCGTCCCGGAAATGACGGAAACTACTCATCTTCCGCCGATGCGCAGCAAACGATGCATGCACAACAAGTCAAACCGAACAATGAAACTCCTGTTCTCGATTCGTTTGGGACGGATATGACAAGAGCCGCTTCTGAAGGGAAATTAGACCCCGTTGTGGGACGGGAAAAGGAAATCGAACGCCTTGCACAGATACTGAGCCGAAGGAAAAAGAACAATCCTATTCTAATAGGCGAGCCGGGTGTAGGTAAGTCGGCTATTGTAGAAGGACTTGCCTTGCGCATCATAGAAAAGAAAGTATCGCGCATATTGTTCGATAAACGGGTAATCGCACTCGATATGACTGCCGTTGTGGCAGGAACCAAATACAGGGGACAGTTCGAAGAACGAATCCGCTCCATACTGAATGAGCTGAAGAAGAATCCGAACATCATCCTTTTCATCGATGAAATCCACACCATCGTCGGAGCCGGTTCGGCTGCAGGGTCTATGGATGCCGCCAATATGCTGAAACCCGCCCTCGCGCGAGGCGAAATACAATGTGTCGGAGCAACAACCTTAGACGAGTATCGCCAGAACATTGAAAAGGACGGAGCATTGGAACGCCGCTTCCAAAAAGTCATGGTTGAACCGACCTCACCGGAGGAAACCCTTCAGATACTGCAGAATATAAAGGATAAATACGAGGAACATCATAATGTAAACTATACGGAAGAAGCATTGGTTGCATGTGTCAAATTGACAGAACGCTACATTCCCGACCGGAACTTTCCGGACAAAGCCATTGATGCACTTGATGAAGCCGGCTCGCGTGTACACCTTACCAATATCAGTGTTCCCAAAGAAATAGAAGAACAGGAAAAACGGATTGACGAAGCCCGTAATCATAAAAACGAAGCCGTACGTTTGCAGAACTTCGAACTGGCAGCCAGTTTCCGCGATCAGGAAAAAACATATATGGCCCAATTGGAGAATATGAAGCGAGAATGGGAAGAAAAGCAAAAGGAAAACAGGGAAACCGTCGACGAAGAGCAGATTGCCGCAGTTGTTTCCATGATGTCGGGAGTGCCTGTACAGCGAATAGCCGACAGCGAAGGAATGAAATTACGCGGAATGAAAAAAGCATTGTTATCGAAAGTCATAGCCCAAGACAAAGCTGTAGAAACGGTGGTAAAAGCCATTCAACGAAGCCGTATCGGACTGAAAGACCCGAATAAACCTATAGGGACATTTCTATTCTTGGGACCTACCGGTGTAGGAAAAACGCATTTGGCTAAAGAACTGGCAAAACAAATGTTCGGAAGTGCCGATTCTATCATACGAATCGACATGAGCGAGTTTATGGATAAATTCACGGTTTCCCGACTCGTCGGTGCGCCTCCGGGATATGTAGGCTACGAAGAAGGCGGACAACTGACGGAAAAAGTACGCAGAAAGCCCTACTCTATCGTACTGTTCGATGAAATAGAAAAAGCACATGCCGATGTGTTTAATCTGTTACTGCAGGTTATGGACGAAGGACGGCTGACCGACAGCTACGGAAGAACCGTAGATTTCAAAAATACGGTTATCATCATGACCTCTAACATCGGTACGCGCCAGTTGAAAGAATTCGGAAAAGGAATCGGCTTTACGGCGCAAAACCTCAGCGATGAAAAGGCTTATTCGCGCAGTGTCATCAATAAGGCATTAAACAAAACGTTTGCTCCGGAATTCATTAACCGTATAGACGAGATTATAACATTCGATCAATTGGATACAGACGCTCTGAAACGCATAGTCGACCTCGAGTTGCAAGGATTGTATTCGCGCATCGAAATACTTGGTTTCAAACTGATTATAGACGATGACGCAAAAACATTTGTGGCGACCAAAGGCTATGACGTACAATTCGGAGCAAGACCATTAAAACGCTCCATCCAGACGAATCTGGAAGACGGCTTGGCCGAGCTCATTTTAAACGAAGAGCCGCAACAGGGAGACACCCTGCATGTTCTGATGAACGAGGCAAAAGACGGATTGAATATGCAAATAGAAAAAGCATAAAGACAGATTTCCGACAAGTAAGACAAAATGTCAGACCGTAAAAAGTCTGGCATTTTTTTTGTTCAAACATTTCCGTTATCCATAAATAATAACGTAATAAATAAAAATAACAACGATATGCAAAAAGGTAATATTGGGGTTACTACTGAGAACATTTTCCCTATCATCAAAAAGTTCTTGTATAGCGATCATGAGATTTTTCTCCGCGAACTGGTCTCAAATGCGGTAGATGCTACCCAAAAGCTGAAAACACTCGCCTCTAAAGGTGAGTTTAAAGGTGAAATGGGCGACCTTACAATCCATGTGAAAGTAGATAAAGATACCATAACTATCTCCGATCGGGGTTTGGGTCTGACAGCAGAAGAAATCGACAAATATATCAACCAGATAGCATTTTCCGGAGCCAACGACTTCCTTGCAAAATATAAAGACGATGCCAATGCCATTATCGGACACTTCGGTTTAGGCTTCTATTCGGCATTTATGGTTGCGAAAAAAGTGGAAATCGTTACACGCTCGTACAAAGAAGACGCGCAAGCCGTAAAATGGACATGCGACGGAAGTCCGGAGTTTACGCTGGAAGATACGGAAAAAGCCGATCGCGGAACAGACATTATTCTCTACGTGGATGATGACTGCAAAGAATTCCTTGAAGAATCACGCATTTCGGAACTGCTTCATAAATACTGCCGTTTCTTACCGGTGCCGGTAGCTCTTGGGAAAAAGAAAGAGTGGAAAGACGGTAAACAAGTAGAAACCGATGAAGATAACGTGATAAACGATACTTGCCCTATCTGGACAAAAAAACCGAGTGAACTCAAAGATGAGGACTACAAAAAGTTCTATCGCGACTTATACCCGATGTCTGACGAGCCGTTATTCTGGATTCATCTGAATGTGGATTACCCGTTCAACCTGACCGGTGTGCTGTATTTCCCTAAAATAAAAAGCAACATCGATTTGCAAAAAAACAAAATTCAGCTGTATTGCAATCAGGTTTATGTGACAGATATCGTTGAAGGTATTGTGCCCGACTTCCTTACCCTGTTGCATGGAGTAATCGATTCTCCGGACATTCCGCTGAACGTATCACGCTCTTACCTGCAAAGCGATTCGAATGTAAAGAAAATCTCTACTTATATCACGAAGAAAGTGGCAGACCGCCTGCAATCGATTTTCAAAAACGACCGCAACGAATTTGAAAAGAAATGGGACGATTTGAAAATCTTCATCAACTATGGTATGCTGACACAGAACGACTTCTATGAAAAAGCCGATAAATTCGCCCTATTCAAGGATACGGATGCCAAATATTATACTTTCGAAGAGTATCACACGCTGGTAAAGGATAACCAGACTGATAAAGACGGCAATCTGATTTATCTGTACGCAACCGATACAGACGCCCAATATACATACATCAATGCAGCGAAAAATAAAGGCTACAACGTGTTGCTCATGGACGGACAACTTGATGTGGCGTTGATCAACATGCTGGAGCAGAAGTTTGAAAAGAGCCGCTTCACCCGTGTGGACAGCGATGTAATCGATCGCCTGATTGTAAAAGAAGAACAGAAAAACAGTGAGTTGAGCAGTGAAAAACGCGAAATGCTTTCTACGGTATTCCAGAATCAGCTGCCTAAACTCCAAAAGACAGAGTTCCATGTCGACGTACAGGCGATGGGCGAAAACGCATCTCCTATCATCATCACGCAGGCCGAATATATGCGCCGTATGAAGGAGATGGCATCCATTCAGGGCGGCATGAGTTTCTACGGGGAACTTCCGGATATGTTCAACCTCGTATTGAACAGCGATCATCGGTTGGTCAAGGAAATTTTAGGCAATGCGGAAAGCGCATGCTCCGAAAAGCTTGTTCCGGTAGAAGCTGACATTGCACAACTGAAAATGCGTCAGAATGAACTGCATAAGGCACACGAAGGAAAGAAAGATGAGGAAATCCCAACTGCCGAAAAAGATGAACTGAAAGACATCGACAAAAAGCTGGATGAGCAGAAAAAGCAAAAAGAAACCATTATCGACGGTTATGCTGCTGATGACAAAGTGGTACATCAGCTTATCGACTTGGCATTGCTGCAAAATAATATGCTGAAAGGTGAAGCTCTCACCAATTTCGTAAAACGCAGCATCGAGCTGATTAAATAAAACCACACAAATGACATATAAAAATCCCGCCTTGCACTTCGGTGTGAGACGGGATTTTTTGTTGAAAACACTTCAATGTTTGAAAATAAGTACGATTGTTTGTCATATCTGTATAAAAATATTTTTTGAATTATGCTGATAAAAAACAAAAGAAGTAATTTTATGGTCATGATATTATATGCTGATAAAATTGTAGGCTATTCATTTAACTAAGAGTTATGAAACTGCACTATTTTTCAGCATTTAGGACTACACTAAAATTTAATTCAACAACAACTATAATTAAAAACAAAAAATGAATACTTTAAGATTTATCGGAATGGCTTTATTAGCCGTAGTTTTATGTGCGAACTTCGCCGCTTGCTCTGACGATGATGAAGATGAACCAAGCAACACATTAGCAGGAACAACTTGGGAGATCAAATCTTCTTCAGAAAATAATGAGATGATTGGTATAGAAATTACATTTAAATCAGATGGTACATTTGCTATGAGCAGGAATGGGTGGACATATTCGAACTGGTCTCTCAACGGCGAAGTACTGACACTGACTGTAGGAGAAGGAATTCCTGATGATTATATGAGAGGCTCAATAAGCATCAATGAGAACACCGCTACGTACACTTACCATTGGGGAGATGTAAATGGAGAATGGGAAGATAACGAAAATTATACCATAACACTCCAAAGGCGATAAGAAGTCGCGACTAAATCTGTTAAGAAGCGAATAACTTTATAAAATATAGTATCGGCCTTGACCCTAGTAAGTGTATTCCTTTTGTAAATGAACTATCCGAAAACAAAACGCTGCAACTTATGAAATCATAAATTGCAGCGTTTTGTGTAAGCATGAAGTCTTTATTTTATTTGAGTACCATCAAGAGCAACCCTAATATTGATATCGTTCGGTTCGTTCTCTATTTCCACATCAAAATAATCGTTGCCGGCACCGCCGGGAAGATCTACACAGTCAATATCGTCTACGTGTCGGCCTGCCGCTATGCCGGCAATGGTTTCACGCACGGCTTGCGGAATAATATCTGTAGAAGACGGATTGAAATAATAGTTCTCAACGCTAAATTCTGTACGAATCCATTCTCCTTCGGGAGAGTACCATGCTTCGGCCTGTGTACTCAACGCGATGCCCCATTCGGTCACATCTCCGCTGAAAAAGAAATCGACTTTATAATTTCCCCACTCAGATTCCCATTCAGCCCATTGAACATTAGGATACTGATTCTGAAAGTTTTGCTGAATAGATTCTGGCAAATCAGATGCTTTCATATCATCGTCATCATCACAACCTGCAAACATTAATACACTTGCCATCGTCAAAACCGGCAATACAAAAAGTTTCCATCTGCTTTTCATAATCGTATGGTTTTAAATTTAAAACAAAAGTAAGAAGCAATTCTGAAAAGATTCTGAATTATTTTTTCATTTGATGAAAATAAGTAATTTATTCCATTTTAAATAGTTTTTTCCTTATCTTTGGCTAACAGGAAGAACAACACTGAATAAGTACAGATATGTACAGAAAAGACAGACTCCTGTTTATAAAAGTACCGGACATGACCGGGAATTTAAAATCTTGACGATAACAAATGAATAATAAAATATACCTCATTCTGATTTGCCTTTGTATTTTCCTCTTGCCTGCAAGAGCGCAAAAAGTAGGTTTGGTTCTCAGCGGAGGAGGAGCCAAAGGCCTCACCCATATAGGAATAATCCGTGCGTTGGAGGAAAATAATATTCCCATAGACTACATAGCAGGAACATCGATGGGTGCTATTATCGGCTCATTGTATGCTATGGGGTATTCGCCCGACGATATGGAAGAACTAATCAAATCGGACGACTTTAAACGATGGTATACAGGAACCATAGAAGAAAAGTATATCTACTATTTCAAAAAGAATCCGAGTACTCCGGAATTTTTCAATATCCGTCTTTCCATGAAAAAGCCTCAAGGCAAAAGAAAACCGACTCTTGCAATACCGTCGAGCATTGTAAACCCCGTCCAAATGAATGTCGCTTTTCTCAGTCTTTTCAGCGGAGCAACGGCAGCTTGCGGAGGAAACTTCGATAAGTTATTCGTACCGTTCCGCTGTGTTGCTTCGGATGTATATAATAAAAAACCGATAATCTTCCGCAAAGGTGATTTAGGAGATGCCGTACGAGCGTCCATGACATTTCCGGGAGCATTCAAACCCATAGAAATCGATTCCGTACTGGCATACGACGGAGGTATATACGACAATTTCCCTGTCAGTGTAATGACTCAGGATTTTCATCCTGACATCATTATTGGAAGTGTCGTAAGTTCAAATCCCAGCAAACCGAAAGAGGGTGACATTATGGGACAACTTGAGAACATGATCATGCAAAAAACAGACTATACGCTGCCTGACTCACTCGGAATCCTGATGACATTTAAATATACCGATATCAATCTTTTGGATTTTGACCGTTTTAACGAACTGCACGACAACGGATATAACAAAACAATAGAACTGATGGATTCCATCAAATCACGCATATCACGCCGGTCTAATTACCGTCTGCTGGAAAGAAAACGCATGGCATATAAAAAGGAAATTCCGGAATTAAGATTCAGGAACGTATACATTTACGGTGCAAACGAACAACAGAAGAACTATATTTACAAAGAATTCAATACCACAGGTAAACAGACTTTCTCTCTGGAAGATTTCCGTCAAGGCTATTTCCGCCTGATGTCTGACAACATGATTTCAGAAATAATTCCGCACGCCGTTTACAATCCTGTCGACAGTATTTATGATTTAGACCTGAAGGTAAAAATGGAAAATGAATTATCTTTACGTCTTGGTGGAAGTATAAGTACCAACGGATCAAGTCAAATCTATGCCGGAGCAACCTACAATAACCTGAACAATTATGCAAAAGAAGCTTCAATTGACGGATTTTTAGGACAAATGTACAGCGCCCTTCAAATATCCGGACGCATGGATTTTCCTTCGAAAATCCCCGTATCGCTTCGTCTGACCGGTTCTATTTCGGAATTCAATTACTTCAAACAAGAGAAAATATTTACTTCGGGCAGCACGCCCATAATGAACAAAAGAGCAGAGAAGTACATAAAGCTATTAGTGTCATTGCCATTTTTAAGCAATCAAAAAGCAGAATTCGGAATAGGTTTCGGCAAGCTGAAAGACAGATATTTCCAGTCGGCCGTTATCGACTTTAACAATGATCAAAGAGACGTAAGCGATTACTCTATATTTGGCGGGTCGGTTGCACTGGAGGGAAACACATTAAACAGCCGGCAGTTTGCCACTGCAGGAAGAAAAGAAAAGCTCGCCGCTCAAATATATACAGGCACCGAATACTATCATGCCGGCTCTATGACCGACCCTTATAAGGACGAATACAAATATATGCAATCGTGGCTGCAATTATCTTATGAGCTGGAGCGTTATCATCCTTTAAATGAACACTTCATCTTAGGGAATTATATCAAAGCATATTACTCATCGCGCAACTTCAGCAATAACTACACTGCCACAATGATGCAGGCAGAAGCCTTTGCACCGACCCCACACAGCCGGATAACATACAACGAGGCTTTTCGCGGCAACCAGTTCATTGGAGCAGGTGTCATGCCCATATTCCAAATCAGCCCGATGTTTCACATCCGAAGTGAATTCTATGGTTTCCTGCCGATATTTCCAATCAAACGAGGTGAAGACAATAATGCTTACTATGGTGATTTATTCCATCGGTTTGAATACATGGGGGAATTATCGTTCATCATAAAACTTCCGTTCGGAGCTGTCAGCGCATATTTGAACCATTATAGTTCACCATCTAAGAACTGGAATATAGGTGTTACATTAGGATGGCAAATATTCGGATCTAAATTTATAGAATAAAAAACAAAAAACTCTCGTTATAATTTGGCTTTTATAAAAAAACTCCATACATTTGTACCCGCAAAACAAAAAAAAGATGGTCGCGTAGCTCAACTGAATAGAGTATCTGACTACGGATCAGACGGTTACAGGTTTGAATCCTGTCGCGATCACTCTTTAGATAATTGAAATAACTGAAAGTTTTGGCCGCGTAGCTCAACTGAATAGAGTATCTGACTACGGATCAGACGGTTACAGGTTTGAATCCTGTCGCGGTCACTCTTTTAAGAATTGTAACTCATGGCTTTGGCCGCGTAGCTCAACTGAATAGAGTATCTGACTACGGATCAGACGGTTACAGGTTTGAATCCTGTCGCGGTCACAAGAGAAGTCCCACTTAATGAAAAGTGAGGACTTCTTTTATTTTAACTCTTTCACCATTAAAAAATTAGTCAGATATAAAAGATTTGCCTTACGGCACTGTTTTTGTACAGCAATATATCCTCTCTTCTCAAAGAAAGAACGTGCAGTCAAACTTACCTCCGATGTAACCCGTCGCATTCCGGATGTTCTTGCACACCGTTCCATTTCATCTAAAAGCACCGTAGCGATTCCCTTATTCTGATAGTCTTTATGAACAAAAAGAAAATGCAGATATCCTTGAGTTGTAATAGAAGAAAAACCAACAATACGTAATTGTTGGTTTACGGCAAGTATAAAATAATGAGTATTTATTGCATCTTTCCACTTGAGAAGATTATTTCCACACGATGCCCAATCTTCAACTTCCGACAAAGAATAGTCGCGGCTGTTGACTGTCAGAACTGTTTCTTGAAATAATATTTTCAACTCTTCTACATCATCTTCCGAAGCTTTTCTAAGTTTGAACTGTTCATGCCAAACTCCCATTTCGTGCAAAATCAGCATTTTATTTTCAGTTCATCTAAAATCTTACGCATCTGTTCAAAGGTCGTAATGCGTGTGGGAACAAGCGGCAGCCGCAATCGGTTTTTTATCATTCCCATCATACTTAACATGGCTTTCACTCCTGCCGGATTCCCATCGACAAACAAAAGTTTAAACAGTTCCGTGAATTTATGATGAATAGCCAACGCACTGGCATAATCTCCCGCTAAAGCCAAGCGCGTCATCCGGCTAAATTCTCTTGGAAAAGCGTTTCCTATCACCGAAATAACACCTACTGCTCCCAATGTAATCAACGGGAAAGTGATTCCGTCATCCCCTGATATCACATCAAAATTTTCGGGCTTATTTTTAATAATATCATCCATCTGAGTGATATTCCCCGAAGCTTCTTTAATAGCCACGATATTTTCAAAATCGCGCGCAAGGCGAAGTGTGGTTTCCGCCGTCATGTTTACTCCGGTTCTTCCCGGCACGTTGTATAAAACAACGGGAAGTTTTGTCGCCTCCGCTATGGCCTTATAATGCTGATAAATGCCTTCTTGAGAAGGTTTATTATAATAGGGAACGGCAACCAAAACGGCATCGACTCCTGTAAAATCATCGTTCTGCAATGTATCGACCACAGTTTGCGTACAATTACTGCTGACCCCCAGCAGTATAGGCACACGGCCATTTACACGCTCTATTACCAGTTCTTTTATTTTTCTCTTTTCTTCGGCTGTCAAAGTAGGTGTCTCTGCCGTCGTTCCTAACACGCAAAGGAAATCCGTTCCGTTATGTACCTGATACTCCACAAGTTTCATCAATGCGGCATAATCTACGCTGTTATCATCATTGAACGGAGTAATCAACGCAACTCCCATTCCTTTTAATCTCTTCCGTATCATAAATGAACTATAATCGCTTTAATCGTATACAAAAATACGAATATTTTCCAATTTGATATTATTTTAATATCCTTTTTCTTTATTTTATCAATTCCGCTTTATTCTTCTTTATAATGATTCTTCTATCATGTGCAAGAAATCATCCTCGCTTATTATTTCTATATTCAATGCTTTTGCTTTCTGCAACTTGCTTGGTCCCATATTTTCACCGGCCAGAATGAAACTTGTCTTTTTAGAAATACTTCCCACATTTTTTCCTCCATGTTTTTCTATCATAGCCTTATAATCATCGCGGGAATGATGCGTAAACACACCGCTGATGACAACGGATTTTCCTTTCAGCTTATCGGTATACCCGGAATAATCGGTCTCTTCAACTTCAAATTTTAATCCGGCACAACGAAGACGGTTCACCAGTTCCCTGTTTTTCTCATTTGCAAAATACGCAATAATGCTTCCTGCTATTTTTTCTCCGATTTCATCAACGTGAATCAAATCGTCCATTGTCGCAGCAGAAAGCAAATCAATGGAGCGAAAAGCCCTGGCTACTTTTTTCGCAACCGTTTCCCCTACAAAACGAATACCTAATGCAAATAAAACACGTTCATAAGGAACTTCTTTAGACCGACTGATACCTTGTATAATGTTTTCCGCCGATTTTTCTCCCATTCTATCCAGACGGCAAATATCTTCAGTGCACAAATCGTATAAATCGGCTGCCGTAGAAATCAGTCCTTCATGGTAAAACTGATCGACCGTTTCAGGTCCCAATCCCTCGATATTCATCGCTTTCCGACTGATAAAATGTTCTATTTTTCCCTTGATCTGAGGCGGACAAGCAGTCTCATTCGTACAATAATGAGCAGCTTCATCCTCAAAACGCACCAAAGGGCTTCCGCATTCCGGACAATGGGTAATGAATCTTATCTTATCGCTGCCGGGATTTCTTGACGTTACATCCACTCCGGTAATTTTAGGAATGATTTCTCCTCCTTTTTCCACGTAAACATTATCACCCACATGAAGGTCGAGAGATGCAATAATATCGGCATTATGCAAGGAAGCTCTTCTGACAATTGTTCCCGAGAGCTGCACCGGCTCCAAATTGGCAACGGGAGTAATAATTCCGGTACGCCCCACCTGATAGGTGACTTTCAGCAGTTTTGTCAACGCCCGTTCAGCCTGAAATTTGTAAGCAATAGCCCATCTCGGCGATTTTGCCGTATATCCTAAATTCCGCTGCTGGCGAAGCGAGTTTACTTTCAGCACAATACCATCGGTAGCTACCGGCAAATTCTTACGTTCTTTGTCCCAATAATCGATAAAATCGAATATATCTTTCAACGTATGCGCTTTACGCATGATATGAGATATCTTAAATCCCCATTTCGCCGCTTCCTGCAAATTTTCATAGTGTCCGTCGAAAGGAAGATTTTCGCCCAGCAAATAATATAAGTATGCATCCAGATTACGTTTGGCTACAATGGCCGGATTTTGCAATTTCAATGTTCCGGATGCGGCATTTCTCGGATTGGCAAAAAGAGGTTCTTCCCGCAATTCCCGCTCTTTATTCAGCTTTTCGAAAACATCCCAAGGCATTAAAATCTCTCCCCGTATCTCAAATTTCTTCGGATAACCGTCGCCTTGCAGCACCAATGGTATGCTACGGATGGTTTTTACGTTGTCGGTAACATCATCACCTCTCACCCCGTCTCCGCGAGTAACGGCGCGCACCAGCTTCCCGTCTTCGTAAATCAGCGAAACAGATGTCCCGTCAAACTTCATTTCGCAGCAGATTTCAAAATCCTCATTCAACGATTTCCTGATACGCTCATAAAAATCTTCTACTTCCGACTGCGAATAAGTATTCCCCAATGACAGCATCGGGTAGACATGTTCTACCTGAACAAAGTTTTTATTGATATCGCTCCCTACACGCATCGTCGGAGAATTAGGATCGAAATGTTCCGGATGTCTTGTCTCCAGGTCCTGTAATTCCCTCATAAGGCGGTCAAAATCCTGATCGGATATTACCGGAGCATTCAGCACGTAATAATTATAATTATGGATATGTAACTCCCTGCGAAGCTGGTCTATTCGTTCTATTTCATTCATAATATTCAAGTGATGTTCCGACAAAAATACGAAATTTGTACTTCCTTTACCGTCTTGTAAGTGGGAATATTTGTACTTTTGCAAAAAATAACAAGACGATGCGGATAGACATTATAACAGTTCTGCCGGAAATGATAGAAGGTTTCTTCAATTATTCCATTGTCAGCAGGGCACAAAAAAAAGGAATAGCAAAAATTCATATTCACAGTTTACGTGATTATGCCTACGACCGTTACCGAAAAGTGGACGATTATCCGTTCGGAGGATGTGCGGGAATGGTCATGAAAATAGAGCCGATAGACCGTTGTATTTCTGCCCTTAAAGCGGAAAGACAGTACGATGAGGTAATCTTCACATCTCCCGACGGAGAACAATTTACCCAGAAAATGGCCAATACACTTTCGCTTTCTCAAAACCTGATCATTCTTTGCGGTCACTTTAAAGGCATTGATTTCCGCATCCGGGAACATCTTATAACAAAAGAAATCAGCATTGGAGACTATGTATTGACCGGAGGAGAACTTGCTGCCGCAGTTATCAGCGATGCCATTGTGCGCCTTCTTCCCGGAGCTATTTCCGATGAGCAGTCGGCCTTGTCCGATTCTTTTCAGGACAATCTGCTTGCCCCGCCCGTATATACCCGTCCGGCAGAATATAAAGGATGGAAAGTACCCGATATTTTATTGTCCGGGCATGAAGCAAAGATTCGAGAATGGGAACTACAGCAGGCTTTTGAACGCACACAACGCTTGCGTCCCGATTTATTGGAGAAGAAATAAAATAGATATTTCCTACGCAAAAGCAGGATTGTCTTATTCGTATAAGAATAAAAGGCAATCCTGCTTTTGCGTGGAAATATTACCAAACAGTCTGAAAATTCCTTAGACTTCCAATGCTCCGATTATATCGTTTACCGAAGAATATCCATGCCTATCCAAATAAGCATTTATTCCTTCTGACACTTTAACAGTAACTGTAGGATCAATAAAATTGGCAGTTCCTATCTGAACAGCCGTAGCACCGGCTAAAAGAAACTCTACCGCATCCTTCCAATTCATAATTCCTCCCAATCCTATTACCGGTATTTTTACAGCTTTTGCCACTTGCCATACCATGCGTAATGCGATTGGTTTTACAGCCGCTCCGCTCATTCCTCCTGTAACAGTAGAAAGAACCGGCTTGCGCTTTTCGGCATCAATGGCCATCCCCAAAAGCGTATTGATGAGTGAAACGCTGTCGGCTCCGCTGGCTTCAGCAGCTTTGGCTATTTCTGTTATGTCGGTTACATTGGGGGATAATTTGACAATAAGCGTTTTCTTGTAAACTTTACGCACGGCACTGACCACTTCTGCTGCTCCATGTGCGCTGACGCCAAACGCCATGCCTCCTTGTTTCACATTAGGACAGGATATATTCAACTCAATGGCCGGAATATTTTCCAGTTCGTTTATGATTCCGGCCGTTTCCGCATAGTCTTCTACTTGTGAACCGGAAACGTTGACAATCATATTTGTCCGGATGTCTTTTATCTGAGGATAAATATGCTCTACAAAATAATGCACACCTTTATTCTGAAGTCCCACCGCATTAAGCATCCCCATAGGCGTTTCTGCCATACGCGGATAGGGATTTCCTTCGCGTGGTTGCAGGGTAGTTCCTTTTACTATTATACCACCAATTTTTGTCAAATCAATAAAATCCTGAAACTCCAGTCCGTATCCGAAGGTGCCGGATGCCGTCATCACCGGATTTGACATTGCCAATTTGCCTATATTTACATTTAAACTTGCCATAACAATCTCTTTATATTAAACACAGGACCTTCCTTGCATACGCAAACATGTCCTTCATTTGTTTTTTCCACACAGCAAAGACAGGCACCTATGCCGCATGCCATTGTATTTTCCAGCGAAACCTCGCATGCAATATCTTTTTCTTTAGCATATTTAGCTACGGCCATCATCATCGGTTTCGGTCCGCAAGCATAAATCATGTTAAATTGATTCTTAAACAGTACACTATGCTGAGTCACAAACCCTTTCTCACCCAGACTTCCATCTTCTGTCGTAATAAACACTTCCCCAAAAGACTTAAACCATTCCAACAGCAATAAATCGTTTTTAGAACGTGCTCCCAACAGAAAGACCGGCTTGTATCCTTTTTTATACAATTCCTTTCCCAAATATAACATCGGTGCCGTTCCGACTCCTCCACCTATTAACAATACTTTCTTATCGGATGAGTCGGGTATGGAAAAACCGTTTCCCAAAGGCAAAACAACGTTTACCGTATCACCTTTTTGCAGAGTAGCAAGTTTACGCGTCCCGTCGCCTACCAACTGTATCAGAAACCAAACCTCGTTTAATTCCCTGTCTACATAGTTAATCGATATAGGCCTTCGTAAAAAAGTAGTGGGAGAACCGTCTACGCGAATCTCGGCAAATTGGCCGGGAAGCATCTCCGGTAGAGGTGTAGCCTGTGTCAGTTTAAGCAAAACGTAATTGGCATGCAAACGGACATTCTCCGTCACAGTCAAATCTAATATGTACTTTTTCATAAAAAATGAGGTAAATTCATTCAATGCAAAGATAAGGAATTTACCTCAAATCTGTGCCTCAAAAAAGAAAATGGCTCTTCTTTATTTCTTGCGTGGAAAATAAATTAGCGCATCATTCTGTCGGCTTAAATGTTTCGTAAGTCCCGTTATCGAAAAATATACGTATTTCCTTAATCTTAGGAACAGGCTTTTCTATATATTTAATTACTTCTTTTACAGATGATTCAGGAGTGTTTTCAGTAGCCTTTGACGCGTTGTCCTTCGAAAAATCACGCGCACTTGTACCGTTGTCTGCATTTTTTTGATTCTCATGCACTCCGGAAAACAAATCTAAATCTGCAGATATTGCATTTTCTTTCGGTAAACCACTCTCTTCACCGAGCAGCCATTGCAAATCCACATCCGGGAATGCCTTATGGATACGCATTACTACTTCAAGACTCGGCTTATTACGCCCATAAACGATATGGCTCAATGATGATAAGGAAATGCCTGTCTTTTTTGCAAATTCCGTATTCGACAAACCATCTCTCTGCATCAACTGAATGATACGTTCTTTCAGTTTATCGGCAAAGTCCGCATCGATAAAATCTTCTTTCTGCATCTTACCTATACATTTATTCCGTTTTACAAATAGAACATCATCGCTTTACTTTAATTACAAAAGTAATGTTTTCATTTGATTTATGCAAATTTCCATTTATAAATATATTACTTTGCTAAAGTTTACCATACTAAAGTAAAAACATTATCCAAATGTATATTCCGCTTTACAACCAAGAATTATAATAAACTATTGCTCAAAATATATGATATAATACATTGATATAAAGTATGTTATCTATCGTATAAACAGAATTATACAGCCATATTACACCACACATCGTGTTTTTATCCGCAAATTTCTTATATAACCACTTTAATATATCGTGTTATTTATTTGGCCTTCAAATAAATAACGTCATAAAACTAATACAACATAATCATGCTATTTCCTTATCTATATGTAAAGTAATAGCGCCTTTACAATAAAACAGCTTGAACTTTAATTCAATAAACCTTAGTGCTTGTTTTAGAAGTATACATAGTTTACATTATAAAATCTACGTTTTGTTTACAAATGTATACACATATTTGTAAACACACTTCTATATTTCAGAGAAAACATCACGACATTAATCCAATATGACGTATTTACTTTGACAAAAGATGGGCATATTTTATTGCAAACATCTCCTTCTTTAAGAATAAGCGAGAATTAAAAATTTGACAGGCTCCCCCGGCTCCGTGAAAATTTCCAATTCTCAAAGCCTTGTTGCTTGAATCCGAATGGGGAATGACAGAAAAAATGCAAATAAAAATTGGGAATTATCAAAAATAAATTCTACTTTTGCAGCGTAAAAATAACGCGGTAGTAGCTCAGTTGGTAGAGCGTCGGCTTCCCAAGCCGAAGGTCACGGGTTCGAACCCCGCTTACCGCTCCCATAAATAATCAAATAATTTCCAATCATAAAAAAGGCGGTTATTTGATTTTTTTATTATACATGGAAAAAAGAATCCGGCACGATAAGAAAACCTCGCAAAAACATTCTCACTCCTCTCGCAGAAAACAAAAACTCTTGACCCCGCTAAGGAATCAAGAGTTCCGGAATTTTAATAATTCATTCATTTGTATCGCAAAAATATTTCGCCGAATACCTCACAATTAAATTAGCTCCCAACCGTTTTTAAACTTCTTTACTCCAAAATAATGTCGTTTTTACGGTTGCTTTTCCTGTTTCCAAAACGGAAATCAGTACTGCGATTTCGGTGAGATATCTCCTGTTTTTACGTTATTACAGAAGTCGGTATCATTCCTCACGGCCAACTTTTCTGTCACTTATTTTCCGCGCTGTTCTTCTCCAGCCACTGCAGTCTGCGCATGTCGGGCAAATGTTTGATGGAGAAATTCTCGAACTTGGCCGTGAAGCCCTGCCCGTCGGGACAGGCGCCCATCACTCCCACCATCACAGGATGGTTGTCCTGCAACCAGGCATTGCGCATCATCGTGTATTCCTTATCGTCGAAAGAATAGAATATCTCTACCGCA
>CASDXG010000055.1 GCA_949285025.1 uncultured Bacteroides sp. | reverse complement strand
ATTTGCAGGCTTGGCATATAGAGGGCTGAATAATCTGGGCGACCATATCCAGTCCATTGCGACGGAACGTTTGTTGCCTAGTATTGTGCAACGTTTCAATCGCGATACCTTAGCCTATGCAAATCCAACGGTTCCCTTGTCAATTGTAATGAACGGTTGGTTTTCGCACCATCCGGAAACTTGTTTGCCGCGTTCGGTTAATTTGCATCCCGTCTTTTGGGGATTCCATATTACGGATACCAATGATAGCTGGGATTATTTTTCTCAAAAGGAGGTTCTCCGTTATTTGAGGCAATATGAGCCGATCGGTTGCCGCGATCCTTATACGGCGGAACGTTTGTCAGCATTGGGGGTGGAGACGTTTGTCAGTTATTGTCTGACGCTGACTTTGCCTCGTCGTGAGAAAGAACCGGAAAACGGGAAAGTCTTTGTGGTTGATGAAATTTTGGTTCCTTTGCCAAAGGAAATAAAAGAGCAAGCCGTTTTTTGTACCCATTTCCCTGCTGTTTGGCACCGGGAAGCCCAGAAACGTTTGTTTGCGAAACAAATTTTACGTATGTATCAGGATGAAGCCTGTTTAATCATTACGAACCGTTTACATTGTCTGTTGCCTTGTATCGCAATGGGGATTCCGGTTATCTTTTTCAATAATCCGCATGATTATCGCGTATCGTGGGTGAAAGAGTTAGGAGTAGAGATTTATACATTGCGGACTGCGGGACAAGTGAATTGGAATCCGATAGCAATTGATTTTGAAAAACGAAAAGAAACATTGATACAGTCGTTTCGAATAAAAGCAGAAATTCAAAACTAAAAAAGAATATCATGGAAAGTGTTTATTTCAAAGATGATTTTTTGTTGTATACCCATAAAGGGAACATAGAGAAAATAACGTATGGTGATATTGTGTCGATAGAATGCGACAAACCGTATGTAAAATTTTGCTTGGCAAATGCAAAGAGTTTTTCGATTCAGCAGAGTTTGTTTGTGGTAGGAAATTATTTGAAGCAAGAATTTGTGAAAGTGAATCGACAGGTAATAGTGAATATGCGGTATGCTCAAAAGATTGTTTTTGAAGGGAAGCAGTGTTATGTTTATCTGAAAGGATTCAGATATAAGATTAGTGTACGACTGGAAAAAGTCGTTCGCGCTGCTTTTTTCCGATATGTAGGTTAAAAACAATCATCTTATGGCAACATTTTCTTTTCAGCAGAGATTGATTCATCGTTTGATGCTGCAAGGGCCTTTGCTACAAGATATCGGGCTTTTACATGGTAAGATGGGGATTGCCTTGTTCTTTTTTGCGTATGGGAAATATACGAACTGTCCTGTTTATACGGACATCGGAGAAGAATTGTTGGACGATATATGGGGACAGGTTCATGATGAATTGCCTTATGGTTTCGGTTCTGGATTAGCAGGAATCGGGTGGGGGGCTGAATATCTTTTGCAACACCATTTCATAGAAGGAGACGGCAATGCAGTCTGTGAAGAGATCGATCAAAGGATTATGCAAATCAATGTAACAAGACTCAAAGATAGGAGTTTGGAAACCGGTTTGGAAGGTCTGTTTTTTTATTGCTCTGCCCGGATGCAAGGTGCGGAAAAGCAACAGAATCCCAATCCTTTTGATATCGCTTACCTAAATGACTTGGCACGCATAAATACCTGTTTGGCTACCAGTGACTTGTCGGCATTCTATCGGCAGTATCCGGTATCTCTTTCTTCTTTGATCGATACGGATTTGGCGGAGATTGATGAAAGTAATTATTTGACCGTAGCGTTGGGGTTGAAAGAGGGAATTTCCGGATGTTTATTCAAACAAATAGGAAAATGATGAAGCATTTGTATATCATGAATGAGTATGAGAGTTCTTTATCCAATGGTATAGGGACATATATACGGCAATTGCTCCTTTGTCTATCCGGAACAGAACTTTCAATCGGTATTCTGTTGTTCAATTCTCCGCGAAGTTTTTTTGACATCGAGGAAAAAGAGGGGATTTGGTATTACCATTTTCCGCCTTTTCCGGATAAACGGATTCAAGAGTATGCGCGGATTATTGACAAGTTTTTGCGATTGTATATTCCGGACATGTCAGAGAATTTTTTCTTAATTAACTACAGCCCTTGTGCTGTTTTTATGGAAACAATTCGGAATTCGCATCCTTTGTCCAAACAGATTTATGTGATTCACGATATGGCGTGGACTTCCTATTTTTTTGGAGATGTGGATCGGTATGTAAGAATGCTGAAACAGCGGAAAAGAAATTCAATAAGGGGAAAATATTCTTTTTGGTTAGATGCTTATGAAGAGACAATCCGTATGTGCCAGTTGGCCAATCGAATTGTTTGCCTGTCGAATGATACGTATCGGTTGTTGTCAACTTATTATCCGATTGAGGAGAATAAGTTGTGCCTTATACCCAATGCTTTATTTAAGCCGGTTCGCCGTTGGTCAGAGAAGCGGAAGAAAACTTTTCGTGCGAAGATGCTTTTGCCGGAAGAGGAGAAGATTTTGCTCTATGTCGGTCGTTTGACGGAACAGAAAGGATTTATGGTGTACATAGAGGCGTTTAAAGAGATTGTAAAGCAGTATCCCCAGTGTCGTTTAGTCGTAATCGGCTCGACTGGGAATTGGGATTTTGTCCGGAAGTTATGTTATCCGGTCTTGTCGAAAATTTATTTTACCGGAACACTTCTTCCGGAGGAAGTGGAGAAGTGGTATCAAATAGCCGATATAGGGGTACTTCCTTCTTATACGGAGCAGTGTAGCTACGTTGGGTTAGAGATGCTTGCCCATCATCTGCCGATTGTCGCTTCGGATGG
>CASDXG010000054.1 GCA_949285025.1 uncultured Bacteroides sp. | reverse complement strand
GGAAACCGTTCTCTTTCTCCAATCCGCTTTGAAACGCTATTCAGCCCTCTATCCAACTTCCGCGATTTTCTCCTAACTACTTAATTCACAGATTACATTGCGTTAATCTGCCGAATTTTGGAGGTTTTTCCACAGATTTTGTGTAATTTTGGGTGAACGCCGTAATGTTTGTATTAAAAGGCGGTAATGAAAAAAGGAAATCTTCGTAGTATTTTACTGAAGATTTCCTTTTCTTTCCTTGTAAACATTAAGAGGTCCCTGGCGGATTCGAACCGCCGTACGCGGTTTTGCAGACCGCTGACTAAGCCACTCATCCAAGGAACCGTCTTTATTTATGCTTGCATCCTTTTTTGAAACAGCGTTGCAAAGGTACGACTATTTTTTTAATCTGCAAGAAAACCTGCCTTTTTTTTATATTTTGTCGCAATCTTTTCTTCCTTTTGCTTTAAAACATCCGTCACAGTTGCATCCACAACTGTTATTTCCCCTTTTCTTTTTATTGAAAAAGGCAAAGAAATGTTTTCCTGTATACGCGATGCATAGGATGATGATGATTGCAACCAGTATATCTTGTACGTTCATTTTCGATAGGTTAAAATAGTAAGTTCCCTATTTGATAGACGGTAAAAGCTACAATCCATGCCAGCATTGTGGTGTATAAGGCTGTAAAGACAGCCCATTTCCAACTGCCTGATTCCTGCCTGATGGCGGCTATCGTTGCTATGCATGGGAAATAGATCAGAACAAATAGCATATATCCGAATGCTACGAGCGGAGTGATGGACATGTGTTCTGCCAGACTTGTTGCTTCAATCTCGCTGTCATTGGCATAAAGCACTCCAAGCGAGCTTACCACCAGTTCTTTTGCTCCTACTCCGGAAAGCAGGCCGATTCCCATTTTCCAATCGAATCCTAACGGGCGGATGGCGGGTTCTATGACTTTTCCTAATTTTCCTATGTAAGAGTTTTCTTGTTGTTCTACTGTTGTAGAATAATCATTGTGGTTAGGATAGTAGCCTAAGAACCAGATAATAATGGAGGCAACCATGATGATTCCTCCCATTTTTTTGAGATATTGTTTCCCTTTTTCCCATGTATGCCGTAATACAGCCTTACAGGTTGGCATGCGGTAAGGGGGAAGTTCCATGACGAATGGGGTATCATCTCCTTTTATGATAAAGCGACTGAAGATACGTGCAATCACTACTGCCAATACGATGCCGATAGCATAAAGCGATAAAAGTACCAGACTTTCTTTTCCCGGAAAGAAAGCGCCTATCAGTATAAGATAAATAGGCAGGCGTGCGCTGCAGGATATAAGCGGGGTAACCAGCATTGTGACTAAGCGTGATTTTCGGCTTTCTATGATGCGTGAGGCCATGATAGCCGGCACATTGCAGCCGAATCCCATGATGAGAGGGATAAATGACTTGCCGTGTAGTCCCATTTTATGCATGATTTTGTCCATGATGAAAGCGGCTCTCGCCATGTATCCGGAATCTTCCATAAGGGAGATGAACAGGTATAGCAATAAGATATTGGGAAGAAATACAATGACAGCCCCTACACCTCCTATGATGCCGTCGATAATCAAGTCTTTCAGCGAACCGTCTGGCATGACTTTTTCGGTAAGGTTACCCAATTGTTCTACCAGCCATTCGATGCCTGTCATAGGGTATTCACCTAAAACGAAAGTACATTCGAACATAAGATACAGAAAGACGAAGAAAATGGGGAAGCCCCAAATGCGATGTGTAACGATACTATCGATAATGTGTGTGAAGAGCTGATTGTTTTTATGATTGTCTACATACGTTTCTTTCAAGGCTCCTGATATGAAACCATACTTGGCATCGGTGATGGCTTGCTCGCTGTCCTCATTTAAGACCTGCCGTATGCGTTGCGCTTCTTTATTGCGTATATTTAAAATATCTTCTTTATTTGGTAGCGATGATATGGCATGTTCCTCGATATCCTTGTCATTTTCCAGAAGTTTGATTGCCAGAAAACGCGTGGAATATCGCGAACGGATATTCTCCGTCCGGCTGATTTCTTCTTTTATGGCATCAATGCTTCTCTCCAACTCTTGTCCATGATTGATATGGATATGCCGGATAAAACTTTTCGGCTCGAAATTTCCCTCATCATCTTCCTGCGCACCGTATTTATGATCTGCTACGTTTTCATCGTGCCATTGGCGGAATTCACGCAGAGCTTCATTTTCTATTTCCGCTTTCTGTCCTATGAAGTCGGCACCTTCATACAGGTTGATGATGGTATGAAACAGGTTGTTTATTCCTTTTCCGGTACGGCTTATGGTTGGGATGATAGGTACTCCCAATAGTTTTCCCAGTTTTTTATAGTCAAGTGTGTTGCCGCTGTTTTGTAAAGCATCGTACATGTTGAGCGCAATGACCATGCGCACGTTCATATCTATCAATTGTGTTGTGAGATACAGGTTCCGTTCGATGTTTCCTGCATCTACTACGTTGATAATAACATCCGGAGTTTCGTTGATAATATGCTTGCGTACATAGAGTTCTTCCGGGCTGTAAGCGGAGAGAGAATATGTGCCCGGCAGGTCAATCAGCCGGAAGCGGTATCCTTGAAATGTGAAGAATCCCTCTTTGGCATCTACTGTTACTCCACTGTAATTGCCTATATGTTCGTGTGCTCCTGAGGCGATATTGAAAAGGGAAGTTTTCCCGCAGTTTGGATTTCCTACAAGTGCGACGTTGATGATTCGCCGTTTTCCCTGTGCGATGGCTTTCATCTCTTCGTCTGATACCGGTATGTCTTCTGCAAGCGGACTCAATGCACCTGTTTCTTTCAGCAGGTTGCGTGCCTCTTCTTCGCTTACAACTTCAATCATGGCGGCTTCTTGTCTGCGTAAAGAGATTTCATATCCCATGATTTTATATTTGACAGGGTCTTTCAAAGGGGCGTTTAATAATACTTCTACCGTCTTGCCTTTTATGAAACCCATTTCAATGATGCGGCGGCGGAATCCTCCGTGTCCGAGTACTTTGATGATAACTCCTTTTTCGCCGGTATTCAGCTCTGATAATTTCATTCCGTATTTATTTTGCGGCAAAGATATAAGTTCACGACATTATATGCAAACTATTTAGATTGTTTTTAAATAAAAGACAATGGGCCATTTAAAAGAATAGTGCAAAGGATGCTCCCTTTTTGAGGCAAATACGGCAATGAGGAATGTCTTTTATTTCCGTCTGTAAACAGGAGAGGCCGTATTATTTATGTGGTGACAGTATAATCGGGCAGATTGTTCCATCGGGTTTATAATGCAGTTCGGCCACATGTACGGAACGGCGCCATTGCACATATTTGCGTTCTTCGCTGTTTGCGGGAATATGACTAAGCGCTAAATCGGATGTATGAAAGAATAAAAACCACCGATCTTTGTATTCCACGATGGAATGATGATTGGTATGGCTGCTAACTTCATTCAATATGATGCCCCGATATGTGTAAGGACCATAGATGGAATCGGCTGTCGCGTAAGCGATTTGCGGTGCTTTTCCTGTGATATTAGGCCCGGTCGAGTAAGAAAGATAGTACTTTCCGTCATATTTATGCATCCATATGCCTTCGAAAAAATAGGGGAGGTCGGTTGTGTTGTTCAGGACAACCGGCTTGTTGTCATAAGAAATCATGTCTTCGTTCAGGCGAATGATATTCAAAGCATTCTGTCCTACCAGCAGATAGGCAGTCCCGTCATTGTCGATAAATACATTTGGGTCGATAAAATCGCGTGGGGCTACTATACCGGGAGAGGAACGGCTTACGAGTGGTTTTCCCAATGCATCTTTAAACGGGCCTGTAGGTTTGTCACCGATGGCGACTCCGATATGGTCTTGATCGGTAGGAAAATAAAAGTAATATTTTCCGTTTCGTTCCACACAGTCGGGCGCCCATGCATATTGTTTTGCCCATGTTGTTTGTCTGATTGGGTTGAAAACCAATCCTTCGTCTTTGAATGTTTTCAAATCAGTGGTGGAATATACATAATAATCTTCCATATCCCACCATTGAGCATTGTCCTTGTCGTGACTTGGATAAAGGTAAAGTGTATCGTTGAAGACCCGTGCAGAAGGGTCGGCACTATATCTTATTGTGATAATAGGGGCCGTGTAGTCTAATGTGTCCGGTATGCTCTGTATAGGGGAATGCTGTTTTATGTTACTGTTGCATGCAACTGATATGACTGCATATAATGCTGTCATTATGAGAGCCTTTTGATGTTTAAGTTTTTTCATTTCTTCTTTTTATGGTTATTATTCAGGCATACATTAATGGTCTTGCCCATTGAGGTTTTATAGGAAAGAATATTTTTGCCGTTCATGCGGATTGTTATGGAAATATGTTTGCCTGTGCGTTTGACAAAAATATCGTATGGCCGGTCTGAGCATGCATGAATGTTGCGGATAGTAAAGTAATCCCATTCTTTGGGAAGTTGCGGGCGGAGGGTAAATGTATTGAATCCGGTGGGCCGGAATCCGAGTATTCCTTCCGTGAATATTCTACAGTATAGGGCGTTTTCTGTAGAAAGATGTCTTTGATTTCCTTCAGGCCATGCTTCTACGGGGTAAGGAATATGGTCACCAAGCAGCCGGTGACGGGAGTATGCTGCTAAGTGTTTTGTAGCTTCTTCCGGATAGCCTGCGGCAAAGATACCGCGCAGTGCATAGAGCGTTGCCCTGTCCCAGAAAACATCGGTTCCGGCTTCGGTGTAGACACCGTTTTCCGACCAAAGAATAGGGGAGAGCAATGCTTTCACAGTACCTTCTTTTCTGTCGAAAATGTCCATTACCAGAGGAATGCAGATCCATGAACGCAGAACGTCGTTACCTTTAAAATATCTGTATGTTTTATATCCTTCCATTGTTGCTCCGAAGTAATTTTCGATGTTTTTCTTGAGAGTGTCGGCTTGTGCTCTCAGACTTGACGCTTCTGTCATGTGATGATTGACATCGAAGTTTTCATTTGTGGTATCGGTATTGCCGGATGTATATTCTTTATCCATTGCTTCTATTAGCCAGGCCGCAGAGCGTAATGCATCGTAATATAGGGATGAAGTGCAAAGATTTGCTTCTCCCGCCGGAAAACGCAGTTCCAGCTCGTCTGCTGTAGATGCCACGACTCCGTCTTTATTAATCTTACGCCGGCAGTATTCCAAGCTCCATTTTATGAGCGGCATCAGCGTTTCTGCAATTTGTATATCGCCCATTGCAAGTGCATAGCGGGAAGCACCATATGCAAGCATGGCGGCGTCTCCCCGATCGAATTTCCCGAAAGTATCGTACCCTTCTGCAATTATAGACCAAGGGATGTAATTGAATTCCGGATTTATGTGTTTTGCGAAGTGAAGAAAACTGTTTATTGCCGATTCGTTTCCTTTGTCATACCCCAGAAAAGGGAAGAACGGGTTTATGTATTCGGCCTGGTCATTGCACCAGATTGCCGCATAATAAGCTTCTCCTCCCGGACTTTGCATAAGTCCTCCTCTTGTTCGGAAGATACTTTCCGCACCGCGAATTTTGGAAAGACCGAACATCGTATTCAGTATTTCGTTGGGACTGTCCACTATAAGTTCTCCGCATATCGTATTTACGAACGTCTCTCTTTCCAGTTTTTCTTTCGTAACATTGACAGGCAGTTCGACTTGAGGATTTTCAATGCCTTGAATGCTGGCGCCGAAAGTGATGCTTTCTCCGGGAAGAACGCTGTATTCTCTGTCGGTTAAGTTGGTGGTAGATGCAATCAACGTATAGCTTCCTTCTGTTCCGGCATCCGGATTGGTTTCGGTTACGTTTCTGACAGTCGGAATAAAGACGGTTACAGGTTTGTCTCCGGTATTCGTTATTGTATATTCTTCACAGACGGCTGCCCGTGTAGGAGAGGGGAAATAGCATTTCGTTACTTCGACCTTTGCATTGCTGTATGAGCTTTTCGTATGCAATATTCCGTCGAACTTTATATATTCAACGTTCTCTTCTTTTAAATTTTCTCCATTTACAGTAACTCCTGACAGGAAGTTTGTGTCAAAACTGACGGTAAGACTTGCATGTGTGTCATTGGGAACAGTCCGTAACATCGGCCAGATTACCGTCCTTTTCATGGAGAAACTTTTATCTTCGTTTACACCGTAGTAGTAGACTACAGAAACCTGTTCTCCGCTCATTTCAATATGATCGTAATGAGGAATGTCCTCTTTGATGTCCCATCTGACGGCATATTTACCGTCTATTTCCCATCTCGATTTGATTTCGATATCATCTCCGGTTTCTTTTTTTGCGGCGTATGACGGGTTGTGTCCCATGATATTCAGAAGGAAAATAAAGGTCAGTGCGGTGAAAATAGAAATTTTTTCTTTCATTCTGTTTTATGTATGTGGTAAGACATCGGATATGGGTTTGTATAAATAACTGTCGCAAATTACAAAAATAGCATAGATACTCAAAGAAATTGGCGATGATTTCGGGTATGTGAGTCTGAAAAGATGTGAACTGTTAATCAGAACTTGTGTTTTCTTTTATTGGAAAAGAGAATAAACCTCGTTTTTTTAGAAAGAAAAACTTTGGTTATTCTGTATCTTTGCGTCCTGATTATAGAAAAAAATAACAGGCATAAAGATAGATTGCGTGGAAGTGTTTAACGGAATTTCTCCTGTAAAGTCTGGTAAATAAACCTTGTGTTTTGCAATAAAACCGGAGGCGTTTTCTCTTGTTTTTGGAAGGCATTGTACCTCCGGATGCTTGTCGGTTGAAATAGGTTGGCAGTCCTCACACTTCCTATATTTATTAATGATAAGAATCTTTCTTCGGAGGACTGGGGAAGAGTTTAGTAAAGAGATTGAGATGGAAAAAGTTAGAGTAATTGCAACATCATTGTTGGCTTTGGCATTGTGTCTGAATTTATCGGCATGCAGCGATGATGAAAATGAACCGGAAAAGGACTATGACTCCGGTTTTGTAAATCCTTCGACCGTGTTTACCGAAGCACGTCCGAAATCTGTGGAGGGGGCTGCGATTACTTATAATAACGAGGGACTTTTAACAAAGATTTCTACTGATGGTGGAACGGAAGTTACTTTTGAATATCATAATGTGATACGGGCTGTTAACCCGCAAAATTATGTGCGAATGAATGTGGTTTACGGATATTCAAACGAAACGTATGTCTTCGATATGGAATTGAATGAGCAGGGTTTCGTAAGTTATTGCGAGGAAACAGAACCGGGCGGCAATTTGGAGACGTGGGATTTCGGATATACTGCCGATGGGCATCTGAATTATATGAAGCGTTCGGAGGGAGGAAATGAAGTGACGAACATCACTTATGCGAATGGAAATATTGTGAAAGCGTCAATGGTTTCGGAGGAAGAGCCGAACCGGGTATCGGTATATACGCTCTTTTATACTTCCGATGAGGTGACGGAACCTGTCGAAAACAAAGGGAGC
>CASDXG010000053.1 GCA_949285025.1 uncultured Bacteroides sp. | reverse complement strand
TCATCGATACATTTCCGCATGGTCTGCAGAACCAGATGCCGTTCCTCTTTCGAGAACAACTTTATCAGAAGATTCTTCGGGGTAATCAGGGCCTCCCGACAGAGAAGTTCCTTGTGAATCTGGTACAGCCTTACTTTCAATGCCTCAATATAGCTGTTCAGTTCCGTTGAACTCCGGTCTTTTCCTTTGCTGCGTTCCTTCACATTGTCCCACAACTTCAATGGAACAGAACGTTGAATCCGGACTTCATCCAATTGTCCGTTAATTGTCACGCGAAGAAAAATCGGTGCCTCACCGTTTTTCTTTAGTCTGCTCTTACGGATAAAGAACAGAATTTTCATTGATTCCTGTTTCATACCACTTTATTTACGTTGTAAAATTAGAAAATGAGGAACAGGAAAATTCTACGCAAAAACATGATAATCAATGAAGTATTATACATTTCAGGTGCTTTTTTTATTGTCCCTAAAAAAGGACCCTGAATTTGCACCTGACAAACTTCGTAGAAACGCTATATTTTGCTTCCGCCCGGAAACGAAAAAAGCCCTGATTCTGTTGTGAATCAGAGCTTTTCCTAATTTTGCTTTGTAAACTGGCGGTGCGTACGGGACTCGAACCCGTGACCCCATGCGTGACAGGCATGTATTCTAACCAACTGAACTAACGCACCATTTTGTTTTTCTTTCGTTGCTATCTCTCTCGATTGCGGGTGCAAAGTTACTACAAAATTTGGAATTGCCAAATATTTGAAGAATATTTTCAGAAAAAGGTGGGAAAGTTTTTATTTTCTAAGAATAAGAGTTATATTTAGGCATTAAAAAGGAAGTTATATGGATATGCGCATTTTCCAAGTACATTCAAATAAGGCGCTTCCACATGCGGGAAGTATTCTTATTGCTTCTCCACTATTGTATGACTATCATTTTGCACGCTCAGTCATTTTAATGGTTACACACAATATTGAAGGAAGTATGGGTATTGTGATGAATAAAAACTTCAGATACCATGTTTCACTGAACCAATTGGTTCCTAGATTAGCTTCGATGCCTGTTATTCCTGTTTTTAAAGGAGGGCCTGTAGATCGGGATACGATTTTCTTTTTGCATGTATTGGGTAATCTGGAAGGAGCATTGAATTTAGGAAATGGGCTTTACCTGAACGGTGACTTTACAGCTCTTCAACAATACATATTAAATGGAAATCCGATTGAAGGATATGTCCGTTTCTTTTCCGGGTATGCCGGGTGGGCATATAAACAATTGGAAAAAGAAATTGATGACGATTCGTGGATGGTAGGGGAAACCGACAAATGCCATCTGCTGGACGAAAATTACCGTGACCTTTGGTTCAACAGCATGAACGATTTGGGAAATCCTTATCGTTTATGGGCTACTTACCCTCAATATCCTTCATGTAATTGATTTGCAATTTTTGCGCGATGCAAATGTCTTTATATCCCCTGCTTGTATATATCCAATCTTTTAGTGTAGCGCTGAATGTATATCCTAATTTTTTGAATAAATTCAGGCAGGCGGTATTGTCTGTCCGGATATAAGCATAAAGTTGATGGATGCCGAGCAAATGGAAACAATGTCTTTCCAATAAGCTGAGGGCATTGTATGCGATGTCTTGCCGGCGGTATTGTTCTTTGATTACAATCCCTATTTCCGCACGTTTATGGCGTGCGTCGAATGAGAAAAGGTCTACAATGCCTGCCACATTTCCTGAAGCGTGTTCAATCATCAGCCTGAGTTGTCCGTCGGCGAAGAGATTGTTCTGGTTTTCGGCAATGTATTTCTTTAATTGATAACGGGAGTAGGGACCCGTGGTACAACTGTTTTCCCATAAGCTTTCATCGTTTTCGAATGAAAGCATTTCATCGATGTCTTCGGGCTCGGGGGCCCGAAGAAGGATTGTTCCGGTATGTAAGGGCTGTGCCAGCTTCATTGTTGTTTGGATATATCAGATAGTTGAAGTTCGTTTAAGAGCCGTTGCTTGCTTGGAATGCAAAATAAGGACGCTATGACGGTCATGCCGGCACATAGCAGTCCGGTTGTGTTCATCGTCCAATAGTATGCGGACAAATCGATGAGTGCAAGCACTAATAACAAGGCGATACGGATTTCGCTCCAGCGACGGTAACTTTTCAAGGCCTCCGGAAGAGTCAAAAGCGATACGTAGCGCGTTAATGACAGGTTGAAGAGGCGCAGCGACAGGGGGATGAGGCATATCGTGAGCAGAATGCTGCCTACCTGCATGATGTATTCCATTTGGGCATCGCCTGCAAAAAGCCCTTGAGGCAAGATGTCGCATTCATATAGCGCGGCGAGCAACACAGTCAGCACCCACATCAGGGCATATTCGGCTTTCAATATCCGTATCAGGCGTT
>CASDXG010000052.1 GCA_949285025.1 uncultured Bacteroides sp. | reverse complement strand
TCGCTTTGTTGCACCTGCAATTCTAATTCTTCAAATTCTTGTCTGTTCATAATAATTGAGGTTTGATTGTATTCACTGCCGCAAAGCTACAACCAAACCTCAAAGTGTAAAAGGTGCATTTCTTCGAATGCTTACGTTTTTATATTCTTCGTTATAAATGCAAAAGAAGCGCCGCTGATTTTTCTGAAAGCGGCGCTTCTTTTACTATATTTATAAAGATGTAATGAAATATTTCTGTCAGAAGAATAAATATCTTTGGTCTTCGATATTTCCTTTTTCGCGGAGTTCATATACGCATTGTCTGGCGTTGGCAGTTGACATTCTTGATAAAGTTGTTTCTTCTTTCTTCACGTCGAATGTTTCCGCGCTTTTCTCTTTATTATAAACCTGAATCATAAATACGCCTGCATTTCCTTTGAATGGAGCGGAGGCCTGGTTGAGTTCGGTCTTTTCCGCATAAGCTCCGATAGCCGGCTCACTTGATCTGAATACGGATACATATACTGATGCATTGAATGTAACGTGTTTAACCGTGTCATTTTTAGCATCTTTTTCTGCTTTCATCTGGTCTATGGAGTTAAAATCTTTAACTCGTGCCATGATGATATCGGCTTTTTTGTCTTTGCGGATTTCAGAGCGTAACGATTCTGCAACCTCATTTATGTTAACATATCCTTTCGGATTTATTTTTTCCAGAGCGACAACCAATAGATGGTCGTTTTCACCGCATTCGTATAATGGGGAAACCTCTCCTTCTTTTGCTTCGAATACCCATTTCAACGCATCGCGGGTAGATTGGATTCCGCCGATGTAGTGTTCATCACTACGGAAATAAGCGCGCGGAGTAATAGTATATCCGCTTTCTTCAGCGTTTTTCTGTAACTCTTCTACTGTCGTGTTTTGAGCGACGAATTGGCTGAATTTATTATAAGCGTCATTATAAGTTTCTTTACTGAACTCCACAGGGCATTTCACTATTGCTACTTTATATTTATTTTTCATCGCTTTTTTATTCATGACCTGAAGGATGACGTTCATTTGCCCCATTTTGATATTTGAAATTTCTTTGACAGGCTGTTCTATGAGCGCGTTGATCATTCTTGCGTTATCATTGTCAATGTTTGCAGCGCTTTCCCAAGAGCGTGCGTCAACCCACATGGATTCTCCTGTCTGTCCGTAAATCTTGGCGATTTCTGTGAAGTCTGCTCCGTTTTTCAACGCATTGTAAATACTGTCCGATAATGTTGTGGTTTTTTCTTCCGTATCGGCATATACTTGAATCTGGCGGAATTCGATAGAATCGGGAGCAGTGGTCTTTGCTAAAATTTTGAATGCATTATAAGAGTCGTCTCCGGCATTGTAGTAGGGGCCGTACACTTCTTTAATGCTTGTTGAGTCCAAACGGCTTGCAACATCTTCGGGAAGAGCAGTTCTGTTTACTGGAATATCAGCATAAGAGACGGTAGATCCGGTAGAACGTATAAATGTAGCAAAATCGCTGTCGGTATTTCCTAATTGATTGCTGTATTCTGTCACTTCTTTCTGTACGGCACTTCTATCAGCATCCGACGGAACGACATGTACGTCGATGTAAGAAATATTACGGGTTTCTACCGATTGTTTAAACTGTTCTTTTCGTTTCTCATAAAGCTGTTTCACCTCTTCGTCTGAAACTTGTACTGTTGTGTCGCTGATACTTGCGTATGGGATACCAGTCAATAAGAGGTCGCTTTGTTCCGTACGTGCTTTAAATTCATTTTCTGCTTCTACGGGATTTGATATTAAAGACTTGGCAAGCAGGCTCTGATATTTCTCCGCTAAGGTGGATTGGATTAATGTTTTTTCTATAAACTTCCAGAAGTTTCCCATTTTTTGATAGTATTCCACGTATTGAGCAGGCATTTGAGTCTTGCTTAAGTTGGCGTAGTCAACCAGGAATTTTTTCAACATGTCTTTATCGAACATGCCGGTTTGCGGATTGCGGAACGGGGTCTGCATCAAAATAGGGTTCGTTCCTTCATCTATGATTGCTTCAATTTCTGCATCGGTTACGGTGAGCCCTAATTTCTCTGCTTCAGTTGCTACCAGTTCATTTGTAACGTATGTGTTCCAGACAACGTCTTTTATGTTGTTCAGTTGTTCCTCGCTTAAAGAGCTTAAACCGTTGGTCAGTTTAACGACTTCGCTGTATTCGTCTACCAATTTTTGGTATTCTTGTACAGAAAGTTTCTTACCATTTACAACTCCGACGTCTTGTTTTCCTTGGTGTGGCTGTAGTATTTTCCACGCATCACCTGCAATGAATGCAAAAAGGGCAAGGCCTATTACAATGACCAATAAAGGGCCTTTGCTCCTGATTTTCTGTAATGTTGCCATATTGAATTTGCTGTTTTGTTTATTGTTATTCGGTAAAATTTTCAAACTTTTGGGCACGAAGATACAAAAAAGATGTTTAAATTCGATTCTCTTCCCCAAAAAAACACCTATTTGTTTACTTTCAGCTTTACTAATTCTATTTTTGTTGTTGTTACTTTTATTATTTTAAATTGGAATTTCCCGATATTTATGATTTCATTTATCTTGGGGATGCTTTGAAATTCATGTAAAATCAGACCTCCTATAGTTTGATAATCGTCATCTTCCGGGAGGTTAAGACTGAATTCTTTATTGGCTTTTTCGATTTCCATCCGGCCGGATAGGATGTATTCGTTGTTACCGATTACTCGGGCGATGGTGGAGTTTGTGTCATGTTCGTCTTCTATATCTCCTAGAATTTCCTCAACCAGGTCTTCTAAAGCCACGATGCCTGATGTCCCGCCGAACTCGTCTACTACGATAGCCAACGAACGTTTCTGCTGCATGAACAGTTGCATGAGTTTGTGCGCTCCCATTGTTTCCGGAACAAAGGGAATTGTCCTGATGTTTTGTTGCCAGTCGGAGAGGGGCTTGAACATCTCAGATGAATGGATATATCCTATTATATTGTCTATATTTTCTTTATAAACAATGATTTTACTGATTCCGTTTTCTATGAACTTTTCTTTTAATTCGTCTAAGGTGGCGGTATTTTCTACTGCAATGATCTCGGTACGGGGGATCATACAATCGCGCACTTTGATGTTGGAGAAATCGAGTACGTTTTGGAACATCTTGATTTCCGTATCGATATCTTCTGTATTTTGCGATTCATCAATGCTGTTTTGGATGAAAGAGTCTAAATCAACCTTTGTGAAAGCTTTGGCCGTATTGTCTTTATTGCTGTTGATCCCGAATATGTGTAAGATGCCTTTTGAGAGAAATGATATCGTTTGACTGATAGGATAAATGATTATGTAACAGATTAAAGCGGGGACGGCCAGTGTCTTCAACAGGTTCTCTGCATAGATTTTAAAGAGGGTTTTGGGGATAAGTTCTTTGGTGATAAGGATGGCGGAAGCCGCTATTGTAGTTCCGATAATGATGTATAGGATTTTATTTATCGGGGTGTATAGGTATAAATGTTGTTGGATGAGCCTGGCTGTAACAATGCCATAGGCGATAAGAGCAACGTTGCTTCCTATAAACATCGCCGACATGAACGCATTTTCATTTCGATAGAATATGGAAAGGATGCGGTTGATTGGATTCTTTTTCCTTGTTGTTTCGATGCGAAGTTTCCCGGAAAATGCAAAGGCTGTTTCCATGCCTGAAAAAAAGACGGAAAAGATTAATATGATGAGTATGGATAAGATTGGTTCCATTTATTGCTATATCCTATTTATTTTGTGTTGAGTCTGTGGGAGTTTTATCTTCTACGATAAAAGAGCCGGTGTTGTTGAAAATGCGGTATTCGGTCATTTCTTGATTTGATTCAAAGCCATATCCGGTAATAACTTGGTCTTCCGGTTGCTGTTCGATGCGGATAAAGTGATCGGAATAGATTCTTGCTTTATTTTGATCCCAAAAAAGAAGATCTGTATCGAATTTGTCTCCTTGCTGATTCCTTATTTGTACATTGCTTCTTAGTTCCCAAATCCTTTTTGATTCGTAATAATATGCTGTATCGGCCTTGATGCTTGAGTCGATATTAAAAAGCGTATCAAATTTTTCAAGGTAAACACCTTTTTCGAATGCCCATAATGTAGGACTCTTTTTACTGTATATAAGCCATTCGGGAGTGATTATTTTATATCGAATCAAGCCGGAATCAGATACGAAAGAAACGATCTCGTTTGTTTGCATATCGGGTAAAGAATCATTGGATGGTGTGATGTTTGCCATTCCGGAAGACTTTTTTCCGCATGAAGGGCATAAAATAAACATAACAGTTACCCATATAGTAACTGTTATGTTTATAAATAGAATAGATGTTTTATTGCGTTTCTTTAAGTGCATAGTGTTAGGGGATAGTGATGGTTTCACCGATCCATCCACCGATTTTTACGGTGCTTCCGGATTTTAGGCCTAAGAAAAATAAGTCTTCTGTCTTCGGAGTGTGTGCAGAATATGCCGAGATTAATCTGTTTGCTTCTTCTGTAACGCTGGGATCAACACTTTTTGCACGTTGAAGCTTGCTGATGACAGCAAAATAAGTACACTTGTTCATTGTAGGATCTGAGTCCCAATTGGGAGCGGAAGCGTATAGTTGTGCAATTAAAATATATGACTTCCCACTATTCGGATTGGCTTCAATTGCTTTGTTTGCGTACTGTTTTGCCTTACTATATTGTTTTGCTGTAAATAAAACAGCAGCGGCACTATAGCAATATTCTGATTTCTTCATGAGATCATTTTCCATTTCAATGGCTTGATCGAAATAGCTTATGCTTTTGTCATATTCCCCCTTTTTATAATATAAGAAGCCGCATCCGGCAGCTGAACCTGCTGTCGGTTCAATGGCATGGGCAGCTTCCGATGCTGCGAAGTAAGCATCTTCGTTGGTGCACTTTAAAAGTTGCATGACATTGATGACTTGTTTCAGATATTCAATGTTGTTTTTATTCTCTTCGATTTTCGGGCCGTAAATGGATTGAAGGTTTTCGCATGTTGCAGCGCCGCTGTTGATGAAGTAAGCATCAACATTGTCTTTTGCGGTTTTGTATATGTTCTTTTGATTCTCCGGAGCTGCTTTCAATGCCTTTTCTGCATATTCGGAAGTAATCAAATAGTCTTGGATAAAGGTTTCTTTATGTGTTTCATCAGCTTTCAGTTTACGTGATGACACATCCATCATGTCTTGCAGTATGAAATAATCGGAATTTTCTTTTTCCATGTCAATAGCTGTTTTGAGCATGTTGTAGGCCTCGTTGACATCGAATGCTTTTCCTGAAAAATAAATATAGTCATGAGCCTTTAATCCGATAACAGAACCTTTTGTGGCTTTCGTCTTTACTAAATTGTTAAGTTGGTCAAGATATTTCAGACGTTGGTCGTAAACGGCCATTAATTCGCTGAAATAATTCCCTTGTTCTGTCGCATCTTTAGCCGAAGCAATTAAAGCCCGAAGTATTTTTACGCCATTGGTATACGTGCCCACTTGGGCGGTTGGTGCTTCTGTGAATACAGCTTTCCACGGAGTATATGCATCCTTAAAATTGTTTGTTTTCACGTATTCTGTGTAAACACTAATGTTTTGTAGACAACGAATGCTGTCTTCTCCATGACCGAAACGCGAACCGTCTTCTACTCCTTTCTGAGCAAGAACTGCTGTTGTGCCTAACATGATTGCACACAGCGCTGTAAACATTCTTATTTTCATCATATCTATTAAATTTATTCGTCCAACGTTATTTAATTGATTCTCCATTTCATGAACCAACGTTCATTGAATGTCAGTCCAAGTTTTATGACAAAGCGATTTTCGGAAAGCATGTCAGCAACAGAAGGCTTTACATGAACATATTGGCCAGTGATGTTTAAAATGGTATTTCGTTGAAATAATTGCAAGGGGAAGCCTAGTCCGACACTTACTCCATATTCGGATGGGCCATCAATATTATCTGTCATTTTCAGATAGGAATTATTATAATATGCTCCGGCCCGGTAATGAATTCTCTGGAGATAACCCCGTCCTTCGGAGTTTGGAGTAAATTCTGCTCCTATGGCAATGCGGGAAAGATTGTTGTATCGGTTTGTCTCATTTTCGTATTTGGCCTTAGACCATTGTTGCTTCGTGTAATCAACTTCCACGGTCCATTGTTTTTTGTGATTGAATGCAAGGCCTCCTCCGAATGAATGCGGGATTCCGTATTGATCGTTTACCGAGATTTCATCGGCTTGATAATTGGTAACTTGTATTCCTTTTGTGCCGGTGGAGTTTAGATCATGTCCAAGTCCGTAGCTAAGACCTAAAGTAATATTATTGTCTTTATTGATGTCTTGGGTGTATTGAAGGCCGAAATCTGCTTTGTAACTTTTTACTCTTATATGGTTATAAGTTACGGTTTGGTCGGATGTTGTGCTGAAACTTATATTACTTTGATAGTCGATTGTTCCGTAAAAATAACCGATATTAGCTCCGACAGACAAGTTCTTGAATATTTTGAATCCTAAGCCTAAAAAAACTTGTTGCAGTCCTCCGTCTCCGGTAAACGTGTTTGTCGCTGTTGTTTCGTTCCCGTTTTCTAATGAATAGGTTTGACTAAAATTGTAACCAACGGTAGAATATGGGACAAAACCGAGAGTAAATCCGATTCGCGGATGCAGACGGAATTGCATGGCAATATAGTCGAATGTGGAATTCTTTGCTTTGTTTGTATATCCTCCTTCTTTAAAATTAGAGATATTCCATCCCATTCCGACATCGAATTTAAACGACAAGGAGTCGGCTGCCGTGTAGGATGCCGGATTCATTATATTGATATGATTACCGTTTCTTAAGGCATAACCTACTCCTCCCATTGCAATATTGTTTGCAAAGGCTGAGTTTGTCAAGTCTCCCAATCCGTATCTTGTATAAGGGGAGTTTACGCTCGTTTGGGCATTGACTGTTATAGACGTGGTAACGAACAGTATTGCTCCGATTAAACTTCTATTATATGACATTATAATTTAGTATTCTGTTTAAACCTTTTAAGACTAAGAATCTGTCTGCAAATATGGTGTTTTTTAGGCTTGAATCAAAAGAAAAATTATCTCCGCCCGTTAAAAAAACCAAAAGTTCCGGATGCTTTTTTTTCATTAGGGTGATATAGCCTGTTATTTCGAACTCCAATCCTTTTATTACACCTGCGCGGATAGCCGTATCTGTATTGTATCCGAATTCCGGGATGTCTCCGTTCTTTTCTATCAAAGGCAGTTTGTCACAACATGCATTTAACGCTTTGAATCGTGTATAGATGCCGGGAGAAATATTGCCTCCCCAATATCTTCCTTCGGCATCAATGAATTCGTATGTCAGGGCAGTGCCGGCATCTATGACAAGAATATCCTTATGGGGCGACAGGTAATTGGCACCTACTACAGCGGCTAATCTGTCCATGCCTAACGTTTCCGGTGTCTTATATAGATTTTGAATGGGAACAGGTGTTTTATATGTCAGTTCCAATACCGGGAAATTTAGTTTTGAAAGTTGTCTCCGGATAGTATTGCTTAGTGTAATGACCGAAGCGATAATCCCTTTACTTATGGGATATTTGTTGCACAACATGCCTACGCAGTCGATGGAATGATTTGAGCCACGTAAGACTTCTACAATTTCATCTCCTGAGAAAACGGCTATCTTGGCTACGGTATTTCCTATGTCGATAATTAAATTCACGTTGTTTGTTGTATTATTGCCTGCAAAGTAACGTAAAAAATAAATAGGAAGGGCATAAAAACAATTATTTGTTTTAATGGTTTAAATTATTCAATGTATTTTTGTGTCGGTTAAAAAAGAAAATGTTTATTGAATATGAGAGAGAAAAGATACATAAAATCCTTTCTTGTTTATCTTTTATTGGCCTTGTTGTTTGGCGGAAAAGTGATGGCGCAAGATAATATTCGCTTTTGTTTGTTGACATGTGCTCCCGGTACGGAGGTGTATTCTTTGTTTGGACATACGGCTATACGTTATCAAAACAGCGACCGGAATATAGATGTCGTCTTTAATTTTGGAATGTTCAGTTTCGATGCACCTCATTTTATATATCGTTTTGTAAAGGGAGAAACCGATTATCGTCTGGGGGTGACTCCTTATCCTTATTTTGAGGCGGAGTATGCTTTGCGAGGTTCTTCCGTTTACGAGCAGGAACTGAATCTTACGCATGAAGAAAAAATGCGCCTGTTGTCTATCTTGCAAAAGCATTATCTGCCTGAAAACAGAGTGTATCGTTATAATTATTTCTACGATAACTGTACGACACGTGCAAGAGATTGTATAGAACGTGCTGTTTCCGGAACGATTGTGTATCCGGAATCTCGTCCTGACAGAACGTTCCGTTCGATAGTTCATGAATATACGGAAGAATATGACTGGAGTGCATTCGGCATAGATCTGTGTCTGGGTGCTCAGGCTGACGAGATAATAGACGCGCGTTTGCAGATGTTCGCCCCATTTTATATGCGCGATTACGCAGATGGCGCGTATATTGTCGGAAAAAACGGCGAGACGAGAAAATTAATAGCCGAAGAGAATGTGATAGTAGATGCCGAGCCTGATGAAGAAACATCTGCATCTTTCCTTTCACCGAATGCGGTGTTTTTATTATTCTTGCTGATCTCTTTATATGTCTCACGGCTGCAATGGAGAAGAGGACATGCTTTTTGGGGATGGGATGCTTTGTTGTGTTCCGTACAAGGTGTTGTCGGTTGTGTTATCGCATTTCTGTTTTTCTTTTCGGTGCATCCGACTGTCGGTTCCAATTGGTTGCTTATCCTCTTTAATCCGTTACCGTTGTTATGTTTGCCTTGTGTGATATATTGCGATATAAAGCGGAAGAAAGGAGTTTTTCATTGGGTAAATATCGTGTGTTTAACACTTTTTATATTGATAATTCCCTTTTCTCCACAAGAATTTGATTTATCGGTGTTATCTTTGGCACTCGGTTTTTTTGCTAATTCAATAAGCCATGTTTTGATAAGAGAAAGATATAAATGAAAGAACGCATACTGACATCTTTACTGACGGCCTTCTTAGTTTCCGGATTACAAGCTCAAAATTCACCTTCTGTTCCTAAATTGGTTATAGGATTGACGATAGACCAGTTGCGGATGGATTACATTGAAGCTTTTTTTTCTTTATATGGAGAGAGAGGTTTTAAGCGGTTATGGAAAGAAGGACGCGTATATTGTAATGCGGAATACGACTTTATAGATGTGGATCAGACTTCGGCCGTAGCATCGGTTTATACGGGAACTACACCTTTTTATAATGGCGTTGTCGGAAACCGTTGGATGGATCGCGCTTCTTTGCGCATTGTAAAAAGTGCGGACGATGGGGATTACATGGGGATTTATACGCAGGAAAATACATCTCCGACGCATTTGCAGGTATCAACACTATCGGATGAATTGATTATTGCTTCGGGAGGAATGGCTGAAGTGTATGCGATAGCTCCCACACGGGAAATGGCGGTTTTCTCTGGCGGACATGCATCAAAAGGAGTATTTTGGCTTAATGATGAAACCGGAAAATGGTGCGGTTCTACTTATTATGGCACTTTCCCTGAGTGGGTTACGACATATAATGATCATAAAGGACTTGATTTTCGGATAGATAATCAGGCTTGGGAACCGTACTTACCCGTAACGTCTTACAAATATTTGACATCAAACGCGAAACAACTGACTTTTAAACATGACTTTACCGACGAACGTTCCGTTAAGTATAAACGGTTTAAAACAAGTCCTTTTGTAAACGATGAGGTAAACCGATTGGTAAGCGAATGTTTCGATAAGACGGCGATAGGAAAAGATGCTGTCCCCGATTTATTGTCTTTGTCGTATTATGCCGGCAATTATGCCCATAAATCCGATGCGGAATATACAATGGAAATTCAAGATGTATATGTTCGCTTAGATAACGCAATAGGCGATCTGTTGGATTTGGTGGAACGGAAAATTGGTTTGAATAACGCTTTGTTTTTCATTACCTCAACGGGTTATTCTGAACAGGACACGAGAGATTTGTCTGCTTACCGCATACCCGGAGGCAAATTCTACATGAAACGTTGTGCAGCTTTGCTGAACATGTATCTGATGGCGGTTTACGGACAAGGGCAATATGTGGAAACTTTTCATGAAAGGCAACTGTTCCTTAATCACAAACTGATAGAAGAAAAGAAAATAAATCTGACCGAAATATTAAATAAGTCGGCCGATTTTATCGTACAAATGAGCGGAGTTCAGGATGCATATACTTCCCAACGGTTATTATTGGGAGCATGGACTCCTAAAATCGATAAGATAAAAAATAGTTTCAACGCAAATCATTCAGGTGACATTTATGTGGAAGTGATGCCGGGATGGACGATGGTGGATGAATATACGCAAACCTCTCATCTGGTCCGTGAGGCATATTCGTCTGTTCCTTTGTTTTTTATGGGAAACAATGTGCGTCCGGAAATAATATATACTCCAGTTAAAATCACGACAATTGCTCCCACGATTGCGCATTTCATGAGAATTCGTGCACCGAACGCTTCGGTGCAATCCCCATTATATGGGATAGGAAACTAAAAGTTTCGGTTATCGTGCAAATGTTTCCATATTTTGTTATTTTTGCACATTCGTAATATTTTTTACACATTATCTTATAGCTAATAATAAACATAGTCGATACAAATGGGATTTAATGAATTTATAAGTAAACTTTTTGGGAATAAAGCGTCTCGCGATATGAAAGAAATTCAACCTTGGGTGAATAAAATTAAAGAGGTTTATCCGGAGGTTGTAAAATTGAGTCATGATGAACTTCGTGCTAAGACAGCAGAATTGAAAAAATATATCAAGGCTTCGGCGGAGGAAGAGAATCGGAAAATAGAAGAACTGAAGGCTTCAGTGGAATCGACAGACTTGGAAAAGCGTGAAGCATTATTCAGTCAGATAGATAAACTGGAGAAAGAGGTTCTTGACAAGTATGAAAAAGCTTTGAATGATGTCCTGCCGATGGCGTTTGCTATCGTGAAGGATACAGCTAGACGTTTCGTGGAAAATGAAGAAATCGTTGTAACCGCAACCGATTTTGACCGGGAACTGGCAGGAGAAGGACGTGACTTCGTCCGTATAGAAGACAATAACGCTATTTGGAAAAATCACTGGGTTGCCGGAGGGAATGAAACCGTGTGGAATATGATACATTACGATGTCCAACTGTTTGGAGGCGTTGTTTTGCATCAAGGGAAGATTGCGGAAATGGCCACAGGTGAGGGTAAAACATTGGTTGCGACACTTCCGGTGTTCTTGAACGCTTTGACCGGTAACGGAGTTCATGTGGTTACTGTCAACGATTACCTGGCAAAGCGTGACTCAGAATGGATGGGACCTTTATACATGTTCCACGGGCTTAGCGTGGATTGTATAGACAAGCATCAGCCCAACTCGGCAGCTCGTCGTAAGGCTTACATGGCAGATATAACATTTGGAACGAACAATGAATTCGGTTTTGATTATCTGCGTGATAATATGGCGGTCAGTCCTAAAGATCTTGTGCAGAGGAAACACAATTATGCAATAGTCGATGAGGTCGACTCTGTACTTATTGACGATGCCCGTACGCCGTTGATTATTTCAGGGCCGGTGCCGAGAGGAGAACAACAATTATTTGAAGTTTTACGACCATTGGTGGAAAGATTGGTCGAAGCGCAGAAAAAACTGGCTACCCAACTGCTTGCTGATGCAAAACGTTTAATAGCTTCCGATAAAAAAGAAGATGTTGAAGCCGGCTTTTTGGCCTTGTTTAGAAGTCATAAGGCTTTGCCTCGTAATAAAGCGTTGATTAAATTCTTGAGCGAACCGGGAATCAAGGCGGGAATGCTTAAGACAGAGGAAATTTATATGGAGGCAAATAATAAACGTATGCCGGAAGCTGTAGAGCCTTTATACTTTGTCGTAGATGAAAAGCTGAAGAGTGCCGACCTGACAGATAAGGGTGTTGATTTGATAACAGGGAATTCTCAGGATCCGACATTGTTTGTTTTGCCTGATATTGCCGCTGAACTTTCTGCTCTGGAAAACGAGACTGGTTTGACAGAGGAGGAGAAACTTGCGAAAAAGGATGAACTGATGACAAATTTTGCCGTCAAGTCGGAACGTGTACATACGATAAATCAGTTGCTGAAAGCGTACACAATGTTTGAGAGAGATACCGATTATGTAGTGATAGATGGCCAGGTGAAGATTGTAGATGAGCAGACGGGGCGTATCATGGACGGGCGTCGTTGGAGTGACGGATTGCATCAGGCTGTAGAAGCTAAAGAGGGAGTCAAAGTAGAAGCTGCAACTCAAACGTTTGCAACAATTACGCTTCAGAATTATTTCCGAATGTATCATAAGTTATCCGGTATGACAGGAACGGCAGAAACTGAGGCCGGAGAGTTCTGGGATATATATAAATTGGATGTAGTTGTCATACCGACCAACCGACCGATTGCGCGTATCGACATGAATGACCGCGTATATAAGACTAAACGTGAGAAGTATAAAGCCGTGATTGAAGAGGTTGAAAAAATGGTTGCAGCGGGACGTCCGGTGTTGGTTGGTACGACATCTGTTGAGATCTCTGAAACGTTAAGCAAGATGCTTACCTTGCGAAAGATTCCGCATAATGTATTAAATGCAAAACTTCATCAGAAGGAAGCCGAGATAGTGGCAAAGGCCGGTCAGACAAGTACGGTTACGATTGCGACAAATATGGCAGGTCGTGGTACGGATATTAAATTAAGTCCGGAGGTGAAAGCTGCGGGCGGTTTGGCAATCATTGGTACAGAGCGTCATGAATCTCGTCGTGTTGACCGTCAGTTGCGTGGACGTGCCGGTCGACAAGGCGACCCGGGCTCTTCTGTATTTTTCGTTTCTTTAGAAGATGACTTGATGCGTTTGTTTGCATCCGACCGCATTGCCAAGTATATGGACCGTCTTGGATTTAAAGAAGGCGAGATGATTGAGCACTCTATGATTTCGAAATCTATTGAGAGGGCACAGAAAAAAGTGGAAGAGAACAATTTCGGCATTCGTAAACGTCTGTTGGAATATGATGATGTAATGAATAAACAACGTACAGTTGTCTATACGAAACGTCGGCATGCTTTGATGGGCGAACGTATAGGCATGGATATTGTGAATATGATATGGGAACGTTGTGAAAATGCTGTCGCACAACCTACATATGAAGATGCTAAAATGGAAGTCCTTCAGACATTGGCAATGGAGATTCCGTTCTCGGAAACCGACTTTAAAAACCAGAAAAAAGAAGATTTGACTGATAAGATTTTCGATGAAGCAATGATTCTTTTTAAGCGGAAGACAGAGCGCATGGCACAGGTTGCTAATCCGGTTATCAAAAAAGTTTATGAGGCACAAGGACAGATGTACGAAAATATTTTGATACCGATTACGGATGGCAAACGGATGTATAACATTGCTGTAAACCTAAAGGCGGCTTATGAAAGTGAATCGAAGGAGATTGTGAAAGCATTTGAAAAGGCGATACTGTTGCATACAATTGATGATGCTTGGAAGGAAAACCTTCGTGAACTTGATGATCTGAAGCAATCTGTACAGAATGCAAGTTATGAACAGAAGGATCCTTTGTTGATTTTTAAATTGGAGTCGGTTACGTTATTCGATAATATGGTGGCGAAGGTCAACAATAATACCGTTTCTATATTGATGCGCGGGCAGATTCCTGTTCCCGATCCGGAACAAGTTCGCGCGGCTGCTCCTGAACCGTCTCGTCCAAAACAACAATATGTAGAGCAAAAGCAGGATTTGAATGATCCGGCACAGCAGGCGGCTGCAGGAAAAGATACGCGTGAGGCAAAACATGAGCCTTATCGGGCGGAGAAAACCGTAGGACGTAATGATCCTTGTCCGTGCGGAAGTGGCCTGAAGTATAAGAATTGTCATGGAAAAAATGCTTGATGTATTTCTAAGATAAAGGATTGGCAGGAAAAAATCCTCGAGATTGTGATTTACTCAATTCTCGGGGATTTTTTTATTTCCTCTAAAGATTACTTATAAATTCTTCTTTTTAGTGATACTTGTTGGAGTGGAATGAAATAGAATGTTTAAATTTGTCATATTAAAAGTATGTATTTTTTATGAGGTCGTACATTTCTTGTCTTTTAATGTTGCTGATGTTCAGTTTTGTTTCGTGTAATTCTATACGGACAATTTCGTTTGAACAGCTTTATCCGGCCGAAGTAAATTTCCCGGAACAGGTAAATAAGGTTGCTGTGATTAACAATGCTCCGCCGGCAGCTCCCCGTAAAAAAGGTCAGATAGCTTTGGGGGAACAGGAAGGTGATGCAAAACTTATGGCAGAGGCATTGGCCGGAGCATTGGCAGATTCTCATTATTTTGATCAGGTGGTTATATGCGATTCTGCATTGTACGCGGGAGCTCCGAAGAAATTCTCACCGCATATATTGTCAGAAGGGGAAATTGTGGAGTTGACAGAAGCTTTGGATGCCGATGTGTTGCTGTCGGTGGAAAGAGTAAAGCTGGAAATGAATGAGATAGAGGTCTCGTATCCGGATATGCCGGTTGCTTTTCCGGTTCTTGAAGCGAAGATAACTCCTCTGCTAAATATCTACATACCTTCCCGTGAAAAACCGATAGCTTCTGTTTGTTATTCTGACAGTTTGTATTGGGATATCGAATCGACTTTATCTGTCGATGCAATCCATCAGGATATTGCATCGTTAATTTCTTTGACTTTGTCGCAAAAGCTTGTGCCATATTGGGTGCAGACGGACCGTATATATTTCGATGGAGGCAGCCCGGAAATGCGGGATGCCGGTGTATATGTACGGGAAAATGATTGGAAAGCAGCAAAGGAAATATGGGAAAAGGTGTATGAAAGCGTAAAATCGAAAAAGCAAAAAATGTATGCATCATTTAATATGGCATTGGCCTGTGAGATGGAAGGTGATTTGACTTCCGCTATTCAATGGTTAGGAAAATCCCGTTCTTATCTCACACCCGACACCGAATTGATGCAAATCATGGACTTTTATGAAATGCAGTTGGAGAGAAAAGAGCAAATAATGTCCCGTTTGTCATTGCAAATGGAACGATTTAATCATAAATAATAGGAATAAATTTCGTGATATTTGGTTTTTTTGTATTTTTGGGATGAAAGAAAAAGGTTAATATTATGACATTGAGTGAGCAATCTTATGCATCTGTATTATCGGCCATTAAAGACGCGGTGAGCCGATATAAAGGTAATACCGTTAATCAAGAGGTGACAGATATTCATTTGCAACCTAATCAAGATAGCGGAGAATTACTTATTTTTAATGATGATGAGGAAGAACTTTCTCGAGTGAGAGTTAATGAATGGATTGATTACGGGAGTGATGCCTTTAACAAAGAGACGGAACTTGTTCTTCGCAAAGCCATTGTCGAGTTGAAGGAACAGGGGATGTTCGATGATTTGTCTTTATTGAAACCTTATTCTTTCGTATTGGTTGATGACGAGAAGGAGACCATTGTAGAATTGATGCTTGTCGATGATGAGGATACTTTGCTGTTGGACGAAGAATTATTGAAAGGTTTGGATGAAGAGCTTGATGCCTTTTTGAAAGATTTATTGGAAAAGTAAGATTTTGTGGAAGCTTGATTGGTATAGCGCAGCTTTGCAAAGGGAGAAAAAACGGGAGAGCTGAATTTCTGTAAATGACATTCTGCTTTTTTTATTTATGACTTGGTTATGGGCGAAAGAATTACTTTCAGGAAAAATGAGCTTCTGGCAACTGTTAATCCGCATTGGAGAGGAAATCCTACGGTAAAGGGAAAATTCTTTAATCGGCAACATCGTTGGAAACCGGGAATGGGGAGTGTTTTGAAATGGCGCCTGTCTCCGAATCCTCAACGCAAAGAAAAGCGTACGGTAAAGTGGAATCCGAAGATACATTTCCTTTCCTCTTTAGATGCAGTTGTCGGTAATTCTCTTATCTGGTTGGGACATAATTCTTTTTTTCTCCAAATAGGTGGAAAACGTTTCATGATAGATCCTGTATTTGGAAGCATTCCTTTTGTGAAAAGACGAAGTGCTTTTCCTGCAAACGTTTCGATCTTTTGTGGAATTGATTACCTTCTTATCAGTCACGATCATTTTGATCATCTGGATAAGCCGAGCATATCCCGGTTGTTTGCTCTTAATCCGCAGATGAAACTTTTCTGTGGAATAGGTACCGGAACACTGATTAAAAACTGGTTTCCCGCAATGCACGTAATAGAGGCTGCATGGTATCAGCAGCACGTAGACGGAAATTTGTGTTTGACATTCCTCCCCGCCCAGCATTGGAGTAAGCGCGGAGTAAATGATGGAGGAGAACGTTTGTGGGGAGCCTTTATGATAGAGTGCGATGGAATCGTTGTTTATAATAGCGGAGATACCGGATATGCTGCTCATTTTAAGGAATTGCCTAAGCTATTTCCTCATATAGATTATTGCATGATAGGCATAGGAGCTTATAAACCTCGTTGGTTCATGCAGCCTAATCATATTTCTCCTTACGATGCGTTGACTGCATCGTTAGAGATGAATGCGCGCATGACGATCCCGATGCATTATGGAACGTTTGATCTTTCGGATGAGCCATTGTTCGATCCTCCCCACGTCTTTGCTTCGGAAGCTGCTAAAAGAGGAATACCTGTATTGCTGCCTGAGTTGGGAGAGATTGTGAAACTGAAAGCATTGAAATAAAATCATGTAAACTTAAATTCAAATAATCAATTCAAAAGTTATGAAACTATTCAAAACAATGTCGGGTATGCTTTGCATGCTGGCTTTAGTCAGTTGCAATGGTGTAACGTCAGATTCTCCTGAAGTAGGAGATTTAGTGCAGTATGTAGACCCATACATCGGGTCTGGTTATCACGGGCATGTATTTGTGGGAACAAGTGTTCCTTTTGGGATGGTGCAGTTGGGGCCGAGCAATATTCATAAAGGGTGGGACTGGACATCTGCGTATCATTACTCAGACAGTATCTTAATCGGATTTTCTCACACACATCTGAGTGGAACGGGATGTACCGATTTGGGAGATGTCTTGGTAATGCCTTTAAATGAGATTCGCACTCCGCGTGGAAATCAGGACGGGTTTGAGGATGGATATGCTTCATTCTATTCTCATGAGACGGAGGTTGTCCGCCCGGATTATTATTCCGTAATGGTCGATCGGTATCAGATTAAAGCGGAATTGACCGCAACCGATCGGGTCGGATTACACCGCTATACATATCCGGAAGGAAAGCCGGCTTCTATTTTGATTGATTTGCGTGAAGGAAACGGTACGAATGCTTATGAAAGTTATATTCATAAGATTGATGATTATACTGTGGAAGGTTATCGTTATGTGCATGGATGGAGCCCTAACCGCCGGATATATTTTGTGTTGAAGAGCGATAAGAAAATAGAACAGTTTACGGCATACGATGACAATACTCCCAAGACGGGTGACCAGTTGCGCGTGGCTTCTGTAAAAAGTGTACTCACTTTTGGTAATGTGAAAGAAGTGAATATTAAGGTTGCTCTTTCTCCGGTAAGTTGCGATAACGCGGCTTTGAACATGGATGCCGAGTTGCCTGATTGGGATTTTAATCGCGTTATGAATGACAGTCGTAAGCGTTGGAATGAACAGTTGGCGAAGATTATTGTAGACGATCAGGATGAAACAGCGAAAAAAGTATTCTATACTGCTTTGTATCATACGATGATTGCTCCTACTTTGTTCTGCGATGTGAATGGGGAATATCGTGGTATTGATGATATGATATATTCTTCCGGAGATAAACCTAATTATACTACGTTCTCTACGTGGGATACTTATCGTGCATTGCACCCGTTGATGACTATCACCCAAAGCGAACGTGTGGATGATATTATCAATGCAATGTTGACCGTTTATGACCAGCAAGGCAAACTTCCTATCTGGACTTTAATGAACGGAGAAACGAATACCATGCCCGGATATAGTTCCGTTCCTATCATTGCAGACGCTTATCTGAAAGGATTTACAGGCTTCGATGCAGAAAGAGCTCTTGCTGCAATGAAGGCTACTGCTACGAATCCGAATCAGAATGCTGTTCCCTATGTGATGGAGAAAGGTTATATTCCGGCAGATAAAGTGCATGAGGCTACTTCTATTGCGATGGAATATGCTGTAGATGATTGGGGAATTTCACGTATGGCAAAGAAGATGGGTAAGCAGGATGACTATGAATTGTATGCAAAACGCGCAGATTATTACAAGACTTATTTTGACCAGTCAATTAATTTCATCCGCCCGAAATTGGATGATGGTTCCTGGCGTACTCCTTACGATCCTGCACGTTCTATACATGGAGTCGGTGACTTTACAGAAGGGAATGGCTGGCAATACACATTCTTTGCACCGCAAGATCCCTATGGCTTAATTAATCTTTTTGGAGGGGATGACGTATTTACCGCGAAATTGGATTCCTTCTTTGTCAATAATGACAGCATGGGCGAAGGGGCTTCCAGTGATATTACAGGATTAATTGGACAATATGCACATGGAAACGAGCCGAGTCATCATGTTACGTATCTTTATGCTTTTGCCGGTCAGCAGTGGAAAACGGCAGAAAAAGTCCGTTTCATTATGGATGAATTCTATACAGACAAGCCGGACGGTATCATTGGTAATGAAGACTGCGGCCAGATGTCTGCATGGTATATCTTGTCGTCTATGGGATTTTATCAGGTAAATCCGTGTAATGGTGTGTATGTTTTTGGTAGTCCGCGCTTCAGCAAGATGAGTATAAATGTGAGAGGCGGTAACCAATTTACAGTCGAGGCCGAGAATAACAGCAAGGAAAATATCTATATTCAGCAGGTGTATTTGAACGGTGATCCTTATGATAAGGCTTATATAACCTATAATGATATCATAAAAGGAGGAACGTTGAAATTTGTGATGGGCAATCAGCCTAATAAAGATTTCGGGAAATCTAAGGAAACCCGTCCATTGAGTGAACAGGAATAAGAACTCCATCTTATCGGAGATATAAAGAAAGAGGCTGTCTCAAAATAGACTTGAGATGGCCTCTTCTTTTTAGTTTGTGCACTTTATTTCTTTAAAGCTGCGATACTTTCTTTTAATGCTGCTATTTTTGTTTCGGCGTCAGTCTGTTTTTTCCGTTCTGTTTCGATAATGTTTGCAGGGGCTTTGCTTACAAACTTTTCATTATTCAGTTTCTTCAATACGCTTTGCAGGAAACCTTCCTGGTATTTCAAATCGGCTTCCAGTTTCTTCAATTCTTCTTCTTTATTAATTAGATTTCCCAAAGGTATGGCATATTCGGTTGTTCCTACCATGAAAGAAGATGCGCCTTCTGCTTTTATAGAACCGGTTTCAATGGCTGTCAGATTACATAATTTCATAATAACCGCATTGAAATCAGCTACCAGATTTGCTCCGATAACCTGAAGAGTCAGCATTTCTTTTTGGGAGATATTCTTTTGAAGACGTATTGTCCGGATGTTTCCGATGATATCTTTCATTGTTTCAAAGTTAGTAATGATAGATTCATTATAAGACTTTCCGGTGTGGATAGGCTGAACCATGATACTTTCTCCCGCCTTGCGCTCGTAAATATGTTGCCATAATTCTTCGGTTATAAACGGCATGAACGGGTGCAGTAATTTCAGCAATGCCTCAAAGAAACTCAATGTCTTTTCGTAAGTCAGGCTGTCTATCGGCTGTCCGTAAGCGGGCTTTATTGTTTCCAGATACCAGCTTGAGAACTCATCCCAAAATAGTTTATATACAACCATCAGGGCTTCGCTCAGACGATATTTTGAGAACAAATCGTCAATTTCTGCGGATGCTTTGTTTAGCATAGCCTCGAACCATTCGGTTGCGGTTTGTGCATACAACGGTTGTTCAGCGTCTGTAACATTCCATCCTTTGACAAGGCGGAATGCATTCCATATTTTATTATTGAAGTTACGTCCTTGTTCGCACAATGCATCATCGAAGAGGATATCGTTTCCGGCAGGGGCAGACAACATCATTCCCATGCGTACACCGTCTGCTCCGTATTTTTCTATCAGTTCAAGCGGGTCGGGTGAGTTGCCTAACGACTTCGACATCTTGCGTCCTATTTTGTCTCTTACGATTCCGGTGAAATATACGTTCTTAAACGGCATGTCTCCCATGTATTCATAACCTGCCATGATCATACGTGCGACCCAGAAAAATATGATGTCGGGGCCTGTTACCAAGTCGGAAGTCGGATAGTAATATTTAATTTCTTCGTTACCCGGATTGTTTATACCGTCGAACAATGAAATAGGCCATAGCCATGAAGAGAACCATGTATCCAGACAGTCTTCTTCCTGACGGAGATCTTCCGGTTTCAGATTGGCGTTTCCTGTTTTCTCTTTTGCCAGTTTCAATGCTTCTTCCTTTGTTTCGGCTACCACAAATCCACCTTCAGGAAGGAAATATGCCGGTATCTGATGTCCCCACCAAAGCTGACGGCTGATACACCAGTCTTTGATGTTTTCCATCCAGTAGCGGTACGTATTCTTATATTTGGCCGGATAAAATTTTAATTCGTCGTTCATTACCGGCGGGAGTGCCATGTCGGCAAAATGTTTCATTTTGAGAAACCATTGCATGGAAAGTTTCGGCTCGATGGCTACATTGGTACGTTCTGAAAAACCGACCTTGTTTGTATAGGCCTCCACTTTTTCCAATAAGTTGGCAGCCGCAAGATCTTTTTCTATTTGTTCGCGGACATCGAAGCGGTCCATTCCTACATACATGCCGGCTTCTTCGCTGATTGTTCCGTTGTCGTTGAATATGTCAATGGAAGGCAAATTGTATTTTTCTCCCAACATATAGTCGTTTACGTCGTGAGCAGGGGTAACTTTTAAACAGCCTGTACCGAATTCGATGTCCACATAATCGTCCTCAATGACAGGAATAACCCGGTTGACTAACGGGACTATTACTTTCTTTCCCTTTAACCATTGGTTTTTGGGGTCATTCGGATTGATACACATGGCTGTATCGCCCATGATTGTTTCCGGACGTGTAGTTGCAACTACGGCATAACGTCCTTCCGTATCGCCTTCCACCTTATAGCGCAGGTAGTAAAGTTTGCTGTGCTCTTCTTTATAAATTACTTCTTCATCAGACAGGGCAGTGAGAGCTTTCGGATCCCAGTTTACCATGCGTACTCCGCGATAAATCAGTCCTTTATTGTAAAGGTCGACGAATACTTTAATTACGCTTTTACTGCGTTTTTCATCCATGGTGAAAGCTGTGCGGTCCCAATCGCAGGATGCGCCCAGTTTGCGTAGCTGCTTAAGGATTATACCTCCATGTTCTTCCGTCCATGCCCATGCATGTTTTAGGAACTCCTCGCGGGTTAAATCATTTTTTTTGATTCCTTGTTGTGCGAGTTTGTTCACAACTTTTGCTTCGGTGGCGATGGATGCATGATCGGTGCCCGGTACCCAGCAGGCATTCTTTCCCATCATACGCGCCCGGCGTACTAAAATATCTTGAATCGTGTTATTAAGCATGTGTCCCATGTGGAGTACTCCGGTCACGTTTGGTGGTGGAATGACGATGGTATACGGTTCTCTTCCATCGGGTTTCGAACTGAAAAGTTTATTGTCCAGCCAATACTGATACCATTTCCCCTCTACATCGGCGGGATTGTATTTGCTTGCTAATTCCATTGTTGTTGTATCTTGTTAAAACGTTTTCATTAAAATGTGTCTGCAAAAGTAATAAAAGTAGTTGGATTATCAGGTTATTATGGAATGAATGTGGTGATGTTTTTTTTATAAGCCGGTTCCTTTTTGGAAAAAGACCGACACCTTTTGTCTGATTTGTGAGGGGTTTTCCTTTTTGGGACGGGAATACCCTACGTAGAAATAGGAGATTTCCTTTGTCAATGAATATTCTTTTTCTCATTTTTGTACGGAATATTAAAGAAGGAAATGATGAAAGTGTTGAATCGATTAGGCATATTTTTGTTGTTGTCAGGCCTGTTGTGGAGTTGCTCTTCTTCTCTTACATTCAGAGGACGTCAGAATTTGTTGAGCGGAGTGGAAGCGGGTATGACGAAAGAAGAGATTCTGAAACTGTTGGGAGAACCAGACTTCCGGCGCTTTGATGGTAATTTTCAGGAGTGGGAATATCGTAAAGTGCATGCTTTGACAGGAGAAAAGACCATTGTCTTTGTTAATTTTGAGCGGAATCGTGTTGTATCCGTAGATTCTTATGACGGGAATACTCCGCCGTACCCTCATCCGGAAGTTTTATATCCGCCGGTATTATCCGGAGAAGAATATGACACTTCTGCATATCCGCCGGTTTACTCTCCGGCTGATGACCGCTATTTCCGTAGCTTATATAAAGATATTGGCGAGGCATATTCGCCAGAAGAAAGTCTGGCAATGCTCAAAGATGCAGTCTCTGAACGGTTTTTTACGGTGATGCAATGCATGAAGATACTGGATACGACATCTTTTGGTGAAGAGCGTTTGCAGTACCTTCGGGTATTGGCTCCTGTAATATCTGATATGGAGAATGGCGGAAAACTTATTGATACCTTTACATTTGAGTCGGAAAGAAAGGAAGCGCAAAAGATATTGTTGGAGCAATCGGTCAATAGAATGAGTGATGACAATCTGTATCTGGCAGAGATGGAAAAGCGTTTTCGTTTTCTTTATGGAGAAATGAAAAAAACAACGTTCGATTCTGAGCGGATAGAATTGTTGACGTTCGCAGTAAAAACGCAATATTTTACGTGTTCGCAATGCGTACAGTTGCTGAAATTTTGTGATTTTGATGACGACAGAATGGAGTATCTGAAGCGTTTGGCTCCCCGTATTCTTGATTATCAAAATAGTGAGATGCTGGTCGATTTAATGGATTTCAGTAAAGAAGAGGCAAAAAGAATGTTGCAGAGTTATGAAAGGAAACTATAATCGGGATAACATGCCGGGTTTATCATAAAAAGTAATTTTGGTATCAGTCTCAAAAAATTCGTATCTTTGCCGTCTGAAAATAAAACGATTTATATGAAACATATTCGCAATTTCTGCATTATAGCCCATATCGATCATGGAAAGTCGACGTTGGCCGATCGGTTGTTAGAGTATACGCAAACGATAAAGATTACGGAAGGACAAATGCTTGACGATATGGATTTGGAACGTGAACGCGGTATTACGATCAAGAGTCATGCCATTCAGATGGAGTATACTTATAAGGGGGAGAAATACGTATTGAATCTTATCGATACTCCGGGACATGTTGATTTTTCTTATGAGGTATCTCGTTCCATTGCAGCATGCGAAGGTGCTTTGTTAGTTGTCGATGCTTCGCAGGGGGTACAGGCACAAACCATTTCAAATCTTTACATGGCTTTGGAACATGATTTGGAGATTATTCCCGTGATGAATAAGTGTGATATGGCAAGTGCCATGCCGGATGAGGTGGAAGATGAGATAATTGACTTGTTGGGATGCAAACATGAAGATATTATTCGGGCATCAGGTAAGACCGGGATGGGCGTCGAGGAAATTCTTCAGGCTGTAATAGAACGTATACCTTGTCCGAATGGGGATGAAAATGCCCCGTTACAGGCTTTGATTTTCGATTCCGTTTTTAATTCTTTTCGGGGAATCATCGCTTATTTTAAAGTGGAGAATGGTATTATCCGCTCCGGTGATAAAGTAAAATTCTTCAATACTGGAAAAGAATATGTGGCAGATGAAGTGGGGGTACTGAAGATGGATATGATACCTCGTAAAGAGCTCCGTACCGGAGATGTGGGATATATCATATCGGGAATCAAGACATCCAGTGAGGTGAAAGTGGGCGATACCATTACGCATATAGCACGTCCGTGTGAGAAAGCCATTGAAGGATTTGAGGAAGTCAAGCCAATGGTCTTTGCGGGAGTGTATCCTATCGAGGCGGAAGATTATGAAAATCTGCGTGCTTCTCTTGAGAAACTGCAACTGAATGATGCTTCTTTGACCTTTCAGCCGGAATCTTCTTTGGCGTTGGGCTTTGGTTTTCGTTGCGGATTCCTTGGCCTTTTGCATATGGAAATAGTGCAAGAGCGTTTAGACCGTGAATTCGATATGAATGTGATTACCACTGTTCCGAATGTTTCTTATATGGTTTATGACAAACAGGGCGGAGTGCAGGAAGTACATAATCCGGGCGGAATGCCGGAGCCTACGCTCATTGATCATATAGAAGAACCATATATTGATGCATCGATTATTACGACTACCGATTATATCGGGCCGATTATGACTCTTTGTTTAGGCAAGCGAGGGGAACTTGTGCGTCAGGATTATATCTCGGGCAATCGGGTGGAGTTACATTACAAGATGCCTTTGGGAGAAATAGTCATCGATTTTTATGATAAACTGAAAAGTATATCAAAAGGATATGCTTCTTTTGATTATCATCAGGCGGGTTTCCGTCCTTCAAAGCTTGTGAAGCTGGATATTCTTCTGAATGGAGAATCGGTGGACGCGCTGTCTACCTTGACACATATTGATAATGCTTATGATTTGGGACGCCGTATGTGTGAGAAATTGAAAGAACTGAGTCCCCGACAACAGTTCGAGATTGCAATACAGGCAGCCATCGGAGCGAAGATTATCGCTCGGGAAACTATCAAAGCCGTACGGAAGGATGTGACGGCAAAGTGCTATGGAGGCGATGTCAGCCGTAAACGGAAATTGTTGGAGAAGCAGAAACGCGGGAAAAAACGTATGAAGCAAATTGGAACTGTAGAGGTTCCTCAGAAGGCATTCCTTGCCGTGCTTAAACTGGATTAATGTAATCTTTTTGATAAAACAATTCCTTCTTTTCAGAAAAGGTGCTGAAAAAGAAGGAATTGTTTTTTGTTGTTTTTATTATGCTTATTCGAATAATTCCGGATAATATTTGGCAATCAGCGCCCGGTCATCGGCATCCATTTCCTCGAGTAAGCGCGGTTTATCTTGCGGGCGCAATCCTTTCTGATTGATTTTGTTGATAAGGCTCCAGTCTTTTGTGGGATGTTCCGGAGTTGGATCATCCGGTTCTTGTGCCGGGATGTCGTATCGTGTAAAGTCGATGACTTTGGCAGGTGTATTTTTATGCCAGTCTCTTAATAGAGCAAGGCGGAACTCTTTGTTCATAAACCATTTGATTTCAAGGTTGTTATAAGAGTCTCCCAAGCCGGAACCACGCTCTTCGAAGCGGTAATTCCAGTCATTGTCGGGATGAACTTTTCGCCAGATTTCTCCGAATTCTCCGAAAGAGACGAAATGAGTATCCGGCCATTTTTCTTTAATACCTGTAACCCACATCGACATGGCATCGCAGATTAAATCCTTACCCATTTCGTAAACAAGTTGCGCTTCCCATATATTTGTAATCCATCCGAACCCGTTTAGTTCCATACCTTTGTCGAAATGTATGGCCGTTGTATGCATGACTTCCCGTTGACCGAGCTCAAGTCCCCATCCGGTATACGTTTCTATCGGGCCGATACCCCGACGGCTGTTGAAGCCTTCTATGCCGTGACCGTTAGAGCCGCTTTGACGGGCACAGATGAAGTCGAGTGTCCATCCGTCCAGATTTACGCAATCTATGAAATCTTCTTTACCTTGTGCCGGTTTGCAGAAGTGTTCTGTTGACGGATAGAACGGGTAAGATGGCGAACCGTCGGCTCCTCCTCCGTCTATGTTGTGCTGGCTCCAGATAACAGCATGTGCCACGTGTATGTTTTCTTTCTCTGAAAGATATTTCAGATTGTCGGCAGAGAGGAATCCTCCGATGATGGATTGCGGGCGATAACCGTTGCCGACCATGTCGGAGATGAGTTGTATTGCTTCAGACATTTCCCTGTTTATCTGTTCACGTGGCAAGTACATGGCGGGGAAATATCCCGGAAAATAAGAAACTTCGTCTCCATATTTTTTGTGACATTCCACGACATATTCTCTGATTTGTCTGTAATTTTCCCGTTGGTCTTCGAGGGCATTCAACGTGAATCCCCATGTCAATCTTCCATTGGGATTATTTTTTGCAAAGGCTTCCCGAAGGGCTTTTACTCCTTCCAATTTGTGCCATTCCGATTCATCGCGCGGGTGGAGTTTGACATCTCTTGAAACTTCCCAAGGCGTGGTGCGAATCATGATGCAGAGCGTAACGAAACGGTTCCCGTTCAGTTGAATCGGTTCCTGTGAGAGTGTTTGAGAGGAAAGAGGATTTACCCCTGTGAACAGGACGGTAAGCAGTAGTAATAGTGATTTTACAAGTCGATGTTTCATGGCTTTTAATATAAAAATCCCTCCTGCGGAGGAGGGATTATTGTTATTCTATTCCGTGTGCGTTTGTTTCTTTATCGATTTTCTTTATCAGCCCTTGCAGTACATTCCCCGGTCCGCATTCTGTAAAATCATCAGCTCCGTCGGCAATCATGTTTTGTACTGTTTGTGTCCATCTTACAGACGCGGTGAGTTGTGCAATTAAATTCTTTTTGATTTCTTCGGGATTTGTGTGGGGTTTTGCATCCACATTCTGATAAATCGGGCATTTAGGTGTGCGGAATTCTGTTGCATTGATTGCGGCTTCTAATTCAATTTTAGCCGGATTCATCAGTGGAGAATGGAATGCGCCTCCTACTTTTAATGGAAGAGCGCGTTTTGCTCCGGCGGCTTTCATCAGTTCGCATGCCTTATTGATACCTTCTATTGAACCGGAAATTACGATTTGTCCGGGACAGTTGTAGTTGGCTGCTACGCAAACATCTCCTTGAGCTGCTACTGTTGCACATATTTCTTCTACTTTTTCATCAGGGAGGGCAATGATGGCAGCCATTGTCGAAGGTTGTATTTCGCATGCTTTTTGCATAGCCATTGCACGGGCGTACACTAATTTCAGTCCATCTTCAAACGATAAAGCTTCGGCTGCGACGAGGGCTGAGAACTCGCCCAAAGAATGTCCTGCTGTCATGTCCGGCTTAAATTTATCACCCATACACAATGCCGAGATGACAGAGTGCAGGAAAACTGCCGGTTGAGTCACTTTGGTCTGGCGCAAATCTTCGTCCGTTCCTTCAAACATGATATCAGTGATGCGGTAGCCTAAGATATTATTTGCTTTTTCGAATAGTTCTTTTGCTAACGGAGAATTGTCGTACAAGTCTTTACCCATGCCAACAAACTGGGCACCTTGTCCGGGAAATACAAATGCTTTCATGTGCTGTTCTTTTTTTATTTAAGTTATGTTACAAAGGTAATGATTCTTTTTATAAATCATCACTTTTCGGTAAAAATGTGCATGGCCGTAGGCGAATGGAAATGGTTGAGAGGGCCGTGTCCTTTACCGATACAGACATCTTTCCCGCTTTTAATGCATTGATAGACATATTCTTTTGCCTTTTCTACAGCCTTTGTGAGTGGATCTCCGAGAGACAGAAAGGTTGTGATTGCCGAAGAAAGAGTGCATCCGGTGCCGTGTGTATTGTTGCTTTCTATATGAGGCGCTTTGAAGATGTGTGGTTGTTGTTCTCCTTTAATTTGTAAGAGGTCGTACATTATATTGCTTTTCAGGTGTCCTCCTTTGATAAGTACGGCTTCGCTTCCATATTTCAGGAGCTCATGTGCAGCCATTTGCATGCTTTCTAAAGAATTGATTTCCTTTCCGCTAAGGACTTCCGCTTCGTATAAATTGGGCGTGATTAAGGTTAATACGGGCATGATTTCACGGGTAATGGATTCGATGGCGGAATCTTCTATTAATTTATATCCGCTTGTAGAAATCATGACAGGGTCGAAAACGATATATCTGGGGCGGAATCTATTGAGAGATTCTACTATGAGATGAGCCGTTTCTGTGCTGTAAACCATGCCGATTTTCACGGCTTCCGGAGAAATGTCGCTCATTACTGCTTCAATTTGTCCCGTTATGTACTCGGAAGGAATGGGATGAATTGCTGAAACACCGCAGGTATTTTGCACAGTTATTGCCGTGATTGCGCTTGCGGCATAGGCACCTAATGCGGATACTGTTTTTATGTCGGCCTGAATTCCCGCTCCGCCGCTGCAATCGGAACCGGCAATTGTCAGTACACAAGGATAAGTCTTTGTCATAAACCGTTTATTCTTTTATTAGTTTTATTGCAGCCCAATTGTTCTTTTCGCTGTGATGAATAAAACGTAAACCGAGTTCTTCCGCCCGTTTCTGAAGCGAAGGTATATCCTGTGTATAAAAGCCGCTCATGAAAATTTCGGAGTCTTTGTGCATGCAACTTACGTATGCCGGCATATCATTCAGCAGAATGTTACGGTTGATATTTGCAATGATTATATCGAAAGGTTTGCATCCGTTTAGCGATGAGGCGTCTCCTAGTTTTACCGTAATGTTATGAATGTTGTTTAACGCGATATTGTCCCGTGAGTTGTTTACGCACCATTCGTCGATATCGATGGCAGTTACCGGATCAGCTCCGCGCATGCTGGCCAAAATAGCCAGAATAGATGTGCCACAGCCCATGTCAAGAACCGACTTGTTTTTCAAATCGGCATCCAGTAATTCTCCCAGCATGAGACATGTCGTTTCGTGATGTCCTGTCCCGAATGCCATTTGGGGATTGATGACAATATCGTATGCCGCTTTCGGATAGTCTTTATGAAATGTGCTGTGTATTACGCAACGTTCCTCTATCAGAATGGGCTGGAAAAAGTTTTTTTCCCATTCTTCGTTCCAGTCCTTGTCTTCCGGTTCGGATATCGTATAGGTGATTTGTGTATCTGATAATGGGAATTCTGTTAAAACATGCTTTAAGGCATCTTCATTGAATAAAGACTGTTGGATATAAGCTTGTATCCCTTCTTCACATTCCACAAAACTTTCGAAACCTATGTCGGCCAGGAGTGCCGACAAGACATCGGTGATAATTTCGGAACATGGCTGTGCAGTAAATGTAATTTCGAAGTATTTCATATATATAAGGACATTATTTCTATTGCAAAAGTAGGTAAAATAGGGAAAATCCTATTGTAAAATAGGGAATTTCTACTTGAAAAGGATAAATATCTCCGTAAATTTGTAACAGAGAAAAAAGAATATTGGAATATAATAATTAATTACAATAGTGATATGAAAGAGAAAGTTTTTGCTTTATTGCTGATGGCCGGCTTGCCTTTTGCGGTTATGGCACAGAGTAATGACGATCTTTACTTCGTGCCGAAGAAAGAAAAAAAGGTAGAAAAGACCACTGTTGTTTCAACATCGTCGAAGGAGATTACGAAATTGCCGGAACAAACGGCATCAACTCCTGCAATTGTTGTGAAAGATAAATCAGGCAGGACGAGAGATGTTGATGAATACAATCGCCGTTATACTTCGAAGGATTATACATTTAAAGCCGAAGAAGATGCTTTGGTGATAGAAGAGAAGCCCTACGAAGAACGCGGAGAATGGATTGGAGGATTTGACGGGTCGGACAGTGATTATGAATATGCTATGCGGATTGTGCGTTTCCGTAATCCGCGTTATGCTATTCCGGTGAGTAGTCCATTGTATTGGGATGTAGTTTATGGGCTGTATCCTTCGTGGAATTGGAACATTTATGATGACGGTTTATATGCATATGTATTTCCGACATACAGCAACCCGTTATGGTGGGATTGGCATGTACACTGGGGAATTTACGGACCGGGATGGAGCTTTACGTGGGGATGGAGGTCGCCTTGGCATTATGGTTGGTACGATCCATTCTGGCATGGTCCTTATTGGGGCGGCTATTGGGGACCGGCATGGCACCATCATCCGTATTATGCATACTATGGAGGACCGGGAGGATGGGGGCATCCCGGATATACCGATCGCCGTCCTGGACGCTATCAGACGCGGCCGGCTACTTCACATAACCGCAATTATTCGGTTGCACATGGTAATTCTAACATGAACCGTTCTTCTGCTGTACGCCGGAACAGTTCGATACGCAGCCGGAACGCTTCGACCCGTTCTTTGGGACGAGTTGTCAGACCATCAGACAGAACGAATGGTGTAGGTCGTACAACGCGGTCTGTCCGTCAGGGGAGCTCTGTCATACGTAACAGTTCTACGGTTCGTTCTACGTCAAGGCCGAATGCGAGTTATATGCGTCCCGGTACAAACTCAACTTCACGCACACGTTCTTCCTATAACAGACCGAGCAGTACACGTAGCACTTATCAGCGCAATTCGTCATCGACACGCAGTACGATTAACAGAAGTTCTACAGGCAGTCGCATAGGGCGCAGTAGCGGAACGACTACCACGCGCAGTTCCGGTGGAGGAGGCTCGCGCTCCGGTGGTGGATCACGTGGCAGAAGATAAAGGAATATGTTGTTATTTAAATAGTAAGCAAATGAAGAACAGATCGATATTTATACTTGCATCGTTAATGACTGTGCTCCCTGTTGGGGCACAGACTCATTATGATGCTGTACGTAATATAGGAAATGAATTAAATGGTACGGCACGTTTTGTCGGAATGGGAGGCGCTATGGGAGCATTGGGTGCCGATATTTCAGTAATGGGAACGAATCCGGCAGGAATTGGATTGTTTCGTAGTAACGATGTTTCTCTGACATTTGGTTTCAATAAAAACATTGCGACGAGTGATTTTAACGGCACTGTAAAGAAAAATGACCGCACGCGTGCATCGTTTGATCAGATAGGTTTTGTATACAGTTCGAAGGTTGGAAATCAAACGGCTTTGCGTTATCTGAATTTCGGCTTTAATTATCATAAAGCGGCAAACTTTAACCGACAGTTCTCGTCAGGAGGAAATTTGGACGGACACTCGTTGACCTGGCAGATGGCTGATATGCTTATGGGTGCTACTTATGGAGGCGGAGATTATTATTATGGCGCTCAAGGCGATTTGGATGCTCTTTTCGATGCGGAAAATCCGTATACAAGTCGGGGTTATTACGGCACTCCTTTCCTTTCTTCTATGGGAGTCAGAATGGACTTGGTGTATAATCCGTATCGGAATCCGAATGCCGGTGAAGGTGTTACAGGAGAACCTTTTCTTATTCAAGGCTGGAATGGTATAGACGGCAATTACTTCAGTAGGGAACAAGGTGGTATTGATGTATATGATTTCAATGTGGCTTTCAATATAAAAGACCGTTTCTATGTGGGAGTAACTTTAGGTGTGTACGACATTGATTATACGCGTTATTCTTCTTATTCGGAGAATCTTTTCGTCGATGCCCAAGATGATGCAGGCTTTCTGATGCAGGGTGACGGCGGATTTACACTGGAAAATTGGTTCCGGACCGAAGGGTCAGGATTCGATTTGAAGTTAGGTGCCATTTTACGTCCCTTCGAGTATTCTCCGTTCCGTATCGGTTTTGCTGTTCATACCCCGATTTGGTATTCACTGACAGACAGTTATACTGCTTCCCTGAATTCGGATGTTTATTATGAAACGGCTAATATTCCTGATGGAGACGGTGTGAACGGTACGGAAAATCTGGCTGATTATTATTCGGGAGACGGGAGTTATTTCCTTGATCAGAAACTGACAACCCCGTGGAAATTCAATGTAAGTTTGGGAACGACCGTAAGCGATGTGTTGGCTGTTGGGGCAGAATATGAGTATGCAAACTATGCTTCTTCAAAATATCATGACCTTGACGGGTATGAGTTGTCGGCCGTTAATGATGCTGTAGATAAATATCTGGATGCAAGTCACACGTTTCGTGTGGGAATGGAAGCAAAACTGTCTGAGAATTTCAGCTTGCGTGCCGGATATAACTACGTGACATCTCCTATAAAAGAAACTTCTGTACGTTATACTCCGGATATACAATCTGTCAGTGATGCGCAGTACATTTATTACGATGAAACGCGTACCGATCCGGAATATTTTAATCTGAAGAGCCGTAACACGCTGACTGTCGGGTTGGGATATCGTGGGCGTCTGTTTTATGCGGACGTAGCTTATAAGTATGATTTCTATAAGGCCGATTTCTATCTTTTCGATGATTACTTGTATGAGAGCAACGGTTCGGACGATTATATTGTGGGGAGAAATCCGGCGGCCAAAGTAAATAACGACAGACATCAGCTGCTATTTACGATGGGGGTTCGTTTTTAGTTGTATTTCATTGTGATTGTTTATAAAAACAAAGAGACGTTTGGTGCAAAACACCGCAACGTCTCTTTTTATTTTTCGAGGTATTTTATTGGGGATTATAGCTTGTTTAAGATACGATCCATTACCCAATTGGTTGGGGTTGCGCTGACTCCGTCGCATGTGCAGATGGCCTTTCCCTGTAAATGTTCCACTATTGCTTTTATGAGGGGCAGTTGTACATGCGGGGGATTGGGAGGAAGGATTTCTTCTCGTCCTCGTTGTGTATGTAAAGCAATAGGCTCGTAGGTGAAAACGGAGAAGCAAATCATACCTTTGTCTCCGATGATTTCGATACGATCTTCTTTTGCTGATTCGTGTGCAACGAAACACCATGATCCGGAACCCACGAGTCCCGATTCAAATTTGAAGCATGCACTGATTGTGTCTTCTGCCTGATATAAATGTCCCCGGTTGCTTTTGTATCCTTCCGCTTCGAGGATGCATCCAAACATATCCTGTAATAAATCGAGTTGATGCGGTGCAAGGTCGTAAAAATATCCGCCCCCTGCAATATCGGGCTGCACTCTCCATGGAAGATTGGTGCTGTTATAGTCAAGGTCACGGGGAGGTTGTGCAAAACGGATTTGGATGTTTATGACATTTCCTATTTCTCCGTCTTCTACAAGTTGTCTGACTTTATGGAAGTAGGGAAGGTAGCGGCGGTAATATGCTACAAAACAAGGAATGCCTGTTTCCTGAGAGATGCGGTTGATGCGGGCGCAATCTTCGTAGGTTGCAGCCATTGGTTTCTCAATGTAAACGGGTTTTCCTGCTTTCATAGCCATGATGGCATATGTGGCATGTGAGGACGGAGGGGTTGCAATATAGATTGCATTAACGTCTTCATCGCCAATAAGTTCTTGAGCATCTGTGTACCATTTAGGTATATTGTGGCGGCGTGCGTATGATTTGACCTTTTCTTTGTCACGACTCATTACGGCAACAACGCGTGATCCTTCTATCATATTGAACGCAGGACCGCTTTTTTTCTCGGTAACTTCTCCGCATCCGATAAACCCCCATTGTACGGTATCTAATTTTATCATGGCAATATTTATGATTTAGTGGAAATATTTCTTGTAGAGTGTTTCATATTCTCGGCCTGTTTTATACATGTCCAGCCAGCAGTTCAGACTGTCTAATAGAGAAGATGACGTTTTATTTACTCCCCAAGCATAGAATTGGTTGAAACCGATGTCTGTATGAATGTCTATATTCGGGAAGTCTTTTGTTGAGGCTTCTGCTATGTTCTGGTCGCAAACGGCATAGTCGATGTCTTTCTCCGCTACCATTGCTATTAATTGTTCCGGGCCATAGTGTTCGATTTCCTGTATGTAAATGGTGTCTCCTATCTCATCCATCAGGTTGTTGATGCGTAGTATTGCCGGAGAATTCTTGCTGGTATAGATCGTCTTTTTAGCTAGTTTTAGTTGGTTGTCTATATAGCAGCTGTCATTATCGTCCGTCTTTTTCCGTTGAACAAGTACTTGTTTGCTTAATAGCAACGGGTGTGTGAACAATAAAGAATCCCGGAAATTGGATGTTATAACTGTACCGGCTGCTAATATGTCGTATTTCCCGGTGATTATACCTTCCAATCTTTTTTCAAAGCTTATTTCAGGTACAAGTTCTAATTTCAGTTGCTTGTTCCGGGCAAATGCATGTAAAAGCTCATAGTCGAACCCTTGTATTGTATCGTCTGTGATGTAATAGCTTATGGAATTAAAGTCGGTTACAGCTCGTAAGACGCCGCTTTCTTTGATTTCTGCATATGTACGGGGATAAAAATGAGCGGTGGTCCTGTCATCTTTTTCCGAGTTGTATAAAATAAATCCGAGAAATATTATCAATATACAAACGGTATATTTAATGATTCTTGTTAAGTTCATATATCGGAGTTCGCTTTGTTAGTCGAAGAAATTCCATGAAAGTCCGAATTTTAGACAGCGCGGATTTAAAGGGTAATGTGGGGCTTGGAAATAACTTTTATCACCTTTCGGCTCGACAATATTGTACATTGATACAAACAGTCGGGTGCGTTTCAGATGGATATTGATGTAAGCATTTACTAAAGGAAAGCCTCCCAATTTGTACTTATTGTCTTTGTTTTGTAAGTAGAACTGCCCGATTGCCGGTGCATAATCCGGTGCATAATATTGGGTAAAGTATCGCATGTCTGCTCCCATTTCGATTTTTAAGACTTTTTTCGCAAGAGCAAATTTTAAATAGAGGTTATGATATAGGACTAAGTCGGGTAGGGGCAGCACCTCTTGATTGCTTGATGTCTGGTAAGTTATCTCATTGTCCAGGTGAAAGATTCCCAGTTTGAAGTCTTGTTGTAGGGATGCACTGAAAACTTGAATGCTTCCTGGATTTTGAGTGACGGCAATATTATTCTTATAGGATGTGATTTCTTGTTCGTTTTCTGTCGTTGTATATTTGACAGAGGTGTTGTCTAAATACGTATAATTGGTAATGTTTTCAAATCCGGCTTTCAATCGGGTTCTCCATTTGTCGATACTCAGGCAGCCTTCGATGCGTGATTTCATGATTTCTGAAAGGTCATGATCCCACCAATAATGCTTGGAATGGAAGTGGCGATAGTAGAAAGTCGGGTTAAGATTCTTTATATAGGCATTGGCTTCAAGGCGGACTGTGTCGTTGAACAAGCGGAAGTTTAAGTCGCCTTTTCCCTCTACACTGAACTGTCCGATGTCTTCTCCTGCAAGGACAACTTCCCCCGTTACGTTATAATGTAACAGCTTACCTTGTTCTTTGATGAGTTGTCCTCCGACAGACAAGACATTCTCTTTGTGGTTTGTAGCAATGCGTTGATGAGGAACGCCTGCAACAGTATCTGTTAATGTGAAGTTCCGGTGTTCAAAACTTACGAAAGCAGTCAGTCCTGCTTTTGCCCATTTATTGAAACCTTCCCGCAGAGAAATTCCGAAGGTATTTTTTATTGTAAGTGTTTTGGTTATGTCAAATGAGTCTGTTCCCAGATAATGATTTTGGAAATAATTCCGGTTTTGTTCATCATCATAGGAAATGTATTGCCGTTTGTTCATGTCAACTTTCATTGTATGTATGAAACTTGTGACAGGAACAAATACTTTTGTGTTGACAGTATCGGCCTTGTCCGGATTGTCACGATAAAATCCCAGGTTATAGCAATGGGTAAGAAATGCATGATATCCCGTATTCCGATTCCATATATTTGCTAAGTTCGTGGGTATTTCCTTATCATCATATGTTTGTCCTCCTTCGGCCATGATATCGGGGAATGAGATAAAGCGATCGTCTATGATACCGCCATTCTCTGCCATTTTCAAATTGTCGTAAATGAAATTTAAATGCATGTCGTATTTATCCCCGTGATAATAAGAGAATAGATCTCCGTTGAAGAGAGCTGTAGACTGATTGGCATATTTGCCTCGCCCGTAAATATAGTCAGCATCAAATCCGAATCCAAACCGCTTGTTTACGTTGACTGCGAAGTAAGCTTTAAATCTTTCTTCTCCATCACGGCTTCCTCCTTGCTTGAAATAGCTTATGTTGGTAAAAGGAGACTTCGTATTCGTATAGACAATGTTCCCGGCATTTTTTAAGAAGAAATCGTACGGATCGGTAAAAAACAGTTGGCTCGGGTCTTTTCTGTCGAAAAAAACATGAGATAAGCGTGGAGCGCCCAGATTTCCCAAAAACGAATAATGTCCGGTTTCTCCTCCGGTGTCATTTGTGTTTTGAAAGTTGTGTTGCAATGTATCCACCGGAATTCGATACATGTTTCCAAAGCGTTCGTCTACCGTCCATGAGAAGAGTCCTATGGGGATTGTGCTTGCGTCAATGACAGCAGTGGTATCTATTGGATTGCCATTGCGGTCATATAAGTTTTGTCCCAACCCGGAAGCTGATCCTCCAAGCTGATTATATTGATTTTGTATTGTATTCTGAGCGGTGATTATTCCGCAGGTTAGATTCAATAAAACAAAAAAGAGTATCTTCTTTATCATGTTGGCAAAGATACGATATTAAAACGAAAAGTTCAGTCAGAAACATTAATAATCCGAAATAATTGCAGAATAAAGGCACGGATTATATGTTTTTTGTTGCATATAATTCGTGCCTCTGCTTGTTCGGAAAGAATCTTTTAGATTTCTTTTATGATGTCCATTCCGATTCTTATAGCTTCTTCATTCATAGGAATGAGATGATGGTGACGTTCGGGGAGCGTTTTCCGTAAAGCTTTTATTACGCTTTCGATAGAAACGATGGGGCGTATTTTCAGAAGTCCTCCTAATACAATCATATTGAATGTCTTTGCCATTTTCCGTTCGTTGGCTTCATCCATTGCATCAATTCGGAAAATCCGGATATCTTTGCGGGTCGGAGGGTTGATTATTCCGTATCCGTCGTATATCAGAACGCCGCCCGGTTTGATCTTGTTCTCAAATTTTGCCAAAGAAGGTTGGTTCAGAATAATAGCTGTATCGTATTTGCTCAGGATAGGCGACGAGATTCGTTCATCACTTATAATAACTGTTACATTAGCCGTCCCGCCACGTTGTTCAGGTCCGTATGCAGGCATCCATGTAACTTCTTTGTCTTCCATCAGTCCTGAATAGGCAAGAATCTTACCCATTGACAAGACTCCTTGTCCACCGAATCCTGCTATAATGATTTCTTCTTTCATATTTTTCACGTTTTATTCGGTTGAATTTATTTCGTTTCGCTTGTATCTTTCAGATCGCCCAACGGATAAAATGGGAACATATGTTCTTCCATCCATTTGTTTGCAGCTTCAGGAGTCATTTTCCATCCCGAGTTACAGGTGGAAACAATTTCCACCAGATTGGAGCCTTTTCCTTGCATTGAGTTCTCAAAGGCTTTGCGGATTGCTTTCTTTGCCCGCCGTATTGCGGCGACTGTATGCACAGCTTGTCTTGTGACATAGCATGTGCCTTCAAGAGTTGCTGCTATTTCCGTTACCTTTAGCGGGTATCCATGTATTTCAGGGATGCGTCCGTATGGACATGTTGCTGTTTTCATTCCTAATAAAGTTGTGGGAGCCATTTGTCCGCCAGTCATACCATATATGGCATTGTTTATAAAGATAATGGTAATGTTTTCCCCTCTGTTCAGTGCATGGATGGTTTCTGCTGTACCGATACATGCCAGATCTCCGTCACCTTGGTAAGTAAATACCAAGCGGTCCGGCCAAAGGCGTTTGATGGCCGATGCCAAAGCGGGTGCGCGTCCGTGTGCGGCTTCCTGACAGTCAATGTCCAAATAGTTGTACATGAATACGGCACATCCTACCGGACTGATTCCGATTGTTTTTTCTGCCATTCCCATTTCATCGATGACTTCTGCAATTAATTTGTGTACGACTCCATGACTGCATCCCGGACAGTAGTGCATGGGGTTATCATTGAGTAGGCGTGGCTTTTGGTAGACGAGATTTTCCGGTTTTATTATATCTTCTTTTGTCATATGGTTTCTCCTTTTGTTTAGCGTAGAAAATAGCGGAATACAAATTCCATCATTTTCAGGAATAATGATGTTCCGCATACATAGAAAAATATGCTTTTATCGTCCCCGAGAGAGAAATACAGGATGAATGAAGCAAAAGCTCCTATCATAAATAGGATATTAAGAATTGTTCTGATCTTATCGATGCTATCCATGTGTGTTTATTTCTGAATAAGTTTTTCTTTTAATGCATCTATTACTTCATCCGGATCGGGGACAATGCCTCCCAATCGGCCGAAATGGTGGACAGGGATACGGCATTCTACAGCCAGTTTCACATCTTCAATCATTTGTCCGCTGTTCAGTTCTACAACAAGGATTCCCTTTGTTTGTTGTGCTCTTTTGAATATTGCCTTACTGGGGAACGGCCACAATGTGATAGGTCGTAGTAATCCTACTTTGATTCCTTCCTCGCGTGCGTGTTCCATCGCTTTCTGGGCTATGCGTGCGCATGAGCCGAAAGCTACGATAAGGTATTCGGCATCTTCGCAATCTATTTCTTCGTAGCGGACTTCTTTTTCTTCAATTTCCGCATATTTTTCTTGCAGGTGCAAGTTCCTTTGTTCCATGATTGCCGGATCAAGTTCCAATGATGTGATGACATTAGGCTTGCGTCCTTTGTTTCCGGTGGTAGCCCATGGACATTGCGCGATGATTTCTTCTTCTGAACGTCGGGGGCGGGGAGAAGGGAGAACTACTTTCTCCATCATTTGTCCGATAACGCCATCGGCTAAAATCATGGCCGGATTGCGGTATTTAAAGGCAAGTTCAAATGCAAGGCCCACAAAATCGGCCATTTCTTGTACCGATGCAGGAGCTAAAGCAATGAGGTGATAGTCACCGTGCCCGCCTCCTTTTGTTGTTTGAAAATAGTCGGCCTGGCTGGGTTGAATAGTACCTAATCCGGGACCTCCGCGCATTACATTTACAATTAGGCATGGCAATTTCGCTCCGGCAATGTAGGAGATGCCTTCCTGTTTCAGGCTGACGCCCGGACTTGATGAGGAGGTCATAACCATTTTCCCGCTGCCGGCTCCGCCATATACCATATTGATTGCGGCAACTTCACTTTCTGCTTGGAGGACAACCATTCCGGTTGTTTCCCAAGGTTTCAGTTCTGCCAATGTTTCCAATACTTCTGATTGGGGGGTAATCGGGTAGCCGAAGTAACCGTCAACGCCGATACGTATGGCGGCATGTGCGATTGCTTCGTTTCCTTTCATAAGAACAACTTCTTCTGTCATAGTTACTAATTGTTTGACTGATTAAGCAATTTTTCTTATTCTTCGCTTCTTGTCCTATACACAGTTAAGCATCCGTCCGGGCATACAATGGCGCATGAGCTGCACCCGTTGCAAGTATCTTCTACTACCTGTTGTACATAATTGTATCCTTTTTGATTTACTTTGGATGTAAGTGACAATACATGTAGCGGGCATGCTGCTACACATAAGTTACATCCTTTGCAACGTTCCGTGTTGACCACGACGACACCTTTCATTTTAGCCATAAGAATATTACTTACTGATTAAACATATCTTTGTTATAAAAATCAAGAATATCCACTATCATGTTTCGGGCATCTTTGGCAGGACTGTCAGGATCAAGAGATATCGCTTCCTGATAATGATTCATGGCTTGTTGCCAATTGCCTTGTTTGCGGTATGCATTTCCTAACAAGTAATAGGCATAGGCTGTTTCATCCTGCCCCGATTCGATTAAAAGATTCAGTTGTTTTATTGCTTCTTCGGTGTTCCCGTTTTGTATTTCTGCTTTGATGTCTTTTAATCGCTCGTTCATGTAGTGGAATCGTAAAGTTAGCTTCCGACAAAGATAGGCTTTATTTTCTGTAAAAAGATTTTTTTTTGAGAAAAAACATGGACGGAGTAAAAAAATATGCTGCCGGGTTTGTCTGAAATCAGCTTGATAAATGTTTAAAATGCGAAGTCGTTTTTTAAAGGACATGGCATTGTTTTACCCGGAGAATGCGTGCTTTTTATCTGATTTGCGGAGACTTTTGTCTGTTTTCCTTTTAACCAAATGTAAAAAGATGATTTTGTTTGCAGATGTTTTTTTTCGTGATACCTTTGCAATATAAAGAATGAATAAGTAAGAAATTTGTTAATGACTAACTTATAATAATGGCGTAATGAATAGAATTATTTCGAAAGAACGTTTTTCAGAGAAGGTATTTAAATTGGTTGTTGAGGCTCCTTTGATAGCCCGGTCACGTAAGGCAGGGCATTTTGTAATTGTCCGTGTGGGCGAAAAAGGAGAGCGAATGCCTCTGACAATAGCCGGTGCCGATCCGGTGAAGGGAACGATAACTTTAGTTGTTCAAGAGGTAGGGCTTTCATCAACCCGTTTATGTGAGCTGAATGAAGGTGATTTTATAACAGATGTGGTAGGCCCTTTGGGAAAAGCCACTCATATTGAAAACTTCGGGACAGTAGTTTGTGCCGGAGGTGGTGTGGGAGTAGCACCGATGCTTCCCATTGTTCAGGCGCTGAAGGCTGCAGGAAATCGTGTAATAACGGTTTTGGCCGGACGGACGAAGGAACTGATTATTCTGGAGAAGGAGATGCGGGAAAGTTCTGATGAAGTCATTATTATGACCGATGACGGTTCTTATGGTAATAAAGGCCTTGTCACTGAAGGAGTGGAACGTGTCATTAACCGCGAGAAGGTCGACAAATGTTTTGCTATCGGGCCGGCAGTGATGATGAAGTTTGTGTGTCTCTTGACAAAAAAATACGATATACCCACAGATGTTTCGTTGAATACGATTATGGTGGACGGTACGGGTATGTGTGGAGCCTGTCGTATAACGGTAGGAGGGAAGACACGTTTTGTTTGTGTGGATGGTCCCGAATTTGATGGTCATCAGGTGGATTTTGATGAAATGCTGAAGAGGATGGGGGCATTCAAGGATGTGGAGAAAGAAGAAATTCATAAACTTGATCCGGAATATGCGCCTGCATGCAAGGCAGAAGATGCGGAAACGGGGCGGAATGCTGCTTGGAGGGAAGCGTTGCGTAAGAGTATGAAACCCAAAGAGCGCGTGGCAATTCCTCGTGTGAGAATGAATGAGTTGGATCCGGAATATCGTTCGCATAGCAGAAAAGAAGAGGTAAATCTGGGGTTGAACGAGGAACAGGCTCTTACAGAGGCGAAACGTTGTTTGGATTGTGCCAATCCCTCTTGTATGGAAGGCTGTCCTGTTGGCATTGATATTCCGGGTTTCATAAAGAATATAGAGCGTGGAGAGTTCTTAAAAGCTGCTGCGGTATTGAAGAAAACAAGTGCGTTGCCGGCTGTGTGCGGACGTGTATGTCCTCAGGAAAAACAGTGTGAATCGAAATGTATTCATCTGAAGATGGGACAGCAGGCCGTGGCTATTGGTTATTTGGAACGTTTTGCTGCCGATTATGAGCGGGAAAGCGGGCAGGCAATGTTGCCGGAGCTTGGCGAAAAGAATGGCATGAAAGTGGCTGTTGTCGGTTCTGGTCCGGCCGGATTGTCGTTTGCCGGCGATATGGTGAAGCTGGGATATGATGTAACAGTATTCGAGGCTTTGCATGAAATTGGCGGGGTACTGAAGTACGGAATTCCGGAATTCCGTTTGCCGAACAGGATTGTTGATGTGGAAATTGATAATCTTGTTAAGATGGGAGTGAATTTTGTGAAAGACTGTATCGTAGGAAAAACGATTAGTGTTGAAGATCTGGAGAATGATGGTTTTAAAGGTATTTTCATTGCTTCGGGTGCGGGTCTTCCGAATTTCATGAATATTCCGGGAGAAAATGCCATTAATATTATGTCGTCCAATGAATATTTGACACGGGTGAACCTAATGGATGCGGCAAGCGATGATTCAGATACTCCGGTTTGTTTCGGGAAACGTGTGGTTGTTATCGGGGGAGGAAATACCGCAATGGATTCTGTTCGTACAGCCCGGCGTTTAGGAGCGGAAAAAGCCATGATTGTTTATCGGCGTTCTGAGGCAGAGATGCCGGCAAGGCTCGAGGAAATCAAGCATGCAAAAGAGGAAGGTGTTGAGTTTTTGACGCTGCATAATCCGATAAAGTATGTGGCCGATGAACAGGGAAGAGTGAAACAGGTTGTCCTGCAGAAAATGGAATTAGGTGAACCGGATGCTTCCGGACGACGCAGTCCGATACCTATTCCCGGTGAAATAGAGACGATAGATATTGATATGGCTATTGTCAGTGTGGGCGTTTCACCGAATCCGATTGTACCAAATTCTATTCAAGGTTTGGAACTGGGTCGAAAGGGAACGATTGCAGTAAACGAAAATATGCAGTCTTCCATACCGACTATTTATGCGGGAGGCGATATTGTCCGTGGTGGAGCAACAGTTATTCTGGCTATGGGAGACGGGCGCCGTGCTGCCGCTGCTATGGATAAGCAATTGCGTAAGAACGGTTGATCGTAAGATAACAACGGCGGATTCCCGTTGAAACAAAAGGAAAAGCTCTGCAAAATAAAGGAATGTTTTGCAGAGTTTTTCCTTTTGTTTTTTATAAAGTTCAAGGTCTTTTTCTGTGTTGTCTTGTTTATTTAAGCATCTTTATTTGTGTAATGCTTCCTGTAAACAGAGTGTAATTTTTTGAAGCGCTTAATGCAGGATTCATTGTTTTAAGTCTTTCCTGAGTCATTTTTTCTGTCTTCAGCTTCTTACATTCTATTATTATGTCGGCTTCTTCTCCTTTGGCAGGGTAGAATGAGATGGTATAAGTATCGTATTGTTTCATTAATGCACCGGCAGCAATACGGTTTTCTTCGATTAATATATAGGTGACATCTGTATCGGTGGCTTTTCCTATGCCTCCCCAGTTCTCGGCTTTGATTTCAACTTCTTCGTTATTTCCTGCTGTTATGGTGATATACCCATTTATAGCGCGGGAACTTAGGTCGTTAGGAAGTTCGGATAAGCTGATTTTATCTAATTCTTTAGATATGGTTATATTGTTTTCCGTTTCTGTGCCTGCGTTTTCGTTTTTATCATTTTGTGCAGTTCCTTCAATATTGCTGTCCGAGTTTACTGTTTTTTTTGCAGAAAGGAACAGGTTATCTTTCAGGTCGATTGTCGCTTTTCTGAATTTCCCTGACTTCGAAGCCAGTTTTGTTTTCTTTTTGTTTAATGCATATTTGTCGGTGATCCAGTCTTCGGCTGTATATTTCAAGCCGCCGTCTCTGTTTTCATTATACCAATAACGGATTCGTTGCATTGTCAGTTTGCATTTGTTGTCATCGACATTTATGAGGAAGTTGTAATAAATCCGTGTACGGTCTATCGACAATAGAGCGGAAGAGAATATAATATATTCTTCTGCAACGACGGCAATCTCTCCTTTTTCCTTGTTTGTATATGCAATGCGACTTGATAGTTCTCCATGAGGCTTGAAACGATTTCCTGCCCATTGCAGCATACTTTGGTATAATTCGTCTTTTGTTTTGTTTTCTACAGTGAATTCATTGATAAAGGAAACGATTCCATCTTTCAGAGGAACGGCACCTTCCAGATATTTCGGATTGGTTTCTTTACCGGTATGTTTGTCCGCCATTGCGAAAACCGGCAGAAACATGAGAAGAAATAATAAGAGCTTTTTCATAAGTTTTCAGTTCAAATAAATTTGTTTTCCGGCAAATATGAAAATAAAAAAGAGAAGTATCAAGAAAATACTTCTCTTTTTTATATGTGAGGAGGATTTTATTTTATCGGAATCTTATTGATTCGTTTTAGATGTCGTCCGCCTTCAAATTCTGTATTAAAGAATTCTGTCATTATTTTATCGGCCGTTTCTGTGTCAATATACCTTCCCGGCATAGCCAGGACGTTGGCATTGTTATGCAGGCGCGACATTTTGGCTATTTCCGGCATCCAGCATAATGCTGCTCTAATGCCTTGATGCTTATTTAATGTCATGCTTATGCCTTCTCCACTTCCACAGATAGCGATACCTGTATCGCATTCCCCTTTTTCTATGGCTGTTGCTAAAGCATGTGCAAAATCCGGGTAATCACAACTGTCAGTACTGTATGTACCGAAGTCTTTGTAAGGCCATTTTTTTTGTTCAAGCCAATTTTTTACATGTTCTTTAAGTTCGAATCCGGCATGATCGGCTGCTAATCCTATTGTTTTCATTAGAGCATTGCTTTTACTTGGTTATATACATTTTCGGCAGTAAACCCAAGTTTCTCGTCTAAAACTTTATAAGGAGCAGAGAAACCGAAAGATGTCATACCCCATACTTTCCCGTTTGCTCCAACAAGACCTTCCATGTTAACGGGGAGTCCTGCCGTGAGTGCGAATACTTTGGCTCCTGTTGGAATAATACTTTCCTGATATTCTTTGCTTTGGTTGCGGAATAAACCTTCCGAAGGAACCGATACGATGCGTAATCGGATGCCGTCTTTGTGTAAGAGCTCTGCTCCTGCCACAAGGGTTGACACTTCTGATCCGGATGCAACCATAATTATTTCGGGATTTTCATCGGTTTGTACGATGTATGCTCCTTTGGCGGTTTGCTTATAATCTGTACCTTCAGGTAGGTTATTTACATTCTGTCTTGAGAAAATCAATCCCGTCGGGGTATCAGTATTTTCCATTGCTAGTTTCCATGCCTGAGTGGCTTCTTCTACATCGGCCGGGCGGAGTACTAACATTGCATTCTTTCCCTTGTGGTTTTTTATCTTTTCCATTAGGCGAATTTGTGCCTCTTGTTCTACCGGTTCATGAGTCGGTCCGTCTTCTCCAACGCGGAAAGCATCGTGAGTCCAGATGAATTTTACCGGAAGACGCATTAGAGCTGCCATGCGGATAGCGGGTTTCATGTAATCGGAGAATACGAAAAATGTTCCACAAGCAGCTATGACACCTCCATGTAAAGCCATACCGATGCAGCAACAAGCCATTGTCAGTTCGGCCACTCCGGCTTGAAGAAATCCTCCACTGAAGTCGTTCTTTTTAAAGACATGTGAGTGTTTTAGGAATCCGTCTGTGCGGTCGGAGTTGCATAAATCTGCCGAAGATACGATCATATTTTCCACATGTTCGCTCAGTATGCCTAAGACGGTAGCAGAGCCTACGCGTGTTGCTGCATTGGGCTTTTGCTGAATGGCATCCCAATTTATTGCAGGCTGTTGACCGGAAAACCATTTTTCCATCTTGTCGGCAAGCGTGGGATTTGCTTTAGCCCAAGCGGCTTTTTCTGCATAACGCTGGCTTACGATGTCTTTCAGTTCGTTTTTCCGTTTTTCGTATAGTGCAGCAACCTCAGGGAGAATCTGGAATGGATTCTCCAGATCGCCTCCTAAATTTTTCATTGTGTTGACGTAGGCATCGTGGCCTAATGGTGCTCCGTGTGTACCGCAATCGCGTTCATAGCTTGAACCGTCGGCACGTCGGCAACCTTTTCCCATAACAGTTCGTCCAATGATCAGCGTCGGTTTTTCTTTTTCTTTTTTTGCCGCAGTAAGGGCTTGGCGTATTTGTTCTACGTCGTTCCCGTCGATTGTATAGACTTTCCATCCCCATGCTTCATATTTTTTTGCAACATCTTCCGATGTCACTTCATCGCAGGCTGTGGAAAGCTGTATTTCGTTAGAATCGTAAAACATGATAAGATTATCAAGGCCGAGATGTCCTGCAATGCGGCCTGCCCCTTGTGAAATCTCTTCCTGTATTCCTCCATCGGAAATATAGGCATAAATGGTTTGGCTCATTACGTTTCCCAGTCGTGCCTTCAGGAATTTTGCAGCGATGGCTGCGCCTACGGCATAAGTATGGCCTTGACCGAGCGGACCGGATGTGTTCTCGATTCCGTGTAAGATATCTAATTCAGGATGACCGGGAGTGCGGCTTCCCCATTGCCGGAACTGCTTGAGATCTTCCATTGAATATTTTCCTGCCATAGCAAGAACGGCGTATAACATGGGAGACATGTGGCCGGGATCGAGAAAGAAGCGGTCACGCCCTTCCCAATACGGGTTTTCCGGATCGTATATTAGGTATTCTGAATAAAGAACGTTTATAAAATCGGCGCCGCCCATAGCACCTCCCGGGTGTCCGGATTTCGCCTTTTCTACCATCGAAGCAGCTAGAATTCGGATATTATCTGCTGCAAGATTCATTAATGCGGTATCGTTTTTCATTGTTCCTATCGTTAATTTGGGACAAAGATAAGTAAATAAACTTGGATTGCCCTGTTGTTTTTTAAAGAAAATCGGTACGAATTGCATGAATCCTCCTGTTGTTCTTACGAAAGATGGCGGTAATTAAGGATAAAACCGTATGTTTTCGTTTGTCTTTGTGCAGTGGAATCGTGCGATTCGTACCGATTTATTATAAAAAAGTATTGTTAGCAGAGCTTGCGTGAGCCGTCGCTTATTACAACATCGTATATTTTAGGCGTGCGGCCGAACTTTTCTTTAAAGCGCTGGGTCGCCGTTGTAATAAAGGTTTCATACAGTTCTGTTTTTACCAGATTGATGGTGCATCCTCCAAATCCGCCGCCCATTACGCGGGAGCCTGTTACTCCGCAGTCGAAAGCAATGTCGTTTAAGAAATCAAGTTCCTCGCAACTTACTTCATAGAGTTTGCTCATACCATAATGAGTTTCATACATTTTTTGTCCGACTGTTTCGTAATCATTTTTTTCTAACGCATCGCATACGTCCATTACCCGTTGGATTTCTTCGATAACATATTCGGCGCGTTTGAAATCTTCTTCGGATACTTCATTCTTTACCGCGTTCAGCATATCCATTGTACAGTCGCGTAAGAATTCCACATTGGGGTGATTCTTTTTAATGGCTGCGACAACGTTTTCACAACTCTTTCGGCGCTTGTTGTATGCAGAGGAAGCCAATTCGTGTTTTACAACCGAATCAAGCAACACCAGACGGTAGCCTTCCGGTTTGAACGGGAAGTATTGATATTCCAAAGAACGGCAGTCTAAGCGGATAAGATTTCCGGCTTTTCCAAATACGGAGGCAAACTGATCCATGATGCCGCAGTTTACTCCGCAGTAATTATGCTCGGTTGCTTGTCCTACTTTCGCCAATTCGAATTTGTCTATCCGGTTTTCTCCAAATAAATCATTCAGGGCATATGCATAAGTTGATTCGAGGGCTGCAGAAGAAGACATGCCTGCACCCAGAGGTACATCGCCTGCAAAAGCCGTATTGAACCCTTTTACATCTACACCTCTTTTAATCATTTCGCGGCAGACGCCGAAAATATATCGTGCCCAGCTGGCCTTCGGTGCATCTTCTTCTTTCAATCCGAATTCAACATAATCTTTCAGGTCGATTGAGTAAGCGCATACTTTATCTTTTCCGTTGGGCTTGATTTCCGCGATGATGCCTTTGTCTACTGCACCGGGAAATACAAAACCTCCGTTATAATCGGTATGTTCTCCTATTAAGTTGATGCGTCCCGGAGATGCATATACCGAACCTGTGGTCCCATCAAAATGTTTGATGAAGCGTTCTCTTACAAATTCTATCTCCATACTGGTAAAAGTTTAAGGGTTAAAAACCCGGTTATTCAACCGGAATGTCTTTGTTTACATTCTTGCTTCCGAAGAGTGCATAATATAAAATATAGCATACACCGGCTACGACAACCCAGTAGCTTGTCATATAGTTGCTGGTGATATCAGCCAATGCACCTTGTATCAAAGGTAAGATACCTCCACCGCAAACCATAATCATGAAGATTCCTGATCCCATGGATGTGTATTTTCCTAAACCTTCTACTGCAAGGTTGAAAATACCTCCCCACATGACAGAAGTACAAAGTCCGCACAATACGAAGCACATAATGCTGAGAGGTACAGTTGTCATGCCGAAGCTTATGTCTGATTTAAATACAGGCATTGATACTGATATGCTTGTTGAAGCGAAGATTCCGACAAGTAGTAAAACCAAAGCGATGATACTTACAAAAGAAATTTGGCTTCTGCTGGAGAATTTGCCTCCGAAGATACCGCCAAGTAAACGGCCGCACATCATGAGGAACCAGTATGTTCCGACTAATGAACCTGCCATTGCTGTATCCATGCCGAACCCGGTTGCACCTCCTGTGCCTTCTTTTGCTGTAGTTAAAAACAGATTCATGAAGTTAGGAATTCCGACTTCTATACCTACATAGATAAAAATTGCAACAGTTCCCAATACGAAGTGGCGGAATGACATCGGGCTGTATTTGTCTTTTACCTTTTGTTTTGATGCCGGTTCGAGATGTGGTTCCGGTAATTTCATGAGAGATAGTACAACAAATACTACTGCAAAGATTCCCATTGCGATAAATAATGCGGGAGCTGCATCGCTGATTTTTGCTTGTGCCACGTCTCCCATCAGATAACCTACCAATACAGGAACGATGGTTGCAGAGATAGAGTTGACAGAACCGCCGAACTGTATCAGCTGATTTCCTTTCTTACCACCTCCTGCAAGAGTGTTCAGCATGGGGTTTACTACGGTGTTCAGCATACACATTGAGAAACCTGAGACGAAAGCGCCTACAAGATAAATGGCGAATCCGTTGTCGCTTAATCCGGAAAGATATTGGATTCCGACTCCGACAAAACCAACTGTTACGGCAGTCAATGAAGTCTTTTTATAGCCGAGCCGTTTTAACATTATACCGGCAGGCAGGCCCATGAATGCATAGGCGATAAAGTTTGCCGCATTTCCTAACTGCGTCATCCAGTTAGCTACAGAGAATTGATGTTTAACGATTACCCCTAATGGGTTGGTAAGCCCTGTTACGAATGAAATCATGGCGAAGAGGGCGATCATCATTGCTATTGGCAATGCATAATTTTTCTTAGTTTCTGACATAATGTTTTTAGGATTATTTTATGATAAAAAGGTTTATTATTGTTCGATTCCGAATTTGTATATTGTTGTCTGTCTGTATGTCTCTCCCGGTTTCAGGACAACCGAAGGGAAGTATCCTCTGTTCGGACTGTCAGGGAAATGCTGTGCCTCGAAGCAAATGGCACTGCGTTTCGGGAATGTCGCTCCATGATATCCTTTAAAACCGCTGTGCCAATTGGCTGTATAAAGTTGTATGCCCGGTTCTGTGGTGTATACTTCCAGCGAACGTTTGCTGATTGGCTCGATACATTTGGCTGCAAAAGTAAGACATCCGGCTTCTTTTTTATTTAAAACGTAGCAATGGTCATATCCGGCTCCCAGCTTTAATTGTTCGAATGGTTCGTTTATTCTGCTTCCAACGGAGTGAGGAGTGCGGAAGTCCATCGGAGTATTCTCTACTTTTAGTATCTCTCCTGTGGGGATAGCGTTTTCATCTATTGGAATGAAGAAGTCGGCATTTATGGTTACAAGATTGTTCTCTATACTTGGAGTTGGCGCATTCAGTCCCGCAAGGTTAAAGAATGCATGGTGAGTAAGATTGATAATTGTTTTCTCATCGGTGGTAGCTGTATAGGAAATAATCAGCTCGTTTTTATCCGACAGTGTATATGTTACGGTAATATCTAAGTTTCCGGGAAATCCTTCTTCGCCGTCGCAAGAGTGATATTTGAGTGTCAGGCTTTGTTGATTTGGCTGTATTGCATCCCAGACTTTGGTATGAAAACCGGTGGGGCCGCCGTGAAGTGAATTAGGACCATTGTTAATGGTCAGATTGTATTCCTTATCGTCCAATAAAAATTTCCCTTTTGCTATGCGGTTTCCATAGCGTCCTATTAAAGTGCTGAGGAAAGGTTCCGGACTGTTGATTACGGAATCAATATTGTCATGTCCTTGTATGATATTGGCAAATTGGTTTTCTTTATCCGGAACCATGATAGCAGCAATTGCTCCTCCATAGTTCGTTGCGGCTATTTCACTTCCGTTATTGTTTGCGAGGATAAAGAGGTCTGTTTTCTTTCCGTTTATTGTTTTTTGGAAATCGCCTCTTTTGAGCTTGCAGACGTTGTGTCCATGGTAAAATGTGTCATTCATGATTCTTTATAAATCTTATTTGTTCTTTCGTTTGTTGTTTTGTAATGCAAATAAAAAGATTTTATTCAAATTACCCAAACATTTCGCGTATTTTGAATAAAATCTTTATGTAATTTTTAGGAGGTCGGCAACGATGAAGCTGCTCCCTCCCACGAATATCAGGTCATCTCGGGATGCATCTTTTTTTGCTGCACACAGTGCCATCATGACATCCGGGTAAGTTTTTCCGTGCAGCCCGAAAGAAGATGCGAGATCTTGTATTGTTTCGGGAGGCAATGCCCGTTGTACGGAAGCGCGGGTGAAGTAATAGATTGCATTTTTGGGGAGCATGTCAAGTACTCCGCTGATATCTTTGTCGTTAACCATCCCGATGATTATACGTAAATGTGCGTATGTTTGGTGGGAAAGCTGCCGGCAAATGTATTGAAATCCGCCGACGTTATGTCCTGTATCGCATATAATATTGGGAGAGATACCGATTTTTTGCCATCGTCCCATGAGCCCGGTCAGTTCGCACACTTTTGCGAATCCTTCGCGAACGTTTTCTTCTTTTATTTTGTATCCGCATTGTTTTAGCATACGGATGGCAGGAAGCAGGGTGTTTGTATTCTTCGTTTGGCAGAATCCTCCCAGTTCGCCTGTCAGATTTTTATAGTCGGTTGTTTGATAAAGATATTTCCCGTCGGGTGTATTATCGGATTGTTGCAATAAAGATTCTTCCTCTGCAAAAAGAATCGGTGCGTGCATTTCCCGGGCTTTCTCTTGAAAAACCGGTTTGGTTTCGGGTGTTGTTTCTCCGATAATTACCGGAACGTTCCGTTTGATGATGCCGGCTTTTTCCGAAGCAATCTGCGCAAGAGTGTTGCCTAAAAACTGAATGTGATCGAAACTGATATTGGTTATCAGGCTGAAATCGGGGGTGATGATGTTCGTGCAATCGAGTCTTCCACCTAATCCGACCTCAATAACGGCAACATCTACCGCCTGTTGTTGGAAATAATGAAACGCCATAGCCGTTGTCAGTTCGAAGAATGACGGATGTAGTGCCTCGAAAAAGCAGCGGTGTCTTTCTACGAAATCGACAACGAATGCCTGTGATATGGGCTGTCCGTTTACGCGTATTCGTTCACGGAAGTCGATGAGGTGAGGAGAAGTATATAGTCCGGTCTTGTATCCGGCGCTTTGCAATATGGCAGCCAACGTGTGCGAGCAGGAACCTTTTCCGTTTGTTCCGGCTATATGGATGGTATGGAATTTACGGTGCGGGTGCGCGAAATAGGTGTCAAGTGTATATGTTGTGTCAAGACCTTCTTTATATGCGCCTTTCCCTATTTGCTGGAATAGAGGAGCGCTTTGGTATAAATATGAAAGAGTTTCATCGTAAGTCATCATGTTTATTCCTTGTTTTGTGAAATAAAGTGTTATATGTTTTTTAGAAAAAATGGATGTCTTATGGAATATGTGCTGAGATAATCGGACGTTGATATATGAAATATGCCGCAGTTCTTACTGTTTCAAGAAAAAAATATCTTTCTGATTTTGAGAACTGCGGCATATTTTTGTCCTTCTTATACTGGTTAATCGAACAAGCTGCGGAATTTTTTAAATATTTTGTCTTTTAATGTCATGTTAGGTTTGAAGTTTTCTGATTCCTGCCATTTCTCCAAAGCTTGTTTTTCTTCCTTAGTAAGGGTTTCGGGGATGTAGATGCTTACATTGACAAGTAAGTCTCCTGTTCCCGTACTGTACCCGTAACTGTTTATGTTTGGCAGTCCTTTTCCGCGTAAACGCAATACTTTTCCGGGTTGGGTGCCGGGTTCTATTTTGATTTTGGCTTTTCCGTCGATGGTCGGGATTTCGACAGTACCTCCTAATGCTGCAGTCGGTACGCTTAAAAGTAGGTTGTATATCAGGTCGCTTTCGTCACGAATCAGTTCGGGATGTTTCTCTTCTTCGATGAGAACCAGCAGGTCTCCGGCGATACCGTTGTGCTTTCCTGCGTTGCCTTTCCCGTTCATTGTAACTTGCATACCTTCGGCTACACCGGCAGGAATCTTTACTGTTACTACCTCTTCTCCGTAAACAATACCTTCACCCCCACATTCTTTACATTTATTTTTGATGATTTTGCCTTCACCATTACACTGCGGACAGACGGTTTGGGTTTGAACCATTCCGAAAATGCTTTGCTGGGTTCTTGTCACACTTCCTGTTCCGTGACATGTCGGACAGGTTTCGCTTCCGCTGTTTCCCTCAGCTCCTGTTCCATGACAATGGGAGCATTGGACATATTTCTTTAGTTTGAATTTTTTTTCTACGCCGGTAGAGATTTCTTTTAATGTCAGTTTTACTTTGACACGTAAGTCGGAACCTCTATATTTCCGTTGACGTGCTTGTCCGCTACCGCCGCTGAATCCGCCAAAGCCTGAATGTCCTCCGAAAATATCCCCGAACATAGAGAAAATATCGTCCATAGACATTCCTCCGGCTCCGAAGCCTCCAAAGCCACCGGCTCCGCCGGCTGCACCTTCAACACCGGCGTGTCCGAACTGGTCATACCGTGCACGTTTATCAGGATTGCTCAATACTTCGTATGCTTCGGCAGCCTCTTTGAACTTTTCTTCCGCCTCTTTATCACCGGGATTCTTGTCCGGATGGTGTTGAATCGCTTTTTTTCTGTATGCTTTTTTTATTTCGTCTGCTGTCGCCGATTTCGTTACGCCAAGCACTTCGTAATAATCTCTTTTTGCCATAAACGTGAAAATGAGTTTTGTTGTTTACGATCAAACCGTAATCATTCAACGGAATATTTTTATTATATCATTGTGCCACCACAACTTTTGCGTGGCGAATCACTTTGTCATTTAGTTTATATCCGGTCTGAACGCAATCGAGAATTTTCCCTTTTTGCCCGTCTTCTGTCGCGGGGACGAGAGCGATTGCTTCATGATAATCGGTATTAAAATCTTCTCCGATGGGTTTCATTTGTTCCAACCCTTCGTGAGACAGGTTCTTTAAAGACTTTTGATAGATCAATTCAATGCCTTCGTATATGGCTTTTATGTCGTCGGATTGTTGCATGTTCTGCAGTGCCCGTTCCAAATCGTCCAATATTGGAAGAATTGCATTGATGGCTTTTTCTCCTCCGTTCTTTATCAATTCAGCTTTTTCTTTCAGCGTTCTTTTCCGGTAGTTGTCAAATTCAGCCGATAAACGCAAATATTTATCTTTTTGATCTTCTATCGTTTTGTTCGCTTCTTCCAGTTCTTTTACCAACTTTTCTTCTGCGTTTAACTCTTCTTCTGTTGTTTGTTCGGAAGGTGTTTCTGCTGCCGATTCTTCATTGGAGGGTGTTTCTGCGTTTGTCTGTGCAGAAATTTGCTCTTCATCTCTCAGTCTTTTTTCTTCTTCTTGCATATGATTGTTATGAGTACTCATGACTTTATATAATTTATAATCTTAGTATAGCAAAAATCATGCCTGAATATCCGTTTAATTTTTGCGGAGGCAAAATTAAGAAAAAACTGTCATGCTGTCATGGTTTATTGAATATTTGCTTGAGAAAATGGGGGCGTTTATGATATGTGTAGAGTCCAACAGCAAATGCAAAATTAATCAAAGAAATTGAAGAACCTGCATTTTGGCGTGTCGAAGTTTAATTTTTCCCTTGGCCTTGAGTTGAGTTTGTACTGCACTTTCTTGATGTATCGGTCAGTATAGTCACTG
>CASDXG010000051.1 GCA_949285025.1 uncultured Bacteroides sp. | reverse complement strand
GCATCTTTCCATCGGTTGAATGTGGCGCGGCTCAAAGGCTTGTAATCACTTAAGTCTTTGTTGCGCTCCCAACGGTCGGAAATTTCTTCCAAAGAAATCTTTCCCGCCTTGCGGATAGTGTCTATCAGCCATGTGTATTTTTGAAGTTGTGACATATTGCATCTTGTTGGTTGCGGTAAAGTTAATAAAAACTTGTAACAGCAAGCGCAACATCTCGGATAATACAACATAATTAACCCAATTATTTGACTCTTAATCATATCACAATACAGCAACAGATGGTTTAACTAATGCTTGGATAAATCCAACTTTATATTTATTGTATCGAAAAATAAGACAAAAGTATTGTAATTTTGTATAGTGAACAGTTGTCAAAAAAAAATTATGGAAGAGTTATTAAATAAAATAAGTCTTCTCCTTCATGAGGAAAGAATTATCAAAAAAGAAAAGGAAAAGCGTGGAGAATATTTCAATATTTTTGAGATTATGCATGCCCAAAGTGATGAAGTACATACACACTCGGCTATTATTGCAGCATTGTTGGATCCGAAAGGAATTCATGGATGCGGATATGCATTTCTATCTCTATTTATGGAAAAGCTTTTCGATTCACTAAAGGAGGAAGCAAAATTTGCATGTTATGACAGGCTTGATTTAGAAGAATGCAATATATATGTTGAGCGTTATGTTGGAGAGTTAACACCCGACAATGAAAAAGGAGGAAGAGTTGATATTGTCATTGAGTTTAAATCAGTCTCCAAAAATCAGTGTTATGCCGTCATTCTTGAGAATAAGATTTATGCGAATGATCAAAATAAACAGCTCTATAGGTACAAACGGTTTGCAGATGACAAATATAAAGGCAATTATTTGATTATCTATTTAACACTTGATGGACATTATCCGAGTAAAGATTCTATCACAGGTGAAGAATATACACTTAAAGATGGCGTTGATTTTTATCGAATGAGTTACCGGGATTTTATTCTTGAATGGTTATCAGCTTGTAAGGAAAAGGCTTCTTCGGTACCAACTGTTAGAGAAACTATAACACAATACTATAATCTAATTGCAAAAATAACTAATCAGAATATGGAAACTTCAACAAGAGAAGAACTCATTAACATACTTGCCAATGATAAAAACATTTCTGCGGTTTTCAAAATCAATCAAGTATATAACGATGTTCTTAATAGAATTTGTAACACAACTTTGCTGAAGCAAATAAAAGAAATAGCAGATGACTTGAATTTAGATTACAAATGTGAGCAAACGGATTGGTGCAAACGCTGGAACGGACAATTTTTCTTTTCAAAACCAGAATGGAAATATTTTTATATCGGATTTGAATTCATGAGAGATAATTTATCGGATTTCAACTATGGTATCAGATATAAAAATGAATCTGAAAAAGGAAGCCAAAAAGATATTGAAGCAGAAATCCGCAAACGCTTAAATGGAGGGAAACAAAATTCGTGGTGGGTATCTTTCAAGCCATTTAAATATAGCAACTGGGATGACGATGTTTTTAAACTTTTATATGAGGGAGAAATCAAATCGGAAATAAAACAAAATATTGAAAACTTGCTTGAAATATTGAAAGGCATTAAACTATAAATATTCCCAAAAGCGCTATTGAAACAATGAAAATATTGCATATTTCTGACACGCATGGCTGTCACAGACGGTTATACGATTTGCCACAGGCCGACATCGTTGTGCATTCAGGCGACTTTACCATGAACGGCAGCGAGCAGGAAGCGTTGGATTTCATGAACTGGTTCTGCGACCTTCCTTATCCGCAAAAGATATTCATTTGCGGTAACCACGACGACTGTCTTTACGGTGCTACCATTGACGGACTCGATGGCAATGTACATTATCTGTGCAATTCCGGAGTAGAAATCGAAAGTCTGAAATTCTATGGTGTTCCGATGTTCATGAGCGACTGCATCACTGACCGCCAAACCAAACATTATACAAATATCCCTGAAGACACGGATATTCTAATTTCCCACACACCACCTTTCGGCATCCTCGACTTTGACGACAATATCCATTACGGCTCGGAAGAACTCCTCGAACGAATAACAACAGTCCAACCCCGACTGCATCTTTTCGGGCATATACACTCCCAGCATGGAACAACAGTTCTTAACGGAACAACCTTTTCCAACGGTGCAATAATGAATGCCGATTATTCCAATCTAAGAGAGCCGAATCTTATAGAATTTCATAAAAGATAGCCAAAATATTATTCCAGCATGTAGCAATAAATGATACATCTCCGCAATACTTTTGTGCTGTAAACGTTAAAGCAGCATATATGATAATCAAAGGACAATACACATCGGCAGAGATATTCACCGGGAGCATCGAGGACACTGCCTTACAGTGGATAAAGGAACAGTGCGACCATCCGGCTTTCGAGGGAGTAAGAATCGTGCAGATGCCCGATGTTCATGCAGGAAATTCCTGCAATGTGGGCACGGCATATAGGATTGGAGCATATCTTAATCCCGACCATGTGGGTGTAGACATCGGGTGTACCATTTCCATGCACAAGCTCTCTTCCGCAGTCGCACCGGAAGATTTCGCCTTGCTTGACCATAAAATCCGCGAGGCAATCCCTACCGGGACGGAAATATGCGAGAGAAACAGCCTGAACGAAAAGGAATTGTTCCGCTTCCTGAACTCGCAATATCAGAAAGCACGCTCATCCGCTCCCGAACTGATAAACGAAACACCACGCATTGATGCCCGCTTTATCTCTGACTTCTGCCGAAGAATCAAGTTACAAGAGGCCATCTTTTATAAAAGTCTCGGCACGCTTGGCGGAGGCAATCACTTCATTGAATATGGCGAAGACGAGCAAACGCATGAAGGATGGCTGACCATCCATTGCGGATCTCGAAATCTCGGAGTAAAAGTGGCCAACCATTGGCACAACATTGCACAGAATCCTAAAAGGGCGCAGTATGTCGGCTATTTGTGGGGCGATACGCTTAACGGCTATCTCTCCGATATGGTTGTGGCTCAAGCGTATGCCCTCTATAATCATCATATCATTCGCGACCGCATTTTCGCAATCTTGAAAAAGCTCTGCAAGGCCAAATGCACAGAGTCCATATTCACCACCCACAATTATGTTTCCGTTTGCGAAGAATATCCGATGCTTCGCAAAGGGGCGGTTGCAGCCGAAGAGGGGGAACGCTTCTGTATTCCGTTCAACATGCGCGATGGGATTGCTATCTGCGTGGGCAAAGGCAACCCTGAATGGAATTGTTCCGCTCCGCACGGTGCCGGGCGTGTCATGTCAAGAAACGCCGCCAAGAAGAATATCGCGATGGAAGAGTTTAAAAAGTCCATGAACGGCATATTTTCCACGTCCGTCTGTCCCGGTACGCTCGACGAATCGCCACAGGCATATAAGCCGATGGAGGAAATATTGCGCCTGATTGAGCCGACAGCCGAAGTCATTGCAATGGTCAAACCCCGCTTAAACATTAAAGATATTCCCCAATGAAGAAGTATATACAACTCACCGCCGGACGTGGACCGGTGGAATGTGCCCGCGTAGTTACGCTCGTTGCCCGTGAACTGCTGAAGGACTTTCCCAATGCGGAACTCGTGGAAAGTGAACCGCACCACACGGAACCGGACTGCTACATGTCGATGTTGTTTCTTACCGAAACGGATGCAGCTAAAGAAAAGGAATGGAATGGTACTGTCCTTTGGCGTGCGACTTCAAACCGTTACCGTCCCGGTTATCCCCGCAAGAACTGGTTTATCGGTGTGGAGTTCATCAGCCCCGTCACACTGCCGGAAGTATCAGACAAAGATATTGTTTACGAAACCATGCGCTCCGGCGGACATGGCGGACAGAATGTCAATAAAGTGGAAACGGCTGTCCGCGCCACCCATCTGCCTACCGGGATTTCTGTCAAATGCAGTACCCAACGCTCACAGTCACAAAACAAGGAAATGGCGCGCAGCTTGCTTCTGTTGAAACTGCAGCAAGCAAAAGATTCTGCCGCAGCATCGTTTCGCTCGTCCAAATGGGGCAAACATACTACACTCTTGCGTGGAAATCCCGTGAAGACTTTTTCGGGGGCATTATGAGCACTATTTTAAAGGACAAAAACCATTATCGAGCCAGTATTCATTCTTTACTACGGATTGTATAGCTGCCGGCTTTCTCCGTTATCACGTTTTGCAGTTCCTCTATTTTCAATTCATGATCGGAATTCAGTACTGCCACCGGAGGATCCAATGTAACAGTGGCCGTTACACCTTCAATACTATTCAATGCTTTTTCTACATGCGTTCGGCAATGATCACACATCATGCCTTCAACATCAAATTCGTACTTCATCTGATTCTTATCTTCCGTATTTATATTATTATCTATTTCACATGAGACAGCTGATTCGTCCATCGTCCGTCTCACAAACGAAATACTCTTCCGTTTCAATCTCAGGCTATTCAATACGACACTCACGCTACTGAATGCCATAGCCGCTCCTCCTATCATGGGATTCAACAGGAAGCCATTCAACGGATACAACGCACCTGCGGCTATCGGCACCGCTATCAGATTATAAATAAATGCCCAAAACAGATTCTGCCGAATTGTACGTATGGTAAACTGCGACAAGCGAATTGCTTCCGATATCTTCGTCAGATCGGAGGAAAGTATGGTAACCATCGCTGTATCCATAGCTATATCACTGCCTTTTCCCATAGCAATACTTAAATCGGCCTGCGCCAATGCCGCACTATCATTAATGCCATCACCAACCATAGCGACTTTATTTCCTTCTGTCTGGAGGCGTTTGACAAATGCAGCCTTATCCTGCGGCAAAACTTTCGCCTGAAAATATTTAATCCCCGTCTTGGCAGCAACAGATGCGGCTGATGTTTCATTATCACCCGTCAACATATATATATCAATGCCCATTTTACGCAAGAAATCAACAGCCTGCCCCGAGTTCCTTTTAATCGTATCCGTTATAGCTATGGCCGCAATTGCTCGAGAACTGTCTGCAAACCACACAATTGTTTTCGCATCTTTCTGCCAAGCTTCAGCCTTTTCTTTTAATACCGGATTTACCCAAATATGGCATGCTTGCAGCAAATCCAGATTTCCGGCATAATATGTTTCACCTCCGACAACACCTTTCACGCCCTTTCCTGAAATATTTTCGAATCCATCCACTGGTAATGTTTGTTTCTGTTTCACCGCCACAGTGACAGCTTCAGCAAGCGGATGCCCGGAAAGTCGCTCCAGACTATACAATATCTTCCGGCCTGTTTCCGATGCATCGTCCCAACATTCATCGGTAACAATCGGGTGTCCTTCCGTAAGAGTACCGGTCTTGTCAAGCACAACAGCATTTATCTTTCTCGCCACCTCCAGGCTTGTGGCATCCTTTATCAGAATACCATTTTCGGCTCCCTTACCGATACCGACAATTAAAGCCGTCGGAGTAGCAAGTCCCAATGCACAAGGACAAGCTATAATAAGCACAGTCACCATTGCAAGGATTCCATGAACAAATCCCGCAACAGGCGCAAATATCCACCATGCAACAAATACAAGCACAGACAATCCGATAATTGCAGGAACAAATACGCCCGCTATTTTGTCGACCATTTGCTGTACAGGAGCCTTACTGCCCTGCGCATCCTGCACCATACGGATAATCTGAGCCAGCATTGTGTCCTGTCCTGTCTTGTCGGCTTTAAAGCGGAATGCCCCTTTCTGATTGATAGAACCGGCAAATACCGCTTCTCCTTTCTTTTTGAATGACGGAAGAGGTTCTCCCGTCAGCAGACTTTCATCTACATACGATTCTCCGCTTATAACTGTCCCGTCTACGGCAATGCGTTCACCCGGCTTAACGATAATAGTATCCCCTACTTGAACTTCTTCAACAGAGATACTCTTTTCACCATCGGCAGTCAGTACCGTAACCGTTTTAGGCTGCAGCCCCATTAGTTTCCTGATGGCAGTGGACGTTTTCTGCTTCGCTCTTGCTTCCAACAGACGTCCCAACAGAATAAAAGCGATTATTACACTTGCCGATTCAAAATACACATGAGGCTCTATACCCCTCGAAAGCCAGAAATCAGGGAAGAGCAGATTAAAGACACTGAATAAGTAAGCAATGCCGGTACTATTGGCTACCAGCGTATCCATATTGACGGAACGATGCGTAAGCTGTTTCCATGAATTAATATAAAAACGCCTGCCAAAAACAAATACAACAATGGTTGACAAAACCCATACGACGTATTTCATATATGGAACATCCATAAACAGCATACTAAACACCATGATGGGTACAGCCAATGAAATGGCGGCTATCGCCTGTTTCTTCAATAACCGATATTCTTTTTCGTGTTCGGACTCAACAATATTTCCATCCGCTTCCACATCAGTCAGCAAATCATATCCGGCATTCCGAACTGCCGAGCGTAAATCGGCAGGAGTACATTCTTCCGGATTATAAACAACCTGTGCCGTAGCGGACGCATAATTGACATTTGCCTCATATACACCGTTCTGAGTATTCAATACTTTGTTGATACGAGCTGCACACGAAGCGCAACTCATCCCCATTACAGGAAATGTTTCTGTCTTTTTCAGTGCCTTATCATTCATATTTTCTCTTTGTCTATTATAGATTTATCCGAAATCCTGCTGCAAAAGTAAGAATTAATCCATGCAACTTCGTTGTAAATTTGTCATTTTAAAAACAAAATACGTACTTTTGCACTTGCCTACTTTTTTATTCAGTTAAAGCAAACAATGACAAGGAAATACTGTTGCAATGAAACAAATCATCAAATATTTTACTGATGACGACCTGTACAAGTTCACGATGTGCTGCGCCGTTATCGATAATTTTCCGAGAGCCCAAGTAAAATACACATTTACCGACAGAGACAATACCATCTATCCTTCCGGCTTTGCTCAAGCACTGAAAGAACAGATAGAAATGTTAGAGTCTGTCACAATAACCGATGAGGAAATAGATTTCATGAAGCAACGGTGCAAATACATTCCTACATGGTTTTATACGTACCTGAAAGGATACCGCTTCAATCACAAGCAAGTCGATGTGCGACAAGACGAAGAAGGGCATCTGTTTGTGGATATTGCAGGCTGTTGGTCAGACACCATCTTGTTTGAAGTAAAGATTCTCGCCATCATCTCCGAACTTTACTACATCATGACAGGAGCATACAGTCATTTCGATTATCAGGCCTATTATGACAAATCTTACGCGAAAGGAAAGAAACTGTTGGAAGCCGGATGCGTGTTCAGCGATTTCGGGACCCGGCGAAGAGCGTCCTTTGAAGCTGAAGATACGGTGGTACGTGCCATGAAAACATGTTGCGAAAGCCAGACATGGCCGGGACGGTTTGTCGGCACCAGCAACGTATATCTGGCCATGAAACACGACCTGTTACCGGTCGGAACAATGGCACATGAGTTTATATGCGCCATCGGAGGTATGTACGGCCCGCAGATGGCCAACCACATAGCTATGAATTCATGGCGCAATACATTTCGAGGCGCATTGGGTACTTACCTGTACGACAGTTTCGGATGGGACATCTTCAGTCTGAACTTCTCGGAAGATTTTGCCAATCTGTTCAAAGGACTACGGATAGACAGCGGCGACAACTACGAACAGCTAATGAGAATAGTCGATAAATACCACTCATTGGGCATTGACCCCAAAACCAAACAAATCATTTTCAGCAATGCGCTCGATACGGAAAGCGCCATTAAGATTCAGCAATACGCAACAGATTATTGCCAGCCGTCTTTCGGAATAGGCACGCATTTCACAAACGATTTCGATGCAAAACCCCTGAACATTGTCATCAAACTTATCGCGGCTAAAATCACGGAATCGTGGCCGTTCTACAATGATACCTGCAAGATAAGCGAGGACGAAGGCAAACATACCGGAAATCCCGATGTGGTAAGGCGTTTTATGAAAGTTTTACATCTTGAATAAACATCGGAATCTGCCGGAAAAAACTTTTCTATTACCTTTACACCCACGTAGTATTAATTAAAAAAACGACAATATCTATGAACAATTTTACTTTTCATAATCCCACAAAGCTGATTATGGGACGAGGCACAATTGCCCGGCTGAGTACGGAAATTCCTGCCGACAAGAAAATTATGATTACCTTCGGCGGAGGAAGCGTAAAGAAAAACGGCGTGTACGATCAGGTGAAACAAGCCTTGAAAGCCCACAATACAATTGAATTCTGGGGAATCGAGCCGAATCCTTCCATCGAGACTTTACGGAAAGCCATCGCGCTGGGCAAAGAAGAAAAGGTTGATTTTCTCCTTGCCGTAGGAGGCGGTTCGGTGATAGACGGAACAAAACTGATTTCCGCCGGACTGCTATACGACGGTGATGCTTGGGATTTGGTCATGAAAGGCAACGAAACGCATACCATACCGCTGGCAACCGTACTTACCCTGCCGGCCACCGGCTCGGAAATGAACAGCGGAGCGGTAATTTCCCGCCACGAAACAAAAGAAAAATATCCGTTCTACTCCAACTTCCCGGTATTTTCCATCCTCGACCCGGAAGTTACGTTCTCACTTCCGCCTCATCAAATCGCATGCGGAATAGCCGATACGTTCGTACACGTAATGGAGCAATATCTTACAAAAACAGGCGAGTCGCGCGTAATGGACAGATGGGCGGAAGGACTGCTGCAAACGTTAGTGGAAATCGCACCGAAAATACGCGAGAACCAACACGACTACAACCTCATGGCCGACTTTATGATGACTGCCACGATGGCGCTGAACGGATTCATCGCTATGGGTGTTCAACAAGACTGGGCTACGCACATGATAGGCCATGAACTGACAGCCTTACACGGACTTACGCACGGTCATACACTGGCAATTGTTCTTCAAGGAACAATGTCGGTCTTGCGTAAAGAAAAAGGAGCGAAAATCATACAGATGGGCGAACGCATATTCGGCGTAACATCGGGCACACACGACAAACGCATCGACGAGACCATACGCAAGAGTGAAGAGTTCTTCCGCTCTTTAGGCCTGACTACCCGCCTGAGCGAGGAAGGAATCGGTATGGATACCATCGATGAAATAGAACGCCGATTTAATGAACGCGGAGTGCATTTCGGCGAAGACGGACTGGTAGACGGCAAAGTGGCCAAAGAAATCCTGTTGCGCGTGTTATAAAACAACACGTCATATTTATTAAGAGAACGGGGATTCTTTCAAAAAGAATTGCCCGTTCTCTTTTATTCTTCCGCAGAAACCGAAAGCAACAATACCGTCCGTGTATCGTCGGATACGCAGAAACGTCCGTCGGGACGCTCATTCACCAACCACACGATTTCGTTACCGACACAAACCACGTATTGGTTTTCTTTTTCGAAAAGCGAAAATTTATGGTCGCGCAAATAATCGCGCACGCTCTTGAATCCCTTCATTCCGAACGGGACAAAGCGATCTCCCGATTGCCATTTGCGCAATGTCAACGGTTCTTTCACCTTATCGGCATCCAGACAGGCCATACATTTGTCTCGCGGAATCACAAAACCGGCATCTCTTGGCTGCAGCGACTGATGCAAAACCGGCATTTTTCCTTCCGCTTTATTGCGAAGGCGAAGCACAAGATACTCCCGGTCACGCAACAACACGAAACTATCACTGTAAAACAACCGACCGGATTCGTGCGAAAGGCTCCGATAAATATCCTTCAACTGTGCGGCATTGAACCCCTTCGGATGAAGCAGTTCAAACAACACACATTGCGGAGACACTTCTTTCTGCAGACGTGCTATATGGATTCTCCCCTCCCCGTCCGTCACACGCCGACAAGCCTCATCTATGGCATGGCGGTATATTTCCGCAACTTCAGTCAACCGTCCGGCTGTTTCCGCGATATTTTCATCTGCAGCCGGGTTTATCTCGCGAAGCATCGGCAGTACATTCAGCCGCACTTTATTGCGCGCATACACATCTTCAAGGTTCGTGCGGTCTGTCACATACGGTTGTTCCAGCGATGCAAGGTAATCGAGAATCTCTTTCCTTCCCACCGCCAGAAGCGGGCGTACCACGCGGCCGTTTACGGGAGCAATGCCTTTCAGTCCGTTGATGCCCGTCCCGCGCACCATGTTAAGCAGGAAAGTCTCCACACTGTCATCACGGTGATGCGCTACGGCCGTCACACGGGCACCCGTCTCTCTGCGTATCTGCTCAAACCACTCATAGCGCAGTTCGCGGGCCGCCATCTCGATGGACAGTTTGTTACGCCGCGCATAAACAGCCGTATCGAAATGTGTCACATACAGCGGCACATCCTGTTCCCTGCACAAGGCACGGACAAAAGCCTCATCCCGGTCAGATTCCTCCCTGCGTAAGCGGAAATTACAGTGCGCACAAACGCATTCGTAACCCAAGCAACGCAAGACTCGCAGCAAAGCCACTGAATCGGCGCCTCCGCTCAATGCCACAAGAATTTTATCCGACGGGGCAAACAACTGTTTTTCCGCTATGTATTTCCGTATTTTTCCTACAAACATACTGCAAAGATACGAAGCAATGAGGGAAAGTTCCTGCTTCCCAAAGATTTTCTTTCGAGGAATTTCGCAAAGATTCCCTCATGCATGTTCAAATCTCTCCCACCATACCTTCTAAACTGATTATTCCACATTCACACGTTCTCTCACCGCAGAGTTAGAAGTATTCCGTTTCTGAACCTGTTTTACTTTCTGGTTCCCGAAACTATAAGAGAACCTGAGTCCTATCTGAAAGTTTCTATCGGCCAGATATTGACTATTCATCAACAGGCCATTCTCCATCACGGTTTTCATTGTTCCAGATATTTTTCCATCATACAAGTATCCGGTCAGTTGAGAACACCTCCAACAAGACTGCGATTCGTCCCGTTGGAGGCATTAAAAGAATACGTTCTTCATAAAGATTTATCAAGACGTTTTTACGTCCTTTCAAAAAGATTTTCACATATATAACAGGCAATACCCTGCCTTCACAATTGTTTTTCCAGTTCTTTCAAGGCTGCATCCACTACATTATCATTATTTTTCAAAAATAAATCCTCATTCTCTGCCACCTCGATGTCCGGTCGAATGCCGATGCCTACAAATTCATTTCCATCAGCATCCAATTCGTGTTTGGTACAAATGCAGCAGCCTATGCCAAAACTCAAGTCGACAGAAATCGGATTGCCTGTACTCCCGCCGGTAGGCGTCCCGATGATTTTCCCGCGCCGTGCTCCTCTAAAAGCCACACAAAAGTTTTCCGCAGATGAAAACGTACCGGCGTTAACCAACAGAACAACCGGCTTTACATAAATTTCCTTACCCTCGACCGGCATAATCGGGCGGGGCTTCACCGCGTACGCTTCCGGCTCGTATCCCCAAGAGCCATGCGCTGCAATGTACATGGGAGTATTCCACTGCCCCACGGGAATAGGGCGATTGCTAAAATGACTTATGACGTAATCGGCAAAAAGCGAATTTCCTCCGCCATTGTCGCGCACATCTATAATAAGAGCACGGTTTCTCAATATCTCTGGATAAAGTTCGTCGAACTTCTCCCTGCTGAAACTCCCCTGCTGAAAACTGCTTATCTTCAAATATCCGATTCCATTGTCCATCAGCCGATACGTCAATGCAGACGACTGTTTCTTCATATCCCAAGCAATAAGCCGATTGCTTTTTATGATAAACCTCTTTCCTTCGGGAGTGCGGAACTCTATTTCCGTCACACGGCTTCCCTCAGCTTGGGTCAATTCAAAATTACCGAACGGTGCATACTTCGTCCACTGCGGCGTAGAAGATGCCAAATAAGGCTGCAAATGTTTTTCGCCATAGCTTATTACCGCCTCCCCGTCTATTTTCAACACCTCGCAGTCCCGGCAAAGTCCCCGTTTTTGAAATTCAGAATTATATACTTCGGTCACAAAAACATGGTCTCCCACCCGCTTGGTTTCCATCGGGAAAGGCCGAATCCAATCGTCCGAATTCGTTGGATTATTGGAAGAGAAAATAAAGGTATGCCCGTCACGCAGATGGCAGCATAAGGATTTCATGCCGTTAAGAAACTCGGCATCCGACTGGGTTGCCGTCAACATCGGTAAATGCGCCATACACAAACTATCCCACACAGAAGACACTTTATCGTAAAAAGCGAAATTATATTTTACCTCCGTGCAGAAGCGTGAGAGAATATAAGCCTTTTGCGAAGCATCAAGTGTATTTTCCGCTTTCTGAGCCGACGCCATCCCCGCTGTAAACATAAGGAAACATAAACCCACCGGCAACCGAAATATTTTCATTTTAAATATACTTCTCATCTATATTTTATAAACAATTAGACCAAACACAATCCAAATATCTAAATTTTTCATGAGACGAGCAAGACCTTTTTCCCTGAAAAATGATTTGCAAATAACGCATTAAAATTTCCACAATAAAAGGAAGCAAGAAAAAATGCGCCTAAACAATAGTCCGCATTCCTCTCGTTGTTTTTCCAGAAACTTCAAGACATTTTATAAAAATGTCTTGAAGTTTTACCTACTTGTCATAAAAATTTCTATCTTTGTTTTCGAGGACGAAAGCATTTTATTTCGAGTACTTAAAATAAAAAAGAAGCGTTATGAGTTCATCCTGCAAATGTAAAACCAGAGAAACTCCAAAATCATATGACAACAAAAGAGAAAAAGACCTTGTAGAGTTTCACGTTTTACATTTTTTTAAGCATCATATAATTATAAAATAGCGAGCTTATGAAGAAAACTATTATCACTTCATCATTCTGTGCAGTCGCATTAATTATGGTTTCTTGCACACTTTCGAACGAGAAAAAAGCAGAAAATTTAGTAAAAGAGACGCTTAAAGATTATCTCTATCAGCCAGATTCTTATGAACCAATATCAACAAGAGTTGATAGCATGTTTATCGATGCAACTACTATCAAGCCAATTATGGAAACAAGTAATGATATTAGCGATTTGATATCGAAAATAGACGAGTGTAAAAGGGATATTAAATTAGCTGAAACTTCTATGAATATTTATGATCCTAATAGTTATTCTTCTCAATTCACTCGTGGAGAATATGCACGAGCAAAAAAAGAAAAAGAAGAAGCACAATCAGCTTTAAACAAATATAGCAAGAAACTTTCAGGAGAACTGGCTTCCCTAAAAGAAAATATTACTAAATATCACAACGGAGAATTTACCGGTTGGGCAGTAAGTCATAGATTTAAAAGCCTTAATGCCATAGGTTCAATAACCATTCCGGGAGAAATGATTTTCTTTTGCGATAAAGAGTTTACAACTTGTTTCGGCTATGAAGTTAGTAAAATAGAGAAATTCGCAAAAATTTTGAAAACCGTAGATGAAGCAACTTCTGATGAAGATATCATAGACTATTTTAAGGATAATAGTTTTTTACTATGATTTTTCGTCTTTTTTAATCGCATAAAAAGTTTATAGAATCTCATGACACGCTGATTCTTATGCTGTATAAACATTATCCAACTGCAAATCTTTTTTCAATATGCAGTCATTGTTCATTTTGGCTATTTGTTTTATTGCTATTTCTTTTTTAGCAATAGTTATAATACGACTATTACTAAAAAAGAAATCAAACGAATTGTCCGGACGGATTGCTGCCATTACACCATTTAATAAAAAAGAGGAATCAAAACAATATCAAGGAAATTCTTTCATCGACATTGAAACAGATTTAAGCAACAGCTTTAATGAACACATCATATCTTCCTCGGAAAAGGAACAATTCATAAAGCATTATACCGATATTTTTCGTACAGTCCATTCCCTCCAACGCTATCTTGAAATATTTCATGTAGAACCGACTGAAACAATAACCCGATTTTCGCATGACTTCGAGCGCATTCATTCTCTTGTAAAAAAGCACAATGAAAAGACAATCCAATGTACGCTCGACACTCACAAGGAGTTTTTCGACCATTGTCTGCAATATCCTTTAGACAAGCAGCAAAGACGTTCCATCGTATCTGAGGAGGACAATTGTCTGGTGGTCAGTAGTGCAGGAAGCGGAAAAACATCGTCCATCGTAGGAAAAGTAAAGTATCTGATCGATATCAAGCACATCAATCCTCAGAACATTCTTCTTATCAGCTATACAAACAAGGCGGCTGCCGAGTTAACGGAAAGAATGGATATAACGGGTTTAAAAGGATATACTTTCCATAAACTCGCCCTCGATATTATCGGAAAAGCCACAGGAAAGAAGCCTTCTATCTGCGACAATACCGATGCATTATTCGTAAAAATTTACCATGAATTATTGAGTAATAAAAAATTCAGGAGGAATGTTGTAGAATATTTTATTGACTATCAAATACAAGAAACCGATTCGGAACAACGCCAAAACGAACGAAGGCAACAACTTTCCGAGATGAAAGAATCACGCATTAAAGCACAATTCCCAGACATGGACGGAAAAACAATCTATGTGCGAAGCGAACAGGAACAAAAAATCTGTTTCGTTCTGTCTTCTTTAGGCGTGAAATTCAGATACGAAGAGCCTTATGAGCATCCATTGGCCGATGAAACGCATTCACAATACAAGCCGGATTTTTCCATTTATTTCGAGCAGGACGGTAAGACACGACGAATCTATCTGGAACATTTCGGCGTAGACGAACACGGACTTGTCCCTTCTTGGTTTGCAAAAGACAAAGGAATTACCTATGAAGAAGCAAACCGGAAATACAACGACGGCATAACATGGAAAAAAGCCGCCCATGAAAAGTTTGGAACAGAATTGTTGACAACGTCAAGCGCTGATTTTCATTATTCTGATATCCGGAATAAATTAAAAACATTATTAGGAAGGGCGGGTGTCCCCATCAAGGAAAAGACCGAAGCCGAATTGTATGAAATGATTCTTCCTCCAAACAGCAAGCAAGAAAAGGCATTCATCCGGCTTGTTGTCACCTTCGTAACATTGCTCAAATCAAGCTGCAAATCCATACAAGAAATCCTAAAGCAGCCCCAAAACGCGGGAGACGAACGCAGTATATTTATTATTAAAAATATTTTTCAACCCGTTTACACACGGTATATCGAAGAGTTGAAACGCAGCGGCCAAATAGACTTTACAGATGCAATCCTGCAAGCCACGAGAATATGCCATTCCGCTCATCCGGTGAAATATGAGTATATAATCGTTGATGAGTTCCAAGACATATCGGTCGACCGTTACAATTTTCTGAAAGAACTTCGGGACGGCAATCCTCCGGCAAAACTATATTGTGTAGGAGATGACTGGCAATCTATCTATCGTTTTTCGGGGAGTGACATGGCTCTTTTCAATCAATTCCCTGATTATTTCGGTTCTACGGAAATCAATAAAATAGAAACGACGTACCGCTGAGAGCCTTTGGTAAGTTTATCTTCGCGATTCATACAGCGGAATAATGCACAAATTAAAAAGAACATCCATCCTTTCAATGCACAAGCCCATACAGAATTGCAATTCTGCGCATACGAACAGCAAAACTATTGCAGCATTATCGGAAAGCTGGTGGCGTCTATTCCAAAAGATAAATCCGTTTTTCTGTTAGGACGCTATTCTTTCGACGATTATTACCTGCCGTTTTTATACAAATCGGCAAAAGAGGGCAACCGTTTTTTCTATTTCATAGAAGACAGGAAGATTGAATTTCTAACCGTCCATAAGTCAAAAGGACTTGAAGCCGATTATGTAATAATACTTCAATGCAATAAAGATACTTACGGATTTCCGTCAATGGTAAGTGATGACCCGGTGCTTAATTACGTTTTAACTAAAAGCGATCAGTATCCTTATGGGGAAGAACGACGATTGTTTTACGTAGCTATAACCAGAGCAAAGATTAAAACTTATATACTTTACGATAAACGCTTCCCGTCTGTCTTCGTCGATGAGTTCTTACATCCCGAAAAAGTCACGGAAGAAAGTTATATTAAGCATCCCAACGCCAATAAGAAATGGACACGCAGTGCCGACAAATTCTTACTGACTCTTTATCACGAGGGAAAAAGCATAAAATATATTGCCGAGAAAATGGGAAGAAGTCAGACTTCAATTATAATGCGAATAGGAAAATTGGAAGGACAGAAAGAATGAAAAAAACGCTCCCCTTGCCGTTTTCTTTTCGGAAAAGGGAGCGTCATAACCGGATAACATCTCACCACTGAAAGGTAATTATCTCGTCTTCACCATAATACTGTACAAGAGACACCTGCTCGGGAAGTCCGTCCTGATTCAGCGTCCAATAAAATTCATCGGTAAATTCTTCATCGCGATACGCATCCCCTGTAATAGTCGTGGTATTCTTAACAGGAAGATTTTTTGTTGCCTTTCCCAGCAAACCGGCATAATAGGCATATTTCATTTCGTCCATATCGATGTTGAAAAGCTCATCGAACAACATAATGCTCCCTTTGTTTTCGACAGGTTCCGTCACCTCATCGGAAGTATAAAAGAGCGTATATACCGATACCCGGTTCGGCTCTTCCTCCGAAACCATTGACGCTTTCACAATATTTCCATTCGCATAAGTGATGTTCGTCACTTC
>CASDXG010000050.1 GCA_949285025.1 uncultured Bacteroides sp. | reverse complement strand
CAGACGTATCCGAGTCAAGGTGACATGCAAAACGCGGCACGCCTTTTAGGCGGTGAAGCAAAATTGGTAAATGGCCCGGCTAAAATTTATGTTTTTGTGCCGAAGAAGTAATGTTTAACAGAAAAGTTCTCCAAGGTTTGGGGAATAACCGGAAGCCTTGGGGAATTTTATTTCTTTTTACATATTAAATAAATTGATTATGAACAGAGAAGAATTGAACGGAATTGGGAAAGATGGCATTGTCAGCGAAGGTATTTTCGTGCGATTTCCCGAATTGGTGCCGGTTTGCCGGGAACATTATTGGCGTGAAGATGGTAAGCACAAGAAGTTACTGATGGTTGCCGAAAGCAACTATTTTAATGATGCCGATGTGCCTAACAGCGATTTTCGTGATGCGGAACGTTGGTATAAGGCTGCTGATGCTAAGTTAATACCCGACTATCGCAGGACTGCCGTAAGCAATGACATCGGTTATAAAACATTTGACAAAGTGTTTGTCTTAATGGGTAAGGTACTTGATGAATATGGCATAGAGCATGTGGAAGGATTGGGCGAAGCCGCATTTTACAATTATTTCCTTCGCCCTGCCTATGGCAGGCATTTTGAACCTCAGCCAATAGATAAAGAGGTGGCGGGCGAAGCATTGTCTGGGATTATCCATGTGATTAAGCCGGAGCTTATAGTCTTCCTCAGCAAGAAAGCTTGTCTGGCGTTCGACGACTATTGCCAGAAGAAAAATCTGTCTTTCGAAGGTGTTCATATTGAACAGTTGGTTCACCCCAGTAGCCCTTGGTGGAACAGTTACGGTTGCGCTGCAAAATTCGAGAACTTGTTAAAGGAATATTGGGTAAATCGTTAAACGGTTCCCCGTTCTTAATCAAAAGGTCCGCATGTCTTCTCCAAGGCATGCGGACTTTTTTGCTTTCTTATTTTTCTGTTTGTGAGTATATGTATTTCTGTTTATGCGGGAATGTTTTCTGATGCATGTCGGGATATTTTATAGCCTATGGCCATGAGTTATACAACACACTATTATGGGTTGTAAAATATATGCTCAGAAATTAGAAAGCATCTCCGCATAAGTCAGGAAACAAGTGCAGATAAAAGCAAAAAAGGTTTGGGGCATTTCTTCGGGGGAGGAGAGGCAATGGGTGGGGTGATTGGCATGGGGCGGATATGATGGTTTGCCTCGAACTTGCATGTTTCTGACTAAAAAATGAATTTTTCTTATCCTGTGAACTGCTTTTGCATATGTGCGGCCTATTTTGTGGTGTCAATGGTGATGCGATAATCGGTTACCAATAAATTTAGAAAGTATGATTCGAGTAAAAACAATGACGGAATGGCCGGATGAGGACTACACCTATCCGTTGCCGGATGTGTCGCACTTATCGGAGAAAGAAAGACGTAGGTTGCGTGATAAAGGTGTCAGTTTTATAGTTTTCGGATTCCGTGAGCAGATAAAGTCAGATGAAGAGTTTGAGGTGTGCATCACTTTGGTGGCTCGTTGGAACAATCACAAGTATGTAGATGATGCAAGTTATAAAGAAGATGTGATGAGCGATGTGGTGCATTACCGCTTCTTGTGGTATCACGGCAGGCGTTTGCTGGCCTTGCGCAAGGAGCGTATGAAACCTTTCATCAAAGAGTTGGTGAATGAAGTCCGCTATGGTCCGATGTTCGATGGCGCATTCTTGTATCGCGTGGAGTTGGGGAGATTCCGTTGCATGCGGGAGTATTTTTCTTATTCTTTCGTGGCCGATGAGGATGGCTGCTTCAGTTTCAAACCATGGATGGATATTTGCATCCGTCTGTTGGAATATATTGTGGAGGAAGGCCATAACATATCCGATGAGCAA
>CASDXG010000049.1 GCA_949285025.1 uncultured Bacteroides sp. | reverse complement strand
TTGGCAAAGAAGAAAATCAAAATGGCGGAAACTCTGGGGTATGAGAAGTTCCCCGTTTGCATAGCCAAGACACAATACTCGTTTTCTACCGATGCAAAGTTATATGGCGTTGTCGAAGGTTTCGATTTCCACGTGCGCGATATCGTGTTGAATGGCGGAGCGGAGATGTTGGTTGTCGTAGCGGGAGACATCATGCGCATGCCCGGATTACCGAAAGAACCGCAGGCTCTGCACATCGACATCGTGAACGGCGAGATAGAAGGCCTGTCGTGAAAATTAATAAACAGAAGCGTTGAAATAAAACGCAATAAAAAGTCCGGTTGCACATAAGTGTGGTCGGATTTTTTATTAAATAATATTAATAAAACGGGGGGGGTAATAAATTGCTTATATTTGTTTTAAACAAATATACGTAATATTATGGGACGGAAAAATTTATGCGATGATTGCCAAAACAATATGAATAGTTATTGTGCAGCAGATAACCCTAAGTGGGAGTATGATAATGTGTATAAATGTGATGATTATGAAGAAGACGACTGCTTGGATTGCTATGATTCTGGCAATGGATGCGAAGATGATTGTGGATGTGATGATGGGGCAGATTGTTATTACGATGATTAGGATTCAAAAGAGTAAATTAATATATGTGTAAGTATACAATATCTGAAATAAAAAAATGCTGATAATCTATTCGGGAAATTCTTGTATAAAATCACAAACTAATGTTCAGATTACTCAAACGAATGAATACCGTTTGAGTAATTTTGTTATCAAGGAAGCTTTGAAGGATGGTTTTTTGCTATATCATACTGCTACTTGTAGTTTGGTTTACTTAGAAGGTGATGAAGATATGGAACAATCATTTTTACAATTAGTATGTATGTGGTATTTTGTGAAGATTGATTTTAACGAGTTTTTATGGATTGATAATCTTCGTAAAGAGAGGAGTAATGCGCTTTCTAAAGATGTTAAGCGATATACGATTTTTACTACAACAGATTGTAATGCTCGTTGTTTTTATTGTTATGAAAAAAGATTATCCCGTTTATTTATGACTGAAAAAACAGCAATGGATGTTGCTGCTTATATTATTCGGAATGCTAAAGGCTCTGTGCAAAGTATTAGGTGGTTTGGAGGAGAGCCTCTTATGAATTGTAAAGTGATAGATTTAATTTCTGAGCAATTGCAGAGAAAAGATGTACAGTTTTATTCCAAAATGATAACCAATGGGACTTTGTTTGATGTGGGTAGAATAAAAAAGGCATTGACTCTTTAGAATTTGAAGAAAGTACAGATAACATTGGATGGGACTAAGGATGTCTATTTGAAATCTAAATCATATCAGAATGCTTTGGGCAATGAATTTGAAGTTGTACTAAATAATATTAGATTACTTATTAATGCTAATATAAGAGTTGTGATTAGATTAAATCAAGATGTTTATAATACAGAAGATTTAATATCTCTTGTAGAAATCTTGGAGCGTGAATTTGGTCATACAAAATATTTTAAAGTTTACAATGCTTTACTTTTTTCAGATCAAAACAAACAAAGTGAACAAAAGAAAATGCATCGATATAATAGCTTTATGTCATTGCAAGAACTTTTGTTGAAAAAACATTTATATCCTATACCAGTGTTAAAAAAGACGTTTAGCGTTAGGCATTGTATGGCTGATAGTGATATTGCTGTTATTATTTCTCCAGAAGGGAAGTTAGGTAAGTGTGAACATTATACTAATAAGTATATGGTTGGTTCAATATATCATAATGATATTGATATGAAAATGCAAAATAAATGGAAGGAAAAATATAATATTTCAGAAGAATGTGATTCTTGTCCGTTATACCCTCAATGCATACGTATAAAAATGTGCCCGGAGGAATATAATCAATGTACATTGATACAATCGGATAATAAAATATATCTGATAAAAAAAGCGATGAGAAGAACTTATCATGATTTTCTAAAGAAAGATTTGTAAAAAGATTTTCTGTTTTTTACATTTCGTAATAATTTAGATTTTTCCTGACTTTTTCATGGAATGTTTTATGAAAAGAGATACGACGGCAAGGAACAACCGTACAAGGCTGGACGGGAAAATACGCTTGACGACGAAGAAGAGGAAGATTTTTCCGGATCACCCCGACGGTCTGACGGCATTGTCGGGATTGTGAGGACCGGATATTTTTGTAGCAAAATAATTCACAAGAGGTTGCAGAATTGAAAGAATGGAATACAGGGTAAAAGAAGAGAGCAGTCAAAACAGCTTCGAAAAGATGTTCTAATCGGAAAAGGTGTCATAAAATGACGGTTTTTCCGATTAGAAACATTTGGTAACCTATCCGTCACGGAACAAAAGGCTGCTCTGTAAGGAACAGCGCGAGTTTTGCCATTCCCTCTATGCCTTCAAGGTCTCGGTTTCCGAAGCCATCATACAGAAATCGTCGGGATATACCACGAATGCGATATTTTCAAATGTCAAATTCTCTGTAAGGGAAACAATATATTCTTTGAACCGTCATAGTTTCAGGCATCTCCTGAAATTCATTCTTGAGGCGGACAAGAGGACGTACGATTATACAGTCCCAAGACCAATCACTCAAATTGTCCTTTATGTCTTCGTAATCGGGAGCTAATGGGTCGGCATCTATTTCCTTTTTCATGAAATCTTCGGTTACCGGTCCGATGATTTCGCATGGCACCACAACATCGTAAAAATTGTGTATAACAGCCAGCACCTTGTCGCCGGATTTAAGCCAACCCATCTCCCCATGTTTGTTTTCTCCTCCGAAATGCGACAACAGCGCATAATTTGAGTCGTATACATCATTAAGAAATGGTTCCATATCCTCCTCGTCCCATATTTCGTATCCTAAAAGTCGCGAAGGTGCATATCTGATGCGACTAATAATCTTCGACCAGTCCTCCATTCGATTGGAATTGCCGAGAAAGCGGTTGTCGAGCGACCACCATTTATGGTTTCCTTCATTGGAAATCTCTGAAATGTCATCTGCAGGCGTTGTTACTGCAAGTATTTCAGCCTGGCACTATCGAAATATCTTGTTGAAATAGGGTTGATTGATTCTCCGTCTTTCAAGAGTATCACCGGCCATTTGTCGGAGAAAAGTCTGGAAAATGCCTCCGGATTATTTGTGTGGATGGGAATAATGGCTTTGGGATGTAGCAATTCAACGAGAGAGCACAGGCTATTCATGTCGCAATGACCGCTCGTATGCATATACTTGTAATCTTTGCCGATAGAGGCCGCTAATTGGGGCTTGAAAGCCGAAGTCATCGGATCCAGATAACCGTTCCACATCGACAAGTAGCGTTCCTTCGTTTTACCGGGAAGTTTGTCGATGAGTTTGTCGAAACGAAGATTTGCACGAGCGATAAGCACATAACCCTTATCTTCAAGAAGGCTCTTGAATTTGTCGGTTACAAGGAAGTCGACTCCGTCAGTCTTCAGTACTGTCGGATGGTCAAATTCATTATCTCTGTACTTGTAAAGCCTTGATTTACCCCAAAGGTTGTCGCGCTGAGTTACAATATCCATCATCTCTTTCTGATATCTGTCAACAATGAATTTGCGCCCGGCTTCGATAGCAGCATGATAGAGGGCAAAAAGACGGTCAATGTTGGTGGACGAAAGATATACGATGTTGTACTTGTTCTCCTTGAACGCAGTTTTGAATTCTTGTTGGAGTTCATGCTCCCGCAACGCTGCTACGTCCGGACGATTTATATTTGTGGCTTCACATACCACGTAATCAACTTTTCCAATGAATTTGTCAATTACCTTTGGCAGTTTACCGCTTCTGAAACCATGTGTACGGAAGTCGCCTGTGTGGAATACCTTTACATCATCCGCTTCTATCTTGAAAGCGTATGCATCAAAGGCTGAATGATCAATCGTGATTGGCATGATTGTGAAAGGCCCGAACTTGAATGCGTTACCGGGTGTGAAAGTGTTGACCATAGATAAACGTTTCAGTAAGGATGCGCTTACCTCGTTCACTGTTTTAAGATGGTCGGAGAGCTTCTCGGTTATGTCACGGCTTATCTTGCCGATATAGACGGGAAGATTGGTATCCAGTTCAGTTATTTTACTTATATGGTCACCATGATAGTGGGTAATCAGTAATGCACTTTTCGACAGGTCACCTTTGGTCAGCCCCTCGATTTCGAGGGAGTTGTCAGACTTCGGTACTCCGGGAAGTTGTTCACCGTAATCGACAAACAGCCTCCAACCCTCATATTCATACTCTGTGACGCAGCCACCAATCTGGTCGGTGCCACAATGGATAGTTATTTTCATGTACGCTCTATTTGATATCTGATGAGGTATTTATTGTTATTCAGGATTTTCAGAATTTCTTTTTCTCGTGCCTCAAAGAGAGTATGGAGTTTCTCTGTCATGAATATTGCATCAATCTTAAAGATGAGATGGTCTTCAATAACCTTCCATAAGTCTTTGATGTGACAAAAGTTCTTAGCATTTCGTATTGTATCGGGATACTGTATCACTCCCTCTTTCAGGTAATACATTGTATTGGCATAAAACATCAATTCTGATATTATGCCAACTTTTTCATTTTTAGTAGCCTTCAATTCAAACACTCTCAACGTATTATCCTCCACCTGCCAAATGTCAATCTGACTTGCACCGCGCGGGGTAAAAGTGTTGGAGACCTTCACTTCATTGACAAACAGACCTACGGGGAGTTGGTGATCAGTCAGTGGAACATGTTCGCGCAAGGTTTTCACCTTTTCTCTTTCAAGGAAAGCCTCGCGCTTCTTGTTCTTATCTACAATGGATTTTGATTCGCTTTGGGGATAGTTTATAAGCAGGCAACGACTTTCGAGCAATTCCCTGACGCTGTTCACATCCTTGTCATGACTGGAATCGATCGAAAACCATGAATAGTTGTCAAGAAACGAGACAACCCTCATCAGGAAGCGGTTGTAGTGTTTCCTTTGTCGCTCCTCAATTTTAGTTGTTTTTGAGTATCGCGGTTTACCCCACGACATAACTGCATTGCAAATCTCAGGAACAGCCGCTTTAATGCAGATGGCCCAACCTTCAAATGCCGCGCCATCACACTGCATGTTTTCTATCACGCCCTTTCCTCCGACATTCAGGTATAGCGTGTTGTTATTTATGCGAAAATCAATTTCGCTGGGCAATTCAACACTGGGGCATACCTGCTTCAATAGTCTGAGAATGTCTTCTTTTGATATTTCCATATTCTCCATTATTTAAATTCTCTGCTTAGACATCTGTGATTCAGTTAAATTTTATGCCTGCCGGATATGATATACATTTTCTACGAGAGAATTTGCGGATTACATTTTGTCTATACTTTTAACGGATGGCAACAACCCGATAAATCGGGCTAAAGAAATCACGGTCATCAGAAAACCTACTACAGATTCGAAAAACGTAACCATAAGAAACAGACTTTCTCCACTGAGTCTATGTATCATTTCTGAAGTATCGAAAGTCGTGACGCACAGGAAATTTATCTGAAGGTAATATGCCCATGAATATTCTATCAAGCCATTTGAGTTTAGATAAAAGATAGTGGCTGTCGTAAACCAGAAGATTATTTCCACATAATTGTGCATCAGAAGCACAACAAGTCGGGTGGGGGATTTTATGGCATATTCGCGTTTCTCTTTCATAGCTCTGTAAGGGTCGAAAAGCATTACGTTGATTTGGTATACAACGATTTCGAAAATTCTTAATATGCCGTATGTGGAAACGATAACAGCAAACCACATCCATGTTGTGTGATAGACTAAAAGTGATGCGCATATGGAGGCTGCCAGGTTTCCAATTACCCAGCATTCCACAAAACCGTACATTCCGGAATCTTTTTTTCCGACTTTCTTGAAATATTTTTTCCTTAAAAAAGATACGAAGGCAAACAGGGAGACGTAACTCAAACCTTTGAATATTCTCTCCCAAAAAGCAACGATAAATCCGTCTTTGTTCTTATTCATAAATAATCGGTATTGTTTTTTTGTCTGCCGCCGTATCTGAACAGAAATTATTTTCAAGTTTATTCCAAACATCCGTATCGTGTGGGCAGTAATTTGCGGTCTCCCAACGTATTGTCTGCCCGTGCTACGTTTATCCAGAACTTGTTTTCGCGTACGCTTTCTATGGGATATGCCGCTTTTCCCCGACTGTAACAGTGTCGCCATTCATCGGCCACCATTTCATATTCCGGGTGTGGGGCGTTTACCAGTACATTATCTTCTTTCGGAGCTTTACCGCTCTTTACTTCCTCAATTTCGTCCCAGATATGAAGCATACAGTTCACGAAGTTATCCAGTTCCCATAAGCTCTCGCTTTCAGTCGGTTCAATCATCAATGTTCCGTGAACGGGGAATGAAAGCGTGGGGGCATGGTATCCGTAGTCCATCAGTCGTTTGGCGATGTCGTTTTCGGTTATTCCGCTTTCTTCGTGAATCTTACGGCATTCCAATATCATTTCGTGTCCTACGAAACCGTTTTCACCCCGATACACTACGCCGTATGTGTCTTTCAGGCAGGCCGCTAAGTAATTAGCGTTCAGAATGGCAGCTTCAGTAGCGTGAGTCAGACCTTCTGTACCCATCATGCAGATGTATGCGTATGCGATGGGTAATATTCCTGCACTTCCGTATGGAGCCGATGAAACCTCGTTTTTGGCGTTCCCGAACAGGTTATGGCCGGGAAGGAACGGAAGCAAATGTTCGCTGACACAGACCGGACCGACACCCGGACCGCCACCGCCGTGCGGGCTTGCGAATGTCTTATGCAGATTTAAGTGGCATACATCGGCGCCGATTGTTGCCGGATTGGTAAGCCCCACTTGCGCATTCATGTTGGCGCCATCCATATAAACCTGTGCCCCGCATTGATGGATAATCTGGCAAATTTCGGAAATATCCGCTTCAAAGATGCCGTGTGTAGAGGGGTAGGTAATCATGAGTGCGGCCAGATTATCGCGGTTGGCTTCAGCCTTCATGCGTAAGTCTTCTATGTCTACATTTCCTTTCTCATCGCAGGCGCACGTCAGCGGAATATAACCGGCCTGAACTGCTGAGGCAGGATTCGTGCCATGCGCCGAAGCGGGAATCAGAATCAGATTCCGATGTCCCTGTCCGATACTTTCCAGATAGCTTCTGATGATGCGCAGGCCGGTATATTCTCCGGCAGCACCGGAGTTTGGCTGGAGTGTAACTCCGGCAAATCCGGTAATAATCTTCAGTTGTTCAGACAGATTTTGTATGAGTGTCTTATATCCCTGAACTTGGCTTTCCGGAGCCAGCGGGTGGATATTTGTCCATGCTGCATTGCTCAGCGGTAACATCTCTTGGGCCGCATTCAGTTTCATTGTGCAGGAGCCTAACGGAATCATGGAGTGTGCCAAAGAAATGTCTTTCCGTTCCAGTCTTTTTATATACCGCATCATTTCCGTCTCTGAGTGGTATCGGTTGAATATCTCATGGGTGAGATAAGACGATTTTCTGCATAATTCATTGGCAGGAGGAAAAACGGTTTTAGGAATTGTCTCTGTTTCCGGTATCGGCTTCTCGGCGGCAATGCTGAATACCGAAAGCAGCAGCAGCGCATCTGCTTCTGTTGTCGTTTCATCGATGCTCACGCCTATGTCTCCGTTTTCGAAGTAGCGCAGATTGATATCTTTGCTTTGGGCGATGGTACGTATTTCTTCACTTGACACATAAGCGGGTGGATTTAACCGTAATGTGTCGAAATAGAGTGTATTACGTTGAATGTATCCCAACGATTTCAGTTTGCTGTCCAGCCAAGCCGTGATGCTGTATATCTGTGTGGCAATGCTCTTTATGCCTTCCGGGCCGTGATATATGGCATAGAATCCGGCCATAATGGCCAATAAGGCCTGTGCCGTACAAATGTTTGATGTTGCTTTTTCGCGTTTGATATGTTGCTCTCTGGTTTGCAAGGCCATGCGGTAGCACGGATGCCCGTATGCGTCTTTCGATAATCCGATGATGCGTCCGGGCATACTACGCTTATATTCATCGCGTGTGGCAAAGTAAGCGGCAGAAGGGCCTCCGTAGAACAAAGGAGTACCTAAGCGTTGTGTACTTCCGAAAACGATGTCGGCTCCCCATTCGCCGGGAGGAACCAACAACGATAAGGCCAATATATCTGCATCTGCTGCTACCTTACATCCGGCCTCGTGTGCCGATACCGTAAATGCACGATAGTCTTCTATGTTTCCGCTGTTGTTCGGATATTGTACGATGCATCCGAATATATCGGGACTAAACTGCAATTCCGTATATTTCCCTACTTTTATTTGAATGCCTTGCGGAATGGCGCGTGTTCGTATGACCTCTAAGTTCTGAGGAAAAATCTCTTCATCTACAAAGAGCGTATTGGCACCATCCTTTTGCTGGCTGCGACTGCGAAGGTTGTGCATCATGGTCATGGCTTCTGCTGCAGCCGTTGCTTCATCCAGCAGCGAACAGTTTGCCAGCGGCATGCCCGTAAGGTCGCTTATTACGGTCTGGAAATTGAGTAACGCTTCCAGTCGTCCTTGCGATATCTCTGTTTGATAGGGTGTATATGAAGTGTACCATACCGGATTTTCAAAGACATTCCGTTGTATTACTGCCGGTGTAATGGTATTATACCATCCTGTTCCGATATAAGATTTGCATATCTTATTCATGGCAGCCAGTGAAGCTATGTGTGCGGCAAATTCATGTTCGCTCATAGCCGGTTTAAGATGCAAAGGTTCTTTTAGACGAATGTTTTGTGGAATCGTATTGTCAATCAGTTCACTGAGGCTTTTTACACCTATTTTATCCAACATTTTCGGAAGGTCTTTTTCCGTAATGCCGATATGTCTGCGGAAAAATTTATTTGTTTTCATGGTTACAATGTTTATGCATATGGTTTTATTTATCTGAAGAACGGGTTTTCCATCTTTTCCATTCCTATAGTGGTGGAGATACCATGTCCGGGATATATTACAGTGTCGTTTGGAAGGATGAACAAACGGCTGCATATATGTTCTCTCAGTTCGTTAAAGTCTCCACCTTCCAAATCGGTACGTCCGATACTTCCGTGAAAGAGTACATCGCCACTGAAAGCGCATTTTTCGGCTTTGCAATAATAAACAATACTGCCGGGCGAGTGACCGGGTACATGAATTGCCTCAAGTTCTGTGCTTCCGAAGCGTATTATATCTCCATCGCAGATGTATTTTCCTAATGGGACAGGGGATTCGTTTACATCGAAGCCGAATAAGTGGCATTGGTCGGGTATTTTATTTAAAAGGAATTCGTCCTGTTGATTTGCTTCAGCGTAAAGGTTGAATTCGCGCAACATGAACGGATTTCCGAAAACATGATCCAGATGCAGATGAGTATTCAGCAAGTGTTTCACTTGCAGTTCGTTTTCGATTATGTATTTTTTCAGTTTTTGCTGTTCTTCTTTATGGAAACATCCGGCATCTATTACAACGGCTTCGTGTGAATCGTCGGCCAGAACATAGCAGTTTTCCACAAACATGTTGAATTCAAATCGTTTTATTTTCATACTCATGACGGCTTGTTTGATTATCAGTTTACTGTGACATAAACAACTTTCTTTGTACTGAAATACGGTTCTTCGAAGTAGTCTTTCAGCCCTGTAACAACGGTTTTATGTTTTACCGGGAGTATTTCATTTTCCAATTCTCCTCCTTTCAGACAGAACAGCCCGTTGGGGTATGCATTATGTTGTTCCTTCCGTATGTTTTTCCGTATTATTTTCAGCAAATCGGGTAATTGCATGACAGCCCTGCTCACTACGAAGTCGAATTGCTGTTTCTCTTCTTCTGCGCGGCAATGACGTGTCGTTACATTTTTCAATCCGATGGCATTTGCTATTTCCGTAGCCACTTTAACTTTTTTCCCTATGCTGTCTATCAGATGAAAGCGGACATCGGGGAATAGTATGGCTAAAGGTATACCGGGAAATCCTCCGCCTGTACCTAAATCCATAACCTCCGAGCCTTGCGTGAAATGTATTATTTTGGCTATTCCAAGCGAATGAAGTACATGATGTTCATACAGGTTTTCTATGTCTTTTCGTGAAATGACATTAATTTTGCTGTTCCAGTCTGTGTATAAGCCGTATAAAGCTTCAAACTGTTGCTTCTGCATATCGCTTAGTTGCGGGAAATATTTTAGAATAATATTCATACCTTTTTATTGTAAATTGATTGTTTCCTGATGGAGATAAGGCTTGATTTCTGTATATGGAACGGTAAGCTGGAAATCCCCCATCGAGTAAGGAGCGATGTCGTAACGGTTGTACAGGAATGTGATTCCGTCGTTTTCAATGCGGAAATAATCGGGAATGTACAGTTCCGAATCCAGCAAAATCCCGTATTCCTGTAGGTCTTCAGCTGTGTGCATGGCATCTGTTTCCATACGTTTGTTGGTCTCGCCGATCAGCTGTTTTAAAATAAGTTGGCAAATTTCATTTTCCTTACCTGAGATAAACACGTCGTCTTTTGTAAGGATTTTACCTGTATTCGTGTTAATATTAATCCATTTTAAGAATGTGTTAGGATGCGCTCCTCCTGTGTTCTGGAATGTCGTTACACAATAATTCAGGATATTGACCATGCTGAAAGTTGCTTCTGTATCAATGTCGTATTCATAGTTATACCATCCCGGAAGCTCTTCTGAATCTTTTATATTATGTTTGTCTGCTTCATATAATTCAGCCAGCGAACTTTTATAGTCTGTGATATAGCCGGAAACGATTTCTTTTACAAAGGCATCGGGAGAAAGCAATGTATGTTTGTTTTCAGAAACACAATTCATTAATTCGGCATTGATCAGATTGGTGATGGAATCGGCGGGATTTGATGATTTTATATAATTGAAGTCCATACTTATTTTACATGTCGGAGAGTTCTCTTCCTCAGTAAGATAAACGGTTGTATCTGCTTTTATGGAATGGATTTCCGATTGAGAGGTATGCGATGCCTTGCTTATACATCCCTGAAGCAAAAGACCGAAAGCAGAAAATGTTACTGCGACTGTAAATAAAAATTTCATTCGTTCCATAAATTTCTAATTTTAGGGTATATTTTATATTACAAACTTAACATAAGTTTCTGAATAATGAAGCTTAAAATGAAACTTTTTTCTTCTTCTTTCTCTAAAAACATCCTGTTGTTTTCAAGGAAATGTCGAAAGAATCCTTTCAATGTTCAGGCTTGTTCGTGTGATTCTTTGGGGCGGCATCAAAATGTTTTCGTTAATCATTGTAAAAACATTCCTTTTGATGAAAAATATGATTACGTTTGCATAGACAGATTTGTCGAACAAAATTGTTTATACCGTAGCGCAATGGAAATGAATGATGTAAAGACTGAAGATTTGATACTGAAGGCGGCAGAGGAAGAGTTTCTGGAAAAGGGATATAGCAATGCAAAGATGATGTCTATCGCCCGTAGGGCGGGGGTGGCGCATTCGATGTTGCATTATTATTTCCGGAGCAAGGAGAATCTGTTTCAAACGATTTTTGCAAGGGAGATGCAGTTTGTTATTCCCGCATATGAGGATTTGTTTGAAAAGAAATGTTCTTTTATTGAAGTTTTACGCGGTATACGTGAAGCTCGCGACCGTGTCCTTTTATCCCGAAGTCCGCGAATGCCTTATTTTATTTTAACGGAAATTTTGTCGAATAAAAAGAACCGGAAAATAATTTGGGACGTGTTCAGGAAAAATGCTTCGCGGCAAATGGCACGTTTCCGCGAAATGTTGAATGATGAGATAAGGAAAGGAACGGTTCGTCCTATTGATTTTATGGATTTCATAATGCTTCTGATAACCATAGATGCGGCATCGCTGTCAGCCATATTTATCTGCAAAGACACGGAAACGTTGGATGAGGGTTTGGTAAACAAATTGTATGAGACTTACAAAGAGCATAATATCCAACTGATATTAGAGGCTTTGAAACCTTGACGGATTCGGACTCGGAAAGAGAAATTCTCGATTAATTAAGAATACATGAACCAATTAAGACAAGTCATGATAGCAAGAACTTTTATTTTTGTCGTCGCTTTTTTTGCATGCCGATGCTGTTTGGCACAGTTCAGCATCGAAGATTGTTATAGAAAAGCGCAAGCTAATTATCCGCTTATCAGGCAATACGATTTGATAGAGAAGACAAAAGAGTATAATTTGTCGAATGTGGCTAAGGGATATCTCCCTCAGATGACGTTTTCAGCCCAAGCAACTTATCAGTCGGATGTAACGAAAATCCCGTTTGATGCTGAACAATTGGGCTTTTCGGGAATAGAAATACCGACGGTGAGCAAAGATCAATATAAAGTGACGCTTGATGTCAGTCAGAATATCTGGGATGGCGGGAATATTCGTTCGCAAAAAGAAGCGATTCGTACGCGGGCGGAAGTCGAACAGAGGAATATGGATGTAAATATATATGCTGTCAACGATAGGGTAAATCAGATTTATTTCGGCATTTTACTGGCCGAAGCGCAGATAGAGCAAAACCGTTTGTTGCAGGATGAGCTGCAGCGTAATTGCGATAAGGTCATGTCATATATGAGAAACGGAATAGCCAATCAGTCTGACTATGATGCATTGAAAGTCGATTTGCTGAAGGCGAAACAGAATGAGAGTCAGCTTGTCCATACCAGACGGGCTTATGTGGCAATGCTGGCCCGGCTGATAGGGGAAGAAATAAGCGAGCAGACAACATTTGTAAAACCGCAGGCAGTCCGTTCTTTGGGAGGGAATAACCGCCCGGAATTGTCCTTTTATGAGGCACAAATACGTGATATACAGGCAAACGATGACAGGATAGCAGCCGGATTGATGCCCAGACTGGGAGTGTTTGTTACCGGAGGTTATGGAAAGCCAGGTTTGGATATGCTGGAAAACGATTTTAGACTTTATTATATGGCGGGTGTTAAATTGTCATGGAATATCGGTAATTTTTATACGAGGAAGAATGATCTGCGTAAGAATAAGGTAAATATCCGGTCGGTAGAGGTGCAGCGTAACACTTTTCTTTTTAATACATCGTTGGATGTAATACAGAAAAACACAGCAATCGACAAGTATTTTGACCAATTGAAATACGATGATGAAATTATAGCTTTACGCAATTCGGTTAAACGGGCTTCGGAAACGAAAATGGCAAACGGAACGCTTTCGGGCACAGAACTGACGCGTGACATAAACGCGGAACAATCTGCCATTCAGGATAAGATTCTTCATGAAATAGAACTGCTGATGGCGATATATAATCTTAAGTATGTAGTTAATAATTAATAGAAGGAATATGAAAAAGTTATCTTATATAATTGGAGGGACAACCGCTTTTTTGTTGTTTGCTTGTAGTGGAAATAACAGACAGTATGATGCTTCCGGAGTGTTTGAGACAACAGAAGTTACAGTATCGGCTAATGGAAATGGCGAGATTATGCGGTTTGATGTAAAGGAAGGCGATTTGTTGAAGGCCGGTCAGGTTGTAGGATATCTTGATACTGTCCAGCTTTACCTGAAAAGCATGGAACTGTCGGGAAATCTTGAGGTAATCAATAGCCGGAGATACGATGTCTCCCGTCAGACTGCTTCTGTAAAGCAGGAGATTGCAACGCAGAAAAGGGAGAAAAAGCGTTTTGAAAATCTTGTAAAGGACGATGCTGCCAACCGGAAACAACTGGATGACATTAATGCTCAGATTGCGTTTTTGGAAAGACAACTGGCTGCACAGATTGAAACACTGGAAAACGGGAACAGAGGTGTAGACGGACAAATCCGAATGCTGGAAGCACAAAAAGCGCAGCTTGAAGACCAAATAGATAAATGTGTCATAACATCTCCAATAGATGGTACGGTATTGTCGAAATATGCAGAACAGGGAGAACTTGCCACACAAGGACGCAGCCTTTTTAAAATCGGGGATTTAAATAACATGTATTTGCGTGTTTACATTACAGCCGGGCAGCTTTCCTCATTGAAGTTAGGCCAAGAGGTAAAGGTTTATGTCGATGAAGGAGAGAAAGACCGCAGGGAATATCGGGGAATAATTTCATGGATATCCGACAAAGCCGAATTTACACCGAAGACAATTCAGACGCGTGATGAACGGGCAAATCTGGTTTATGCGGTGAAAGTGGCTGTAAAGAACGACGGTTTTATTAAGAACGGTATGTACGGGGATATAAAAATAAATTAGTTTATGGCTGTTGTTTCTGTAGAGAATCTCTGTAAAAGTTACGGTAAGGTGCAAGCGATAAATAATTTATGTTTTACCGTAAATAAGGGGGAGTTGTATGGTATTATCGGACCTGACGGGTCCGGAAAGACAACGCTTTTCCGTATCCTTACAACTTTGATGCTTCCCGATGCCGGAACGGCTAATGTCGCCGGTTATGATGTGGTAAGCGATTATCGGAAAATACGGAATCTTATCGGGTACATGCCGGGAAGGTTTTCTCTTTATCAAGACCTTACGGTCGAGGAAAATTTAAATTTCTTTGCAACGGTTTTCAATACGACTGTTGAGGAGAATTATAGCCTGATAGAAGATATATATAAACAGATTGAGCCATTTAAGAAGCGGCTGGCGGGGAAACTTTCAGGAGGTATGAAACAGAAGCTTGCTTTAAGTTGTGCATTAATACATAAACCAGAAGTCTTATTTCTTGATGAACCTACAACAGGCGTCGATCCGATGTCAAGAAAGGAGTTTTGGAACATGTTGCTTAAATTGAAAAAGGAGGGAATAACAATTATTGTTTCTACGCCTTATATGGACGAAGCAACGTTGTGCGACCGTATAGCTTTGATTCAAAACGGGAATTTTTTGGTAGTGAATACACCTCAGCGTATAGTAGATAGTTATCCGGATATCTTATGGTCGGTAAAATCAGACAAGATGCACCGCTTACTGGACGATTTGCGGAGTTATCCGTATATAAAATCGTCGTTTTCCTTCGGGGAAACATTTCATGTTACTTTTTGCGGACAGGGCTCTTCCGATGCCTTAAAGGCATATTTGTCGGGCAAAGGGCATTTATCTGTTGAGATACGGAAAATAGAACCTTCTGTTGAAGACTGTTTTATGTTGTTTGGGAAAAATGGGAGAAATGGAAGATAGAGTAATTTATACGGAACAACTGACCAAATGTTTTGGCTCTTTCACGGCGGTAGATCATATTTCTTTCGATGTAAAGAGTGGCGAAATCTTCGGCTTTCTCGGTGCGAACGGAGCCGGAAAGACTACGGCCATGCGAATGTTATGCGGATTGAGCTATCCGACATCCGGAAAAGGTTATGTGGCCGGTTTCGATATAGCGTCACAGGGGGAAGAAATAAAGAAACATATCGGTTATATGAGCCAGAAATTTTCTTTGTATGAAGACTTGAAAGTGTGGGAGAATTTGCGTCTCTTCGGAGGTATTTACGGAATGAAAAAAAAGGAAATATCCCGTAAGACCGATGAAATTCTATATGATTTGGGATTTGAGGCAGAACGCAATACGTTAGTCAGTGCATTGCCGTTAGGATGGAAACAGAAGCTTGCGTTTTCTGTTTCCATTTTCCATGAGCCGAAGGTGGTGTTTCTTGATGAACCGACAGGCGGTGTTGACCCTGTAACACGCCGTCAGTTCTGGGAATTGATATATCATGCTTCCGATAAGGGTATAACCGTTTTTGTTACAACGCACTATATGGATGAGGCGGAATACTGCGACCGTGTATCGATTATGGTAGACGGAAGAATAGAAGCATTGGACACTCCCGATAGTTTAAAGACAAGATATCATGCGGAAAACATGAATGATGTATTTCATCAGTTGGCAAGAAAGGCTGTGCGGATGTCAGATTAAAAAGGAGGAGCAGGTATGAAACAGTTTTATTCGTTTATAAAAAAAGAATTCCAACAGATATTCCGTGATAAGCGTACTTTGTTGATTTTGTTGGTCATGCCCATTGTATTGGTTATCATATTGGGGTATGCTATCAATACAGAGTTGAATGATGTGCGTGTTGCTGTGTTTGATCCGTCGAAAGACGAAGCGACAAGAAAGATTACCGAACGCTTTCAGGCGAGTAAGTATTTTTCCGTGACAGATGTGTTGAGTGAAAAGTCTGCTATAAATGAAATCTTTAAGGAAGGTAATATTGATCTGGTGATTGTTTTTCCCGAGAATTTCTCTGCCGAATTGCAGGATGGGCAAGCAGCGATCCAATTGATTGCCGACGGAACCGATCCGAATAAAGCATATATGTTGACCGGTTATGCACAAGGGGTGTTATCCTCATGTCAGCTTGAATTACTGAAACAATATGGGATATCTGTCCAAATCCAGACAGAGACAAGAATGCTTTATAATCCCCAGTCGAAAAGTGCCTATAACTTCGTGCCGGGTGTGATGGGGCTTATTCTGACTCTTATCAGTGCGATGATGACCTCTGTGTCAATTGTCCGTGAAAAAGAAATGGGGACGATGGAAGTTCTGCTCGCTTCTCCGATGAAACCGTTTCAGATTATCCTGTCGAAGATGACTCCTTATTTTGTTTTGTCGATAACAAATTTGATAACGATTCTTTTGCTTGCCGTTTTTGTCATGGGGGTGCCGATAAGAGGCAGCTTGTTTTGGCTGGCTGTTGTGTCAGTTTTGTTTATTGTTGTAGCCTTGTCATTGGGATTGCTTATTTCGACTTTGGTAGACAAGCAGATGTCGTCATTGCTGGTTTCGGGGATAGGACTGATGATGCCTGTTTTGGTTTTTTCCGGACTGATATTCCCCATAGAGAATATTCCCGTTGTTTTGCGCTGGATTTCCGACATTATACCGGCCAGATGGTATATTGAGATTGTCCGGAAAATTATGATAGAGGGCGTAGGAGTGCAATTTTTTATAAAAGAACTATGTATAATTGTTGTCATGGCATTGGTACTGATAACAATAGCATGGAAAAAATTTAAGGTGAGGCTCTGTTGAGAAAGTCTTTGTCTTTCGACAGAAGAATGCATGCGATTTGATAAGAATATCTCATTAAATAAGAAATATTATGCTGAAGTTTTTACTGGAAAAAGAATTTAAGCAGATTTTCAGGAATCCGTTTTTGCTGAAGTTATTGGTGGTTATGCCTTTAATGATAATTGTCCTTTTTCCTTATGTGACCAATCAGGAAATACGGAATGTAAAGTTGGGTGTGGTCGATTGCGACCATAGTACGGCATCACATCGTTTGATACAGAAAGCTGCGTCTTCACCTTATTTCCGGTTGACAGATATATCATCTGCTTATAATGAGGCTTTGCGGGGTGTCGAAGCGGGAAAATCGGATATTCTGCTTGAAATACCACAGGATTTTGAACGTAGTTTAAAACGTAACGAGGATACTCAGGTTCAGATTACAGCAAACTCGGTTAACGGAACACAAGGTGCTCTTGGTTCCCGGTATCTGTCATCTATTGTGCTCGATTATGGCAATGAGTTCAGGGAAAAAGAATATCATGAGGGTTTTTCCGGGATGGATATACCCATCTTTCAGACACAGATGAATTATCGGTTTAATCCGACATTAGATTATAAAGTGTTTATGATTCCCGGTTTGATTGTTGTTTTGGTAACACTGCTTTGTTGTGCACTGACAGCTCTCAATATTGTAGGTGAAAAAGAATCGGGCACAATAGAACAGATAAATGTAACTCCCGTACCGAAGAGTTTGTTTATTCTTGCAAAACTGATGCCGAACTGGATAATAGGTTTTCTTGCTCTTTCTTTTGGAATGGTTTTTGCCTGGTTGATACATGGAGTAGTTCCTGAAGGTAGTTTGTTTACTGTATTTGTATTGTCCGCTTTATATGTTTTAGCAGCCTCAGGCATGGGGATGGTTATATCCAATTATTCCAAGACTATGCAGCAGGCGATGTTTGTTATGTTTTTTTTCTTGATTACTATGATGCTTACTTGTGGTTTATTTACTCCGTTAAACAGCATGCCTGAGTGGATGCAAATTATTACGAAGATAAATCCTGTATTGTATTTTGTGGAAGCAATGCGGTTGATTTATCTGAAAGGGAGTTCATTGTCCGAGCTTATACCTAATATTTTATGGCTTTGTGCATTTGCCGTTTTCTTTAATGTATGGGCGGTTAGAAGCTATAAAAAGAGTGTCTGACCTCTGTTTACGATGATTTATAACCGTTGTTTTGTGACATTCACAATATAATGTATAAAACAAGCCCGTTTCAAACAAAAAGAATCTGTTTAAACGGGCTCGTTTATTGTTTCTCGTTAAGATAAAGAGAGTATTTTCTTTTTAAAAAAGACTTCGGGCTATTCCCAGTTCCAGGCCTCGCAATTCGGCCAAACCTCTTAGCCGGCCAATGCATGAGTAACCGGGATTTGTTTTTTTATGCAGGTCGTCTATCATCTGATGTCCGTGATCCGGACGTACGGGTATCGATACTTTCCGGCGTTGCTCAACTTCGAGTAGTGCTTTCATCATACCGTACATGTCGACATTTCCTTCCAGATGATTCGCTTCGTAGAAATTCCCGTAATCATCTCTCTGCGTGCTTCGCAGATGCACGAAGTTGATTCTGTCTCCAAATTCGTACATCATGCCGATGAGGTCATTGTCGGCACGTATTCCAAATGAGCCGGTGCACAGGCATAGTCCGTTAGATGGATTCGGAACAGCCTCAATGAGCTTTCTGAAATCATCGGCAGTGGACAGAATACGCGGTAATCCCAAAATAGGATAGGGGGGATCATCGGGATGAATCACCAGTTGTACTCCGATTTCATCGGCTACGGGAGTTATCTCGGAAAGGAAATAAATGAGATTCTTTCTTAGCTGTTCCGCATCGATGTTCCGGTAGCGATTCAAAGCCTCACGGAATTGTTCTATTGTAAAACTCTCTTCCGAACCGGGTAATCCGGCCAGAATATTGTGCGTCAACTGGCTTTTTTCCCCTTCCGACATTTGTTTGTAGCGGTTATATGCCCGTTTTCTTTCTTCGTCAGTGTATGCTGATTCGGCTTCAGGTCGCTTCAGAATGAAGAGGTCGAAAGCCATGAAAGCGTCTTTTTCAAAACGCAAGGCTTTTGAACCGTCAGGCATCGTGTAAGCCAGATCTGTGCGTGTCCAATCTAAAACAGGCATAAAATTATAGGTGACGCAATAGATTCCGCAAGCGGCCAAATTGCGCAGACTTATCTTATAATTGTCTATATATTGTTGAAAATTACCTGTCTGAGTTTTGATATATTCATGTACAGGAATACTTTCGACGACACTCCATGTCAATCCTGTCCGGGTGATTAACTGTTGGCGTTTGCGTATTTCCTCTATTGTCCATACTTCTCCGTTGGGAATATGGTGTAAGGCGTGAACAATGTCTGTGGCTCCGGCCTGTCTTATATCGGAAAGTGTGACAGGATCATTGGGGCCATACCAACGCCAAGACTGTTTACATAGATACATTGATAGTTATGTTTTATTCGTTTGTAAGTTTGTTCATTTTCTAAATAGAGAATGCATTGAATCCTCCGTCAATAACCGTAAGTGTGCCTGATACGAATTTCGAAGCGTCGCTTGCCAGCCATTGCAGTGTGCCTAACAGTTCTTCCGGTTCGCCGAAACGTTTGAAAGGTGTATGAGCCAGAATTGTTTTTGCACGGTCGGTGAGACTTCCATCGGGATTTGTGAGCAAGCTTCTGTTTTGATCTGTCAGGAAAAAACCGGGTGCGATGGCATTTACACGCAGGCCGGGACCAAATTTCAAAGCCAGTTCCCCACAAAGGTACTGTGTAAAATTGACAACCGCAGCCTTAGCCGCTCCATAACCGGCAACGCGTGTGAGCGGACGCAAGGCCGATTCTGAAGCAATGTTGATAATCGAGCCTTGTCCTTGTTGTACCATCGCCTTAGCGAAGATCATAGTAGGCAGTATTGTTCCGAAAAGATTTAAGTCGGTAACTTGCCGCATGCTTTCGATATCCAGATCGAACAATGTGCCCTCTGGGGAAATAGTGGCTCCGGGCATGTTCCCTCCGGCTGCATTGATGAGCACGTCAATACGGCCAAAACGTGTCATAATTTCGGTGTAATTATTTTCCAGCATATCTTTGTCTAAGACATCCGATGCATAAAAAACCGCACTCAGATTATGAGTCTCCGCTTCTTTTACCAGCTGGTTTCCAATGGTTTTATTCCGTCCTAAAATTACAACAGAAGCCCCTTGCTCTGTAAAATGGCGGACCATTGCCCGTCCCAGTATGCCGGTTCCTCCGGTAATGACGAATATTTTTCCTTTTACGTCAAATAAGTTTTTCATATTTATTGAATTAGTTTATATTTCGGAACTAATGTTTTCATAATGCTCCATCCTATAAGATATGCGACAGAGCAGATACAGAAAATGATAAAGTAGCCGGCCGGTTTGCCTATGAATCCCATAAACTCCAGTTGAACCTCGTCGGCATAGACAAAAAGTTTGCCGGCAAACAGTTGCATAAGCATCGAACTGATACCTCCTGCCATACCACCGATACCGGTAACAGTGGCTACGGCGTTGCGGGGAAACATGTCACTTACTGTGGTATAAATATTTGCAGACCATGATTGATGCGCTGCACATCCGATACCGATGAGAATGACCGGATACCAAGGCGAGATTGTTCCTAACGGTTGGGCAAATAAAACGACTAAAGGGATAAATGCGAAAATAAGCATAGCACGCATTCGTGCCTCGTATGGATTGGCACCTGTTCTGTTAATGAAGATAGTAGGCAGTTTACCTCCATATAAAGATAGCATAACAATTGCGTATAGGGTAAAGATAAGTAGCATACCGAGTGGTTCTGTTGTCTTGATTCCGAACTGGGTATTTAAATACGAAGGTGTCCAAAAGAGGAAGAACCACCAGACTCCATCGGTACAGAATTTTCCCAAAGTATACGACCATGTCTGCCGGTAGCAGAAGCATTGCAGGAAAGACAGTTTTTTTTCTGTTTCTCCTTTTGCAGATTCTTTAATCAGATTGGCTTCCAGTTTTTTATCTTGTTCTATATATTCCAGTTCGGCTTTATTCACAAATTTACTTTTGGTTGGCGGTGCATACATAAATACCCAAAAGCCCATCCAGATGAATCCAAGTACACCAATGATGACGAAAGCCATTTCCCATCCGTAATATTTAGCGAGTAAGGGAATCGTCAAGGGCGCGATCAAGGCTCCGATTGAGGCTCCCGCATTAAAAACGGAAGTAGCAAAAGCTCTGTCCCGCTTGGGAAAATATTCTGCGGTAACCTTTACGGCTACAGGGAAATATCCGGCTTCTCCGATGGCTAATATACAACGTGCCGCTAAAAAGAAGTACATGCTGACTGTAGCAATGGCAACGGCCATATCACCGGTGGCCGCAATTAGTTCCATTTTATTCTCTAATCCCACGCATGCTTCGGTGGCAATGCCGCACAAGGCATGCACGCATGCTCCGGCAGACCAGATGAAGATAGCCCAAAGATATCCTTTTTTTGTTCCCAACCAGTCGATAACGCGACCGGCAAATAGCATTCCGATGGCATATACAATAGAAAATGTGGCAGTAACCAGTCCGTAATGTGCTTCATTCCAATGAAATTCAGGCTTAATAAATTCATCCCATGTCAGTGATAAGACTTGGCGGTCAAGATAATTAATGGTAAGTGCCAGAAACATCATGATACAAATTGTCCACCGATAGTGTGTCATTTTTTCCATAGTTTACTTCTTTTTTGTTTTTTGTATAATGTCTAAAGAGAAACGGCACATCTCGGTAATAGATTCCCAATCTTCCGATTCAATCCTTGCTTTTGATAATAGTTTAGACCCCATCCCGACGCAGGTCGTTCCGGCTTTCATCCATGCGGTAAGGTTTTCTTCGGTAGGCTCTACAGCGCCTGTAGCCATGATCATAGTCCATGGCAGCGGTGCTTTCACATTTGAAACGAATGAGGGACCTCCGACACATCCTGCCGGGAAGATTTTTATGATGTCGCATCCCAATTCGTGTGCTGTTCCTATTTCTGTTACCGACCCGCATCCGGGTATATAAGGTACCATGTGCCGATTGCATAAACGGGCTATTTCCGGATTGAGGTAAGGACCGATAATGAAATTGGTCCCATATTGCAGATATAGAGCTGCAGTCGGAGCATCGATGACAGAGCCTGTTCCCAAAATCATCTCCGGGCATTCCGTCTGGGCGAATTTTACAAGGTCTGTAAAGACTTCGCAGGCGAAATCTCCACGATTGGTAAATTCAAAAGCGCGAACGCCACCGTCATAACAGGCTTTCAGCACCTGTCTGGCTATTTGTTTGTTCTTATGATAAAAAACCGGAACCATACCGGTTTGCACTATCGTTTGCAGTACTTGAAGTTTATTGAATGTTGCCATAAAAATGATATAAAATAGTTTCTGTTATCTGGATACTCGTCCGCTTCCGTCGCCGTTCATTAAGTGTTCTACTTCTTCTACTGTGACTAAGTTATAGTCGCCATAAACCGTATGTTTCAGACAGGATGCGGCGACAGCGAAATCGAGTGCCTTCTGATTGTCGTTCTCGAAAGAAAGCAATCCGTAAATCAATCCTCCCATGAACGAATCTCCTCCACCGACACGATCAACGATGTGTGTAATGTCATAGCGTTTTGACTGGTAAAACCCTGTTTTATCGTATAGCACACCTGCCCAAGTATTGTGATTCGCATTGATGGATCCGCGCAGTGTGATGATTGTTTTTTTTGCACGAGGGAAACGTTCCATCAATTGTACACATACGCTTTTGAATCTTGCTGCATCTATAGTACCCGATGTCACGTCAAAATCTTTCGGATGGATGTCGAATACTTTTTCGGCATCTTCCTCATTCCCAAGTATAATATCACATCCTGCAACTAACTGCGGCATGATTTCACTTGCCTGTTTTCCGTATTTCCATAGATTTTTCCGATAATTGAGGTCACAAGAGACAGTAATGCCTAATCGGTTAGCTGCCTGAATAGCTTCCAGACATACATCGGCTGCTCCCTGACTGATTGCAGGAGTGATTCCCGTCCAATGGAACCAATCTGCGTCTTTCAGTACATTTTCCCAATCTATCATACCGGGCTTTATTTCTGAAATGGCCGAGTGGGCACGGTCGTATATTACTTTACTTGCGCGCGATACGGCACCTGTTTCAAGAAAATAAATACCCATTCGCTCTCCACCGTAGACGATATGGTCGGTTTTTACTCCGTGCTTGTGTAAATCGCATACGCAGGCTTTGGCTATGTCATTTAGAGGGAGGCGGGTAACGAATTCGGCATTCATGCCGAAATTGGCTAATGACACAGCTACATTTGCTTCTCCTCCGCCAAAAGTGGCATTGTATTCTCCCGCCTGGCTGAAACGAAGATAACCGGGCGTTGCCAATCGAAGCATGATTTCTCCGAAAGTGATGATTTTTTTCTGTTGCATGGTATAGTAATATGGTATAGTAGTTAATAAGAATACATTGTAATGGTTTTAGTTGAAATTGAAGTACCGTTTCGCGTTATAGTAAGAAATGTCGGCTACTATTTTTTTGAGAAAATTCATTTCACTGCGTGGCAGTTTCCCTGTTTCTATATCTTCCCCTATCAAGTTACAAAGAATCCGTCGGAAATATTCGTGACGGGGGTAGGAGAGAAAACTGCGTGAATCGGTCAGCATCCCGATAAAACGGCTGAGCAAGCCCATCGATGAGAGTGCATTCAGTTGTTTCCGCATTCCGTCTTCCTGATCAAGAAACCACCATGCTGCGCCAAGTTGCATTTTTCCGGGAATGCTTCCATCGTTAAATGTATATGCCATAGTGGCCAACACTTCGTTGTCCTTAGGATTCAGACTGTAAAGAATGGTCTTTGCCAGTTTGCCTTCGTAATCCAGACGGCTGAAAAATTTGTGACCTACAGCCGCGCAGTTTACATCTGCTATTGCATCGAAACCGGTATCCACGCCGATAGACTCATACATTCGTCTGCAGTTATTGCGAATGACACTGATGTGATATTGCTGTGCCCATCCGCTTTCTGCATCCATTACAGCCAGTTCATAAAGTAAAGCACTTTTAAATTGGCGGATTTCTTTTTCGTCCAACGGCTTCCGGCAAAGAATCTTATTGAAAATCTGTTGAATCTCTTTCTGCGTGTAATCATCAGCATAGAAGTTATCCATGCCATGATCCGATAACCGGCAACCCATTGATTCGAAATAATCATGCCTGCGGTGTAATGCATCCAATAGCGTATCATATGTACGGATATCAATATCGGCGGCTTGTGAAAGTTCGTTTAAGTAGCATGTATAGGCTGACAGATTATCTACAGCAATTACTTTATCGGGGCGCCATGCCGGATAAACTTTTGTTTTCAACTTGCTCTTTTTTATCTGTTTGTGATATTCTAATGAGTCAGTCGGGTCATCGGTTGTACAAACGATTTCCACGTTGCATCTCTCCATTATAGAACAAGCTCTGTATTCGTCCGTTTGCAGTTTTATAGTGCATTCTTCGTATATTTCATGTGCTGACTCCGGTTTAAGAATCTTATTGATGCCAAATATTCGGCTTAATTCGAGGTGTGTCCAGTGATATAGCGGATTTCTCATGGTATAAGGAACTGTTTCGGCCCATTTCTCGAATTTTTCATAGTCGCTGCTCTCTTTCCCGGTAATATATTTTTCATCTATTCCGTTGCCTCTCATGGCGCGCCATTTATAATGATCTCCGCCCAACCAGATTTCCGAGAGGTTATTGAACCGGTGATTTTCGGCTATTTGTTTCGGACTTAAATGACAGTGATAGTCGATGATGGGTAAATTCGCCGCACTTTCATGATACAGTTCTTGTGCGCTTTCGCTGGTCAGCATGAAATTTTCATTGATGAAAGTCTCCATACAAAGTGTTTTTAATGGTAGTTATATTAATTTCGACTACCAAAATTAGTTATTAATATATAGAAAACAAACAGAACCGGTATGATTTTTTTTGGTGAAAGACTTTTTATGGGGGGCTTATGTATGAAGAAATATTCCGGTATAGGATAGAAAATTTGTTTGTGAAAAGTAGAAAATTTGTTTCCTTTATATTTAAAAATCAATTTATTTTGTGGAAAATAAATGGCTGATTAGAATAAAACGATGAGAGCAGAATATTGGGGATTGATTTCTTATAAAACGGCGTGGCAGAAGCAGGAAAATTTGTTTAATGAACTTATTGAGGCAAAAAAGCGTGGAACGGCTTATGAAAACCGTATTGTATTCTGCGAGCATCCGCATGTGTTTACACTGGGAAAGCACGGGAAGGAGAAGAACATCTTGTTGGATGAGAGACTTTTACGCAGTATGAATGTGGAATATTTTCATATAGACAGAGGAGGAGACGTAACATATCATGGGCCGGGACAGTTGGTTTGTTATCCCATTCTTAATTTGGAGGATTTTCATATAGGGGTGAAACAGTATGTATATCTGCTGGAGGAGTCTGTGATTCAGATTTGTGCGCATTATGGCGTCAGCGCCGGGAGGGTAGAGGGCGCTACGGGGGTGTGGCTGTCTCCGGGAACACCTTATGAAAGGAAAATATGTGCCATAGGTATTCGTTGCAGTCATTATGTGACGATGCACGGATTGGCGTTGAATGTAACGACCGATTTGCGGTATTTCAATTATATTCATCCTTGCGGATTTACAGATAAAGGAGTTACATCCTTGCAAAAGGAGACCGGAGTGTCTTTGTCGATTGAGGAAGTTTGTGCTTGTTTGCTGAAAGAACTTTCAACTCGGTTTGTCAAAAGGGATGCTGACAAATAAAAAAACAAAAAACTCCGTTTCTTACACAGAAGCGAAGCTTTTCGTACACCCTCAGGGACTCGAACCCTGGACCCACTGATTAAGAGTCAGTTGCTCTACCAACTGAGCTAAGAGTGCATCCACTATAAATGTCAAATTTCCCGAAACATCGAAAAGTACACCCTCAGGGACTCGAACCCTGGACCCACTGATTAAGAGTCAGTTGCTCTACCAACTGAGCTAAGAGTGCATCTGTTTTTCAGTTTGCGAATGCAAAAGTATAATCTTTCTTCGAATTGCGCAAATAAAAAACTGACAAGTTTTGCATTAAATTTCAAATTCGCGCTTTTAATAAAGTAAGATAAAACGTGATTTTCTTTGGCAATGCAGCCGTTTTTTTATTCGAGTAAATATATGCGTGATGGGGTAGTCCGCTCTAATGGAATAACATGCAGATCTTTCCCGACCTCGATGTTTTTTTCTTTCAAGGCTGTAACCATTGTATTGTAAGCCAGTTCGGGGCGATTGTTGTCTTTGCTCAGATGGCATAACCACAGGTATTTTAAGTTGGGTGGGAAATGGTTTGCAATATATTCTGCGGTATCTTTGTTGCACATATGCCCGTTCATACCGGCTATGCGTTGTTTTAAAAAGTCAGGATAGTTACCCGTATTAAGCATTGTTTCATCATAATTAGACTCTAATACCAGGTAATCGGCAATGGAAATATAGTGTGCCGCTTTTTCCGATATATGTCCGAGGTCGGTAAGGAAAACAAAATTTCTGCCGTTTATGCCAATGTTATATCCCACATTATCTGTTCCGTCATGAGGAACATCGAAACATGTGATACGGAAATCTTTTAAAAGGACAGGTTCTTCTTTGTTGATAAACCGTACATGACTGCTGTCTAATTTCTTTTTCATGTATTTATTCCGGTTCATGCCGTTAAATATTTCACAAGTTGTATAAATGGGGATATATTCATCTGCAGCTAAATGTCCTGCAGCTTTTATGTGGTCTCCATGATCGTGCGTAATAAAAACGGCCAGCAAGTCCCTCATATTTAAACCGTATTCTCTGAATCTTTTTTTTATCGTCCGTATGCCGATGCCGGCATCAATCAGAATGCTGCAGTTGTCTGTTGCAAGATAGTAACAGTTTCCACTGCTTCCGCTGCCTAAACTTATGAATCGTATATTTGTTTCCGGTGACTGTATGCTCATGTTGATATTGTTCTTTTTCGGTTAAACGGTTGCAAATTTAAAAAAATAAGAAGATGTTTTTTAAAGTATTTCCCTATGTTTTCAGATAAAGATGCCGATGTGTATGAGACTGCTTTTCCCAAAAGACAACAAAAAGTCTTTTCGTACAAGTAATTAGTGCAACGTATTTTGTCTGTATACAAGGCGGTTCTGAGAATATGCTTTCCGATTGATAATCTTACATAATCTCGAAAATGGAAAAATAATATCCTATTTAGGGTAGTCTTAAAAACATCTTACGATTACTTTATCTCTTGAGGTGCATTTTCATTTCGGGAGTTCTTCGTATCTTTGCATTTGTTTTGAAGGGAAATAAAGATAAATGAAATCACAGTTCTTGATAGGGTCAATAGGAGCAGGTGGAGGAAAAACCACATTTATGTTAGGTCTTTTGCGTGCGCTTCAAAAGAAAAACATAAAAGTGCAACCATTTAAATGTGGACCTGACTGTATAGATACCCAATATCATAAATTGATTTCTAATTGCGATTCGATAAATTTAGATACGCGCTTGGCTTCTTCTTCTCACATACAGTATGTTTATAATCTGTATGGCGAAAAAGCTGATGTATGTATTGTTGAAGGTTCTACAGGACTGTTTGACGGTTATCGGAAAGAGCAGGGCAGTAATGCAGAGATAGCCCGCTTGTTGCACCTGCCTGTTGTCCTGACAATCAATGCACGTGCCATGTCTTATTCGGCCGCACCGTTATTGTTTGGTTTCAAAAATTTCGATCCGTCCGTGAAAATTGTTGGTGTAATATTTACGAACGTTGCATCAGCATCTCATTTTCAACAGTTGAAAGATGCTTGTCGCGATGCGGGAATTGTTTGTCTGGGGCATATTCCTGTCGATGATAAAATACACTTTCCTTCCCGTTATTCCGCATTGACCGTCGCTTTGAAAACGGAATTGGATGACGTGGTTTCCCGGATATCTGACCGGATAGAGGAACAGGTGGATTTATGTAAATTGTTGGATTTGTGTATGCGCGTTTTTCCTTGTTCTTATACGCTTCCGTTTACTTCGGATATAGAAAATGAAAAAGCCCATTTTGCCTTGAATAAAAAGCTGCGGATAGCAGTAGCCCGTGATGTGGCTTTCAATGTCTTTTTTCAGGAAAATCTCGATTGTTTGTCAGAAATCGGAAAGATAACATATTTCAGTCCTATATACAGTAAGAATTTGCCTGATACAGACCTGCTTTATCTTCCGGGAGGTATGCCTGAGTTGTTTGCACGTCAACTTCACCGTCGGAAAGATTTGTTGCGGCAAATAAAGAGTTATGTTGAGGCCGGAGGAATGGTTTTTGCTGAATGTGGAGGAATGGCTTTATTGGCAGAATCGTTGATATCGCGAGAAGGGGGAAGTGTCTATGCAATGTCGGGGGCATTGCCTTTGCGTTATACAATGGAACAGGCTGCGTTGGAAACGGGTTATCGTACGATGGTTTATCCGGGAGGAGAACTGAAAGGGTATGAGTTTCATTATGCACATATTGAAGATGATAAAAAAAACAACTTGACGCAAAAAATTTATAGCCCGGACGGTCTCGAATGTACGACTCCGTTGTATAGGTATAAAAATGTGATTGCCAGTCAGGTTCGGTGGTATTGGGGAGAGAATGAACTTTTAAAACTCTGGTAAGGCCGAGATTTCTGTACTTTGATGTTGCATCGTTTTTGTTCGTTGCCGATGTGACAGATATTATTTATTTTACTTTTTTGAGGATAATTCCCTGTTATTTACTTGTTTAATCGGAGACATACGGCTATTTTTGTGTAGAATTCATTAAAAAATATAGTGGAAAATGGCGAGATTTTTTTATGCTATAAGTCTGTTGGGAGCAATTATGTTTTGCGGAACAGGTTGCGATAGCGATTCCGGCGCGCAATTGCCCGATGAAGATAAGCCTTTGAGTATAGAGGATATTGAAAAAAGAGGTTTTGAAAGTATTGTAGCCGATGGTAATTTTGATATTTATTATACGCAATCTTCTGAAACGTCTGTGCGGATGCGTGGCGGGGAAACATCAAATGTTAAGGCAACTTGTGAGGGGAAAACTTTGCGCTTTTATGTTGTAGGACTGGGGCACAATGATAGCGATAATGTAGATATTTATATAACTTCACCTGTTCTTAAAGGAATAACCCTGAATGGTTCGGGAGATTTTGAGTCGGAAAATCCTCTTAAAACAGATGAGATAGAAATACGTGTGAATAATGAAGGTGATGTTATGTTGCGTAGCCTTGATTGTAGTAAATGCGATGCTAAGGTAATGGGTGAAGGCGACATTGACATTGATCGTATATCTGCCCAGTTTCTTATTGCCGAAACAAGAAATGAAGGTTGCATTGATTTGCAAAATGCTCATATTGATTATGCGGAATGTATCATAAAAGGAGAAGGTGATATTGATATAGACGGGCATGTGGGTCACCACAGCGAACATAAATATGGAACAGGTACGGTAGACATAAATCCTTGATGGGGGATGTCGCTGCTTTTAAACATAGAAGCCGCAAAAGATATATAAACAGCTTTTTTAGGTTCCTTTGATTATTGGCCCGTGTTGCTTATAGGTATAGTTCTATTATTATATCCGATAATTTTCTGCGAAACAGGTTAAAAGTTTTAAGGATATAATTTGTTTAATTAAAAATAAACGTTACCTTTGCAACGCTTTTCAGAAAAACATCGGGGTGTAGCGCAGTCCGGTTAGCGCACCTGCTTTGGGAGCAGGGGGTCGTGGGTTCGAATCCCGCTACCCCGACAAACGGGAAATCAGGAGTTACAATAAAATGTAACTCCTTTTTTTGTTGCTTCATTAGGGTATTTCGGCTTATTTTTCTATTTTTGTAGGGAGAAAGATACTATAAGGTTTTATAACAATAAAGTGCGAAATGAAAAATCTCTTATTAATCGGATTAATGTTTATTATATCATATACCTGCTCAGCGCAGTCCCTTGAAAAGATGCAATGGTTCAATGAACCGGAAAATTGGGAGATAAAGGACAATTTACTGTCGATATATGTCACCCCTCAGACGGATTACTGGCGTATATCTCATTATGGATTTACCGTCGACGACGCCCCTTTTCTGTATACTTTGCGTGGAGGCGAGTTTGAGGTGAAGGTAAAAATATCGGCCGACTATAAGGAACGTTTCGATCAGGCCGGTCTGATGCTT
>CASDXG010000048.1 GCA_949285025.1 uncultured Bacteroides sp. | reverse complement strand
TAGTATGCTGCTGGTCTTTTGGTCTCTACGGAGAAATTATTTTCGAGCGCCTGATGCAGTCTACCGGACGTACAGTTCTCACCATGTTTACCCAAGGGTTAGGCGCCATTGTTAACATCGTGTTGGATCCGATTTTTATCTTCAGAAAAGGGGAAGGTATTTTCGGCATGGGTGTTTTCGGCATGGGTGCCGAAGGCGCGGCTATCGCTACCGTAATCGGTCAATGCGCGGGCTTTGTACTGGCCATTATACTCAACCATCGGTATAATAAGGAAGTTCGGCTTTCTTTCAAAGGCTTCCGGCCTGATTTTAAAATTGCCAAAAGTATTTATGCTATCGGCGTTCCGTCTATTCTCATGGTCGCCATCGGCTCTATTATGTTCTATCTGATGCTTTTCATCATCAAGCTTTTCACGTCCTCGCCTACACCTATACAAACGGTTTTCGGCGTATACTTCAAACTCAACAGTTTTGTGTTTATGCCGGTATTCGGCCTGAACAACGGTGTAATTCCTATCATTGCTTTCAACTACGGAGCTCGTAACCGAAAACGTATGGTACAGGCAATAAAGTGTTCTGCGGTTTTTGCTTGTATTTTAATGCTCATCGGCTTTTCGGTATTTATGGCCTTCCCTGAGCAGCTGCTTTCCATTTTCAGTGTAACACCGGATATGATACAAATCGGAACTTTTGCACTGCGAATCATATGCATCAGTTTTATCTTTGCCGGTATCTGTATTGTTTTGGGGTCCGTATTCCAGGCCTTAGGCCACGGCACACTATCCATGATTGTCTCTATCGTCCGTCAATTGGTAGTGCTTCTTCCCGTAGCGCTGATTCTTTGCCTGATAGGAAGAGCCGTAGGCAACGACAATCTGCTCTGGTTCTCCTATCCTGTGGCAGAAATGGCCTCCTTGCTTGTCAGTGCATTGCTGTACAGGCGAATTTATAAAAACCAAATTTCTCTGATTCCGGAAAACGGAGATCCGGAAAGAGCAGAAATCGCCTTAGAATTGTCTGACCAAAGCGAAACAGAAGATCTTATTATGGATACTGATACCTTCAATGGTAATTTAAATACAAAAACTTGTGCAAAATGACCATTTGAACTTTCTGAAAATAAATAATATAATAAATGTACAACGTGCAGTTTGCATACGCGGAACGTAAGTCCTGTTGCAGCAGCACGTTTTTCTTTTAAAGGAAGTGTTTTTTTGTACAAAATAAATGATACCGTGCTTTACCACACAAGAGGGATATGTCGAATTACCGATATTACCGAACAGTATATATCCGGTCAAAGGCTGACTTGCTATGTTCTTCAGCCTATTTTCGGCGATTCCCTCACAATATCCATTCCCGTAAAAAATACAGTTTTAACCCAAAAGATGCGGCGGATTCTTTCCCCGGAGGAAATTTACGCGATGATTGCCTCTATAACCGAAAAAGATACGTCTTGGATTGAAAATGATAAAGAACGCCAACAGATATTCCGAAATATTCTTTCTTCCGGTGACCGTATGCAGGTGATGCGACTGATCCGCCTGATCTATCTGCATCAAAAGTCCTTACAAGGCACCGGTAAAAAATTACATCTTACTGATGAACGAATTATGAAAGAAGCCGAGGAAATACTCTATGATGAATTCGCCTATGTACTGAATATCCGGCCGAGTCAAGTAACAGATTTCATTGCCCGGCAGATTCAGCTCAAAGAAAAGTTTTAATCTTTATACA
>CASDXG010000047.1 GCA_949285025.1 uncultured Bacteroides sp. | reverse complement strand
GCACGACATCCTCCCGTGCGACTTGTACGGTCAGTCCTCCCATCCGTGCGACTTGACTCATCTGTATGTTACTCAAATCCATCTCTTTATTTTTAGTTACGTAAATAATCATTATTGAATAAAAGAATTCTTCCACTACGGTCCCCCAGGCTGTCCGAGAACTCATTAACTGCTTTCATTTTGCGCTGTCATCTAAGGGAGCGTAAGCGAAGGATCTCCCGCTCATTTCTGTTCAATCGGATTTGCAATCCGATTATGCTGAATATCAGGATTTTTAATCCGATTATTGACAGATAAGATGTTAAGCGGATTGAAAATCCTTATACTCATGAACGGCGGATGGCATATCCGCCGGGACGGGATAAAGTGCCTAAAACGATTATTTCTTATCCAATTGTTTCAAATCGAAGATAAGAGCACGTGTGTGTTCATCATCTTTGTCACTAATCGTCAATTCCTTAAATTCATATTTCTTGTAGAATGGAATGGCATTGATATAGGCATCCACCGTAATAAAACGGCAACCGGTCTTATTTTTCCCTTTAAAGAAATACTAGATGAAGTTTAACAACAGGCTTCCAATATGTAAGCCTCGGGCAGATATATCCACGGCAAAACGTCCTATTTTAGCGGCAGGGTAACTTTTTATGCGTTTTTCATTGGCAAAATGATGTTTCCGGAAACGATTGAATTCTGTTTTATTTTCAAATTCATTTAACGATACTTTATCGTTCATCAAGCTGAAATAAGCAAGAACTTTGCCTGAAGAACGTTCTTCCATGACATACGTTACAGCCAGTAGTTCTTCTCGATAAAGATGCGCTGCATTTAAAATAAAATCGTTCAGATCGTCATCACCACAATCGAACGATTTTACCCTTTCTCCTTCTTCCAAAGGACGGACTCTGTAATCAGTTATATTCAACGTTTGTTCCATTGCTCCGTTCTTCTTCGAATATACTTAAAATGCAGTCATAATCCCGCTTGATTTGGGCGAGCTTTTCATCGCTGAGCGGACGGACTTGCTTTATGTTCTCCTCAAATTTCCGAGCTTCTTCCCCGTAAAGTATCGGGGTCTCCTTAATTGGTCTTGCCATAATTGTTCCTCCAAATGATTGTTCCGGCTGCAAATATAACACAAATATCCGAAAAATAGGCGGTTAGCTTCAACAAATAAGGGTATTTGACTTCGTTTTCTCCTTGTCGCTGACTTGAGGAGGCTGAGTCAGCGACAAGCTCGCATTCGGGTGTCCGGATGGCATATCCACCGGGACGGAAAACGAAAGAAAATGTAATGCTTTTATGCGGTCATTGCCATAAGGCTTCTGTTTTCCAGTCGGAAGGGAAACCCATTGCAGTGGTATCCACGTTAGGGTATGCTGCAATCAGGGCTTTCAGCGTTTGCGTGAATGTATTTCCGGGAAGAATATTGTTCAGCAGGTAGGCGATGCAGCATAGCTGTATGTACAGCTTGTTGTCCGCCACAGCGGTATGGCTTATCCATGCGTTTTTCAGCTTGGCGGGAATGGCAGGCGTAACGGGATAGTTCCGGTTCCACATTCGGGCGTGGTGGGCGCAACAGTTACGCAATGCCGCCAGGCTGGCCGCCCAGCTTTCCAATATCTTGTGCTGAGGCAGGTCAAGGCTGCGGGCTACGTTTTTCTTTACCTTTATGTCGCTGAAGTTGTAATACATCTTCGACAATACGCCGAACGACACCACTTCCAAGGTCTTCCATGCAGGTGGAAAAGGCGGGGTGTCGTATTTCTTGAAATGGTCTTTGATGAAGTCCTCTCTTGTGCGGTGCAACTCGCGCTCCACGCTGCCGATGTTTTCCTGAAATAACCTCTCTTCCCTCGACAACGATTTGTCCGCAAACCAAAACGCACCGTGTGCCAGCGAGAAATGATGTATCATCTTCGTGCGCAAGGCGATTTC
>CASDXG010000046.1 GCA_949285025.1 uncultured Bacteroides sp. | reverse complement strand
TAGCACTCACCAGTCTTGTGTATAACATCAGTCGTTACACGCAAATAATCAGGCTGAAACCTGAGTTGTTGGGGTGAATTATGCCTGCACATCCAATTTTTACAACAAACACAAGTTAATTATTGTAAAAATTGGGGGGGTAGAAAATATTTAGTAAATTTGCAAAACTAAAGCTCACAAATTGGGCAGTTAAAGAGTTCTGCTGTCTGATACAAGAGGATAAATTGAATTGATAGAACTCACCTTAATTGAAACTATAACTTGAAAAACATGTTATGATGAAAAAAATTGCATTTTGTTTATTAGTAAGCCTCGTGGCTGGCTTTGCGAATGTATGGGCCTCAGTGAACGAAAATGGAAAACCTTTTGTGGGAAATTGGGACTTTTGGGAAGGTGATTTGTTCTATGAGTTGGAATTAAGTTTGTATGATGCATTACCTGACGGAAGTTACGGACGATATGCAGATCATTATGAAGACACATCAATGGAATATCGGATAATCAACGTACTTACGATACAAGGGAACGAAGCGGAAGTGATAGTTGATGATTACATCGGGAATCAGAAAGCATCATTGAAGTATGATCCCGTTTCAGGAAATATCTCTTTCAAAGCTTCAAACATGGAGGAACCGGTTGTCTTTAAACAAAAAGACAAATATGGTTATGTATTTCTTTATGGAGCAAATAAAATCAATGTCCGTTCCGCTCCGGTTTCAGGCACTCCCCTGTTCAAAGCAAACCGGGGGCAGAGTTTCCGCTTCATAGACAGAAAACAAGGATGGTTCAAAGTCTCTCTCTCTGCTAATAACGAAAAAGTTGGTTACGTGTCGCCTCAGTATGCTTACTATCTCAAGGACAATAAGATACCGGACGAAGCCTTTACTAAGTCCTATTCCAATGATTTTACTTCCATTTATTTTGAAAAGAGGGACGATCAAATTCTGATGGTGAAAGAGACTATGCGAATCTTGCCGGATGCCACTATTCTGCCAGCACTTGTTGAAAGCTATCTTGGTCACATAGAGGGAAATGCAATTGTTTTTACGCTTGGTGGCGGATTTCCCGATGACTCTATGGATGAGATAGAGCCTTATGTGATTTATTATATGCCAGAGTCCGGAGTATTCATCGTGGAAGGGGTTAATTATGGGGAAGAAAAATATTAGTAGGTAGACATTTTCCAGTAGACTCATCGTATCTGTTGCCGTATGGGAGTAATTTTATCGGTGAGTTTTGGTAATGCGTGAGGACATTTTCCGATTCCGTACGATTCTTTCCGGCAAGTTGCAATGCTTCTTCCAACGCTTTGTCTTGTGGGTGTGTACAGGAGATATATGCCATAAGCGTGATAACCTCATATAAGAGGATTCTTATTTTGTTTCTCATGATGTGTGTGTAGTTTTATATCAAGAGATAAATATAGCGGATTTGTTTTAGAAGAGATGGAAAGAAGAACAGAAAATCCCGTTACGCCGGGCATCATTTTGATGACAGTGGTGACGGGATTTTCTGTTAGGAAGTGTAACGGGTTCAGAAGAACTTTACGTCCTGTCCCGTCACTTCGCTCAGCAGGAGGTTGGCCAGGCGGCTCGTGCCGAGGCGCAGCCACTGGTTGGTGAGCCATTTCTCGCCCAGAACTTCTTTCACGATGGTGTAGTACACGATGGCGTCATGCACCGTGTGCATTCCTCCGGCGGGCTTGAAACCGATTTGGATGCCTGTCTCGTCGTAGTATTCCTTGATGGCTTGGCACATGACGTAGGCGGCTTCCGGCGTGGCGGCCGGTTCGAGTTTCCCGGTGGA
>CASDXG010000045.1 GCA_949285025.1 uncultured Bacteroides sp. | reverse complement strand
CCCGCAGCTTTGGCCAAAGCCGTAGACGGGCGTACTCCGATGGACAACAGCACCATATCGGTCTTGATGGATTTACCGCTTTTCAGGTGGGCAACCAACTCGTTGTCTTCGCGGCTGAAGCCCGTTACGCCTTCTTCCAGATAAAGCGCGACACCTTTTTCCGCCAGATGCTGGTGGATAGGGGCAGCCATTGAGTAGTCGATAGGCGCCATCACCTGATTCCCCATCTCAACCACCGAGACAGTCACTCCGGCATGGTGCAGGTTTTCAGCCATTTCAAGTCCGATGAAACCGGCTCCTACCACAACGGCACGCCGCACTTGCTTTTCCGTCAGAAATTGTTTGATGCGGTCGGTATCTTCCACATTGCGTAATGTGAAGATACCCTCCAAGTCGATACCTTCCAATGGCGGACGTACCGGTGTGGACCCCGGAGACAATAAAAGCTTGTCGTATGTTTCTTCGTATTCCGATCCGTCGGCCCTACGTACCGCGATGGTTTTCTTTTCAGGAAACAACGCTGTTACTTCGTTTTCCACACGCACGTCGATGCGAAAACGTCTTCCGAAAGATTTTGGAGTCTGTAACAGCAATTTGCTGCGCTCTTCAATCACCCCTCCGATGTAATAAGGTAAGCCACAATTGGCATAAGAGATGTATTTCCCCTTCTCCAGCAGAATGATTTCCGACATTTCGTCTACTCTTCTCAATCGGGCGGCTGCCGTTGCTCCACCTGCCACACCGCCAATAATCACATATTTCATAACTGTCTTGTGTATTAATTGCTGATTTTACGGTACAAAGAAAAGAATATTTCTCAAAACTACATAGTTTCTTATGGAAAATATTTGTTATGGAATTATTTGTTTCGATATTTACCTGTATGGAACTTAATCTGGAGTTCGCGTTTTTCTGTCGCTGTAATAACGGAAGGCGGGTAATCTCAACTTCCCTCCGGGAATGTTTGTTTACTTCTTGGGGGAATTGTTTTTAAGTTTTTTCTATGCCTTACCTATCTGTAATAAAAAAAGCAAAAGCGTGCAACTTATTGAGCTACACGCTTTTGTTTGTGATTTAGTATGTGCTTACTTATCGGAATTATTTGACTTCCTCAAAATCAATACATTATATCTATCAGCGACTTGCGTGAACGTGTTGCAAATATCATGCAAACCCGAAAATAAGCATCCATAAGCAACCACAGTTCTATGTCGCAAAAGTACGATTTTTCGCCGAAAATAACGAAAGAAAACGAGGAAAATATCAATGTTAAATGATAGCCTAAAATAGCATCGGGGAAGTTTTCTTCAATAGTTTCAGTTTTATAACCCAATTTATGACGTTTGAATCTTATCCTCTATCGTAGTATGTTGGGTGGTTATTTCCATTTTGGGAACAACCACTTTTTATTCTTGAACGACCGAATTTCTCTCAGTAGTTGCCTCTTTATTCAAAAATCGCTTGAAAACAGAAACAATCACCTAAAAAACAAAAGATAACAAAGGTTTTAACAGATTCTTCGATATTATCACTAACTTTGTATGCGATATTGGTTTATTATACCCATATAATAACGAGAAAATCATGCAGATACACGATAACAGACTCATAGCAGAATGTACGTCTTACGATTTCAAGGAGATGCTGGAACGCAAGAAAGTGAAGTCGTGGCTCAAATCCGTATCGGCTTTCGCCAATACGGATGGTGGCAGCTTGTTCTATGGCGTAAACGATGAAGGTGAAATTGTAGGATTGAAGAACGTACAGGCGGATGCCGACTTTATCAGCGAAATGATAAAAGCAAGGCTTGACCCTGTACCGGAAGTACAACTTATCCCGATTGAACACGAAGGACGC
>CASDXG010000044.1 GCA_949285025.1 uncultured Bacteroides sp. | reverse complement strand
AGAAATATTTCCCCTCAAAAGCGAGTGCAAAAGTAGCACCTTTTTCCGTTACCACCAAATGTTTTACAAAGTTTTTTCGGAAAATTTTCAAATGAACGAAAATTCTACTGATTATCAACCCATAATATTCCAAAAAAAATTGTAATACACTTTTGCATACATCCCTCCTCTTTTTACAAGAGACGGGAATGCAAATATAACAATTAATTTATATACATATTATTTCAGCCTGAAGAAAAATGGCATTTATAACATTAATTAATATTATAGACGGTGACTATTTAGCAGAACAATGCAATATGCCCTACTTTAACGCCGTCAAATACGTATTTTTCCTTACCTTTGCACATTATTTTCATAATATGATTGTTTGTATAGCAGAAAAGCCTAGTGTTGCACGCGATATTGCCGATATTCTTGGAGCCAAGAACCGCAAAGAAGGATATCTTGAAGGAAACGGATACCAAGTAACTTGGACATTCGGACATTTATGCTCTTTAAAAGAACCACATGAATATACATCATCATGGCAATCATGGAGTTTAAGTTCACTCCCTATAATTCCTCCACGTTTCGGAATAAAATTAATCGATGACTCCGGAATAAAAAAACAATTCCACATTATAGAAAGCCTCATGCTAAATGCAGAAGAAATTATCAACTGCGGTGATGCCGGGCAAGAAGGCGAACTTATACAAAGATGGGTTATGCAAAAAGTCGGGGTTAAATGCCCGGTTAAAAGGTTATGGATTTCTTCACTCACAGAGGAATCCATCCGCGAAGGATTTGCGAATTTGAAAGATCAAGAAGAATTCTTACCTTTATATGAAGCAGGATTAAGCCGTGCCATCGGTGATTGGATCTTAGGGATGAATGCTACACGACTTTATACTCTCAAATACGGACAAAACAGACAAGTTCTATCCATCGGACGCGTACAGACTCCGACATTAGCCCTCATTGTAAAACGTCAACAAGAAATAGAAAATTTCCATCCAGACCCTTATTGGGAATTAAAAACAATCTTCAAGAATGTTACATTCAACGCCAGCAAAAGCAAATTTCTGTCAAGAGAAAAAGGGGAAGCCATTCTGCAAGCAATAAAAGACAGTGATTTCACCATAACCGACATCACGTGTAAAAACGGAACAGAAGCTCCTCCCAGATTATTCGATTTAACATCTTTACAAGTAGAGTGCAATAAACGATTCGGCTATTCAGCCGATATGACTTTGCGGCTTATACAATCTCTTTACGAAAAAAAAGTCACAACTTACCCAAGAGTAGATACAACATATCTAAGCGATGACATCTACCCAAAATGCGCGACAATACTTTCCGGGCTAAAAACATATGAAAAATACACCTTGCCACTTGCCGGGAAGAAACTACCAAAATCGAAAAAGATCTTCGATAATACCAAAATAACCGACCACCATGCCATTATTCCTACCGGTATACAGCCAAAAGGATTAACCGACATGGAGAATATCGTATTCGATTTAATCGCACGTCGTTTCATTGCGGCCTTTTATCCCGACTGTAAATTTGCCACAACAACCGTAACGGGAGAGACCAATAAAATCACGTTCAAGACAAATGGAAAGCAAATAACCGATCCCGGATGGAAAGTTCTTTTCGGTAAAGAACAGACTGAAGATTCTAAAGACGATGTTAATAGTGAAATTTTACCGCCATTCTCTATAGGAGAATCAGGCAAACATTTCCCCACGTTAACAGAAAAATGGACACAGCCTCCGAAACCTTACACTGAAGCAACATTACTCCGGACAATGGAAACAGCCGGAAAAACAGTTGATAATGAAGAGTTGCGCGATGCCTTAAAAGAAAACGGTATTGGACGTCCTTCAACAAGAGCTTCAATCATTGAGACCCTTCTTAAACGACATTACATACGGAAAGAGCGAAAAAACCTGATAGCCACACAAACCGGCATCGAATTAATACAACTCATTCATGAAGATTTACTCAAGTCGGCGGAACTTACCGGCATTTGGGAAAAGAAGTTACGGGAAATTGAACGACAAAAATACAGTGCATCAACATTTCTTTCCGAATTGAAACAGATGGTGACAGACATTGTATACAAAGTCCTTCGTGACAACACGAACCGACGCATAACAATAACAACCGAAGAAACAAAACCAACAAAAAGCAAAAAGGGTATCCAAAACAGCACAAAGAAGAATGACATTCCTATATCAAATCGCTCTGAGACAAAGACTGAATCAACCGGAACAAACGATTTAACCGGCCAACCCTGCCCCCTTTGCGGAAAAGGAACTCTCATAAAAGGAAAAACGGCATACGGATGTTCCGAATGGAAAAATGGATGTTCTTACCGAAAGCCTTTTCAAGACTGATTTTTTCATAGCCTTATCATAAGGAAACCGGAGCATCGGGTAAATATGTACTGCGTACACGCCATTCTTGCGGATAAAGATTGTTGGCTCTATTCCCTACATTTTTTACAAATCCAAGAGGCGTGTTCCGATAAGTCACCAATACATACCCCCGAGACATCTGAGGCGGAAGCACAACCGTCTCCTTCCGCAAATAATCAACAGCCTGCCTATATGTCAACTCACCATGAGGAAAATTCTCCCGCAAAAAAGCAGAAGACATTGCCAATGAATGAGACGGTTGGAAATCCTTTCCTTTCATTTCTCCCAACACAACTCCTGCATGCAATACTTTCAGACGTTTTTTCAATGTTTCGTAAACTGTTTCATAACGTAACGGAAATGCACTTACCCTTCCATTTTCGACGGTCCATGCATAACTTTCTGCATTTTTTATCCATGCATGAAACGCATTAGGACTAACGACATCAGATTTCTTTATCCGGTATCCCGACTTGTTCCTTTTCTTTTCCGGCAAACTCTCCAAAGAATCAATGGAATTCTCTTCTGCTTTTTTCCGAAGCACAGCCAAAAAGAAACCTTCACCCATCGTACAGTGAGGCAAGAAGCGATATACCGGAAAATCATATCCGGCCAGATTCCCAACAATATTCCATTCTCTTTTTACTTCCAATGCAAGTACCTCCGCACCAAGTTCTGACGCAATCCATGCCACATTGTTTTCATTCTCTTCACAATTATAGGTACAAGTACTGTAAACAAGTAAGCCATCCGGCTTCAGGCACGGCCATATATCCTGTAAAATAGCACGTTGACGCTTCTGACATTTCTGTACATTCGCAATACTCCATTCATCCACCGCCGACGGATCCTTACGAAACATTCCTTCTCCCGAGCACGGAACATCTGCCAGAATTACATCAAACATCACTCCCGTTGAAATAAAATCTGCCGGTGCATTATTCGTCACAATCACATTCGGACTCCCCCATTTCACCAAATTCTCCGCTAAAATTTGAGAACGGTTACGTATCACCTCATTAGAAACCAATAAATCGTTTTCGGAAAGCAAAGAAGAGACTAAAGTCGATTTACCACCCGGTGCCGCACAAAGGTCCAACACGATAACCGGACTGTTCACATACTGTCTAAATACTTGCTCGACAAACATCGAAGCAGCTTCCTGCACATAATAACAACCGGCATGCAGCAATGGGTCAAACGTAAAAGCCGGACGTTTATCTACATAGTACCCCGTAGAGCACCATGGCACAACCTCACTGTTTTCCGGCACGAAAAAAGACTTCTCCGGGTTCATACGCACACTCACCGGAGGATTCTCCTGCAACGCTTTTTCAAAAAACATATAATTGTTTTCCCCAAGAAGCCGCCGGCTTTGCTCTATAAATTCGACAGGAAAATTCATATTCGCCTATTCTTTTTTACCGCAACAAAAGTACAGAAAATACTTTATATCTCAATTTCCACATGCATCAATAGTTATATCTTGCCAACAAAAAAGCAAACAGAAAAGATAAAAACAGCAAGAGCAAGAAAAGACAGGAAAATTCACTATCTTTGCTAACTCAAAATCCAGCAAAAACATTATTATGAGACAATATTTAGACCTGCTCAAACGCATACGAACAGAAGGAATCCCCAAAGAAGATCGGACCGGGACCGGAACCATCAGCGTATTCGGACATCAAATGCGGTTCAATCTCGAAGACGGTTTCCCACTTGTCACGACCAAAAAACTGCACTTAAAATCTATCATATACGAATTGCTTTGGTTCCTGAAAGGCGACACAAATGTGAAATATCTGCAAGAACACGGCGTGCGTATCTGGAATGAATGGGCAGACAAAAACGGAGATTTAGGTCATATATACGGATACCAATGGCGCTCATGGCCCTCTTACGACGGGAAATTCATCGACCAAATATCCGAAGCGGTAGATATGATCAAGCACAATCCCGATTCCCGCCGCATCATTGTCAGTTCATGGAATGTGGGCGACTTGGATAATATGAACCTTCCTCCCTGTCATGCTTTTTTCCAATTCTATGTGGCCAACGGAAAACTTAGCCTCCAAATGTATCAACGAAGTGCAGATACCTTTCTCGGAGTACCTTTCAATATCGCCTCGTATGCCCTGCTACTTCAAATGATGGCACAGGTAACTAATCTGAAAGCAGGAGAGTTTATCCACACATTGGGAGACGCCCATATATACTCAAACCATCTGGAGCAAGTAGATTTGCAACTCACACGTGAGCCACGTCCGCTCCCCCAAATGAAACTGAACCCGGAAATAAAAAACATTTTTGATTTCCATTACGAAGACTTCGAGCTTACCGGCTACAATCCACATCCGCATATTGCCGGGAAAGTTGCCGTTTGATTATCATTTCTCATCACTCAAATTTGTATTTGTCATGCTCTCCATCATTGCCGCCATCAATAAGAACAGAGGAATCGGTTTAGACAATAAGCTTTTATACTGGTTACCGAACGACCTGAAACGTTTTAAATCCCTAACCACCGGACATACAATTATCATGGGACGCAAAACGTTCGAATCATTGCCCAAAGGAGCTCTTCCCAACAGACGGAACATTGTCTTAAGCCATAATATGCAAAATTTCGCAGGAGCAGAATGTTTCAATTCGCTCGACGCAGCCATCCAACATTGTACGCAGGATGAAGAAATATTCATTATCGGCGGCTCAAGCTTATACCAAGAGGCCATTTACCTGGCAGACAAGCTATATATTACAGAAATAAACGATACGGAAAAAGATGCAGATGTGTTCTTCCCTCCTATTTCACCAAACGAATGGATAGAAAAAAGTAGAGAATGTTATCCTTCTGACGATAAACATCTCTACTCTTATTGCTTTATCAATTATGAACGTAAATGAATTAAAATCACAATTTACTCATCACCATCTTCATCTTGGTTAGGAATCGGCATCTGACGTCTGATTGCCTCGCGGAAAGAAATAATTGTTTCCGAACGTGATAATCCCAATGGCTGAAGCTTATCGTGAATAATCTTCAACAAATGCCGGTTATTTCTTGCATAAATCTTTATAAACATATCATACTTCCCCGTAGTAAAATGACATTCTACAACTTCCGGAATTTTCCATAACGCCTCAGTTACTTCATCAAACTGCACCGGATCTTTCAGGTACAAGCCAATATAAGCACACGTTTCATAACCTATTTGTTCGGGATCCATAATGAATTCCGAACCTTTCAACAAACCTACTGCCATTAATTTCTGAACACGCTGATGAATAGCCGCTCCCGAAACATTACAAACACGTGCTACCTCCAGAAATGGAATCCGCGCATTTACAGATATCAATTTCAGAATTTGTTCATCTAATTTGTCTAACTGATGATGTTTCATTTTAAAAGGTTTTATTGGCAAATATAATATTTTTTTTATTCTTCTTGCATAATAGCTCAACTTTTCTCACTATATATATCACCGTATGGCAAATAAATTTAACTTTGCAGGAAAATATTTCCAGACATGAAGAAATTAATATTTGCAATCGCGTTATTCTGCGGAACGGTATCCGATGGGCATGCCCAAAATTTTGACGATTTTTTCACCGACAAGACACTCCGGATTGACTACGTATTCAGCGGAGACGCCCGAGAACAAAACATCTCTTTAGACGGATTATGCTCGCTTCCGGGTTGGGCCGGCAGACGTCATCATTTAGCCGAACTTCCGCTTGAAGGAAACGGACAAATAACCGTAAAAAGCAAAACTGACGGAACAGTCATCTACCGCACATCTTTCTCCAGCTTATTTCAGGAGTGGCTTAATGAAAGTGAAGCAAAATCAGTAAAGCGGGCTTTCGAAAATACATTTCTGATACCCTATCCTCTACAACCTGTCAGCATAACTGTGGAACTGAAAAATGTATATCACCAAACATGTGCAACAATGACTCATGATGTCGACCCCAAAGACATACTGATACATCAACGCGGCACAGAGTATATCACACCGCACCGTTATCTGTTGAACAACGGAGACTATAAGAATTGTATTGATGTCGCAATCATGGCTGAAGGTTATGCAGAAGAAGAAATGGATCTTTTTTATCAGGACGCACAAATCGCCTGCGACGCACTCTTCGAGCATGAACCATTTAAAAAAATGAAAAACCGGTTCAACGTTGTTGCCGTATGGAGCAAATCACAGGACAGCGGAGTAAGTATTCCACGAGAGAATAAATGGAAAAACACTGCCGTGAGCTCACATTTCGACACATTTTATTCCGACCGCTACCTCACCACACGCAGTGTAAAAGAGATTCATAACTGGTTAGCCGGAATTCCATATGAACACATCATCATATTGGCTAATACCGATACTTATGGAGGAGGCGGTATTTATAATTCTTACACACTGACAACAGCACATCACGCCATGTTCCGTCCCGTTGTGGTACATGAATTCGGACACAGCTTTGGTGGACTAGCCGATGAATATGCCTACGATTCAGCACCAAGTGCTTACTATCCATACACTATAGAACCATGGGAACCCAACATTACTACTCTTATTAATTTTGAAAAGAAGTGGAAAGATATGGTGTCCGATGGAACTCCTATCCCTACTCCTGCAGAATCGGACGCGGATTTAATCTACACAAAAGTAGGAGTTTACGAAGGGGCCGGATACTCCCTAAAAGGGATTTACCGTCCAACAACAGAATGCCGCATGAAAATAAACGAAGCTCCGGTCTTCTGCCCAGTTTGCCAACGTGCATTGGAGAGGCTCATTAATTTTTACACTAAATAAAAATACCATGATCAAATTTACACCTATCGATACAAAGCATCCGGCTTATAGTAATATCGAACAACTTTGGCTGAGTTCTTTCCCACCAGATGAACGCAGAGAATGTCAATCACAACGACATAATACAGACAATAACCCGCTATTTTCCTGTTACCTGATTGAAAATATAGAAAATAGTCAGAGCACTTTTATCGGCTTCATTACGGTCTGGGATATGGGTGACTTCATTTATTTGGAACATTTTGCTACATCACCTTCCGTACGCAACAAAGGATATGGAAAACAAATCATGAAAAAAATCTGTGAACTCTCCCCAAAAACGATCATACTGGAAGTAGAAAGACCGACAGATGAAATAAGCCAAAGAAGAATCGGATTCTATCAACGATGCGGTTTCAAGCTATGCCTAAAAGACTACATACAGCCTCCATATACTCCCGAAGGCAATTCTCTTCCCCTATACCTGATGTTTATCGGTACCGATTCTATTGACAATTCTTTCGAAGAGATAAGAAATGCTTTATACAAGACGGTTTATGGAGTAACAAAATAATCGGACACTTCTCTGAAAAAGCCTGATTCTTTCAAGTAAAGTAAGCATTCGAAGAAATGCACCTTTTACACTTTGAGGTTTGGTTGTAGCTTTGCGGCAGTGAATACAATCAAACCTCAATTATTATGAACAGACAAGAATTTGAAGAATTAGAATTGCAGGTGCAACAAAGCGAGCTGC
>CASDXG010000043.1 GCA_949285025.1 uncultured Bacteroides sp. | reverse complement strand
ATGCAAAAAGAGTACTTCAAGACCCGCTCCAAAGAAGCCCTCCAAAAGAGCAAGCAGTTGGAAAAAGAAGTAGATAATGAGATAGCCCGTGTAGAGGGGATTGTTGGGAAGTCTGAATGTACAATGGCATCCTTGTTTGATGGTTCTGATTATTAATTAGAGAAAAATGAATTAGATATGAAACGAAGTGAATACAAAATAGGTGAGTTCCTTTATGGGATTCCTGATAGTGAAGAATCTGCAAAGTATCATCCTGAAAACCAACGGGTGTTTATCCACAACGGATATAAGAACGGTGACGGTTACGGGAAACTTATCGGATGGAACGATGGAGAAATAAAGAAGAGTACAGGATGGGGGAATTTCTGTTGGGGTGGAAATGTCCGAAAGGCTACGGAAGAGGAAATTGAGCAATTCATGCGAGCTATGATGAACCAAGATTTTATAAGATATTATTGACAAAAACGAATGAGGTATGATAAACAAGGAAGGATTGAATTTCGTGATTGGTTCATTAATAGGTGCCTTCATTGGGGCATTTATCGTGAAATTTACACAACCTATCGTATGGATTATCATTGTAATTATATTGGCATTATTGCTTATTATTGACTGGAATAAATTAGTAAATAAAAATGAACGAGATACTGAAGAAAAGGATTAACAATATACCATACAGAATAACGCGCATTGGTAATGGAGCAAATGATGCATATAACGAGGGTGCGAGATATGGTGCTGAATACATACTCTCCCACCAATGGATAAGCGTTGAAGAGGCGTTGCCTAAATGTAGCGAAATGGTATTTGTGAAAGATAAATACGGCAATTATGACACGGCATATTTTAGCAAAAAAGGATATTGGATAGCAAATGACGGAAAAGAAATAATTGTGTCATTTTGGATGCCCATACCGAAGTTTGAACTCAATAAACCAGAATAAACATGAACATCGACATTACCCTTTGCAGCGGGACGGGTTGCCCGCTGAAAGATACATGCAAACGGTACAAGACAGGCTTGAAAGCCGTTGAACTGAAACTGTTCCCCCTCTGGTGGATGGAACCGGATTATAACAATGGAAACTGTAAATATCTCATGAAATGAAGAAATACAAAATCGAGACCCACGGAAAGAAAGTCATCCTCTACCGCCGCTTCCTGCGGTGGTTCTGGATGCCGGTGGATTCCCGTGCATTCCTATACCGGGATTATGCAGAAATTGTAGCTAAAAGATGGGTAAAAGAATACGGACGTGAAAATTTTGAATAATTATGGACTTAAACAAACTAAGAGATGAAGCCTACCAGATAGCGAAAGAACATGGTTGGCACGATAAAGAATACAGCGATTCCCATTGGCTAATGCTTCTCATAACGGAGATAGCCGAAGCCGTACAGGCTCATAGGAAAGGAGATTATGCCGATGACCGCTCTTTTGAGCTACAAACCTTGCAAGGAGAGGACTTTAAAACATCCTTCGAATTGCACATCAAAAACAGTGTAGAGGATGAGCTTAGCGACGTGGTGATACGCTGCTTGGATTTGGCTGGGCTTCGGGGAATAGACTT
>CASDXG010000042.1 GCA_949285025.1 uncultured Bacteroides sp. | reverse complement strand
ATTCAGTACAACAATTTTGAGGTGAAATCCAGTAAGTTGCATTCTGTTTTTGATTTGCTCTATCAGCAATATACGGCAGAAAGATTGGCTTACGAAGCTGCTCATCCTGCCATCTCCGAACATTTATCAGAGAATTTAATTTATGATACCCTGTTAAAGGCCATTACTGAATTAGGTTTGTCCCATACGGGAGTACTCTGTCATTATCCACTGTCCAGACTTATTGCCGACTGGAATCAACTGAAAGATAAAGAAAAAGCGTTTGCCGAAAGTCCACTCACACATGTGGATTTCCTGCTCTATAACTCCCTGACCAAACAACCGATCTGTGCCATTGAAGTGGACGGATGGCATTTCCATAAGGGAAATGACGCCCAACAATCACGTGATGCGTTGAAAAATCAGATATTCACAAAGTTAGGACTTCACTTGCTTCGCATTTCCACGACAGATACAGTGAATCAGGAAACGATAAAAAAATTATTATTAGCAATTTTATGAAATTAGGATATATACACAGCAACCGAGAAGAACAAACCCGAGTCATGCAAGTATTGAAAATGACTTCGGAATCTGTAGCCCTCGACGAACTCGGCATTGGCCGTATCCGTGATGCCTTCGCGGACCGTATGTTCCCCGGAATATCTACCCTGCAAAAGCACATGAAATATTTCTCGCTCATGCCGCAACTCTATCGCAAGGCAACCGAAAAACGATATAACCGTTTGTCGGAGGTGAAAGCGGAAATTATCCGGCTGGAACGCATCATGACAAAGAATCTTTACGAAGGCAGTGCGGACAAACGAGGCATCACGGGAAGTGAGATAATTGGTAAAAATACAAACAGTTATGTAAAATATGATCCGGCATACATCTACAATTCAGGATTGCAGACTTTTGGCATCTTACGCAGTCCACAGTTGTATGAATTAATCTATTACACTTCAAAGACCTTGCACAATGGGCCTAAGGTAACCAAGACAGATGACGAAGATACGAATGATGATGCAGATGAGAAGTCTGGCTTGTTCCAGTTCTGCGCTTTCCCTAATGTGGATTATGATTTTACCCAGAAATGTACATTAGACCTGACCGTAGAGGATAAAGACTTCATTGTGGACCACATTCTGAACGCAGAAACATGTCAAGGTACCTTATTACGTTACATCGTAGATCATCCTGACTTTGTGATAGCCGATAGTTTTGAACAGATTCCCTCCCGCCAGTTGCCGCAGGAGATTGGAGAACTGCAAGACCTGGCCCGACGTTTCGCTGATTTTATATATATGGTACACATCCGATATAACTATATCTATTCGAAATATCAGGATGAAGAAATGCGAACTAAGTTTCTGGAGAAACTCGAAGAATACCGGAATAGTGGTACAGATATAGACGAAGTACTGAATGCCGTAAGTATACGGGAGAACAGTGGAAAATGGTTCTGCAAAGAGATTGCGGAACGCATTGCAGCCAATGACATTGAAGAAGATGGAGGTTTGGATCAGTTGATTATCAACCGGGAACGAAGAGTAAAGGGAAATCGCAGAAAAATAGGAAATCCTGCATATATTTACGACAAGAAGAACCGCATACACTACTATAAACTCACCTACCGATGGGAAACGGTAAAGACCTTTGCC
>CASDXG010000041.1 GCA_949285025.1 uncultured Bacteroides sp. | reverse complement strand
AAGGCTATGGACATCAGCATGAACATCGTTCAGGAATAAGAAGATGAAAACGCAGGAAGAAATCATTAACCGTATTCGTCAATTAAAGCAAGAGAAGAATGCCGTCATTTTGGCGCATTATTATACACGGCCGGAAGTGCAGGATGTGGCTGACTATTTAGGCGATTCATTAGGCTTGTCGCAAGAAGCGGGCAAGACTTCGGCAGACGTTATCGTGTTCTGTGGCGTGCATTTTATGGCAGAAACGGCATCTATCATTTCTCCGCAGAAGAAGGTATTGATACCGGTTCCGGATGCAGGTTGTTCATTGGCAGAGGGAGTCTGTGGAAAGGATTTGGCGGAATGGAAACAACAGAATCCGGATGGACTGGTGGTCAGCTATGTCAATACGACCGCCGAGGTCAAAGCCTATACCGATTATTGCTGTACTTCGTCGAACGCCCTGAAGGTAGTGCGTAATCTTCCGGTTGGAAAGAAAGTGCTGTTTGGACCGGATCGCAATCTGGGGCAATATATCCGATGGACAACCGGTCGGGATATGGAGGTATGGAATGCCTGTTGTTGTGTGCACCAGCCTATTGATGCGGAAATGGTGTTGCACGCTTTGGAACAATATCCGGAGGCGGATGTCCTGATTCATCCGGAGGCGAGTTGCTCGCATGATGAGCGGGTGCTGAATCATCCGCGTACTTTTATGTATTCCACTGCCGGTATTCTCAAACATGCCAAGGAATCGCCGAAGAAGCAATTTGTTATCGCTACAGAGCTTGGAACGTTGCATCAGTTGCGGAAAGATAATCCGGAGAAAGAGTTTATACCGATTCATTCTGACTTGATTTGTACGGAGATGAAGAAGATTACGTTGGAGAATCTTTTGGAAGCTCTCGAAAAAGAACAATATGAAGTGCATGTTCCTCAGGAAATTCGGGAACGGGCTATCGTTCCGATTCAACGTATGGTCAACCTGTGAAAAAGATGCAGTAAGAGGAAACGGAATAGAGTAATTCTGAGGTGCAAAGGCGCAAAGACACAGTGTTTAGTATAATATTTCTGTGTTTTTGTGCCTTTGTGCGTTCTTGGCTTCCTTTGTGTTTAAAATATATAGGTTTCGACCTCCAAACCTACCCCTTTCGTATAGAAAACCCCTATATTTGGAAAAAATTATCTCTTTTTTCTTGCATATTCATTTTTCCTCCTTACCTTTGCAGTGATTCCGCAGCGGATAGCGTTCCGTATCTGGGAATCTTTATTACATATTGTAAGCATTTTACGAAGATTATTCCTTATCTGAAAATCTGGAAAATTTTTAAGTACCGGAGTAATGGACAGTAAATGCTTGCGCTTAGTACGTACTTGTTAGGTTCTCTTGTGTTTTGACAGGAGGATTGTTTCATACCGTACAGGCGCGGGCTGTTGTTCTATTATTGGTACGTCGGTTTTTCCAGAGCCTCAGATAAAATAATAGACAACGGAGCCCGCGCTTTTTTTATGCTTGTTCATGACGTAGGGAAGTTGTTTAGGAAACTT
>CASDXG010000040.1 GCA_949285025.1 uncultured Bacteroides sp. | reverse complement strand
CTACCGGACGGATGATATCCCGGATATTGACGGAGAAAATGGTATTGCATTCGGAGACTTTTCGGAGCTTGTAATTGGTCAATGGGGAGACCTGGACATTACCATTGACCCGTATACGCGAGCGACTGATGCAACTATCAGACTTGTCGTAAATACTTGGTTCGATGCTATTGTAAGAAGGGACAGCGCTATTGCTGTTGGCTCTTTTATTTGATTTCTTTTTCATTTCTTTTTTTCTATATTTTCAGAAGGTGGGGAGTTTTTTCTTCCCGCCTGTTTTAAACAACAACAAAATTATGAAGACATTAAAAGTTGATATTGAAAATAAAACGTATTTGTTCGCAATTAACTTAAAAACAATACTGACATTCGAATCCATAACCAATAAAGTATTTCAAGGGCAATCCACTATTGATTTTCTGGCGTTTATGTACAGCGCTTTGATTGCTAACAATGATTTTAGCATGGAGTTCGATAAATTCATTGACTTTATGGATGCACATCCGGATTTGATGTTTCAAATGACCAATCTCATTTTCGAATATTATAAAGAAAAAAATGAAAGTCGAAATACGTCAGAATGTCATTGATGCACTGGTCAAATTGCGGGACAAGGACGCGAGGAGGGTGATTAATGAAGCACTTAATACATCCGTTCGGATTCTGAGAAAAGAAACCGTTCAGAATTTCAAGCGAGGAGTTACCAAATACGGAAAGAAAATCAACATGAAAACTGCCGGGTTGGTACGTGTCGGAAGAGGTGCACGAAAGCAGCTCATTAAAAAAGTACATATCATGGGGCTTCCATTGGCACGCATATTCGAAAAAGGAACGGATGAACGGGAAACGCAAGTAAGGCGTAAACTTTACACTTCTTCTTATACGGATAGCCGGGGAGAAAGGCATCGCTATACAATCGGACGCGGGAAAGGAAGAAGAACAGGACGCATCACACCTGTTTATTTCTTCCGGGATGCACGTAACGAAAAGGAAGAGGAAATTTACAGGACGTTTAACAGACAATTGCTGGTTGCATTCCGCAAATTATGGAAAGCTGGCAAAATTCAAAGGAAATAGGGTTATGACAAATGATTTCAAGACAATACTCACAGTTGACAACAAACAATTTGTCGTCAACATAAAAAGTGCTGAGAAAACCTTCAAAAACTTCAGTCAAGGTGTAGAAGGCAGTAAATCTTCTTTTAAGACATTCGAGTCAAGCATGGGAACTCTTGCCGGGACTGTTTCTAAATTCGCGGGCGGATTAGGGGTTGCAATGAGCGCGTATGAAGGAATTAACAAGTTCCTGAATAGTAACGCCAAGCTCCAAGATGATTACCGGGAAGCCATGCAAGCGGGCAAAAAGGTGACGGATCAATTCTTTTCGTCTCTTTATTCGGGGGATTGGACAGTTTTTGACAAAGGTATCACGAATGCAATTAAGAAAGCGAGAGAGTTCGTGGCTGCATACCGGGATACACAGCGGATGCTGGAAGTAACCGGGATTAGATACGAACAAACAGACTCCCGAAAAAATCAACTGGAATCGATTATCGAAGACGATACGAAACCTCTTGAGGAACGGAAGAAAGCACAACAAGAATTAGACCGTATTCTTATAATGGGTGTGGCCGACATCCGGGAAGCTGCAAGGATTACAGAAGCCGAGTTGAATAAGATGATAGGGAATACCGTTGGCGGGAACAAATACATCAATCCACAGAATGCACAGAAGCTGATATTGGATTTGAGAGATCCCTATTCGGAACTGAGCAATCAGGTTTCCAAATACCGGGAAATGAGAGATGCAAAAGACCAACTTTGGAACCCGAACGTGTTTAAATACTCAGGTGATGAATGGACTGAAATAAATAAAAAGGCAACGGAAGCTTATTACAGGGAATACACAAGAGATCAAAGGGCTTATTACGATGAACTGATTAGGCTTTCTGATGCAATGAACGATGAATTATTTAAATCGTTTCAAGAACTGTTTGACCGGATAAACGATTTGAACGATAAAGCCGGTACATGGGAAAAGGATAGAACCGGCGCAAGAGATGAAATAATGGGTGCATTGACAAACAGTAATATCCAGAATGCATCGGAAAAGAGTGTTCCTAACATAGAAGGTAGTATCGCAGATTTGGACAAACAGTTGGCGGAATGGCGCGAGAAATTCAACAACGCTACAACCGATGAGGCACGTTTGGCCGCAGACAAGGTTATCCGGGAGATAGAAAGTAGAAAGATTATTTTGGAAGTGACTGTAAGATACAAGCAAGAAGGAGAAGAACCGACACAAAAGACCTCTGCCCAGGGACAATTGCCGGTTATAACCCAGACTCCAGACATGCAACTTCTGAATAAACAACTTCAGTCGTATAAAGAAAGTATCCCAGAAAA
>CASDXG010000039.1 GCA_949285025.1 uncultured Bacteroides sp. | reverse complement strand
GTTTATTTCTTAATCGTTATTCATAGTTCACTATTAACTGTTCACTGACAACGTGACAACCGCGACTACGGAAAACATGCTTTTAACTCTCGGCATAAGTGTAAACAAACTATAAAACCCAACCGAATTTTAATCTTATTTATGGCACGCTGCCTGTAAAGCGGGGGAGAATGTCAAAATCGGACGTTTACGTAAAAAAGAGACTGCCTGAAACAGATTCTGAACCTTTTATCATAACTTTGATTAGCAAATCCGGTTTACGTGATTTTAAATAATTATCCGCCCGTTTTTTAGATTTTCATCTTAGTATTTGCGATAAACAAAAGAAATCACTACTTTTGTAAAGCATCACTTATAAAACAAACGGATTATGGAAGACGTTGTAAAAGTCGCATCTTACATTTGCCAACGCTATCAACGGCAGTTTGGCAAACGGATTGATGAAATGAAGCTGCATAAATTGCTTTATTTCACGCAACGTGAGTCTATTATCCAAACCGGACAACCTATCTTCGAAGAACATTTCGAGGCATGGAAGTATGGTCCGGTATTGCTTTCTATCAGGCAGCTTTATAAAGAAGACGCTTTGCATGAACCGTTGTCGGAAGCGGCAGAAGCACAATACAGACCAGTGTTTGATAGTGTGTTCGATACCTACGCTCCCAAAGATTCTTGGAGTTTAAGCAGCATTACACATGGCGAATACGCATGGCGTCAAGCCCGGCAAAAGGTGGACACAGACGGGAAAGGCCATGAATTGATGCAAACGGACGATATACGCAAAGATGCCGAAAGGGTGAAACAGCGCCGCTTCCTTTATAACAAGGTTGTTCCATTTATTTCTCGGGCGGATAGCTATGCAAATCACTGAAGAACAAAAACGGATATTGGATTCCCTTACGTGCGAACGCTTGTCTTCGAATCCGGACAACCTGAGAGAAGTGGAAAATTTCTACAATCAGAAGAACGGGAGCTTGGAGCACACACTGAAAGACACGGCTTATGAGGAAGACGAAGCAAACCACATCGCTTATTACCTTATAAAAGACGCTGGCGGCAACATCCTTTTCTACTTTTCCCTGAAATGCGGTATGCTGTATGACAATTTGGACCAAGGAGAACAACTGCGCAAGCTGAACGGTTTGTACCGTTTTCTTGTTGAATTGGAAAATGATTCTTCTTCTACGGCAGAAGACAAGCAGACTATCAACGCCATATTGGAAAGCATCCGGACGAGAAAAGGTTTGGTTAAAGAAGATTTAGCCAAGATTTCACCGATAAAAAAGAGTCAGCTGTTGGAAGAGTTGGAAAAAGAGCCGACCGATCACTTGAAGCGTGTAGGAAAGACTTTTGCCGGCATTGAGATTGTACACTTTTGCGCCAATGACGCTTGCCGTACGCTTTGGAATGAATTTCATTTCCAGCAGAAAATGGGTGCTGTCATCTTTTGGCATTTTGTTGTGCCTAAGATTTGTGAAGCCAAAAAGATAATCGGTTGCCAATACCTTTTTCTGTTCGCCGCTGATTTAACTCCCGATGAACTCTTAATCAATTATTACGAGACTTTTTTAGGATTCCACTCTTCCAACGAACACGGAACTGCTATACCGTTCTATGATTATGCATGTAAATTTATGTATCAGGAAATAAACGACATAGAGAGTCGGAGAGAGCA
>CASDXG010000038.1 GCA_949285025.1 uncultured Bacteroides sp. | reverse complement strand
AACATATTGTTGTTTTTCGAATTGACTGGGTTGATAGTAGGTAACGCGGTCTCCGTCAGTGAGTAGTTCCAGCTTCTTGTCGCTGAGTCCGGGCGTACCGGTTACTTGGGCATGGATCGGTCGTCCTTTGGGGTCGAAAATCTTGATTTCCGCGATAGTATAAGGATAACTTATGCGGGTGGTTTTCTGACTGAAATCACAAAGCAGATACCGATAGGGCTTATTCGGAGTTGCGAAACTGTCGACATAAAAAGGCATTTTTTCAATGGAGTGAACAAGCAATGTGTCTTTTAAGTCTTTCCGGTTACAGGCATAGAAACGCGTACCCAATGTCGTGGAAGCCTGTAACGCTCGATTTAGCCGGAAAGGTACTTTTGCGTAGAAAGTTGCGATTGCTTCTTTTTTTTGACGTGAATGCGATAAGTGGCGGATTTTTCCGTCCGGCATTAAAATAAAAGGCTCACCGGCTGGAATGAACTCTTTGTTGATATAATAAGCTGGTAAATAAAGAACGTTGACAGCCATTTGCGAAAAAGTAGCGTGCCCGCCTTTAGGAAGGCTCCAACAAACTGGTTTCCAGTCACTGTAATCATAACAGCACAAGTATACATATTGCGGTTTATTATCATTGTCACACAGCGGAATTTGAATGTCTTGGCAGACCATGTATTGGTCGGTGATATCTTCCAGTCCGGGATTTCTAAAGAAATCGGGAATATCTTCTTTTGCGGAAAGTGCCAGACTGTGGGGCTGCATCTCATAGTTGACGCGATACACTTTGGCAACAGCCCTGCAATATTGCAAAGTGATGTGCGAAGGAATATGTTTTGTAAAAGGAAAATGTTCGTTTTTCCAAAACATATTGTTGACTAATACATCCTGTTCAGAAAAATAGGGTCTTTGGGTATTATCATATAAACGGTGTTGTGTTTGTCCGGAGATAATCTCGGTCCAAAAGTGCGGATTGTTGGAATTTCCCCATGTCGGAACCGTATTCAATACAGCAGGAATGCCATTGGCGCGGAGTGCGGCAATTTTGTAGGAGTTTTCTTCCACGCAAGTTCCAGCTTGCCCGGCTGCCAAATTTTGAAAACTTGTCGGAAGTAATTTGGGGTATTTCCCTACGAACAGAATCCAGTCTTGGAGGAAAGAACGGTCGATTTCTTCAGAGATTATCTGAGCAATTTCTTTGTATGAATATTTTCCGGCAGTATCTTTGAATGCGGCATATCGTTTATTGAAGAAATCGAAAGCTTCTGTCCAATAGCAATTGTTGGTGGTATAGGGCAAGACATAACGGCAGAACATTTCGAAAGGAATCTCCTTGCACCAAGTATAGGTATTACGGATGCGAAAGTGTTCATCAATGTGACGGATTAGGAAGTCGGCAGAAAGTGTCTGAAGGTCTGATTGATAAATGGGGAAAGCCTGGAGATTCGGATGTAACTGATGGACACTGTCGCAAATAACAAGTTGAATATCGTTTTTGTAGCTGCCGTGTGTTTTCAAGTAGTTTGCCAAAGCTTCAAAATAGGGCTTTTGAGGTTTTGTGAAACTGGAATCCAATACCTGTTTCCCGATCATATTGCAGATCAGGAAACGGGCAGCAGATAATTTTTCCGGTTCGTTTTGATAATGAGTTAAGACCTTTTCCAGTTCTATCCGG
>CASDXG010000037.1 GCA_949285025.1 uncultured Bacteroides sp. | reverse complement strand
AGCAATGAGAGAATTATTCCTTCAAATCGTTTACGGACGTACACAATCTGCATTCTCTGAAGGCGGTTTGATGATCGGTGCCGGACTTGAAGATTTAGGTAAAGGTCTTCGTAGCCAGGTAGGTACATTATACGGAACTTTGGCTAAAGGTTCTCGTTACCTTGAAATGGCTGAAGGTTACATCAAAACTATTGCATTGGACGAAAACGACGAGATTTGCGGTTACGAGTTTGTTCACCTGGGCAAATTCATGGACGAGATCAAGAAGGGAACCGATGCAAACGAAGCATTGAAGAAAGTAACCGGTACTTACGGACGCTTCACAGCAGAACAAGGCGCAGTTAAACACATTGACCCACGTCAAGAATAATATAAGGAGGAAAAGACATATGATTAGAGAAGTAAAATTTGAAAGCCAGGATCGTCGTATCAAACAGATTCTTGCTGCTTTGAACGCAAACGGTATCAAAGACATCGAAGAAGCTAACGCTATCTGCGAACAATATGGTCTTGACCCTTATAAGACTTGTGAAGAAACTCAGCCTATCTGCTTTGAAAATGCAAAATGGGCTTATGTAGTAGGTTGTGCTATTGCTCTTAAGAAAGGTTGCAAAAACGCAGCAGAAGCAGCAGAAGCAATCGGTATCGGTTTGCAGTCATTCTGTATTCCGGGTTCTGTTGCTGACGACCGTAAAGTAGGTCTCGGACACGGAAACCTTGCTGCTATGTTGCTCCGCGAAGAAACTAAATGTTTTGCATTCCTGGCTGGTCACGAATCATTCGCTGCCGCTGAAGGTGCAATCAAAATTGCAGCAAAAGCAGACAAAGTACGTAAAGAACCTTTGCGTTGTATCCTGAACGGTCTTGGTAAAGACGCTGCCCAGATCATTTCTCGTATCAACGGATTTACATATGTTCAAACTCAATTCGACTACTATACCGGAGAATTGAAAGTTGTACGTGAAATCGCTTATTCTAACGGTCCTCGTGCAAAAGTTAAATGTTACGGTGCCGATGACGTTCGTGAAGGTGTAGCAATCATGTGGAAAGAAGGCGTAGACGTATCTATTACAGGTAACTCTACTAACCCGACCCGTTTCCAACACCCGGTTGCTGGTACTTATAAGAAAGAACGTGTTCTCGCTGGCAAGCCATACTTCTCAGTAGCTTCTGGTGGTGGTACAGGCCGTACTCTTCACCCGGATAACATGGCAGCCGGACCGGCTTCTTACGGTATGACCGATACAATGGGCCGTATGCACTCAGACGCTCAGTTCGCTGGTTCTTCATCAGTTCCTGCTCACGTAGAAATGATGGGATTCTTAGGAATCGGTAACAACCCGATGGTAGGTTGTACAGTAGCTTGCGCCGTTGATGTTGCTACAGCTTTGAACAAGTAATAAGATACTTTTTCAATATAATAATCCCTGTGACTCGTTTGAGTTACGGGGATTTTTATTTTATCCCCTTGTCTATCAGAAATCCAACAGTTATATATAAATTTGTAGAGTTTTTACTAAACCAAACATCATACAAATGAAAAAGACAGCTCTTATATTCGGATTGCTGCTGGCTCCGTTCATGGCATCCGGACAGAATCTGCAAAAGGGAAATTACGGATATCTCTATTGTCACATGAGCGGACGGGGCGAATGGACGGCATATGCCTTAAGCCGGGACGGCATTCATTTTCATGACCTCCTGGGAGGAAATGCCGTATTCAATCCAGAAAAACATGCCCGTATAGAGGGAGGAACACGCGATGCATATATTTGCCGTAAACATGATGGAAGCGGATATCTTATGGTCACAACAGACATGGCAAACCATAAATCACGCACCTGGAACAACCATGGAATAGACTTGCTTACCAGTGATGACCTGATAAACTGGAAATCGGTAACATTTGACTTTCGCAAGGGAGCGGAAATATTCTCGGATAAAGACGCACCCGATGTTTACAAGGATTTCTCGACCGTCAACCGAGTGTGGGCTCCGCAAATTTTCTGGAATCCCAATTACCAATGGCCCGACGGAAAACGGGGAGGATACTTCATTTACTACTCCATGTTGAACAGCGCCGAAGAGAAATATGACCGGATGTATTACTCATATGCCGATGAGTCTTTTACAACCTTAACCAAACCGCGCCTGCTCTTTGACTGGGGATATGCAACCATCGACGCCGATATCAATTATCTTCCATCTGACGGACTTTATCACATGATGATTAAAAAGGAAGGTGGAAAACCCGGACTTTTCACATCCACCGCACCAACACTGGAAGGACCGTGGAGTCTGCCATCGGACGATGACTATATCAATTTTGAAGGGAAAAAGAAATGTGAAGGAGTTTCTGCTTTCCAACTGCAAGGCGACTCTACGTGGCGCATCGGATATGTGGAATATTCTTCACGCCCCGTACGCTACCGAATCTGCAAAGCCGATAAATACCTGAGTAATTTCAACTCACCCCGTGACATCGAAGGTGTGGAAGATCCGCAACACGGTTCGTTCATGACACTCACCCGTGAAGAATACGAAGCTCTTGAACAATGGAGCAACAAGGAAGAAAGCAAATACCTGGCACCCAACAAGAACAATCCTGTAATACCGGGTTACTTTGCCGACCCGGAAATTCTCTATGCCGAAAAGACAGAAAAATACTACCTCTACCCTACTACCGACGGAATCGTCGGATGGAAAAACCACGATTTCAAGGTTTACTCTTCAGAAGACATGAAGACATGGACTTGCAACGGAGTAATGTTTGACCTCCAGAAAGACTGTTCATGGGCCAGCCAAAAGGCGTGGGCTCCATGCATTATAGAAAGAAAATATACAGAGAAAGATGGAAAAACTACCTATAAATACTTTTACTATTTTGTAGCCGACGAAAAAATTGGTGTAGCAGTAGCCGACAATCCGGAAGGGCCGTTTAAAGATGCATTGGGACGTCCGTTGATTTCCCAACGCCCGGAGGGGGTAAAAGGCGGTGCAGTGATAGACCCGGATGTATTCTGCGACCCGCAAAGCGGCAAATATTATCTGTATTGGGGAAACGGCTTCCTTGCCGTATCGGAGCTGAACGACGACATGATTTCCATCAAGGAGGGTTCAACCCGCCTGCTTATCAACAGGAATCAAAAAGGACGCTACCATTACAACGAAGCTACCTATGTATTCTACCGCAACGGCAAATATTATTTCACTTGGTCTGAAAACGACACCCGAAGTCCGAATTATCAGGTACGTTATGCCATAAGCGACTCGCCGACCTCACTCACCGGACAGGTAGAAAAGAAAGTTTTACTTGCCAAAGACGGACGTCAGGGTATATGGGGTACCGGGCATCATTCCGTAATTCAAAAACCGGGAACAGACGAATGGTATATCGTATACCACCGATTCAGCCGTCCGGATGCCATTAAAAAAGGATGGGATGCCGGATATTACCGTGAAATATGCATTGACCGCCTCTATTTCAACGAAGACGGAACACTTCAAACCGTAAAGCCCAGTCTGTAAATCTCATAACGACAAAAAATCTGCCGGAAAGAAACATGACGCCAATCCATGTCTCTTTCCGGCAGTTTTTTATTCCCGCCTTATTCTTTTATCCGCCAGCAAACCTGAAAATAAAAATCCAATAGCGAACAGAAAATAAATAACCAAGGCCTATTATGAAACTATTCCATATAGAAAAACTTGGAAACACATGAAATAAAGTTTATCTTTACGTTAAGGATATGTATCC
>CASDXG010000036.1 GCA_949285025.1 uncultured Bacteroides sp. | reverse complement strand
GTCAATACGAGTACGCAATACATTGAATGAATTATCGATAGCACTCTGTAATTCTTCACGTAATACGGCAATTACCTGATCATCCGAACTCTGCGGTGTAATCTTTTCTTTCAACTCGAAAGTACTGAAGATGGTAGCCAGGCGAGCATTGCTATCCAAAGCCTTGTATTCGTCGGCAAACAAGCTGATGAAATCTTTCTGGCTGGAAGCTTGTTTGGCATAAGCCAAATCCAACGCCTTGTTGAAGTTTTCATCCGGATTGTTGTTTGACAAAGAACGAATCACATCCGGTACACTTAACTCCAGAATGACGTTCATACCACCCTTCAAGTCAAGACCTAAGCTAATTTCCATCTCACGGCATTCCTTCAGCGTATAGCCTAACCATACCTTCTCCGTAGATAATGAGTCTAAATAAAGACTCTCTTTCACAGGGTCACCTCCTGCATACTCAACCGCCTTTTTATTGTATCTGTTTGTCACAAACGAAAACGACAAATAGAACAAACAAACAAGCGTCAGCAGCACAGCAAAGACCTTTACAAATCCTTTGTTTTGCATTTTAAACTTATTATTTTTGTTATTACATTATTATATCCAATTTTTCACAGGGTGCAAATATAGAGTTTTTTTTCCTGATTAAGAGGAATTATAATAATTATTTACTTTTTTGATACCTAATAAATGGAGCAAATATCTATCTTTGGGGGAAAATAGCTTTATTCTTATGAAACATTTATTTTTATTATTTGCATTTTTGCCCTTTATCCTAACGGCTCAAGACAATTCTAAATACTTGGAAGGTGCAGTTCCGGTAGAAAATGGAAGAGTCGTTTTCTCGCAAGAAATCAATGCTCCTTCTCTTTCCCAAAATGAAGTGTATGAAACGGCCTTGAACTGGGCTGAAGAACGGTTTAACAAAGAAGACTGCCGTGTAGTATATCAGAATCGCGATGAAGGCGAAATAGCTGCTACCGGAAAAGAATATATCATATTTTCGAGTACGGCCTTGTCGCTTGATCGTTCCAAGATGAGTTACCAGGTCCTTATTTATTGCCAAGAGCAGCTTTGTACCATCAAATTGACGAATATCCGGTACGAATACGATGTGGCTTACCAGCGGGAACCGGAAAAATATCTCGCTGAAGAATGGATTACAGACGAAAATGCGATCCATAAAGGCAAACTGAACCGTATCAGTGGGAAATTCCGCCGTAAGACCATCGATTTTGCGGATGAATTGTTTGCCAACGCCAAGAATGCTTTCGGACAACAGGCCTTGCAGACACAGACAACCAGTCCCACTCCTGTAGCCGAAGCTGAGGCAACTCCGGCAAAAGAAAACGCTCCGGCCAACCAACCGGCTGCGATCCAGAATACCCCTGCCGGATTTACACGGATGGATGTTGGTAATATTCCGAATACATTAAAACAACTTTTGCCGGATAGCGACATGCGTATCAAGATGGCCGACAACAACCTCAACGAAAGCAAGGTCGAATGGAAAGGTATCAGCACACTCTTCGGTAAAGAAATCGCTTCTTTCTCAGCGGATGCCAACTCTGCTTTCTGCAAAGGTGTAAAAGAAGGCGAAATATATACCATCCAGTTCTCTAAGAAGCCGTTCTCACAAGATGCAGTCTGGATGATACTGGAATGTAAAATGCAAGGTCTGACTCCGGATGGAAATAACCAGACGGTTATCGGAGAAATTGTAAATGTATGGATAAAA
>CASDXG010000035.1 GCA_949285025.1 uncultured Bacteroides sp. | reverse complement strand
GCAGAACCTCGCAATTTATTTTTCAATTCTTTGGCTGTTTGGCAAATAAAATATACCTTTGTTTTCCGAAAAGAGTTGTTTGAAAGAGTAAGCAAAGTACAGCGAATCAATGCATTCTGAATGTCGCTAAATCATTACCCTTTTTCTGCCACTTGTTTGCTACTCTTTGCTTTTCAATCAGATACAGTATTTTTTATTATACGTTACAAAGATACGCAAAAACCCCAAAGACCAACAAGAAACAATATAAAAAAATCTTACATAAAACATCCATAAGAAAACATAAAACCGCACAGAATACAACAATGTGCCATCCTCCACAACCGGGAATTTTCCCAAACAGACCTGCAAGAAATTATAACATCCCCCCGTCCATCGGTCTGTTTTCCCAAATTTTATTATACCTTTGCGCCCGGATTACATAAAAGATAAGGTAAAAAGATATGGGAACGAATACTTCCACCATAAAAGGTTTTGCTTATGGAGCACTGGCTGCTGCAAGTTACGGACTGAATCCGCTGTTCACCCTGCCATTGTACAAGGCCGGTTTAAGTCCCGATTCCGTGCTTTTTTATCGTTACGGACTGGCTGCTGTCATGCTGTTCATACTGATGAAAATAAAACACCAGTCGCTGGCCTTAAGAAAAGCAGAGATTTTACCTCTCATCATATTAGGTCTGCTGTTTGCAGTCTCCTCGCTCACGCTGTTTATGAGCTACAACTTTATGGATGCAGGCATAGCCTCGACCATTCTGTTTGTCTACCCGGTCATGGTAGCTGTCATCATGGCTGCATTCTTCCACGAGAAACTCACACTGCTTACGCTGTCTTCCATCACGCTGGCATTTGTGGGAATTTCCTTATTATATCAGGGCGAAGACGGACAAACGCTCAGTCTTGCAGGTATCATACTGGTACTGGTCTCCTCACTGACTTACGCCGTTTATATCATAGGCGTAAACCGTTCCGTATTACGCGACATGTCTACGGCAAAACTTACCTTTTACGCTGTACTGTTCGGATGGGGCGTATTTTTTGTCCGCCTGCGATTCGGCATGCAGCTCGCCCCCATCCCCGAACCCGTACTTTGGATAAATCCCATCTGTCTGGCATTATTCCCCACAATCATCTCGCTGATATTCATGACAAAATCCATCCACTATATCGGTTCCACACCGGCGGCCATCTTAGGAGCGCTGGAACCGCTTACCGCTGTCTGCATCGGCGTAGCAGTATTCGGCGAACGGATAACGCCCCGCATTGTTACAGGCATCATAATGATTCTCATAGCAGTCACGCTGATAATTGTGGGAAAATCGCTCATACACACCATTCAAGTGCATGTATTACGCAAATAACCGCATTATCCGGCAGAGGCAAATCTTAAATATATTGCCGCTTCAAGAAAAATATGTACCTTTACAAGTGACAAAAAGAAACAGCACATCCGGAAAATGACTCATTTTAAAGACATGCATATCGCAGTGGCAGGTACAGGTTATGTGGGACTTTCCATTGCCACACTCCTCAGCCGGCATCATCGCGTAACGGCTGTGGACGTGATTCCTGAGAAAGTTAATTTAATTAATCGGCATAAATCGCCTGTACAGGATGATTACATTGAAAAATATCTGGCAGAAAAAGAACTGAATCTGACTGCCACATCAGACGGAGACACCGCTTATAGCGATGCCGATTTTGTAGTCATTGCCACGCCCACAAACTACGATCCGGTAAAGAATTACTTCGACACAAGCCACGTGGAAGAAGTGATAAAACAGGTAAAAAGAGTCAATCCAAAGGCAATCATGGTCATTAAAAGTACAGTTCCCGTAGGTTATACCGAAAATATCCGCCGGCGTCTGGATACAGACAATGTACTCTTTTCACCGGAATTCCTGCGCGAAAGCAAGGCTTTATACGATAATCTTTACCCGAGTCGTATCATTGTAGGCCGTCCGGAAAACGACAGCCGCCTGGATGAAGCAGCACACATTTTTGCAGGTCTTCTGCAGGAAGGAGCAATAAAAAAGGACATCGACACTCTATATATGGGACTGACAGAGGCCGAAGCGGTGAAACTTTTTGCAAACACCTACCTCGCCTTACGAGTAAGCTATTTCAACGAGCTTGACACTTATGCCGAAATGAAAGGACTTGACACCAGATCCATTATAAACGGCGTATGTCTTGACCCACGTATAGGCACACATTACAACAATCCAAGCTTCGGCTACGGAGGATACTGTCTGCCCAAAGACACCAAACAACTGCTGGCAAACTATGCCGACGTACCGGAAAATCTCATTCAAGCCATTGTGGAAAGCAATCGCACACGCAAGGATTTCATAGCAGACCGTGTATTGCACAAAGCCGATTACTACGATTATTACTACCGGAGAGACTTCAATCCGGCTGAGGAGAAGCACTGCATCATCGGTATCTACCGCCTGACCATGAAATCAAATTCCGATAATTTCCGCCAATCCTCCATACAAGGCGTAATGAAACGCATCAAAGCCAAAGGTGCCGAAGTCATCATCTATGAGCCTACATTAGAAGACGGTACCACTTTCTTCGGCAGCCGGATAGTAAACAATCTCGAATCCTTTAAACAACAAAGCCGCGCCATCCTTGCCAACCGCTACGATTCCAGCCTTGATGACGTGAAAGACAAAGTATACACAAGGGATATTTTCAGAAGAGATTAGAAACATTGTCACATCCGCACGGAATCTCCTATGACCCGGACTGCCAAAACTGATATAAAATATCTTTCCCGTCAACAACATTCCGTATAATGAATGAAATAAAAAAAGCAGTGATATACCACCCATCACATATAGTTAGTATATCACTGCCAAACAATTATTTTATCTCTTCTGCGGAAGCTGGGGGATTCGAACCCCCGGTACGGTAATCCGTACGGCAGTTTAGCAAACTGCTGGTTTCAGCCACTCACCCAAACTTCCCGATGTAGCGCATACGGGAATCGAACCCGTGTTTCAGCCGTGAGAGGGCCGCGTCCTAGGCCACTAGACGAAAGCGCCATAAACTTGCTTATTAAAACAACGGTGCAAAAGTAATGCTTTTTACCGATTCTGCAAATATTTGAACCGCTTTTTCCAAAAAATTCCATCACAACCAAGTAAAAGAATGTATTGCCATTTATATTCTCACAAAAAGAATACATCGTCTTAATCAAAACAAAAGCTCGTTTTCATAAAAACATCGGCGGAAATACGAAACAGCTTCCCGGCAATAAACACACATATCAAAACATACAGACATAAATAAAGCCCCGCAAACCAAAAACGATTATACGAGGCCCATTCATGGCGGCGGAAGCTGGGGGATTCGAACCCCCGGTACGGTAACCCGTACGGCAGTTTAGCAAACTGCTGGTTTCAGCCACTCACCCAAACTTCCCCTTTTCTTCCGAAAAAGCAATGCAAAGATAGAGCGAGTTTTACACACTTGCAAACTTTTACGCCTTTTTATCGAAAGCAATCAAATGCTTCTTTGGCAAAAGGAATCAGTAACAGCATATTAACACCTATAATTATTTTATGTTCCCCTACCGCATCATCTTGTCCCAAGAAAGAACGGTCATGTTCCGTTACTGCTAAAATCTGTCGTCATATAAACAGACCATGACAGACACAGACGAAGAAAATCCCAATAATTGTTAACCAACAAAATATTTTCCTCCGGAAATTTATTTCAAATCAAACAAATCATTTTCTTTGCAATAATTTCTTATGGAAAATATTGTCAACTCAAAAAAATAAAAACTTATGAAGATTGTCATTGTCGGAGGTGTAGCGGGAGGAGCCACAGCAGCAGCCCGTATACGCAGAAATACAGAAAAAGCTGAAATCATTTTATTTGAGAAAGGCGACTATATTTCGTATGCCAATTGTGGACTACCTTATTATATTGGTGGAGTCATAGAAGAGCGTGAACGACTGTTCGTGCAGACTCCGGAAGCCTTTGGCAAGCGGTTTAATATTGATGTGCGCATCCCTTCGGAAGTTACCGCAATTGACCGAAAACAAAAAGAAGTAACCGTACGCACTGCCGACGGGAAAACCTATCGGGAAAGCTATGACAAGCTACTTCTGTCGCCGGGAGCATCGCCGGTACGTCCGCCGTTGAAAGGCATCGATTCGGAAGGCATCTTTACGCTCCGAAATGTAAACGATACGGACAACATCAAGCAGTATGTAAAAGACAAGGCGGTACATCGTGCCGTTATCGTCGGAGGCGGTTTCATCGGACTGGAAATGGCGGAAAATTTAGTGCACGCCGGAATAAAAGTTTCCGTAGTGGAAATGGCAGATCAGGTAATGGGACCTATCGACTATTCTATGGCCTCGCTGGTACATGAACACCTGCAACAGAAAGGGATACGCCTTTATCTGAAACAGGCAGTCGAAGCATTTGAACGCACCTCACAGGGCATTGCAGTCCGCTTTCAGTCAGGCATTCAGTTGCAAGTGGACATGGTCTTGCTCTCTATCGGCGTGCGTGCCGAAACACGGTTGGCATCGGAGGCCGGACTTAAACTGGGAGAAATGAAAGGCATTTGGGTTAACGAATTCCTGCAAACCTCCGACGAATCGGTATATGCCGTAGGCGATGCCATTGAATACCCCCACCCCATCACCGGAAAATCTTGGCTGAATTTCCTGGCAGGCCCGGCAAACCGTCAGGCACGCATCGTTGCCGATAACATTGTATTCGGCAATCAAGTGAAGTACGAAGGTTCCATCGGCACGTCTATCGCCAAAGTATTCGACCTTACTGTCGCTTCCACCGGACTTCCGGCCAAGCGATTAAAACAAATGAATATCGCCTATCTCTCTTCCACTACCCACTCGGCTTCACACGCCGGCTATTATCCGGGTGCATTGCAGATGGCTGTCAAAATAACTTACGCTCCCACTGACGGAAAATTATACGGAGCACAGATTGTGGGTTTCGACGGCGTGGACAAACGTATCGACGAGTTTGCACTAATCATAAAGCAGGGCGGTACGGTGTACGACCTCACCCGTCTGGAACATGCGTACGCTCCTCCTTTTTCTTCGGCAAAAGATCCGGCAGCCATAGCAGGATATGTAGCAGGCAACATACTGAGCGGGAAAATGACTCCTCTATATTGGCGCGAGCTTCGCGACGCAGACTTGAGCCAAGTCTCGCTGATAGACGTGCGTACTCCGGACGAATTCCAACTGAGAGCGATTAAAGGCGCCGTAAACATACCGCTCGATGAGTTGCGCAGACATTTGGACGAGATTCCGCGCGACAAGCCCGTATGGGTATATTGCGGCGTAGGACTGCGCGGATACTTGGCAAGCAATATTCTAAAAGACAACGGATTCGGAGAAGTTCGTAACCTGATAGGCGGCATTAAGACCTATACGGCTGCCGTCGCGCCGGTAGAATTGCCATCGGAAGATGAGCCGCATCATCCGTCACCCACAGAGCGGAAAGGCTGTACCGCTGCGGAAAAGCCGGCAACGGAAGTAATAAAAGTCAACGCATGCGGCGTGCAATGTCCCGGCCCCATACTGAAGCTGAAGAAAAGCATGGAAACATTACAACCCGGACAATGCCTTGAAGTAAGCGCAACCGATGCCGGATTCCCGCGCGATGCAGAAGCATGGTGCCGTACAACCGGAAACCGTTTCGTAGATAAAACCGAAACAAACGGAATATATCGGGTACGGATAGAAAAAACAACGGTTTTGTCTGAAAAAACAACGAAACCTTTGGAGTAAAACAAAGGCAAGACTTTTATCCTTTTCAGCGATGACCTTGACAAGACTTTAGCGACTTTTGTTCTGGCAAACGGGGCTGCAGCCACAGGGAAAAAGGTCAGTATCTTCTTTACGTTCTGGGGCCTGAATGCAATCAAGAAAGAGCACAAGCCCGCAGTAAAGAAAGATTTCTTCGGTAAGATGTTTGGTCTGATGCTTCCTCCCGACTCGAAAAAGCTGAAACTCTCTAAAATGAATATGGGCGGACTTGGTTCGAAAATGATGCGCATGCTGATGAAACAGAAAGGCGTCGACTCGCTTGAATCGCTCCGCCGGCAGGCCATCGACAACGGAGTGGAATTCATTGCCTGTCAGATGTCGATGGATGTAATGGGCATCAAGCGGGAAGAATTGCTCGACAATGTAACAATAGGTGGAGTTGCAACATATATGGAACGCGCCGACAGCGCAAATATGAATTTATTTATCTGAATATGGAAAAAATACCCTGTATATGCATGATGCGCGACCTGATGAAAGCGCTTTCCGAACTGGAAAAGCAGTTGGAAGAAACCTATGGAGTATCACTCTACGAAGCAATGGTTTTATGCAGCATCGGGACAGATACAGTAACGGCAGGCCATATCATAACCTGTACGGGACTAAATCCGTCACATGCCTCGAAAATCATCCGCATAGCTGAAGAGAAGAAGCTGCTTATACGTGAGCTTGGCAAAGTGGACAAACGGCAGATGTTTTTCACACTCACGCCAAAAGGGAAAGACTGTCTGGAGAATATCAGAAAACGGGGAATAAATATTCCGGAATTACTGGCCCCGCTAATTCACAACAAATAAATCCACCATATTCTTTTTTATTTAGACACCCATAAAAATATATGAATAAAACAAAAGCAAAGGATTCAGTATTCCCCGATTGCCCGATACGGAACATCTTGGCAAGAATCAGCGACAAATGGTCGATTCTCATCATTTACACACTTTATAAGTCGGAAGAAAAGGCTTTACGTTTCAATGAATTACAACGCAAAATTCCGGACATATCGAAGAAAATGCTATCTTCTACACTTCGGACTTTGGAAGATGACGGATACGTAACCCGCACAGTATACCCCGAAGTTCCGCCCAAAGTGGAATACACACTTACGCTTCGCGCCAAATCTTTACTTCCCCACATCAATGCCTTGATAGCATGGGCTGCAGAAAATCAAGAGGCCATCATGAAAGACCGGGGAAAAGCAACAAGAAGATAAGCAGATAAACGTCCGGTAATGGTTGATTATAAAAACATTGCCGGACGAATTCTTGTAAAAAAACATTGTTTTTGTTTGGATTTTATAAGATTCTTCTTTAATTTTGGAGCAATGCTATTGAGAAAGATTCCCGTAAGGATGTAAAAGAACTGGTAGAGCAGAAGGAAAATGAAAAATAAACCCTTATAAGGTAATTTATATGTTAAACTTAAAACTGCAATTATGGGCGTAAAAAAGATTATTGGCTTTATTGGCAGCATTGCTTTTGCTGCGGGCGTAGTCGCTAATTTGCAGTACGCATGGAATGACTATGGTGTGTTGACCAACTCCTTACATGTGGAGGTGTTAGCCCAGAGCGCTTCGGGCTCGGGCGGAGAAACCGGCGGAGGAACAACCGGCGGCGGGTACGGAGATCCTATTTATGAAAAAAAGACTTCCGATTGTAAGTATGAGGGAAAAGCGACAAGAGGTTCTGTGATAAAATTGGGAGACAGTATTACCATAGAAGTTGGTAGAAGTGGAGAGTGGGAATATATTGCACACGATGCCGATGTGCGTTGTGAAGCAGGAGGAAAGGAATTGTGCATTCCGCAGAATTGTCCTCCTTATCAAGGTCTAACCACTTAAGTAGGTTATTCGCTTGATGAGAAATTAAAAGAGAAGCTATGGCATTTGGCGCTCGGCGGATTACAAATCCGCCGAGACATGCTTCCTTTATTAAACGGATGTGTAATCTAAATCTTTATAAAATGAGAACGAAACATTTCATACTTTTTCAACTCGTATTCCTGCTTTTATTGGCTTCCTGCCATTCGGATAAAAAGCAAAAGACGGCTCAATCGGTCAAAACAATCCGCGTAGAAAACATTGATAATGCCGAAGATATTGAAGTAACCAAAGACAAGTATATAAAATCATTCCGCTATATCCAGCTGGAGACCGATACGACTGCGCTGATTGGAAGGATGGATAAAATATTATATGAAGATAACCGGATTTATATAGTGGATAAGTTTGTCACCAAATCATTGTTCATTTTCGATAAGGACGGCAATTTTATCAATAAGATTTATCGCTACGGTCAGGGTCCGGAGGAATACTTTGTACTGACAGATGCGTTTTATGACCCCAAAGAAAACACCATTAACATCTTATCTTTTGTAGGAAACGATAGATATAAGATTATGGTATTTGATGCCGACGGGAAAACTTTGCTAAAACAGCTGCCTATAAATTTGAATTTGGCGGAGGCCATGAAATCCAAAGACGGTTTTCTTGTCTGCAACTCCATGCACCAGTTAAATGCCTCCTCTTCGGTAAACAGGCTGACTGTTTACTCGGATAGCCTCAAGAAGTTGTATGATGCCGTACCGATTCTTCCTCAGTGGCGGAATGGAACAAGGTCTGCTTCCCCCGAATTGTTCAAGTCCCAAAACGGAGCGATTTTCTGTGCACCTCATCATGAAACGGATGTGTATCAGGTAACGCGGGATTCCGCCTTTCTGAAGTACCGGTTTGATTTTGGGAAATACAATTTTCCCGAAGAATTCAATACCCCCGATCAGTATGAAACTATGACGAGAAATCTTCAAATTTCAAATTATGTTACAGAATTGAGTAGCTTTTGTGAAACCGATGATTACGTAATGGCTACGTTTTTATTTAGCGGGCAATTTCGCATAGCTTTCTACGATAAGGCTACAGAAAAGGCTGAAGTTTATCTATTGTTAAATAATCCGCTTTTATATGGATCTTTCGGTTTTTTCGCCTGTATGAACAAAAATATGTTGATAGCTACAAGACTTCCTACTAGTATCTTAAGACTTTTTAATGATCCTTCCATTTTGGGTGAAAAAGAAACAGCAGAACTTAAAAAACAGTTTAAGAAACCTCTGCATGAAGATGATAATCCCATCATTTGTGTATATGAATTTTAGCATTCGCTGCTCGGCGGATTGTCAATCCGCCGAGCATATAAATTTCAAGGGCCGCCCTAATCTTTTTAAGGCAGCCCTTCGTTGTTTCATTGCGTTTGCCGTATTCTTTTTACTTAAGCAACCGCATATTTCTCTGAAAAAACGTTTCATTTCGGGAAATCTTCTCCACATCATTCCAACTTGTGAATGACAAGTCCCGAACGCAATTTCGGTTCAAACCACGTAGTTTTAGGAGGCATGATGTTGCCCGTATCGGCTATATCCATCAGCTGCTTCATTGAAACAGGATAAAGGGCAAGCGCCATTTTCATCTCTCCGCTGTCTACGCGACGTTGCAATTCCTCCAATCCCCGAATTCCCCCTACGAAATCGATACGTTTATCGGAACGCAAATCCTTTATGCCGAGCAATTCATCCAATATCAGATTCGAAGAAATCGTAACATCCAGCACACCTATCGGGTCGCTATCATCGTATGTGCCGGACTTAGCCGTCAGGCTGTACCACTTTCCTCCTACATAAAGAGAAAAATTATGCAGGCAAGCAGGACGATAAGGTTTCGTTCCCTTCTCCTCTACCACGAAATTCTTTTCCAACCGCACAAGGAATTCTTCCGGAGTCATTCCGTTCAAATCTTTTACCACACGGTTATAATCAATGATGGTCAACTGATTGGCCGGGAAACAAACCGCCATAAAATAGTTATACTCTTCATCCCCTTTGTGATTAGGGTTCTGCCGCGCCTTCTCCGCTCCTACCAATGCAGCAGCCGCACTACGATGATGTCCGTCGGCAATATAAAGAGAGGGCATCGCAGCAAAAGCCTTTGTTATGGCATCAATATCGGAATCATCGTCGATAACCCAGAAAGAATGTCCGAACCCGTCTCCCAGAGCCACAAAATCATAAACAGGAGGTTGTGTGATATACTTCTCCATGATTTTTCCCAAATCCTTATTCTCCGGGTAAGCAAAAAAGACAGGTTCTATGTTTGCATTATTGACGCGTACATGCTTCATCCGGTCTTCTTCCTTATCCCTGCGGGTAAGCTCGTGCTTCTTTATCACACCGTTCATATAATCGGGAACGTAAGCCGCAACTACAAGACCGTATTGCGTTTTCCCGTTCATGGTCTGGGCGTAAATATAATAACAGTCCTTTTTATCCTGAACGAGCCACCCCTTTTGCTGGAAAGCAAGAAAGTTTTCGGCAGCTTTGGCATATACTCTCGGGTCATGTTCGTCTGTCCCTTCCGGAAAATCTATTTCCGGCTTGATGATATGATAGAGCGATTTCTCGTTTCCTTCGGCCTCTTTCCTTGCCTCTTCCGAATTAAGGACATCGTAAGGACGTGATGCAACGGCCTCCACAAGGTGTTGCGGAGGCCTAATTCCCTTAAAAGGTTTTATTGTAGCCATATTCTTCCGATTTAAAGGTCATTTATTTACCCGGAATTTCTCACATCCTTCTTTAAAGAAGGCCACAATCTGCTTTGCTGCTGCAATGCCTGCATTGATATTCGCTTCGGCGGTCTGTGCTCCCATCTTCTTGGGTGTTGAGAAATAACGCCCTGCAAAATGCGAAACAAAATCTGCATGACGCACCGGCATGATATCCGTCACATATTTCAAATCGGGACGATCTTCCATCAATCGGAGCAATCCGTCTTCATCAATCACCTCTTTCCGTGCCGTATTCACAAGCAGTCCGTTTTTCGGCATACGGTTTACCAACTCATAATTAATCGAGTTTTTGGTTTCCGCCGTTGCCGGGATATGAAGAGAAACAATATTGCACGTTGCGTAAAGCTCCTCCGCTGAATCGACAGGCATCACGCCGTCAGCCTCCATAGCAGCCTTCGGACAATAGGCATCATAGGCATAAATTTCCATGCCAAACCCTTTGGCTATTCTGGCCACATTGCGTCCTACATTGCCATAAGCGTGAATTCCAAGTTTTTTCCCTTTTAATTCGCTTCCGGATTTCCCGTCATAGAAACTGCGTACCGCCATAATCATCAGCCCAAAAGCCAGTTCTGCTACGGCATTGGCATTTTGTCCCGGAGTGTTCATCACACAAACTCCATGCGATGTGGCAGCATTCAGGTCGACATTATCATATCCGGCTCCTGCCCGAACGACAATCTTTAATGATTTGGCTGCATCAAAGACCTCTTTATCTATCACATCGCTGCGGATAATCAAGGCATCGGCATCGGCAACAGCTTCAAGCAACTGACTTTTTTCTGCATATTTTTCCAACAAAGCAAGCGTATAACCCGCTTCCTCCACTTCTTTTTTAATGCCATTTACCGCTATCGGAGCAAACGGCTTTTCGGTCGCTATTAAAACTTTCATGCGCGTAGATTTAAGTTTTTGTTTTAATTATCAATGTTGTTTTTCAAATTCTTTCATACAGTCTACCAAAGCCTGTACGCTTTCTATCGGCAACGCATTATAACAGGACGCACGGAAACCGCCAACAGAACGGTGACCTTTTATACCGACCATTCCCTTTCCTGTTGCAAAGTTCAGGAAGTCACTTTCAAGTTCCTTGTATTCTTCTTTCATCACAAAACAGATATTCATATACGAACGATCCTCAAGAGCTGTTACCGTCCCGCGGAATAATTTATTACGGTCTATTTCCGCATACAACATATCGGCACGCTGTTTGGCACGACGCTGCATTTCTTCTACTCCACCCTGTGCCTTCAACCAACGCAATGTTTGCAGTGCAGCGTAAATGGGAACTACCGGAGGTGTATTAAACATGGAGCCTTTTTCCACATGTGTACGATAATCAAGCATGGTAGGAATATGGCGTGATACTTTTCCCAACGCGTCATTTTTCACAATAACAAAGGTTACTCCGGCCGGAGCAAGGTTTTTCTGTGCCCCACCATATATGCATATATATTTGGAAACATCCACAGGACGAGAGAAAATATCGGAAGACATATCGGCAACCAACGGGATATCTACCTGCGGGTCGGCATGCAATTCTGTTCCGTAAATCGTGTTGTTTGTTGTTATATGCAGATAATCGGCATCCGATGGTACGGTAAAATTCTTCGGAATATATGTAAACCCTTCTTTCTCCGACGAAGCGACTTCCACTGTTTCTCCAAAGCCTTTGGCTTCTTTCAAGGCTTTTTTCGCCCAAGCGCCGGTATTAAGATAGGCAGCTTTCTTCTCAAGAAAATTATACGGGACCATACAGAACTGCATACTTGCTCCTCCTCCCAAAAAAAGGACAGAGTACCCTTCAGGGATTTGCAATAATTCTTTAAACAAAGATATAGCCTCATCAACTACAGGCTGGAAATCTTTTGCCCGATGACTGATTTCCATCAATGACAACCCCGAATCATTAAAATCGAGAATGGCCTGAGCTGTTTTTTCAATTACCTCGCGAGGCAGAATAGACGGTCCCGCATTAAAATTATGCTTTTTCATAAAAATGTGTGTTTAAGTTCTACATTTTTGTTTCCTATAAGGCCGCAATTTATAGATTAATTTTATAAAAAGCAAATGATTTGCGGTGATTTTACAAAATAAATTCATAAAATCTTTCATTTTTACAGCAATAAGTCAAACAAAGGAACAATTAAAAAGCAACACACATCAGGACAAAATTGCTATTTGGCCGGCTCTATCAAGGCTTTTACACCTTTGATTTTTTCGTTTTGCACCGATTTCAATACCTGTTTCACCTTTTTCCTTACCACAGCAGCATAAGCATGACGATCTTTTACATCGACCCGTCCGATATCATCCCTGTTCAAATTTCATTTTTTCGACAAAAATCCTACAATGTCTATCTTATTGATTTTATCTTTTTTCCCTTTTCCTATATATAAGGTCACATACTCGGGCATGGGAGGAACAGGTATCTTTTCCGGAAAGACAAAATTATCCGGTTCATCTGTCACGTATGCAGGCAACAGTTCCTCTGCATGAAGTATCAAATAAGCATTGCCTATGGCATCCCATCTTGCAGTACGACCGTTTCGATGTACGAAACCGTCTTCGGAAACCGGCATGTGATAATGTATCACATTACGTATTTCCGGTATATCCAAGCCGCGTGCTGCCAAATCGGTTGACACAAAGACATGACAACTTCCGTTACGGAACTTATACAACGCGCGCTCACGGTCTTCCTGTTCCATTCCGCCGTGGAATATCTCACAAAGCATCTTTTTCGAGCGAAGATAGGCACCTACCCTTTCCACGCTTTCCCGATGATTGCAAAACACCAGCGTAGGTCGGTTTCCAATACAACACAGCAAACGGAACAACGTCTCCAACTTATCTTTTTCGGGAGAAATCACCTTATACAAATGCAGGCGTTCAGACAAATCATCCTTCCCGTCAAGGAAATTCAGTTTCACGGTCTTGTTCAAACCGGCAAAACGGGGAATCTCCTCAGCATCGGTAGCCGATAAAAGGAAACGACGCTTCACTCCGGGCAATTTACCTATAACTTCCGCCATTTCTTCCTGAAAGCCAAATTCCAGACACTTATCAAATTCGTCTATTACAAGAAGACGAACGGAAGATGCATCAAAATTTTCCTTCGCCAAATGGTCGTTCATTCTTCCCGGTGTACCGATAATTACCGACGGATGCAACGCATTCATCGCACGATGTTCTTCCATCGCCGGACGCCCTCCGTAACAGCTCATCACAGCAAATCCCGTATTCATCTGCCGGAATACCTGCTCAATCTGCAATGCCAGTTCCCGTGATGGAGCCAATACAACAGCCTGTACACCGGACACATCCCGACGGAGGGAAAAAGTCAAAGGCAAAAGATACGCCAGTGTTTTACCCGTACCCGTAGGAGAAAGCAGTATCAAATCATCGCCTTTCTGATATGCATCCAAAGCTGACTGCTGCATTTCATTCAAACACTCTATATTTAAATTATCAAGTATGTCTTTAAGCATCATAAGCATCGGTCCTTTAAAATTCAACATCTGTGGCAAAGATAAAAAATGTCCCGTTGTTTGCGACTAAACGAAAGAACGTTTTTTCACAAGCAACGGGACATTTCCCCTTATTCAAAAGGAGATTTCTTTATTTTCGTTCGCAATATACGCCAAACTCTGCAACCGAAACGGAGCCTTTTGCCTTAACTACGCTAAAGCGAACGGCATCTCCCCATACCGTTTCGAAACGGTGTATTTTCACACGCGAGTCGCTATTTCCCTTAAGCAGCGGTGTCCATACACCATTCTTACGGTACTCCAAAGTATATTCTTCCACCTGAGGATCGCCGGCTTCTGTAATCACAACCATATTGAATGCCTTCTCTCTTCCAAGAGTCACATAAATCCATGGCTGTTTAATTCGCCAGTTAGACCACCAAGCCGAACCGAAATTATCATCGTTTGCAAAATCCATAATTGCTGTATCGTTACTCCAACTGCTTTCTGCAAGCTGGTTTATCGCAAGATTCGATGATATAATCGGAGCCGGAGCCTCAGGAACCTGTGGCAAATCTTTTTCCATTTTCCACATCTTTCCAATCTGCTTCAATGCCTTCAACGCATTTTCATCCATCAGACCGTCACGGTTGGGAGCCACATTCAAGATAAAGTTACAATAAGCCTTGCCCATCGGTACAATATTATCGTTTACCATCTGAGCCGGATCTTTCACGTCGGTGGTGGGGAAACTTGTTTTCCAGAACCAGTTTGCCTGCAATGGCAGACAAGATAATGCCGGCAACTGATTCTTTTCTTTAGAAATATGTTGGCCGGCACCCTGTTCGTACGATTTGATGTCGCCGTAGAACAAAGCCTCTGCCGGATATTTCGCTGCATTCAAATCCATTACCAGACAGTTAGGCTGGATAGATTTTATCAGATAATATATATCTTCGAAAGGCACATCATCGTAAGAAATACGGCTCCAAGGCGCATCCCATCCGTCAATGATAATGGCAGTTATCTCACCGTAATTCGTCAATAATTCACGAAGCTGCCCTTTTATCATCTCAATGTGCTCGCGCGTAATATGATTCGGACGCAATCTGTGGTGCGTATCAAGAATAGAATAGTACAACATCACCTTCAGCCCTTCCGCACGGAATGCATCGGCATACTCCTTTACGACGTCACGTTTAAACGGACTGTTCATCACATTATAATCGGTTGTTTTCGTATCCCAGATACAAAAACCGCTATGATGTTTTGTGGTAAGGCAACCGTAAGTCATATTTGCCGACTTTGCTGCTTTAGCCCACTGGCGACAATCCATTTTAGCCGGGTTGAACAATTCGGGAGAGGCATCCGGATCAGGCCAGTCTTCATCGGCGAAAGTCGGCATATTGAAATGGATGAACATACCAAAACGTAAGTCTACAAATTCCTGTTGCAACTGATGCAACGATTTAACTTGTGCCATGTTTACTTGTACAGCAAAGCAACAAAGCAATAAAAGAAGAAGTTTTTTCATGTGTAATTATAGATTAAAAAAATTTCGCCAAAATAAGGATTTCCACCCTTTAAACCAAATCTTTGTAAGAAAACAACCCTCATCCAATTGAAAAATCGCATGATTCAAGATTCTACGCTGAGACGAATCTGCAATAACGGCAGTCATAACGCCGCATATTATTCCACATACAACACCAGCCCTTTCAGGTATTCACCTTCCGGATGGTAAATGTTTACCGGATGATCGCCCGGCTGTGTCAGCTGATGCAGGATTCGTACACTACGCCGGCTTTGGGCAGCTGCCGTGAAAACTGCATTGCGGAAATTTTCTTTACTCACCACTTGTGAACAAGAGAATGTAAACAGTATTCCTCCCGGCCGGATTTTCTCAAACGCTTTAGCATTCAGTTTCGTATATCCCCTCAATGCATTACGTAAGGCGTCGCGGTGTTTGGCGAATGCCGGCGGGTCAAGAATAATCAGATCATACTGGTCGCCCATCCGTTCAAGGTATTTAAATGCGTCTTCCACATAAGCTTTATGACGGGGATCTCCCGGAAAGTTCAGCGAGACATTCTCGTTTGTCAGATCGATTGCTTTCGCTGAACTATCGACAGAATGAACGGAAACAGCCCCTCCACGCATGGCATAAAACGAAAATCCTCCCGTATAACAAAACATGTTCAGTACGTTCCGGCCTTTTGCATAGCGTTCCAACAGACTGCGGTTCTCGCGTTGATCTACAAAGAAACCGGTTTTCTGTCCCTTCAACCAGTCCACATGAAACTTCAGGCCGTTTTCCATTGCGATATTTTCGCTATCGCCACCTTTAATGAAACCGTTTTCTCTTTCTAAAAGTTCGGCCTTAAACGGCAAAGTCGTCTCCGACTTATAATAAATATTCCGAATCGTTTCTCCCATAACTTCCGATAAAGCATCGGCTATGTCCATACGATTCTGATGCATTCCCGCCGAGTGTGCCTGCATTACTGCCGTATGATCGTATACATCAATAATCAAGCCGGGTAAATTATCCCCTTCCCCATGCACCAGACGATACGTATTATTCTCCGGATTACCGATTAACCGCAGGCTTACGCGCAAATCTTTTGCCACGCGAAGCCGGTGTATCCAAAAATCGCGATTGACAGGTTCCTGCTTAAACGACAATATACGCACCGCAATACTACCTATCTGGTAATGCCCGCACGCAATAAACTGCTTATCTGCCGTATAGACATCCACCACTTCTCCTTCATAAGGTTCTCCTTCTACCCGAGCAATGGCACCCGAAAACACCCATGGATGAAATCGTTTTAACGATTCATCTTTACCGGGTTTCAAATAAACTTTTTTATATGACATAGAAAAACTCTTTTATTTACCATTATCTATGGAAGATCCACCAGAGACCTTTTCCACCCGGAAAGCATCTCTGTTACGAAGTTCTTCCAAATAATTATAAATTTCAACACATGCCCACGCATCAGTAGCCGCATACAACTGCTGAGCCTCACTCAACGTTTCAGCTTCCCAATTAGAAAGACGCTGAGATTTTGATATACGCTTTGAAAAAAGCAGTGCAAATATTTTCTGAAGACTTTTCTCCTCTATTCCAAAACGCTGCACATAATCCTGCAGTTCTATCCAGTTTCCTTTACGCGGATCTTGCGTATTCCTACGCTGAAGGACCGTAAAATCGTCGCGTAAAGAAAGCCCGATTTTCAGTACACTATTCTGAAGAAATTTCTCAAGGAAATCGGGCAGCCCCAAATAATTCAGTCGGAACAGGAAACATGTATCGTAAGTGGATATCTGCAACAATGCCACCTTATGCGTATGCCCTTTGCGGAAAGACGGACGTGTTTCCGTATCTATTCCCACTACCGCATGCGTATTCAGATAGTCGACAGCCCTTCTTGCATCATGTTCTGTACATATAACAAATATACGCCCGGTAAAATTCACTTTCGGCATTGCCGAAACAAGTTCCTTCGATATTTTATTTTGCAATACGATCATCAGCTTAAATACCTTTCTTCTTTATCTTCATCTCTATCACAATACATCATTTTCTTCATCCATCCAATCTTCCGCTTCATTACGCCCGACAGAAGAATAAGTCTGCCCGCCGTATTGCCGACTATCCTCCGAATTGTCTCCTTTAGAATATTTAACGTCGTGCAATGCCCGCATGGCGTTCACCAGACGTTGCCCCCAGAATTCAGCAAACAATTCACGGCAAACAGCCAGTGCATCATTCATCGTCCTGTCTAATCCCAACTGATATATGCATACAAAATCTTTGAGCGGCTGATAAATATCTGCCAGTGTTTCCGATATGTTCTGCCTTATAGGCATATCACTATATGCCATATCATCAAGAAAAACATCCAGATAGTCATCCTTTTCACCCAGCAAATCCGCTATCGATGCACGCACACGTTCATAATCACCTTCGGTTACAAACATTTCAAGTTCCGCCTCATCTATACGCTCGCATTTCGGTATCAGTTGGGCCTTTAAGTATAATAGTGGCAACAACTTCAGAGCCTTATTAACAAAATCACTACGTTCCATTTCCGGGACACGCTCTAAAAAACCGCAGAACTCGGCAGCAACTGTCACAAATTCCACTGTATTCTTATCAAATATTACCGACAGATTTTCTTTCATATTCCGCATTATTATAATGCAAAGGTAGAAAAAATTTCTTGTTTTTAGTTTTATTCGTACATTTGCATGAAAGTATCATCTGATAACGAAACCTATGACCAAGAAAAAAGCAGAAGCAAACATAAAAAAGGAGAAACGACTCAAACCGGAAAAGCTCGTCTCGATTACCCGAAACGAAAACCTACATTTTATCATCGGATTACTTTGTGTTATTGTAGGAGTCTATATGCTTGTCGCATTTACTTCTTTCCTTTTCACGGGAGGAAACGATCAAAGTATTCTGCAACATTCAGATTCCGGAGAATTGATACAGACAAACAATCATATACAAAACTATGCCGGAGCAAGAGGCGCCCAGCTTTCACAATTTCTGATAAATGATTGCTTCGGCATTCCGGCGTGCCTCATCATTGTTTTTCTCATTGTATCCGGAATGAAACTGATGAAAGCTTTTCAAATCAAGCTATGGAAATGGTTCTTCTGTTGCTTTATACCTATGATATGGCTGTCAGTCACATTAGGTTTCGCTTTCGGAGGATTAATGCAAAATTCTTTTATCTATCCGGGAGGAATGCATGGTTATAACATAAGCCGATGGATTTGTTCACAAATAGGTGCTCCCGGATTAATTTTAGGACTACTGGCTACAGCCATTGTCTTCGGCCTGTTTGTATCGCCACGCACCATACTTATCATACGGAAATTATTTCATATCCGATTCCCCGAGCGCAAAACAGAGCCCGTCAAAGAAGAAGAAAGCCCCAAAGGCACCCGTCCCTTTCAGACACCGTCTCCCGACTTTTCCGAAAATACAGAAGACATATCAGAAGAAACCATATCCGAAGTTCCGGAAAAGTCTCCTTTTGAAACCCCAATAACTCCGTCGTCCCAACCGGAAGACATAAAGGAAGTACGCGCTATACGGGAACCTGATTTCATAATCGAAGATACAAAAGTTGAAGACGATGAGATTAAACAAGGAACTCTTGTGCAGCCTTATAACCCACGTCTCGATTTAGAATATTATAAATTCCCCACATTAGATCTTCTAAATCACTATAGTAACGAAACTCCGTATATCGATAATCAAGAACAAGAAGCAAATAAAAACCGCATTACACAAGTTCTTCATAACTTTGGAGTCGAGATAAATACCATAAAAGCCAGCGTTGGCCCTACCGTAACTCTATACGAAATAACTCCGGCAGAAGGAATCCGCATATCAAAAATCCGCAATCTGGAAAACGATATTGCCTTAAGTTTATCTGCATTAGGCATACGTATCATTGCCCCAATTCCGGGGAAAGGTACAATCGGGATTGAAGTGCCGAATACCAATCCCCATATTGTTCCCATGTATTCCGTACTGGCAAACAAGAAATTTCAAGAGACAAATTTTGAACTTCCTATAGCTTTAGGCAAAACAATAACGAACGAAGTTTTTATGGTAGACCTGACAAAAGCACCACATATGCTGGTTGCCGGAGCAACAGGACAAGGAAAATCGGTCGGATTAAATGCAATTGTAACATCATTGCTATATAAAAAACATCCCAGCGAACTGAAATTTGTCATCATCGACCCGAAGAAAGTTGAGTTTGCCATATACGCTCCGATAGAAAAACATTTCCTTGCCAAACTCCCGGATTCCGAAGATGCCATCATAACCGACGTAACAAAAGTCGTACAAACCCTGAACTCGCTTTGCGTAGAAATGGACACCCGATACGACTTACTTCAACAGGCCGGATGCCGAAACATCAGGGAATACAACGATAAATTCATTAAACGGCAATTAAATCCGGAGAAAGGACATCGCTTCATGCCCTATATTGTCATTATCATTGACGAATTCGGCGACTTAATTATGACAGCAGGTAAGGAAGTGGAACTGCCGATTTGCAGAATCGCGCAATTGGCTCGTGCTGTTGGTATTCATGCAATAATCGCAACACAACGTCCGACGACAAACATCATCACCGGAACAATAAAAGCCAACTTCCCTGCCCGACTGGCTTTCCGCGTAGCTTCTATGACCGACTCGCGCACCATCCTTGACCGACCGGGAGCACAACAGTTGATAGGTAAAGGAGATTTGCTTTATTTGCAAGGGAATGATCCGGTGCGCGTGCAATGTGCCTTTGTCGATACGCCCGAAGTGGAACGCATTGCCGAGTATATAGGTTCACAACAAGGCTATCCGACCGCTTTCATGCTGCCGGAATATGTAGACAGCAATACCGATTCCGGAAACACAGCAGAAGTAGACATGAACCGTTTAGACCCGCTGTTCGAAGAAGCTGCACGGCTAATCATCTACCACCAGCAAGGATCGACCTCGTTAATCCAGCGCAAGTTTTCCATCGGATACAACCGTGCCGGGCGCATAATGGACCAATTGGAACGCGCCGGCATTGTAGGTCCGGCTAACGGAAGCAAGGCTCGTGATGTATATTGCATTGATGATAATGATCTGGAAATGCGGTTGAACAATTTAAAAGAATAATATCTTTTCCTAAAAGTGTCAATAAAAACATGAAAAAATTCTTGCTATTTTTCTTTCTATTAGCCATAAGTTTGTCATCGGCTATGGGACAGCAAAATACCAAAGCACGGGAAATCTTGGATAAAACATATCAAACATACCAAGAGTCAGCTTGTCTTGCGATTGTTTTCAGCGGTTCGCAATCCGGAGAGATACTTCTTCAAAATGAATGTTTCTACTTAAACTGCAACGGGATAAAGAGTTGGTTCGACGGAACTACCCAATGGAGTTATGTAGAACAAAACGAAGAAGTAACCATTTCCCTTCCCACTCCTGAGGAAATACAGACAATCAACCCCTATGCGCTTATCGGAATGTATAAAAAAGGATTCGGATATACATATGAGGGGTTAAAGAGCCGTAACGGAAAAGAAGGGCACGAAATAAAACTAACACCGATAAATTCTGAAGAAATAACTTCCATCTTTTTAATAATTTCCCCCAGCTTTTATCCCACATACATTGAGATAAATCAGAAGAATGGGGAAAAACAGAAGTTCTTTGTCGAATCATATAAAAAAGAAGATAAAAAACCGTTGGAGACATTCCGCTTTCAAACGGCCGACTACCCGAATGCAGAAATCATCGACATGAGATAATTCAATTGCAAACAAATGCGTAATAAAAATACAAAACTCTAAACATTATGACTAAAGAACACGTAAAATGCCTGATTATAGGTTCAGGCCCTGCAGGATATACAGCAGCCATTTATACCGGCCGCGCCAATATTATGCCCGTATTATACGAAGGAATACAACCGGGTGGGCAATTGACCATAACAACCGAAGTTGAAAATTTTCCCGGATATCCGGAAGGCGTCACCGGGCCTGTACTGATGGACGATCTAAAAAAACAAGCGGAAAGATTCGGAGCACAAATACGTAGCGGCATTATCACGAAAACTGATTTGAGCAAGGCTCCCTATCTTTTTACAATAGATGATGAAAAAGAGATTACAGCCGACACAGTCATCATATCAACCGGTGCAACAGCGAAATATCTCGGTTTGGAAGATGAAAAGAAATATGCCGGCATGGGCGTTAGTGCCTGCGCAACCTGCGACGGATTCTTCTACAGGAAAAAAGTGGTAGCAGTCGTCGGAGGAGGCGACACGGCTTGTGAAGAAGCCATTTATCTGGCAGGATTAGCAAGCAAAGTTTATTTAGTTGTACGCAAACCGTTTCTGCGCGCATCAAAGATAATGCAGGAACGCGTAATGAAACATCCCAACATAACCGTCTTGTTTGAGCACAACGCTGTCGGTTTATTCGGCGAAAACGGTGTGGAAGGCATGCATGTAGTAAAAAGAATGGGAGCAGCCGATGAAGAACGTTACGATATAGCCATCGACGGATTCTTCCTCGCCATCGGCCATCAGCCTAATTCTTCCATATTCAAGCCTTGGGTCAAGACCGATGAGACGGGGTATATTATCACAGAAGGAAGCACACCCCGCACAGGCATTCCCGGAGTATTTGCCGCCGGCGATGTAGCCGATCCTCTATACCGTCAGGCTGTCACTGCAGCAGGAAGCGGATGCAAAGCTGCAATCGAAGCCGAACGTTATCTCTCAGAACAGGGATTACTTTAAACACAAACCAGATCTCATAACCATTTACCGGAATGAAAAGAGCTTTTACAAGATTTTTTTTCATCAACATTCTATCTGTCTGTCTTGCGACTATCGCATTCGGACAAGGTACTTCTGCGATTCCTGTCGACCCGAATGTGCGAATCGGCAAGTTGAAAAACGGACTGACTTATTACATTCGTCATAATACGCGACCCGAAAACCAAGCCGATTTTTATATTGCACAAAAGGTGGGATCCATCCTTGAAGAAGACAATCAACGTGGATTGGCTCATTTTCTGGAGCACATGTGCTTCAACGGAACAACTCATTTTCCGGGAAATACCCTGAGAGAATACCTGGAATCTGTAGGTGTAAAGTTCGGTGCCAATTTAAATGCCTATACATCTATTGATGAAACCGTATACAACATATCGAATGTCCCGGTAACACGCGAAGGAATCATCGACTCTTGCCTGTTGATTTTACACGACTGGGCCAATGATTTGACGCTTGATCCAAAAGAAATCGACAAAGAACGTGGTGTCATACATGAAGAATGGCGTACCAGTATGGGAGCCATGATGCGTATGTATGAAACGACATTTCCCAAAATTTTTGCAGGCAGCAAATATGCATACCGCCTCCCCATCGGGATAATGGAAGTCGTAGACAATTTCCCTTATCAGGAACTTCGCGACTATTACGAGAAATGGTATCGCCCGGATTTGCAAGGAATCATCGTAGTAGGCGACATCGATGTAGAGCAAATAGAAGCGAAAATAAAAACGCTTTTCAGCTCAATACCAGAACAGGAAAAGCCGGCCGAACGCAAATACTTTCCTGTTCCCGACAATAAGGAACCAATCATTACAATAGCCAAAGACAAAGAACAGGAGATTACGCAAATATATATTTTCCATAAGCACGACCCGGTACCGGCAGAACAAAAGCACAACATCGATTATCTGATACATTGTTCTCTTGTCAACATGGCAGAAAATATGCTGAATGCCAGATTGAATGAACTGACACAAATCGCCAATCCTCCGTTTATCGGAGCAGGAGTCGGCGACATTGACTTCATCCTCTCAAAAACCAAGCAAGCGTTTACCGGAATCGCCGCATGCAAAGAAGACGGTATCGGCACTGCACTGTCGGCTCTCATGCGGGAATTGGAACGCGCACGCCGGTTCGGGTTCACAAAAAGTGAATACGAACGGGCAAAAATCGACTTTTTGCGTTGGCTGGAAACGGCATACAACGAACGTAACAAAACCCAAAACAATGATTACGTTCAGGAATATATATCCCATTTCATTGACAATGAACCCATACCAGGCATTGAGAATGAATATAAAATTCTATCATCTGTCATCCCACAGATCACAGTCGATGCCGTAAATCATGCATTCAAACAATTAATCAGCGATGAGAATCTGGTAACTTGCTTATACTGTCCCGACAAAGCGGGCATGAAATATCCGACAGAAAAGGAAATCATTGATTTGATAAACGCCGTAAAATCGGAAGATATTAAGCCGTATGTAGATAAAGTAACGAATGAACCTCTTCTGAAAGAAACGCCACACGCAGGAAAAGTCGTTCATCAAACAGCAGGACAATTCGGCAGTACAGTTCTGACATTAAGCAATGGTGTGCGGGTTATTCTGAAACCTACTGATTTTAAGGCCGACGAAATCAAAATGAAAGCCTTCAGCCGGGGAGGAACATCATTATTCGATGACAAAGACGTTATCCAGTTCAGCCTTATCAACGATGTTGTTCCATTAGGAGGAATAGGCGATTTCAGTGCAATAGAACTGAACAAAATGTTAGCGGGAAAGTTGGCCTCTGCATCAACTTCGGTAAGTTCGCTAAGCGAGAATGCAAATGGCTCATGTACTCCTCAGGATCTTGAAACCATGTTGCAACTGACTTACCTTTCATTCACTGCCCCACGCATGGACAACGATGCTTTCGAATCGTTTAAATCCCGCATGAAAGCACAGCTATCAAACATAGAAGCAAATCCCGACCTTGCCATGAGCGATACCTTGAGAAAGGAAGCATACGGGAATAACCCCCGCATCTTACGTCTGAAAGCCGAAATGATTGATCTATTGGATTACCAAAAAATCATAGAACTATACAATGACCGGTTTAAAGATGCAAGTGATTTTACCTTTATCTTCGTAGGAAATATCGAACAGAAAACCGCGATTCCGTTAATAGAAACTTATATTGGAGGACTTCCCTCTATAAACCGACAGGAAAATTTCCGCGACAGACATACAGATATCCTGAAAGGGAAACGACGGAATGTCTTTCATAAAGAACTCGAGACCCCAAAAGCTAGTATCGTTATCCTGAAAAGCGGAGAAATTCCCTACAATCTTAAGAACTGCTTAATGGCTGAAATTCTCTCACAATTGCTTACAATGGAATATACGGAAGCCATTCGTGAACAGGAAGGAGGGAGTTACAGTGTATATGCCGGGACGGTATTTGAAAAATTCCCCAAAGAACATGCCACTTTACAAATCGCTTTCGATACGGCTCCTTCCAAGCGTTCGCAAATGACAAACCTCGTAAAAGAAAAACTCAATAAGTTTGCAGAAGATGGTCTGAATGTAGAAAACCTGAAAAAGGTCAAGGAATATTTGACAAAAAGATACAATGCCGGACAAAAAGAAAACGCATATTGGATGAGTGCCCTCTATACATATTATTGGGAAAATGTAAACTTTGTAGACAATTATATTGAGACTTTGAATTCCATAACCCAAACAGACCTACAGAGATTCATGAAGAATTTCCTTTCACAAGGAAATGAAATTGAAGTCAGCATGACATCGGGAGACACAAACTAACCGGGCCTCCTTCCAATAGCTCTCACATGAAAAAACATTTACCGGCCAATATAGTATACGTGATTGTACTCCTTCTCACAGGAGTACAATCCGTTTTTGCCCAAAAAGAGGAAAAAGAAGAAGAACTTAAACTAAACTCTGACGCAGTAAAGCTCATCCGGTTCAATTTCAATGCTAAAGAAATGATTCAGGAACAGAAACCCATTGAAAACCTTCAAGGAAAAAACTGGATGAAATTCAGGCATGGAGCTTTCATTTCATGGAATAAAAACGACAGTACCGATACGGGAAATCCCAGAAGATTCATACGTATGCTGCCCTACTCTATCTGGACTAAATTCGGTGAAGATCCGGTGTATGATGTAATATTCAGCCGGGACCGAAGAGAAACAATGACATTTGTACTCGACCCCTTCAGGCAAAATGGAAAAAACAGGGACAAATGGGCTTTTACCTGGTCGGAAGATATATACTCGAACACCCAATCAAAATCGGCAAACAGCAATATCGGCATAGAACTTGATTTCAACAAACTCTATTATGAAAATCTAACAAAACGCGGACGAGCCATCAAGCATAACCGTAAACATGCCAATGCATGGAAAACATATCAGGCTTACTTACCTACAAAAAAGGACAGAGAAATGTATCCCACTTTCTATCGTTCTCCTCAAACAGCGAACGATACAACCGCAACCGACACGGCAACCGTCACCAATGACAGTGTTCATTTCACTAATACATCGCCTCTTCAGTCGCCATTCTTGCCGTATCTGCTGCTTCCCATTTACACAACCCCATCCGATTCATCAGATACTACTTATCAGGATTCCCTTCGCAAAGAGAAAGAAGGAAATGGGGAAAAAGAAGAATCCTCCAGCCTTTACGAATATATCCGTCGGCAACAAGCCGCCGATTCCATCAGAAAACAGAGAATCCGTACAAAAGAAAAATTCAAACGTGAAAACGCATACGACATAGAACAACAAAAACGTTTTTTAAAAGAGCAGAGAAACTGAAATAACAAACTTAATCCGCCCCATTCTCCGGGAGTAAATCTTTTTGAATATTATTCATACTGCCCCATAAAGAATAACGTGCTTCAGGATTCATCCGCTCCAATGCCTGCAAAACAGACTTAATCTCCGAACGATGAGACTCTCGCTCATAAGGACATTTCTTAACCTGCTTGCGATATTCTCTCAAACGTGCCAACGCTTCCAGGTCGGATTCATGTATTAAACACATCGGCCGGATGATTGTCATATCGAATTTCCGCATGACTAAACGCGGAGGCATCGTACTGAAAGCCCCTTGAAACGTCATATTCATCAGAAGCGTTTCCAAAATATCATCCATATGATGCCCCAATGCAATTTTATTGCATTTCAAATCTTTCGCAACGGTAAAAAGCATTTTCCTACGATTCCATGAACAAAGAAAGCAAGGCGATTTCCTCTTATCTGAAGAAGAGTCAAACGATGTTTCGCAATGCACGAAAGGCACTCCCAAATTCTCCGAAAACAAACGCAGATATTCTAAATCAGACTCATAAGCAATATTTTTCATCGACACATGGGCCGCCACAAGTGAAAAACGAGGCTTATAAATCCTCGAACGCCGAGCCAATAATTCCAACAAAGCCAGAGAATCTTTCCCACCCGAAAGCCCGACAAGGATTTTATCGTCTTCTTCCAGCAGGCCATATGTGGCAATCCCCTTTACAAAACGCTTCTCTATACGGCGAACCAACTTTATTTCATCAGAATTCTTTTCCATCTTTTGTGCTAAACAACCGCAAAAATACATGAATTCTCCGAAACAAACCTACGGATATATACGCAAGATTTTCATACCACCCCGCAAACAACAAATAAAAATGACAGCCCTTTATAAAACTTTCTGAAAATAGCAGCAAAGATTATGTCTGAATTCAAAGAATATTTGTATTTTTGAATTCAAAGAATATCATACAGATTGCGGAATGAATAAAAGGTGTATTATCATATTACTTACATTGGGTTTTACTTACCCGCTGTTTTCCCAAACATTAACTCAAGCAAGAAAATGGTTTGAAGAAGGTAATTTTGCCGAAGCAAAGCCCGTTTTTCAAAGACTTGTCAAACAGGCACCCTCTAATGCAAACTATAATTTCTGGTATGGAGCATGCTGCTATGAAACCGGAGAAAAAGAAGAAGCGCGTCCTTTTCTGGAAAAAAGTGCAGCCCGCAAAGTCATCAATGCTTATCTTTATCTGGGGAAATTGTATTATGACCTGTATCTCTTCGATGAAGCCGTAGAAAATATCGAGAATCATATCTACTGGTTGGAACAGAAAAAACGCGATACGGAATCTGCCGAAATGGAATTAGAACGTTGCCGACGCGGCGCACGCATGATCAGAGGCACTGAAAAAATCAATATAATTGATAGTATTGTTATTGATAAGGCCACATTCCTTTCAGCCTACAAACTAAGCGAAGAAAGCGGAACAATTACTCCGGGAGATAACGGAAGCGGATTCTCCTTTACAAACCAGATGAAAGACAAAATGTTAGTTTCGCTTCCCAATGAAGATGGAACAAAACAATTATACTCATCTATCTACATGATAGACAAATGGAGCGACCCTGAACCCGTAAAAGGTCTGGATGAATGGGGCGAAAATGCAGATTATCCGTTCATGGCATCCGACGGAATCACACTATACTATGCTGCCAAAAGCGAAGATAATTTAGGCGGATATGACATATACGTCACACGATATAACTCAGACGATAACGCTTATTTCCGTCCGGATAATATCGGAATGCCATTCAACTCGCCATGGAATGACTATATGTACGCTATCGACGAGCTTAACAATCTCGGTTGGTTCGCCTCCGACCGCTATCAGCCGGAAGGAAAAGTGTGCATCTATATCTTCATACCTAACGAGACAAAAGAAATATATGATTACGAAACGACAAACCGGACACTGATAACGGACGCTGCAACCTTAAAAAGCATAGCAAAAACACAACATAATCCGGAGAAAATCCAGGAAGGACGCAATGCTTTGGCCAAAATCATGTCAAACCCACAAAAGAAAGAAAATAAAAACGATTTCCACTTCATCATCAAAGACGGCATAATTTATACAACCTTGAAAGATTTCCGCTCTGAAGACGCCCGTAAACAATTCCCGATATTCCTGCAAAAACAAAAAGATTTACAGGCATTGAGACAAACACTTAAAACCCTTCGTAACACATACAGACAAAGTGACAAGAACGGAAAAAATAAACTTTCTGCCGAGATACTGGATAAAGAAAAAAGAGAAAAGGAATTACAAGACGAGTTGAAACAGCTTGAAATAACCATCCGAAACACAGAAATCAAAAAAACAAACATAAAAGCGACATAAAAACAGAGCATAAATATGGGATCACTCATCATTATTTCACTGATTATAGCAGGACTTCTGCTGTTTATCATCGAAGTGTTTTTAATACCTGGCATAAGCATTGCCGGCATTGCTTCAGCAATCAGTTTTATTTACGCCATATATTATGCATTCGCATACGCAGGCACGCAAGTCGGTTTCATCACGATTAGTGTCATTGCCGTATCCATAATCTGCGTAGTCATTTGGTTTATAAAATCAAAAACCGTAGACCGCCTGGCCTTAAACAAGACATTGGATTACAAGCCCAACCCCTTGAAAAATATAAACATAAAGGAAGGAGATTCCGGAATAACCCTTACACGCCTGACATTGATAGGAAAAGCAAATATCAACGGGCACATTATTGAAGTACAATCATCCGACGGATTTATCGATGAAAAGACCCCGATACAAGTAAGTCGCATCAGTGACGGAACTGTTTATGTACAACCTTTAAAAGAATAATATTCACCTTAAAACCATAAAATCATGTTTGGATCAGCATTTATACCCATCTTCTTAGTAGGTGGAGCCATTGTTTTTCTGGCTATTTTCTTTCATTACGTTCCCTTTTTCCTTTGGCTATCGGCCAAGGTTTCCGGAGTACGAATCTCTTTAATCCAATTATTCTTAATGCGCATCCGCAATGTCCCCCCATATACCATTGTTCCGGCAATGATTGAAGCCCATAAAGCCGGACTTTGCAATATCACCCGCGATGAACTGGAAGCCCATTATATGGCGGGAGGACATGTAGAAAAGGTAGTACACGCCTTAGTCTCGGCATCAAAAGCAAACATCGAACTATCCTTTCAAATGGCAACGGGTATCGACTTAGCCGGCCGCGATGTCTTTGAAGCCGTACAGATGTCGGTCAATCCGAAAGTAATTGATACACCTCCCGTCACAGCCGTAGCAAAAGACGGTATCCAGCTTATAGCCAAAGCCCGCGTAACCGTACGCGCAAATATACGCCAGTTAGTGGGAGGAGCAGGAGAAGATACGGTACTTGCCCGCGTAGGAGAAGGAATTGTTTCCTCCATCGGTTCTTCAGAGAACCATAAATCCGTTCTTGAAAATCCCGATTCCATTTCCAAACTCGTTCTCCGAAAAGGATTGGATGCGGGAACCGCTTTTGAAATCTTATCCATTGATATCGCCGATATTGACATCGGCCGCAACATAGGAGCCTCATTACAAATTGATCAGGCCAACGCCGATAAAAACATTGCTCAAGCAAAAGCTGAGGAACGCCGCGCAATGGCTGTAGCATTGGAACAAGAAATGAAAGCAAAAGCTGAAGAGGCCCGCGCAAATGTAATACAGGCCGAAGCTGAAGTTCCAAAGGCCATGGCCGATGCATTCCGCAATGGAAATCTCGGAATCATGGATTATTATCGCATGAAAAACATTCAGGCCGATACTACGATGCGGGAAAGTATTGCACATCCGGAACATCGTTCTCCCGGACAAGAACCGATTAGCAACAAAGAATAACATGAAAAAATATTTTTCTCCTTCGGAACTAATCATAAATGACGATGGATCTATATTCCATCTACATGTAAAACCGGAACAACTCGCCGATAAAATTATTTTTGTCGGCGATCCGGGACGTGTAGAACTCGTAGCATCTTTTTTTGAGGAGACGGAATGTAAAATAGAAAACCGCGAATTCAAAACAGTTACCGGCAGCTATCAAGGAAAACGGATTTCTGTTATTTCTACCGGTATCGGCTGCGACAATATTGACATCGTTCTGAATGAAGTCGATGCTCTTGCCAATATTGATTTTGAAACACGGGAGGAGAAACCCCAACTCAAACAATTAGAAATCGTACGTATCGGTACATGCGGAGGACTGCAGCCGGACCTTCCTGTCGGAACATTTATTTGTTCCGAAAAATCTGTCGGATTCGATGGCCTGTTGAACTTCTATGCCGGACGGAACAGCGTATGTGATTTGCCAATGGAACGTGCATTATTGAATCATTTAGGATGGAGCGGAAACTTATGCGCTCCCGCACCATATGCAATCAATGCAGATAAAGATCTGACCGACCGCATCGCCGGCAATGATATGAGGCGAGGCATCACTGTCTCTTGCGGTGGCTTTTTCGGACCACAAGGAAGACTTTTGCGAATTCCTCTTGCCGATCCTCACCAAAACGAGAAGATTGAAACTTTTGAATACAAAGGCTTACACATTACAAATTATGAGATGGAAAGCTCAGCCGTAGCAGGCTTATCAAAACTGATGGGACACAAAGCAACAACCGTATGCATGGTTATCGCCAACCGTATTGCACAAAACGCCGATACGGGCTATAAAAATCGCATAGAAAACCTCATAAAAACAGTTCTTGACCGCATTTAAACAATCAATATGGAAACAAGTTTCAAATTAGAAGGCACAAAAAATAAAACAGAACGCTACAATGTTTTTTTAAAACAGTTTTCTTCCCTCATAGAAAACGAAAGTCATGAGATCAGCGTACTTGCCAATACTTGTGCCGCATTAAAAGAGAGTTTCAACTTTTTCTGGGTCGGCTTTTATCTGGTAGAAAACGATATGCTCATATTAGGCCCCTTTCAAGGTAATGTAGCTTGCTACACCATTCCGAAAGGGAAAGGCGTTTGCGGAACAGCATGGTCTGAAAAAAGAACTTTAATCGTCCCCGACGTAGACGAATTTCCCGGGCACATAGCCTGCAGTTCTTTGTCTCGTTCGGAAATTGTAGTCCCTATCTTCTCAAAAGGCGAAGTAAAAGGCGTGCTCGATATCGACAGCGATACGATTAACTCTTTCGATAGTATCGATAAAGAATATCTTGAAAAAGTAACAGAATTACTGGGGAAACAACTTTATGAATAAGAATCGGTACCTGAGAGCAATCGTGCTTATGACAACTCCCTGCCGCTTCCTGCAAAGGAAAAAGCTAAATATTGTGCTACAAGAAACTACTTCATAAAGACAAAATACACCGCAAATATCAAACAAACAAAGGCCGCAAAATGATTCCACTGCAGAGTCTCGCCTTTAAAGAATACCGTTGTAAAAACAGTAAAGACAGCAAGAGTAATTACCTCTTGGATAACTTTTAACTGCATCAAAGAGAAAGGTCCTCCATTTCCCACAAAACCTATACGATTTGCCGGAACCTGACAGGAATATTCCAAGAAAGCTATTGCCCAACTGAAAGTAATGACCCCTATCAAAGGCAATGAAGCAAACCAACTGAATTCCTGTCGCATTTTTAAATGACCATACCATGCAAAGGTCATAAACACATTAGAAACTATTAAAAGAGCGATTGTATAAAATGCTTTCATGACTTCTTTATTATTCAGGCGGGTATCTTTTTTCTTACGACAGCCCCTATCCTTATATTTTTCCGGCCGCAAAATTAAAAAAAATGTCAACACATGAGTACGGCCAACAAAAAGATTTCGTAATATTGCAATAATGATTTACTACAATCCAGATTCTTATTGCCCAAAACAATACAACGCATAAAAAAAACGAACCGTTATGTTCCACATAAAACGCTTATCTTTTCTCTGCATCATCCCGTTGTTTTGCATCACAAATATACAATCGCAAAAATGGCTTCCTGCAAGTTTTAATCCAAAACATGACATACGTTTGTTAGAATGTCGCTACCATAATGAAAAACTAATTCATTGCAAAGAGATATCCGACCAATCAACTGACTGGAGCGTTTCCGTTAGAAAAGAAAAAATTTCCGATGGAGTACAATATACATTCCTTTTCACCGCATTAAAAAACCTATCTGAAGCGGGAGTTGCCGCAGCTTTTGACCGCTATCAATGGACAAGTGATAACTATGTCATGATACCGGCCTCTGTATATAACGGGAACAGACAACGCATCGTAAACCGAAGCTATGCCACAGGAATTGACCCGAGCGATTACGACCGCCCGGATATCGCACTCACTTCAAATCCGATACCACAGTTGTCTCCCGACTTCGGCAACCACTCACGACTGGAGGTTAGTGTATGTAACGCGGCAACTCCGGCTATAGCTTTCCTTGACCGACAAAAACAGGAAGGCGTAATTTTATTGACCGATCAAGGTATTCTGCACAAAGACAAAATCATCGATCACGGACTTATCGTAGAGGAATCCGATGACAGAAGCACTGCTTCATTTGTTATCAGCGCACCGGGAGTAAGAGAAAAAAAGCCTGAATTCATCGGATTCAGCCCAAGTCCCGATCGTGGCATCCAAGTGAAAAAGGGAGAAGTAATTGCCATTCGAATAACCAAACTGACCTATCCATGCCGAAATGTAGCCGATTTACTTGAACATTTCATGCACAACAGAAAGTACCACATCCAATGCAATGCACCACGAAACCTTATTCCCATGAGCAAAGTATTGGATATTATGAGGAAAAATATTGATTCGCGTTACTATAAGAATGACAGCATAGAGTTCTATCGCCCCGAATCCGCCGACTGGATGTCGTTCGGATGGATAGGAGGCCTCATCAACACCTACCCGATGCTGGCATTCGGAGATGAAGAACATTTGCGTAAAGTAGCTTGTACCTTTAATTTTGCCTTGCCAAGAGCAAAAGGAAAAAGCGGATACTATTACGATATTCTTTTACCCGACGGGACCGTTTTAAACCGGGATGCCGCAGCCATAGTTCCGGGCATCGGATTAACCCGCAGAAACGGTGATGTCCTTTACTGGATGATAAAACAATTCGACCTCATGAAACGCATGGGGAGAAAAGATCTTATCCGCCCCGAATGGGAACAAAATATATATGCCTTAGCCGAAGCATTTGTAAATACATGGAATAACGAAGGCACATGGGGAAACTATCTTCATGTAGAAACAGGGAAAGTAGCTGTTTACAATACCACAAGCGGAGCAATAGCCATAGGAGGATTAACGCTTGCTGCAAAGTATTTCAATAATCCTCTTTTTTTGAACATCGCCAAACAGGCCGCAAAAAAGCTTTATCACCAATTCAGCATTCAAGGATTTACATCGGGAGGATGCGGCGATATCCTTCAAAACGCCGATTCGGAAACTGCAATTGCTTTGCTGACATCCCTAATCACTCTTTATGAAAATACAGGAGAAGAGCAATATCTGCAACAAGCACGCGATTTGGCCAATCTATGCGCCACGTGGACTGTCTCGTTCGATTACCGCCTGCCAGAAGAAACACCGTTAGCAAAACTTGGAGCCAACCTCACGGGCGCTGTATGGGCAAGCACTCAAAATAAGCATGGAGCACCGGGATTCTGTACCCAATCGGGCGATGCGCTATTCAAACTCTACCGCGCTACAGGAGACACCCTGTATGCCGAACTTCTAAAAGACGTGATTCATGCACACGCAGAAGGCATTCAACCAAACGGGAAAATATCAGAACGCCTCACCTATTGTGACTCAGATCATCGGGGTTCACGTGCAGACGGATGGGAAACCGGATGGAATGAGACAAATGGAGCCCTCATGGCTTTAGAAATTCCCAGCATCTACATACGCACAGATAACGGAAAACTATATGTGTTCGACCATGTAACTGCCCAAATAATACACGATGACAAAAAAGAAATAACACTTCGTATTACTAATCCGACAGAATTTGACGCACAAATTACCCTTCTTGCAGAAAACAAGAGACAAGCAAATCTCCCTCTCGGAGACAACGCCTTTCTCAAATGGGACAATAAAATCACAATAAAGGCCGGCCAATCAACGACTTACACATTAAGAAAAGATTAAATGAAAGAGCTCCCCAAATAAGAAAAATCACAAACGCAAAGCGAACCATTTTCCGTATGTCAACATCCTCCAAACCCATTCTAACGGGCCAAAGCGGAAGAACTTCAACCATACATAGCTAAATATTATCTGAAAAAGGAAAACGCCCAGAACAATCAATTCCGTCAAAGCCAGTCCAATACCTGCACCATATCCCATTCCTATTCCGTAAAAAAGGAACATACCGATAACGGATTGCCCTATGTAATTGGTCAATGCCATCCGTCCCGGAGCTGCAAGAATTGAAAAAATCCTCAGCTTCGGCAAACAAACAAAAAGCAAACATAACCCACAAACATAAGCAAATCCCAACAAATAGACGCTGATAAAATACAGAAAAGAATGCATTGTTAAGCCCAAAGGATGGTGAAACATTGCACTCCACGCATAGACAACAGACAATGGCAGTCCTATCAGCATGCCATAAGCAAACATTTTTTTCAGTTGAGACTTCCGCTCCGACAAGCCGGCATACATCCGCTTTCTTCCAATGTAAAAGCCAATCAGAAATAAGCCAAAGACTTTGAAATAGCGGCTCCCGTCAATAAATTCTTGCAAACGTACCAAAGCCCCTTGCACAAGAAACTCGAACACATCGCCATAATCGCGGGCATCACGTAACCAGTAAGCAAAATTTTCATCCGTTATTCCATATTCTGCACAGAAATATTGCTGCCACCGTACAACCGTAGCCGATGGATATACTCCCGTAACTTCCCATAAAAAATCAATTATAACAGGAAGGAATAAAAAAAAGCCTGCCCACATAAGCAATGCTTTATCGGAAACATTGCGAAACAAAGGCAACAGTAATCCAAGCAAAGCATAAAGCATCAGAATGTCTCCACTCCAAATCAGCATCAAATGAATAAGCCCTATCACGATTAAAACAGACATCCTTCGATAGAAAATCCGGAAACCGTCTGCTCCTTTCCTCATGGCATTTGAAATGATAATAGAGAATCCTATGCCAAAAAGTAAAGAAAAAATCGTATAAAATTTGCCGTCGACCAGTATATATTGAATGAAGCGAACAACCCGGTCTATCCCGAATGTTGACATAGTTTCTGCCGTCTGAGCATCCAGAAAATTGTATAAAGAGAACTCCGGGAAATTGGCAAGGCAAATCCCCAATAAGGCAAATCCGCGCAAAGCATCCAGAATAATATATCGCTCAGACGGGCGTACCGGCACCGCCTGTTCTATCGTATGTTTCATTTCTTTTTGTTCTTTTCTGTCTATTCACCAACATTACACTCACAAGAATAACCGCCAATCCCAATAACTGTATGCGGGTTACATCCTCACCGCCTAATCCTCCGCCTATCACCACTGCAACAACCGGATTGACATAAGCATGCGTTGCCACCTCTGTAGCAGGACGTACTTTTAAAAGCCATACATAAGCCGAATAAGCCAACAACGATCCGAATACAATAAGATAAGCCAATGCCAACCATGACGACAAAGAAATCTCTTTCCACTCTACCTTTGAAAAATCATCAAAAACACAGGCACACAACCCGAACATTACACTGGCGAAAAGCATTTGCCATGCCGAACCGGCAAAGCCGTTTACTTCTTCTTCGGCAGACGAGCGGTACTTTGCATAAAGAGAACCTACAGCCCATGATATACATCCGCCTATCAAAAGTAAAATACCATATTCACGATGAAGATGCATTTCTGTCTCCCCCGAAAGCTGTTCCATATAAAGCATGGCAACTCCTGCAAATCCCAATAAAAGACCGGATATCGTTCTCATACTCCGGAAGTTCGTTTTCCACATAGGGACGTCAAAAAGCATAATCCATATTGCCGTAGAAGATGCCACTATCGCAACTAAACTACTGCTGACATAACGTTGAGCCAGCATAATAACAGCCATATCCACAAACAACAATATGATTCCGCTTACGGCCGAACGCTGTATCAGCCGCAAACGGAAAACCTTCTCTCTACGCAAAGCACACAAGGCTAATAACACAATTCCGGCTACAAAGAAGCGAAACAAGCCTAACAGGAACGTAGGAAACCCTTGTAAAGCTACACCGATAAAGTAATATGTAGATCCCCATACCACATATATCAGGAAGTAAGCCGCAACGATTGAAAGATTATGCTTAGACCCGGTTCTCATTCAATTACACAGAATATTCCGAACTGACGAAATCACGGAAACGTTCCAACCCGTTTAACATAACAGAACGGGGACATGCAATATTCCAACGCATGAAGCCTTCTCCCTCCTTTCCATACAGTGTTCCGGCATTCAGCCAGAGCTTAGCTTTTCTAACCATGAGATGTTCCAATTCCTCTGACGACGTTCTCAAACAAGAACAATCCATCCAGACAAGGTATGTCCCCTCTAAAACCGTTAAAGGGAATTCCGGCAAATATTCCGAACAATAGTCCTTCATACAATCATAATTGCCTTTCAAATAATCAAGCAACTGAATCAGCCAGTCCTCTCCTTCGGTATAAGCGGCAATTGTCGCTTCAACTCCGAATGGATTCACGTCACAAACCTCATTGATGTTTATGGCCTTATCGATTTTACATCGCACCTCTTCGTCTGCAGAGACAATATTGGCAATCTGCAAACCTGCAATATTAAATGACTTACTTGGTGAGATACATGTCACCGAATGGTGTAAAAATTCTTCAGAAATAGAAGCGAACGGAATATATGTATATCCCGGATAAACCAATTCACAGTGAATCTCATCGGAAACAACAGTAACATTATGACGCAAACAAATATCTCCTACCCGCGTCAATTCGTCTTTTGTCCACACTCTCCCGGCAGGATTGTGAGGATTACAAAGTAAAAACACTTTCGTTCTCGGGTCGGCTGCTTTACGTTCAAAGTCGTCATAATCCATACGGTACGTATTGTCTGCGTAAACCAATGGATTCGAAACTATTTCACATCCGTTATTTCTGATAGAAGAAAAGAAACAATTATACACCGGAGTCTGCACCAATACTTTATCACCCGGCACCGTCAATGCCTTAATCACAGCAGAAACAGCAGGAACCACTCCGGATGTATATATCATCCATTGCCGATTTATCTTCCACGCATGCCGACGCTCAAACCAGTCAATCACAGCCTTATAATATTCTTCCGGCACACGTGTATAACCGAATATGCCGTGAGATATCCGCCGCTGCAAACGATCGATAACAGATGATGCCGTGCGGAAATCCATATCAGCCACCCACATAGGCAATACATCCTTACTCTCCGCACTATCCCATTTGTAAGAATTCGTATTACGACGAGGTATTATTTCATCAAAATCGTATCTCATAGCGTATTACAATGAAACAAGATTATTTCCACAAGCTTAATTTACAATCTGCCGGCGCTTTTATATTCTCATCAAGAATTATTTCTCCATAACTATCGGCCGTAATACTTCCTGTACGAGGATTCTTCACACTATGAATAGCGCTGCGCACTGTTGCCTGTACGCTACTGCATTCGAAAGCCAAATCGCAGTCATCCGCCATCACACAATTCTCCATTATCAGATTATGAGCATAACATAATGGCTGTGTTCCGGAAATCTTGCAGTTTACCAAACGTAAATTCCGGGAATGCCATCCCAGATATTCTCCGTTGATTTCCGAATCGTATACAGTAACGTTCTCTGTATTCCAAAAAGCATCCTTCGAATCAATGACAGCATTTCTTATTTCCACATCTTTACAATACTGGAACGAATAGTTCCCTTGCTGTCTATAATTTTCTATACGTATCCTTTCACTATGCATAAAAAGGTAATCGGCATGTGCCACTTCTACGTCTTTCAGCTCTACATTACGGCAATGCCACAACGTTTCCTGTGCATCGGGTATCTGCACATTCGTCAGTTTCACTCCATCCATTTCCCGAAACATTTTCGGAGCATCTACACGGGTGTCACTCATTTCCAGATTCCGTGAATACCATAACGCAGCTCTTGCTCCTTCTGTAAACAGACAATTCTTCACCACAAAGCCGTCTACATGCCAAAAAGGGTATTTCCCTTCAAAACGACAATGCACAGCTTCAATGTTAGAACACTCTTTCAATGCCGATTCTCCGGCATGAATAGTCACATTTTCCAAACAAAGATCATGAGAAGCAAATAAAGGACGTTCTCCTCCAAATTCAGTGTCTTTTACCAATTTCATATACTTTATCGAATAAGATTATTTTATATTGCAAAAATAAATACCGCAAATGATATGCCCTGTAAATAAAATACGGATAAAATTACCACATTCACAGATTCAGATTTTTGCATCACGAAAATACATCATGGCCTCTAAAACATTTCATCTATTGATGTTTTTTATTGATATAAAAGTCAAATTCATTTTGTTTAACGAAATATGATTAATAAAAAAACGGATTACCGGAGAAAAATAATACCGCGTTTTTAATAAGATATCGGAATGTTCTGAAAAAAACATACTGACATTCATTAAAAAAGGGAACCATGTTTTTTACAACACACAAAAAAAGTGCTGGCATTTTTCAGGACATGTCAGCACTTTTTCTCCGAAATACGGTTTCAATAATGATGTTCTTCTTTTTCTATACTGCCGGGAGTTATCGGTTTCTTATCTATAACACGCCAGGCATATACAATATAAGCCAGGACAAAAGGAACCAATATAGAGACATAAGCCATCGTTTTTAACGTAAAAAGACTGGAGCAACTGTTGGCTAAAGTCAGCGAGCTCTGCAAATCTGCCGCAGACGGATAGTATGCCGTATCGTTATATCCCACATTCAATAACAAAACCAATACCGTCAACACGGTTCCGGTTCCTGCGAACCAGATACCTTTCGTATAAGAAGAGTTCACTATACTTTTCCCGATACCATACAATACACCTACCACACCAACAAGAAACAAGACTATCAGTGCTGGCATATCTACAAAATTATGCGCGTATTTAAACGGCTCCATTACAATCTCCTGAGTTCCCGGAACGACCGCAAATCCATCTTTCAGCAACGTTCGGATAATGAAAGCAAGGAAGAATAATAAGAAAGGAACCACATCGGTTATCAACTGACGGCGACAACGTGCTATCAGTTCTACACTACGTATATTATTGATAAAATAAAGATTTCCCAACAAGCGGGCGAGAAAAAATATACCCAACCCCAATATAAGATTCCACACATCGGCAAAAGCATCCAAACCATGCCAACCATTCGTCCAACTGCTGATAACAGGCATTAACTCATCTGCCATATTTGCCTTATCGACAACGAAATTTGCGCCGTTAAAGAATGTGGCAACTGCCATGCCCAACAACAGAGGACCAATAAATCCGTTTAATACAAGAAAACAGCGATACGTATGTTTTCCCAACAAATTGCCTAATTTCGATTGAAACTCATACGATACCGCCTGCAGCACAAAACTAAATAATATAATCATCCACAGCCAATATGCACCGCCGAAGCTCGTACTGTAAAACAAAGGAAAGGACGCAAAGAACGCGCCGCCGAATGTAACCAAAGTTGTAAATGTGAATTCCCACTTTCTGCCTGTGGAATTTACCATCAGCATACGCTCTTCTTCCGTATGCCCCAAACGGAACAATAAAGAATTTCCTCCCTGCACAAAAAGCAAAAAGACCAATAAAGCACCCAACAGAGATACCAAAAACCACCAATAATGTTGCAAGAATGTATATGTCATATCTGTTACTTTTAAAAAAAACGACCCGATATATCAGTAAAAATATTCAATCATGCTTCCGGCCCTTTCCGGATGGCCTTCAGCATAATTCCTATTTCCGCAATCAGCAAAACGGTAAACATAACCAGGAAAATAAAGAATGTGGTTTGCACCGTTCCTACTTCCAATTTTGAAATTGCTGCATTTATCGGCAACATGTCCTGTATGGCCCAAGGCTGACGCCCCACTTCTGCCACAATCCATCCGGCATGACTTGCCAGATATGCACATGGTATGCTGAAAAGGGCAATCCATTGCAACCAACGAAACCGATTATATTTCGCTTTCCATACTAAAAACAGTACCAATACAAAGAATGCAATGAAATAAATACCGAAACCAACCATGACACGAAATGCCCAAAACAACAACCAGACATTAGGCACAAGCATCTCCGGATGACTGATATAACCATATCCGAAATAGGGCATATCCGCATCAAGCCGCTTACGTGCATCTTCCATCGCGATGTTGTCACCTTTCTCTCTTGCCTGGCGAAACATGCTTAAAGCCTCAACAGCCCGACGGCCTCTCTCCGCTTTCTCATCCGCCGATAAGGCTCTTGTCCCGTCAGGCAACGTATATCCGCCTTCTAACAAATCATTGATTCCGGGTACGAATCCATTCATATCACGTGTAGCAAGAAAAGAAAGCATTTTAGGAATCGCCATATTTCCCACGACAGTCAAAGGCATCTGTCTTCCCCCGTCATATAATGCTTCCATTGCCGCCAATTTCATCGGTTGGGTCTGTGCTACCTGATAGGCCGATTTATCACCGGTTCCCACTGTAACCAATGTAGCAAACAACCCTACGAAACCTGCCACCTTTATACTGGATAACGCAAACTCCGTCTCACGCTTGCGCAACAAATACCATGAACTTACTCCGATAACAAAAACGGCTCCCACCATCCAACTGCTAAGAACGGTATGTAAAAACTTCATCACGGCAACGGGCGAGAATGCAACAGCCATAAAGTCGGTCATCTCATTGCGGACTGTCTCCGGATTGAAATCCATCCCTACCGGATATTGCATCCAAGAATTTGCCACAAGAATCCACCATGCAGAAAATGTCGCGCCAATCCCCGTCAACCAAGTAGAGGCCAAATGAAATTTCTTTCCTACTTTATTCCAACCAAAAAACATTACTGCAATGAATGTTGCTTCCATAAAAAAAGCGACAATACCTTCAATCGCCAAAGGAGCACCGAATATATCCCCCACAAACCATGAGTAGTTACTCCAATTCGTTCCGAATTGAAATTCCAAGATCAAGCCTGTGGCTACTCCGATAGCAAAGTTTATTCCGAATAATTTCATCCAAAACATTACCGTACGTTTCCAGAAATCTCTCCCGGTCAAAACGTACAAAGTTTCCATCACTCCCATAACAACCGCCAGACCTAACGTCAACGGTACAAATAACCAATGATAAATAGCAGTCAATGCAAATTGGGCTCTTGACCACTCCATCAAAGTAGAATTAATTGTCTCCAACATAAAATCTCTTCATTTATCAATTATCAATACTGACACGTTCTATTAATTCTGTTCCCACATATATTCCTTTTTCCTCCTCATTGCGCCCTTTCAAAAAGTCGGGGAAGAAAAACAATTTCAAAATAAAGAATATCACAAATAGTTTCAGCAGAATAATGACCCAAAGCGCCCTGCCCCATGTCATCGAACAAAAGCCTTCCTTATAAAATCTCCATATACGAATCAATTGATTGACAGCCATATTTTTTTATTACACATAACAAAGTAATATTTTTTATCGAAGAAAAACAAGAATTCGTCTATGAAAATTATCCGGAAATATAGTTTAATTGCCGTTGAACAAAAACCAGTATATTTTTGTACAAAACAATAAGCAAACAAAAAGATGAAACAAAATGCTTTAATATTTCTCGGGCTTCTCACTATTTCGTCTCCGTCTTTCGGACAAAACAACGGGAAGTGGACACTTAAAGAATGCATTCAATATGCATTAGAAAAGAATATCCAGCTTCAACAAAACAAAATCTCTTTACAGGAAAGTGAAATCGATGTAAAGACAGCAAAAGCCGATCTTTTTCCAAGCCTGTCGTTCAACACAGGACATAACATCGTAAACCGTCCGTTTCAAGAAAACAGCAATACGGTAAGTGGCACGGAAATTATCTCAAGTGACAATAAAACCACCTACAATGGCAATTATGGCTTAAACGCGCAATGGACAATATGGAATGGAGGGAAGCGGAAAAGTACACTGAAAGAACGAAAAACCGATAAGGAAATAGCAGGAATGACTGTGGCGGAAACCGAGAATTCCTTAAAAGAACAAATCACCCAACTTTTTATTCAAATACTTTACGCAAGCGAATCCGTCAATATCAATAAAAGTACATTACAGGTTAGTCAAGCCACATATGACCGGGCTCAAGAATTATTCAATGCCGGAGATATCTCAAAGGCCGACTTAGCGCAACTGGAAGCTCAGGTCAGCAATGACCAATATCAACTGGTGACATCAGAAAGTTCGCTGCGAAATTACAAACTACAACTCAAGCAGTTGCTTGAATTAGACGGAACTGAGGAAATGGAACTTGTATTGCCTGAAATCAATGAAGCAAACATTATGCTGCCATTACCAAATCAAACGGATATTTACCAGGCGGCCTTAGCAGTAAGGCCTGAAATTCAAAGCAGCAAACTCAGCATAGAAGCTGCCGAATACGCCATAGCATCAGCTAAAGCGGGATACTATCCGACCCTCAGTCTGTCTGCATCTACCGCCAGCACAACAAACAGTGCAAGTCATAATTCATGGACAAAACAAATGAAATACGGATGGAACAATATGATCGGACTGAACCTGAATATTCCTATTTTCGATAATAGACAGAATAAAAGCAACGTTCAAAAAGCACGTTTACAGTATAACAGCAGCCAAATGGAACTGATAAACCAGCAAAAAGAACTGTATGCCACAATAGAAAGCCTGTGGCTGGACGCAACAAATGCCCAACAACAATATGCAGCAGCTGACGCAAAGCTAAAAAGCAGCCGCACCAGTTTCGATTTGGTAAACGAACAGTTCAGCTTGGGAATGAAGAATACAGTTGAACTACTTACCGAAAAAAACAATCTGATGAGCGCACAACAGGAACGCATACAGGCCAAATACATGGCATTATTAAACCGTACTTTACTGAATTTTTACGCAGGAGAAGAAATCAAATTATAAAACAATATTAATTTATGACACGCAAGAAACTAATAGGAACAGCCGTTTCCCTAATTATCATTGCAGCAATATGCATCGGACTGATAGGCGGAAATAAAGCAAAAAATAAAATCTCTTTCATAACTGAGCAAGTGCAAAAAGGGAACATACGCAATTCAATTACCGCGACCGGCACAATAGAGCCGGTAACCGAAGTCGAAGTAGGTACACAGGTATCGGGAATTATCGACAAAATCTTTGTAGACTACAACTCAATTGTCAAAGAAGGCGAAATTATTGCAGAGATGGACAAGGTAACTTTGTTGAGCGATCTGGAATCGGCTAAGGCGACAAACAATGGAGCGAAAGCCGAATACGAATACCAGGAAAAGTTATACAAACGGAACAGGACCCTGCATGAAAAACAACTTATCAGCGACACCGACTATGAAGAATCCGTCTACAATTATCAACGCGCCCTCAGCACATTTGAACAGACCAAAGCTGCATTGGCAAAAGCCGAACGCAATCTTTCATACGCCACCATCACCTCTCCCATCAACGGTGTTGTCACCAGCAAAGATGTGGAAGAAGGGCAAACAGTTGCTTCGGGCTTTGAAACCCCGACTCTTTTTACCATTGCCGCCGACCTGACAAAAATGCAGGTAGTTGCCGATGTCGATGAAGCAGACATTGCCGGAATAAAAGACAGCGCACTGGTAAACTTTACCGTAGACGCCTACCCCAATGACATCTTTGAAGGACGGGTCTCACAAATCCGTTTAGGCAGCACAAACAGCAGCAGCTCATCTTCTGAAACAACCAGCGAAAGCGTTGTGACATACGAGGTCGTTATTACTGCAGATAATCCCGAACTGAAACTCAAACCACGCCTTACGGCAAATGTAACAATTTATACACAGACCAAAGACAATGTACTCATTGTTCCAAACAAAGCGCTTCGCTTCACACCAAACGAGGAACTGGCCGGAGGAAGAACAATACAGGATTGCACAGAAGAGCAGAAAGTATGGACGATAGAAAACAACAGTTTCATTGCACACCCGATAAAAACAGGACTTTCCGATGCATCGAATACCGAAGTTCTTGAGGGCATCACAGAAGGTAGCGAAGTCGTTACCGAAGCCATATTGAAAAGTTTAATGCCGGAAACTGCACAATCGGGAGACAGCGAACGCAGTCCTTTCATGCCGGGCCCACCTGACAGGAATAACAAGAAAAAATAAAACTCATGGAAAACAAGAAGATTGTCATAGAATTGCAGAATATAAAACGCAACTTCATCGTCGGGGAAGAAACGGTTCATGCGCTTCGGGGAATATCTTTTACGATACATGAAGGCGAATTTGTAACAATCATGGGAACATCCGGTTCCGGAAAATCAACGCTTTTAAATACATTAGGTTGTCTGGATACCCCCACAAGTGGAGAATATCTGCTTGACGGAGTGTCTGTAAGAACCATGAGCAAACCACAACGCGCCATATTGCGGAACAGGAAAATCGGATTCGTATTCCAGAACTATAACCTATTGCCCAAAACTACAGCTGTGGAAAATGTAGAACTTCCTCTAATGTACAATCCGGCTATAAGCGCAGCAGAACGAAAAAAGAGAGCCATCAATTCTCTGATAGCCGTAGGACTGGGAGAAAGACTGGAGCATAAATCCAACCAAATGTCGGGAGGACAAATGCAACGGGTGGCCATTGCCCGTGCATTGGTAAACAACCCTGCTGTAATATTGGCCGATGAAGCGACAGGAAATCTCGACACCCGCACTTCCTTCGAAATCCTTGTTTTATTCCAAAAGTTGCATAAAGAAGGAAGAACGATTATTTTCGTTACCCATAACCCCGAGATTGCCCAATACAGCAGCCGCAACATACGGCTACGTGACGGACATATCATTGAAGACAGTATCAATACGAATATTCTTTCGGCTGAAGAAGCTCTGGCTGCTTTGCCTAAAAATGATGAAGATTAATGTTGCAAGGATCAGTTAAAACGTCGAGGCTATTCTGCAAAGATGCCGAGACGTTTTACAAAAAACATCTTAACATCTAAAAGAAAACAATGAACGGAACAAACTTATTTAAAATAGCATTCAAAGCCTTATCCAATAATAAGATGCGTGCATTCCTTACAATGCTGGGCATCATCATCGGCGTAGCCTCTGTCATCGCAATGCTTGCCATCGGACAAGGCTCGAAACGAAGTATCCAAAAACAAATATCGGAAATGGGATCGAACATGATCATGATTCATCCGGGTGCCGAAATGCGAGGCGGTGTCCGGCAAGATCCATCAGAAATGCAGACGCTGAAACTGGAAAACTATGAGACATTACGCAATGAATGCACGTATCTTTCAGCCATCAGTCCCAATGTATCTTCATCAGGACAGCTCATCGCCGGATCAAACAACTATCCGTCTTCCGTTACAGGTGTAAGCATCGACTACCTGGAAATACGCCAACTTAAAGTAGAAGAAGGTGAGATGTTCACAGAAGACGATATCCGTACGGCAGCCAAAGTATGCGTCATCGGTAAAACCATTGTAGACAATCTTTTCCCCGATGGCGGCGATCCCATAGGAAAAGTGATACGCTGCAACAAAATACCGCTTCGCGTAGTGGGCGTTCTCGAATCGAAGGGATACAATTCTATGGGCATGGACCAAGACGATGTGGTTCTTGCTCCTTACTCTACCGTAATGAAACGCCTGCTGGCCCAAACCTATTTAAGCGGAATATTTGCTTCGGCTCTGACAGAAAACATGACCAATGAGGCCGTCGATGAGATTACGACAATTCTGAGAAGGGAACATAAATTAAAAACAACGGATGATGACGATTTCACCATCCGCACACAACAAGAGCTCAGCAGCATGCTTAACACAACAACAGACCTTATGACTACGCTGCTTGCCTGCATTGCCGGCATATCATTGCTGGTTGGAGGCATCGGTATAATGAATATCATGTATGTCTCCGTTACGGAACGTACACGGGAAATCGGGTTACGCATGTCGGTAGGTGCCCGCGGTATTGATATTTTAAGCCAGTTCCTCATCGAATCTATCCTGATAAGTATCACCGGAGGCCTCATCGGTGTACTTTTAGGCTGCGGAGCTTCAGTACTAATCAAAACGATTGCACATTGGCCGGTATTCATCCAACCTTGGAGCGTCTTGCTGTCTTTTGCCGTATGTACGCTGACCGGAGTTTTCTTCGGCTGGTATCCTGCAAAAAAAGCGGCCGATTTAGACCCTATAGAAGCATTACGATATGAATAATATTATTTAAGATATTGAATCGGAAACTTGTGAAAGTTAAACGATTCAACTTTGTTCTTCATAACTTTGGTTTCCATGTCCGACCGAGAGAAAAATGTTGTTTTCAGAGGAAAAACAATCATTTAATCCGGTCGGACTTCTATCTGAAAAGAATTATCTTTGTTCATCTTTCAACATTTTACCGCCATGATACAAAATATGCTTAAGAATTATCATCACCTATTGGAAATCTTAATCCATTTTCTCTGCTGGGGCATGTTTTTCGGCTTCCCGCTATTCTTCATTCAAAGCGCAGACAGAACAATCGACTGGAATAGTTTTCTCATCCATACCATCGTACCTACCTCTTTCCTTATCGTCTTTTACACCAATTATTTTTTATTCATACCTCATATTCTATTCAGAGACCATATAAAACGATTCCTTTTCATCAACTTCATATTTATCTGTTTTCTTTCATTTCTCATGCGCTGCTGGAGTAACGTGCTCTTCCCTATCGAAAACGAACTCAATCGTCCCGAACCTCCCCAATACATCTTTTATCTGAGAGACATGACCAGTCTGATATTTTGCGCCGGGCTAAGTGTGGCTATCCGCATGAGTATCCGATGGAGAAAGGCCGAAAATGACCGGAGAGAAGCGATAAAAAGCCGCACTGAAGCAGAATTAAAAAATCTGAGGAACCAATTAAACCCACATTTTCTTCTTAATACCCTGAACAATATTTATGCACTGATCGCCTTCGATACAGAGAAAGCACAACAAGCCGTGCAGGAACTGAGTAAATTATTACGATATATTCTCTATGACAATCAACAATTGTTCGTTCCGCTCAATAAAGAAATTGAATTCATACGCAACTATATCGAACTAATGCGCATTCGTGTTTCCACACAAGTCACAATAAACACAAAGTTCGATATTGAGCCGGAAAGCCGAACCCCAATTGCTCCTTTACTCTTTATTTCCCTCATAGAAAACGCATTTAAACACGGCATATCACCCACAGAAAACAGTTTTATCGATATACGGATTTCGGAAAACAACAAACAAATCACTTGCGTAATAAAAAACAGTAACTATCCGAAGACAGAAACAGACAAGAGTGGTTCGGGTATCGGGCTGGAACAAGTCAGAAAACGACTGGAGATTCTTTATCCTGCAGCATATAACTGGGAAAGAAAGATTTCAACAGACGGAAAAGAATACACCTCCGTTCTTACTATCGACTCGACAAATAACATAAACTTTAAACGTCATGAAACTTAAATGTGCAATTATAGATGATGAACCTTTAGCACTGGGACTGTTGGAAAGCTATGCAAAAAAAACAGATATTCTTGAATTATCGGGAACTTACTCCAATGCAATTACGGCAATGAAAGCATTGCCGGAACATCCGGTCGACCTTATTTTCCTTGACATACAAATGCCCGAGTTAAACGGCCTCGAATTCTCCAAGATGCTGTCTGAGGAAACCCGTATCATATTTACAACAGCTTTTGAACAATACGCTTTAGACGGATATCGTGTCAATGCCCTCGATTATTTATTGAAACCTATCAGCTACACTGATTTTTTGCAGGCTGTAAACAAAGCCGTCCGTTGGTTCGAATTAAAACAAAGGGCCGATTCCGCCCTTTCATCAAACAAAGCGAAAGATGTCATTTACGTAAAAAGCGAATACAAGGTTGTGCAAATAGAACTAAACCGCATACTTTATATTGAAGGTCTGAAGGACTATATCAAAATCTATTTAGAAGACAGGTCACGACCTGTTCTTTCTTTAATCAGCATGAAGGCAATGGAAGAGAAACTGCCCTCCGACCGTTTCGTCCGCGTACACCGTTCTTTCATCGTACAGAAATCGAAGATAAAAATCATAGACAAGGGAAAAATCGTATTTGAAAAGGCATATATCCCTATTTCCGAAAGCTACAAACAAACAATTCAAGACTATATCAACGAACATTTTGTATAAGAAAATCTTTTTATTCACATCATTTTTTCACCAAACATCCAAATTCCATTGCTGTTTTTTTGGCGTATATTTTTAGTTTTTGTATATTTGTATGCATAAAATTTTCAATCAAATGAACAGAAGTTGTGAAACTTCTTCATAGTTTTAGTTAAGTCTAGTTTAGTTTTTGTGTTATGATTAGCTCTTTGCATTAGCGAATGTAAAGAGCTATTTTACATTATGTGATATCTTTTCATTCCACTAAAATGGCAAAAAATAGTTAGGCTGAATAGATTTTTACACCGGAATTTTCAAAAACGAACAAACGTTTAAGAAAAAAGGCCGTCAGCTTTTCCACAGAAGCCCGCATTCTTATGAATCGCCCCTTCTGTGCTATTCTTAATAACATAAGCACCATTTAACCAATAAAAAAGGAAGCCTGTAAGAAGCTTCCTTTTCATCGATATCTTTTCTTGTTTGTTTCACAAATCATTCCGGTTTCATATTTGTGTAAACCGTCTGTACATCATCGAATTCCTCTAAACGTTCCACCATTTTGTCAATAGTCTCGCGCTGTTCCGGCGTTACCTCTTTCAGATCATTCGGAACGTAAGTGAATTCTCCGCCGACATCTTCAAATCCACATTCCTCCAAATGCTTCTGAATCATTGCGTAGCTTTTCGGGTCACCGTAAATAGTTATTGTCCCTTCTTCCGGGTCTTCATCATACTCGTCATCCACGTTATAATCGATAAGATCCAGAATAAGTTCTTCCATATCCATCCCTTCTTTCTTCTTGAATGTAAATACACATTTATGATCGAACAAGAAAGCTAATGACCCCATCGTGCCCAAATTTCCTCCGAACTTATTAAAAACCGAACGGACATCTGCAACAGTTCTTGTAGGATTATCGGTCAACGTATCCACAAATACGGCTACACCATGCGGTCCATAGCCTTCATACGTCATGCCTTTGTAATCGCTTTGATCTTTTCCTAACGCATTTTTTATGGCACGGTCTATATTATCTTTCGGCATGTTCTCACGCTTACACGTAACAATTACCGAACGAAGTGCCGGGTTATTTTCAGGTTCCGGTCCACCGGCCTTCACTGCTATTGCAATCTGTTTGCCCAATCGGGTAAATGTTTTAGCCATGTGTCCCCATCTCTTCAGTTTCGTTGCTTTTCTATATTCAAACGCTCTTCCCATTGGATTAGTTTTTTTAATGTTATTTTTAATTTTCCTTTTCTATTATCTTAGTTTTGCATCCAGCTTATTCTGCAGATTGACTATCAACTTCTGCATAATCTTGTCTATCTGTTTATCGTTTAATGTTGCATTCTCGTCCTGTAACAGAAAACTAACAGCATAGCTTTTCTTGCCGGCTTCCAAGTTCTTTCCTTCATAAACATCAAAGAGTTCTACTGCCTTCAACAGTTTCCTATCTGTCTCATAAGCAATCTTTTCTATCTCTCCAAATGAGACTTGTTTATCAATCAATAAAGCCAAGTCACGTCTTACTGCCGGATATTTTGATATTTCCTTATAGCTGACCGTATTATTTTTCACGGCTTTCATCAACTCTTTCCAATTCAAATCGGCGTAATACACATCATTCTCTATGTCAAAAGCCTTGCGGATTTTCTTATTTATCACGCCCAATGTTGCCAATAACTTTCCACCACGTGTATGAACCGACAGTGCTGTCGAATAAATATCGTTCGTCAAAGTACCAAAAACAAGTCCGCCAAAGTTCACACCCAACCGCCGAAATATGTTCATAACATAAGCCTTCAATTCATATACAGAAGCCTCTTCATCCGGATGAGCCCATGAATTGCATACGCGTTTTCCTGTAATCCACAATCCCATATGCATTTCTTCCGAGTATGCAGCCAGAATCTTTTCTGCATTACGTTTCTCTGCATTAAAGTGATAACAATGACCGAATTCGAAGAACTTCAAGTCGGCATTTCTCCGATTTGCGTTATAACGGATGCTTTCCAAACCGCCAAATAATAACGTTGCACGCATCACACACAAATCATTGCTCAACGGGTTCATCAAATGAACCAGATTTTCGGATTTATATGTTTCCAGACCCTCATAATAAGATGCAGCAGTCAATGAATTATTCAATATTTCATTAAATCCACATCCCACCAGTTGCTCTGATACCAAATTCTGCAATTTTACAGACTGGTCTTCATCGCTCTTTACATTCAAGCTCGACTTCAGAGAAGAAGGTATCTCCACATTATTATAACCATAAATACGAAGTATGTCTTCCACCACATCGCACGGACGCTGTACATCCACTCTATAAGGAGGAACGAGCAAAGACAGTCCGTCTGACGTTTCGTTAACAATCTTCATTTCCAGGCTTGTGACAATCGACTTCACGGTTTCTTTCGGTATTTCTTTTCCAATCAGTCCGTTTACATATGCATAAGACAATTCTACTGGAAAGTCTTTTATCGGCGAAGAGTAGCAGTCTTTCACATCGGAAACAATCTGTCCTCCGGCGAGTTCTTTCACCAATATTGCCGCCTCCTTCAAAGCATATATAACCCCGTTCGGGTCGATTCCACGTTCATAACGGAAAGAAGCATCCGTACTCAGACCATGACGACGGGCAGTCTTCCGTATCCATGTAGGATGAAAATACGCACTCTCCAGAAAAACAGCCTTTGTTGCTTCGGTCGTTCCCGAATCCAATCCACCAAAGACACCGCCTATACACATAGGTTTTTCTGCATCGCAAATCATCAGATCACGGTCTGACAACTCCCGTTCCACACCATCCAATGTGACAAACTTCGTTCCTTGCGGACAGGTCCTTACAATAATTTTTCCACCCTTTATCTTGTCTGCATCAAAACAATGCATCGGTTGACCGTAAGCATGCAGTATATAATTCGTAATGTCCACAATATTATTAATCGGACGAACACCTATTGTCCGCAACTTATTCTGTAACCATTCCGGACTTTCCTTCACGGTTACATTTCTTATTTCCAATCCTGCATAACGTGGACATGCTTCTGTGTTCTCTACCACGACATCAATTCCTCCCTCAGAAGCGTTAACCTTAAAAGCATCAACAGACGGACGTCTCAATGTTGCCCGATGTCCATTCTGCAGTAACCAGGCGTATAAATCACGCGCTACGCCATAATGAGAGCAGGCATCCGCACGATTCGGCGTAATATCTACCTCCAATACATAATCGCTCTTAATATTATAATAGTCTTTGGCCAGTGTTCCGGGCACGACATCGGACGGAAGCACTATAATTCCTTCATGACTTGTCCCGATTCCGATTTCATCTTCCGCACAAATCATCCCGTTCGACTCCACACCCCGCAGCTTTGATTTCTTAATCGTGAAACATTCGTCACCATCATAAAGTTTTGTCCCGATGGTCGCCACCACGACTTTCTGACCTTTGGCCACATTGGCTGCTCCACAAACGATTTGTACCGGATCACCTGTGCCGAGATTCACCGTAGTAATATGCATATGATCGGAATTTGGGTGAGGTTCGCATGTAAGCACTTCGCCTATAACCAAACCTTCCAGACCGCCTTTTACCGATTGAACTTCTTCCACACTACCCGTTTCCAAGCCGATGGAAGTAAGAGCAGCTGCCACTTCATCAGGAGTCATATCGAAATCGACATACTCTTTCAGCCAATTATAAGATATATTCATATTTATTGTTTTTTATATTCACGGAATTTAATGCGCAAATTTAATACAAATATTTGGGAATAAAGAGAGAAACATTCATGAATTTTACGGAATAAGCCACCGCACAGACTTCTGTCTATGCGTATTTTTCCCATATCAGAAAATCAGCGCATAAAAGCACCAGACAACAGACGCCCTGTTATTCTCAGCAAAACAACAGCACATTCCGACAAAAACATCCCGTTCTTTTCCGCAATCCGCCGCAATCTGTTTCCCACATCCTGACTATATATCAAACTGTCGAAGAAAGATTCTCGGATGATTTACGAGGCGGAGAAACCGCAATCTTGATAACACCGTCCGACTTTGTTTCAAAAATACGATAGGCTTCAGCTATTCTATCCAAAGAAAAACGATGCGTGATAAGCGATGTCGTATCGATTCTTCCTTCCGATATTAACCGAAGAATCTCGGCACAGTCGCAGCCATCTACCCCACCTGTCTTAAAAGTCAGATTCTTTCCATACATATCGGGAAGAGGAAGAAGCTGAGGATGCGCATAAAGTGCCACAATGGTAACAACAGCATTGGGACGCGCACACTCCCATGCCAAACGGAATGTATCTTCACCGCCGGCCACTTCCAGCACGACATCCGCCCCGCCATGCCGACTGTTCTCAAGAACAAACTCTCTGCATTTCTCGGGTGTCACTGTCAAGACGCCCGCATAATGTTCGTTTACAAAACGGATCCTTTCGGACGATTTTTCACAAACAATGATACATTTCGGCTTTTTCAACATTACACATTGGAGCGTACAAAGTCCCGTAGGGCCGGCTCCGATGATAAGCACCGTATCATCCTCCGAAATTTCCGATATCCGCGCTGCCCAAAAGCCCGTTGCCAATATGTCTCCCACAAAAAGAGCCTGTTCGTCACTCACATTATCCGGGATGAGATTCAAACCTTGATCGGCAAAAGGAACACGGACATATTCAGCCTGACCGCCATCAATACGACAACCTAAGGCCCATCCGCCCTCCGGAGAAGTACAATTATTCACATATCCATGCCGACAAAAAAAACATTCCCCGCAAAATGTTTCCACATTCACGGTCACACGATCACCGGGAGATACCGAAACGACATCCGGTCCGACCTTCTCCACCACCCCAACCATTTCATGTCCTACCGTAATACCCGGCACTGCACGAGGCACACTGCCGTGTTTTATATGCAAATCACTGGTACAAATACTGCTTAACGTCACACGAACAACTGCATCGTGTGAATCTATCAATTCGGGAACGGGCTTTTCAATCAGCTCAAATTGTCCTTTTTCCACATACGTATAGGCAAGCATATCACATCCTTTCCGCAAACTTTATACTTAAAACTCTTATATAAACAAGTCTTCAAAACGGGACATCCGGTATAGGTGCACCAAACGGATTACTCACAGGCGGTTCCATTTCTGCAGGAGGAGGAGAAGGATAATCCTGAGATGAAGTATTATTCATTTTAGAACGAAGTACCGGTGCCGATGAATCTTCACCCGGAACAGGTATTATCATCTCGTCATCCGGATTCTGAAAACGAGCATATTCGGAACGAAAGCGCAACAAAATATCCCCGACTGCTCCGTTACGATGCTTTGCTATTATAATTTCAGCCATTCCATGAAGGTCATTTCCTTTCTCATCTGCATAGATCTTATAATACTCCGGACGATGAATAAAACAAACCATATCTGCGTCTTGTTCAATCGCCCCCGACTCACGCAAATCACTCAGCTGCGGGCGTTTCCCATCAATTCCTTCACGGTTCTCCACACCTCGATTCAACTGACTCAAAGCCACTATCGGAATATTCAGCTCTTTAGCAAGGCCTTTTAACGAACGGGATATCGTACTGACCTCCTCCTGACGGCTTCCGTACGACATTCCACTGGCATTCATCAACTGAAGGTAATCAATAATTATGATTTTCACCCCATGCTCACGAACCAGACGACGGGCTTTTGTCCGTAATTCGAATACCGACAAAGACGGAGTATCATCCACATAAAGAGGTGCATCATACAGTTCTTTTATCTTATAATCAAGCTGTCCCCATTCATAAGGAGCTAATTGACCGCTTTTAATCTTCTCACCCGGTATCTCACACACATTGACAATCAAACGGTTTACCAGCTGAACGTTACTCATTTCAAGTGAAAACAATGCGACCGGAACTTTATTGTTTACCGCCATGTTCTTCGCCATTGAAAGTACAAACGCAGTCTTTCCCATTGCCGGACGGGCAGCAATAATAATCAAATCGGAGTTTTGCCAACCGGAAGTCAACTTATCCAACTGATGGAATCCGCTTTCCAAGCCGCTCAACCCGTCGGTCCGTGCCGCTGCTTTCCGAAGCATTTCATATGCTTCCTGAATAACCGGATTTATTTGCGTATAATCTTTTTTCAGATTCCGTTGGGAAATCTCAAATAACTTTCCCTCAGCCTCCTGCATCAAGTCGTCCACATCTTGTGTCTCATCAAACGCTTTTGTCTGTATATTGCTGGTAAAAGTTATCAGTTCCCTCGCCAGATATTTTTGAGCAATGATACGCGCATGATACTCTATATGAGCAGAAGATGCTACTTTTCCACTCAACTGTGTAATATAAAACGGGCCTCCCGCTTCCTCTAAATCGCCTCTCGTACGCAACTGCTCGGTAACAGTCAATATATCAACCGGCTTTTGCTGCATTGCCAAATCGGTTATAGCCGCATAAATCAGCTGATGCCGATGTTCATAAAACGATTCGGGACGAAGGATTTCACTTACCAAAAAATAAGCATCTTTCTCAATCATCAGCGCTCCTAAAACGGCTTCTTCCAATTCAGGGGCCTGAGGTTGCAAATGACCATAGTCATCGTTTGACTTACTTTTTGCCGCTTTTGAAACACGTGTCGTTCTTTTTATCTCTGCCATTTCTCTATCTAATTACGAAACAAAGATAGATATTTTTAAAAAAGAGCCGCCACAAACACAACAATAAAATATACACATGCCGTTACTTTCAGCACCGTTCCGAAAATAAACCCGAGAACAGCTCCTATACCCGACTTCAAAGCCTCTACGAAACTGCGATTACCAAGCAGTTCCCCGACAAGCGCTCCGATAAAAGGGCCAAGAATCAATCCTAACGGAACAAAAAACAGACCGACAATAGAGCCGACAAAAGCTCCCCATGTTCCCCACTTAGAACCGCCAATATACTTACTGCCAAGCATGGGGATTACGTAATCTGCTATTTGAATTACCGCCACAACAGCAAACCACATCCACAGTTCTCCTGAAGAGAACTGAACCTTTTCTGTGAAATGCAGCAACAACAGACCAACATATGAAATCGGAGGGCCCGGAAGTGCAGGAAGAATACATCCGGCCAAACCTACAAGCAGACACACTACACCTGCCATTATCAAAAGAATATCCATATATATACCGATACATTAATATATCGATAAATATATAAGAAATAATAATTACCATCGGGAAAAAAGACATTCTTTAACCAAAAAAGAACGGATTTCAAAACTTTCCCGTATATTTGAGCATAAAAATTATAGCTCAATGATTATTTTTCCTAATGCAAAAATAAACCTCGGACTGAATATCACAGAAAAACGTCCGGACGGATACCACAATTTAGAAACAGTTTTTTATCCGATAAATCTACAAGATGCTTTGGAAGTCAATATACTTACAGATAAAAGCAGACCTTACATATTAAATGTCAGCGGCACACCCGTAAACGGGAAACCCGAAGACAATCTTATAGTCAAGGCTTATCTCTTACTGAAAGATACGTTTCAGTTGCCACCGATTGATATTCATTTATTCAAACATATTCCTATGCAGGCCGGATTAGGCGGAGGCTCTGCCGACTGCGCTTTCATGATTAAATTACTGAACGAGAAATTTTCTTTAGGCATGAACAGCGAACAGATGGAAACATATGCCTCACAATTAGGTGCCGATTGCGCCTTTTTTATCCGTAACGAGCCTGTTTTTGCCACCGGTATAGGGAATGTATTCGAACCGATAACATTGTCTCTGAGCGGTTATCACATTGTTTTAGTAAAACCTGAAATTTCTGTATCCACACGCGATGCCTTTTCGGGCATCATTCCTGCACATCCGGAATTGTCACTAAAAGAAATCATACAAACTCCCATAGAGACTTGGAAAAATACAATGAAAAATGATTTCGAAAACACGGTATTCCGCAAATACCCTGAGCTGGCGGCAATAAAAGATAAACTATATAATTCAGGAGCTATATATGCGTCAATGAGCGGGTCCGGCTCGACAATTTACGGAATATTCAAGGAGGCTGTAAAAAACGTAGACGAACTCTTCAACGGATATTTTTGCCGCCAACGGACACTTGAGTAAACATTTATCACAATGCATACCGACAAGTTGCCTTATCATTTGTTTTCATCTCCGATAAACGACATCCCATTACCGGAACAATTCACGTATCCATTCCTATACACACCGCACCCTCTTGTGAAAATCGCAGCGCACGAAACCCAAAACTACCTGTACTCACGAGCCGACTGGAGTAATGAATTGCAAAAAGGAAAAATGTTCGGTGTGCTAATCATTGCGGCACCCAATGGAGATATCGGGTATCTGGCCGCATTTTCCGGCAATCTGGCAGGAAGCAACATACACGCCTTTTTTGTTCCTCCCGTATACGATCTGCTACAGCCCGACGGCTTCTTCCGCAAGGAAGAACGTATGATTTCTGATATCAACCACCGTATCTCTGAAATTCTTGAAAGTGATTCTTATAAAACGAGCCGACAGAATTTACAAAACGCCGAAACATTCTTCCGGGAATATATTGAACTTTTAAAAAAGAATCTAAGGCATGCCAAAGAAGAACGGGCAAAACGACGGGAAAAACCATTGTCAGAAGCAGAACAAACAGCAATGATACATGAAAGTCAGTTTCAGAAAGCAGAATTCAAACGCACGGAAAAACACCTGAAATCTGAGCTTTCTTCGCTGCAAGAGAAAGTCGGCATGTTTGAAAAACAACTTGAGGAATTGAAACATGAGCGCAAACAACGTTCCGCAGCATTACAGGAAAAGCTGTTCAAAAAATTCCGGATGTTAAATGCGAAAGGCGAAACAAAAGACTTATGCGAGCTTTTCCGCGACACCCCGCAAGGCATGCCTCCGGCAGGAGCCGGCGAATGTGCACTACCAAAATTGCTGCAATATGCCTACATCAACGGCTTGAAACCTTTGGCAATGGGTGAATTCTGGTGGGGTACATCACCCAAAAATGAGATCAGACATCACGGGCAATTCTATCCTTCCTGTACAGGAAAATGCAAACCCATACTCAAACACATGCTTGAAGGACTGAATGTAGCGCCGAATCCGTTGGAACATCATACAATCAAAAACACTCCGCTTGAAATCGTTTATGAGGACGAATGGCTGATTATTATAAATAAACCGGCCGGATTACTCTCCGTTCCCGGAAAAGATACAGAAGATTCCGTTTACACCCGCCTGCGAATAATGTATCCCGAAGCTACAGGACCAGTCATCGTTCACCGCCTGGATATGGACACATCCGGATTGCTCCTTGCAGCAAAAACAATGGAAACATACAAGGAACTGCAAAAGCAATTTGAAAAAAGTACGGTAAAAAAACGTTATACAGCCATCTTGAACGGAACACTTCATGCAGATAACGGAACAATCGTATTACCACTGTATCCGGATTTCTCAAACAGGCCTCAACAAACCGTCAACCATGAATACGGAAAAGTTGCTATTACAAAGTATAAGGTTATCGAACGGAAAGACGGAAAAACCCGCGTTAATTTTTATCCGCAAACGGGACGTACACATCAGTTACGGGTACATTCTGCTCATCCCGAAGGATTGAATCTTCCGATTTCCGGCGATCAACTATATGGAACTCCGGACAAACGCCTCTATCTGCACGCCGCAGAATTGGAATTTATCCATCCCGTCACAGGGAAGACAGTAAAAATATGCAAAGAATCCCCTTTTTAAAATCAAAAAATGTTATTGACCGATAAACCTTTTTGCCTGCATTACATCAAAGGAACAAATCGATCGATAAAAAACAACAAAATGTTTAACTTAAAAACAAGAATAATGAAAACTGTCAGATTTTTTATGGCAATAGCCATAACTGCCCTATTCTGTTGTGGAAATGTACAAGCTCAAAGGAACAACGGTTCACATTTTAGACAGGACATGACACCGGAAGAATTCAGAGACATGCAAATTAAAGCTATGGAAAAACGTTTGGATCTTGATGACGAGACATCGGCCAAATTTACGCCCCTATATACAGAATATCTGGAAGCTCTCAGTAAAATTACTCCTGCAACCAGCACAAAGAATAAAAAGAAACTGAGTGATGATGAAAAAATACAGAACATAAAAGACAGACTCGCTGCACAACGCAAAGCAATTGAACTGAAAGAATCTTATTTCGACAAGTTCAAAGAAATATTAAGCGTAAAACAATTGGAAAAGTTTTATATGCCTGCAGCTCCGGGTGGCCGCATGCCTAACCGGAATATGCAAGGTCCCAGAGGAAACCGCCCGCCTATGATGCAGCAACAGCCTCCATTCTCCGATTTCCCCGAATAAGAATAAATGATAATCATATTAAACTTTCATAAATAACGACAGAACTTTTAGGGCAGAACTTCCCTACAAAAAGCTCTGTCGTTTCTCATTCAATCAACATAGAGAATCTATATACGACTTCAACTGCGGCATAATTTTCCGAACTTCCTCATACAATTTATATTGCGCGCGGGAGCGAACCAGATTATGTTCCACGTAATCAATCCGATAATATACATCTCCGTTTAAATAATCGGTGAGAAAACGCACGGCCTGCATGTAAGGAAACAAAGCGACGGAAAAAGGCAGCAGACCAATTTCTATAGGGGTAAGAAATGATTTGGCCTTTGAAAAATAACCTTTGGCAAAGGCTTTGAAGATCTCCTGCCGAAAAGTAATTTTACTCAAATCAGGTTCATCTTCCGAAGCCGTATTCGCTGCCGAACGTAAAAAATCCCCGAAATCGGAAAAGACAAACGATGGCATCACTGTATCCAAATCAATAATACACAAAACATTTCCCGAACGGTCGAAAAGCATATTATTTAGTTTTGTATCACAATGACAGACTCGTTTCAATAATTTCCCTTCTCTGTAATAACGTTCCGCAAAGCACATATCCTCCGCATCGCGGTTAATATCGTCAACCATAGTACGCACTCCGGACAAACGCCCTACGGCATCTTTCTCTACCGCCTCACGCAGTTGAGCCAAACGGAACTCCATATTGTGAAAGTCCGGTATCGTCTCTATCAATGGTTCAACCATATCCGATAGCATAGCTTCAAACTCTCCAAATTTTATTCCGACCAACTCAGCCGAATGCGAAGTCAATTCATCGCGTGTCTCGGAACCTTCTATAAACACAGATACCCGCCAATAATCTGTTTTGTCCCAATAATAAGAAAGTCCTTTATCGGTTTTCAAAAAGCGTAAGACCTTTCTGTCAATATCTTCCTCCCCTTTATCTTCCAATTTCCGCCGAATATGCGAAGTAACCAGTTCTATATTCCGCTGCAATCCCGGCACATCATGAAATACCGCTTTATTTATGCACTGTAAAACATAACAACGGATCTTCTCTTTCTCCGCAGTATATACCTTATATGTACGGTTTATCAGACCGGTCGATATCGGATCTATCATCTTTACTTCACCGATTTCAGGGAAATGACGGAGTATTTCTTTCAGATCATTCATAATCTTGTTGACTATCTATAAAACAATATAATCTTCTCCATACAAAGATAGAGAAATTATTTCCCTGCTTCTATTCTGAAAGCCCTTTTTTGTATTCCGAAAAGACTTATAGTAAGCATTCGAAGAAATGCACCTTTTACACTTTGAGGTTTGGTTGTAGCTTTGCGGCAGTGAATACAATCAAACCTCAATTATTATGAACAGACAAGAATTTGAAGAATTAGAATTGCAGGTGCAACAAAGCGAG
>CASDXG010000034.1 GCA_949285025.1 uncultured Bacteroides sp. | reverse complement strand
CTGCAAGTCTTAGAACCGATATGCGAAGCAAAATTTCATGACAGAAGTTTTGGATTTCGTCCGAACAGAAGTCAGGAAAACGCCATAGCTGTCGCCTATACGCTGGCACAGCGCCAGAATTTGCACTATGTCGTTGACCTTGATATAAAAGGATTTTTCGACAATGTAAACCATGGGAAGCTACTGCGGCAAATGTGGACAATCGGTATTCGGGACAAGCAGTTACTATCAATCGTATCCGCTATGCTGAAAGCCGAAGTTGCGGGTATTGGATTTCCCGATAAGGGAACTCCGCAGGGCGGTATCATTTCCCCACTGTTATCCAACATCGTGCTAAACGAATTGGACTGGTGGATTTCCAGTCAGTGGGAAAACATACCCATGAGGAGAAATTATGGTCATATCAGGACAGACAATGGCGTAATTGATAAAGGTTATGTGTACCATGTACTAAGAGAACAGACCAAATTGAAAGAATGTTACGGTCTGCGGTATGCTGATGATTTCCGGATATTTTGCCGTAACAGGCAGGATGCGGAAAGGCTGTTTATTGCAACGCAGAAGTGGCTGAAAGAACGATTGGGACTGGATATCAGCCCCGAAAAATCCCAAATAGTCAATCTGAAAAAGCAGTATTCGGAATTTCTCGGCTTCAAAATGAAGGTCAAGCCAAAAGGTAAGAAAAACGGAAAGGTCAAATATACGATTGTCTCTCATGTCTCGGACAAACGCAAAGAGAAAATCAAGAAGCGTGCGACAGACATGGTGGAAAAAATTAAGTTTCCTGCCAATGAGAACGAAGAACATAAATTTATTATGGACTATAATTCCTATGTGCTCGGAGTTCACAATTATTACCGTATAGCAACACATGTAAGTAGTGATTTCGCGGAAATAGGCTTTTTGGTCAAAAGAACCATGAAATGCAGATTGGGTCAAAGGTTAAAGAAAAGCGGAAATACTTTACCACAGTATGTTCAGAAAATATATGGGCGGAGCAAAGAACTACGGTATATCAGAGGTCTGTTTGTTCTACCCATCACCTATGTCCAAACAATACCGCCAAAACATCGAGCGAGATACTGGTGTATATACACGCCGGAAGGTCGTGCGGATATTCATAAAACACTCGAAAAAACGAATATGCGAATACTGCACTATTTGATGGAAAATCCGGTACAGGGAGAAAGTATCGAATTCAATGACAACAGGTTGGCATTGTACTGCGCACAACAAGGAAAGTGTGCGGTTACAGGCAAACCGCTAAGTATTGGAGACATTCATTGTCATCATAAGACTCGTAAAGCAGACGGCGGCGATGACAGATATTCAAACCTTGTATTGGTGTGTGCGGATGTCCATATCCTTCTCCATGCAACAAAGGAAGATACAATTAAAGCATATACAGAGAAATTGTCGCTGGACTATCGGCAAAAGGACAAGCTGAACAGACTTAGAAGCCGCTTAAATCTGAATCCAATCTGAATAAAACCAAATCGGTTGTTGAAGTAGATATGCTTATTGAACTTATATAGAACGATGGAACGCCGGATGAGCGGAAACGCTCATGTCCGGTGTGAAGCGGGGGAAAATCCGGAGATGACTTCAAAGGATTA
>CASDXG010000033.1 GCA_949285025.1 uncultured Bacteroides sp. | reverse complement strand
TCCGGAAAAGATGGAGAATTTTGCCACCTTTATCCGTCGTTTCGGATATCGCTTCAAGACAGACGGTAAGAAGAGTGAGATCTCGAAAGGTATCAATTCCTTGCTTGATCAGGTACAGGGTAAACCGGAGGAGAATCTGATTGAGACTGTAGCCATACGAGCCATGCAGAAGGCAAAATACTCTACGGATAATATCGGTCATTACGGTTTGGCATTCGATTATTATACGCATTTTACTTCTCCTATCCGGCGTTATCCGGATATGATGGTGCATCGCTTATTGGAACGGTATATGCAAGGTGGAAGAAGTGTGGTCAAGAAGAAATATGAAGAGCTTTGCGAACATTGTTCGTCCATGGAGCAAGTGGCAGCCAATGCCGAACGGGCTTCTGTCAAATACAAGCAAGTGGAATTTATGAGTGACAAGCTCGGACAAATCTTTGATGGAGTGATTTCAGGTGTAACTGAATGGGGTTTGTATGTTGAGTTGAATGAAAACAAATGCGAAGGCTTGGTTCCGATGCGTGATCTGGATGATGATTACTATGAATTCGATGAAAAGAATTATTGTCTGATAGGCCGGCGCAACAAACATCAGTATCGTTTGGGTGATCCGGTAACCATTCGTGTCGCACAAGCGAACCTCGAACGGAAACAGCTAGATTTCGAGTTGGTATAAAAAGCAAACCGTCAGAGAAATTGCAGGCGAGCCTGTTTCTCTGACGGTTTTTATTATGGGCTATCACGTCTGTTCAGAAATATACCAGGTAATTCTTCTTATAAAACCGCGGCTGAAAGATAATAATCCCAATATGATATAAATCGAATGTGAGAATGACATCTTTCCGGTAACAGATTTCTGTCCATAACTGACGCATTTCCTGATTCGCCCGGATTCCTTCCATAAAGAAGACCGTATCAGGTTGGATATGTTTTATCGCTTCTTCAAAATAGAAACGGTTCTTCTCCTTTTCTTGGGTGGCCTGGAAGAAGACAAAGTCCACTTCTCCTAATTCCTGCAAGGCTGCCGGTAGTGTCTGCTCATAATCACCCGGACATACTTTTACCGCCGAATGATACTTCTGCAAGCTCCAGGCTGTCGTTTCTACAGAGAGTGGTTCCTTTTCAAGAACAAGGGCTTTCAAGTCAGAGGCATAGGCAGTCATATATAAGGCAGCGATTCCGGCGGGCGAACCGATCTGCAACAACTTCTTCGGCTTAAAGTAATTGACTGTACGGAACAACAACTCGCCATGTGAACGTTTTATATCTTTTTTAGCCAGACTATTTCCTCTGTGTATCAGCTGCCTTCGAATTAATTCGATGTCTTGATAACTATAATAGCCACAACGTTCGTCGATTACTTTCGTAATGAATGAAAAGGCAAAAGGGGAATGTACACCGAACCCTTTGCGATGACGCAAGAAGCGGTAGAACAGTATGGTTTCTCGCCAAGTATTGCTGAAAGGAAATACATTCATTTTCTTATAATCTGATTTTAATAGCATTTAGGAAGATGTGTCCAGTGAAACATCCGTGTCATCCGTACCCAAAAGACGGAGCGGAGATTTTGACACACCTTCCTATTATAAGTAAAACCGGATGAATGCATATCATCC
>CASDXG010000032.1 GCA_949285025.1 uncultured Bacteroides sp. | reverse complement strand
ATAATATAGAAAATATATATGGGCAAGAAATTTATTGTTTTTCGACGGACAAATATTGTCAATTGACTTAATTTGGCGAAATCAGCACTTTTTTACTTATGAAAAAACACTGTAAATAACGAATAATCGGGAGATGATTTTGTCTTGATGCAGGGAAATATATCGATTTTAGTCCCTTGATTATTGTTGTTTGCAATAATTGTCCACTTCAAATAAAAAAATTTCTTGTAATGATAAATACTGCTTTGGTATAATTTAAACAAAAGAGAGATTGAATGAGGTATTATTATGACGAAAAATGCTTGGATTAATAAACGAATACTTCAAAAAATATCGGCGATATTTGTTGCCGGAGTTATTCTTGTGACATTTTTCGCACAGATTCCAGAAGTGAACGCTACGGAAAATTCTGCAAATAATTTCAATTCCGATACAACATCGGCAGCTCTTGACGAGCAAGCTGTGCCGGCGTATTCTGATTATCTTGCAGGATATTCTGACGCATCACATCCGGATAGTGAAGTTTTGATTTCTTCTGAGAACTATTCTGGCGGAAGCAGTGATACAGAGCTTCTTAACGATTATGCCGGTGCGAAAGGGCAGGCGGTTTTAACAAGTGAAGAGGGTTATGCCGAATGGACCTTTACCGTTCCGGAAACCGGATTATATAATATATCTTTAAAATATTACCCCTATGAGGGCAAGGGCGGCGATATAAACCGCAGTCTTATGATAGACGGAAAGGCTCCTTTTGAAGAAGCCCAGTATCTTACTTTTCACAGAGTATGGAAAGAGGTATACGGTGAAAAGCGTACCGACTCCGACGGAAATGATATACGTCCGGCCGAGGAGGAGGTCAGGGAATGGACTGAAAGCCTGTTGGAGGATTCGACCGGATATGCCGGGGAACCGCTTGAATTTTATCTTACCGAGGGAAGGCATGTAATAAGGTTTACCTCAGATCGTGAACCGATGCTTATTGAGAGCTTGAAGCTTTGCAATACTTCGGATGTAAAATCTTATTCTGAAATAAAGACAGAATATCAAAGCAAGGGGTACAAGCCCGCTGTCGGTGATATTAAATATTTGCAGGCCGAAGATATGTTTGAAAAGTCTTCGCGCAGTATTTTCCCACAAAACGATCGCAGCTCGGCAGCAACTCAACCTCAGGATATATTCCTTGTAAAGCTTAATTCAATGGGCGGCAGCAACTGGCAGAACGCCGGAGCATGGGTCTCGTGGAAACTTAAGGTTGAAGAAAGCGGGCTATATAAAATAGCCCCGAGATTTCGGCAGAATTTTTCGTCGGGTAAGTATGTCAGCAGAAAGCTTACTATTGACGGCAGTGTGCCTTTTAAGGAAGCGGAAAGCTTAAAGTTTGATTACAACGGTGATTGGCAGGTTAAGGCCCTCGGCGATGAGGAAAACGGAGATTACCTTTTTTATTTTGAGGCGGGGAAGGAATATACGATAGCCCTTGAGGTAGTACTCGGCAGCATGGGTGAAATGCTGACAAGGGTAGATCGTGTAGTCGACGGTCTTAACGAGTGCTATCGTGAAATACTGATGATTACCGGGACGACGCCGGACAGTTATCGCGAATACAATTTTGAAGAGATTATCCCAGAAACGCTTGAGAGAATGAAGTCACAGGCACAGGAACTTAAAAGCATTTCGGAAATGATGGTTGAAGCCACAGGAGCGCGGGGTGAGAGCGTAACTACACTTGATCAGCTTGTTTTTCTGCTTGAAAAGATGACGGATGATCCGGATACTATCGGAGGACTTTTCACGCAGTTTAAAGATAACATTTCCTCTCTTGGTTCTTGGATACTTTCAACGTCACAGCAGCCGCTGTCGCTTGATTATTTTGCGATAATTCCGGCTGATGGGGAAATACCGGAGGCAGACGGCGGCTTTTT
>CASDXG010000031.1 GCA_949285025.1 uncultured Bacteroides sp. | reverse complement strand
AAAGATAATCAAACAAAAGTATATCTTAGATCTATGGGAAGTGGAGCCAATTGGCTGTACTCTCATATTTGCTTATTTTTGTCAATTCTCAAGTATTTCGCCTCTTTAGGTGATAAGGCGTTAGTTCCTTCTATACTATTTCTAGACCAACCTAGTCAAGTTTATTTCCCTTCAACAGTAGATGTTAATGAAGAAAAGTTTGATGCCAATAAACTTAAGGAATTGGAGAACAAATCAGCTGATGAGGATCTTAATGCAGTAACTAATCTATTTGTACAAATAATAAATGTTATAAACTCAATAGAAGAAAATTATGGTTTTTTACCTCAAATCATAATATCAGACCATGCCGATAATTTAGATTTAGGAAAGTTCGATTTTAATAGTTATGTTGTGCGCAGATGGAGAGGGAAGAATCAGGGATTTATAGATATGCGTAAAATAAAGCATTCACAAGATATGAAGAATACAGAGATAAAAGAAAATAATTAGCTATATGGCAAAACTCAACCGGATAAAATATAATAAAGAATTAATTCCTAAACTTGATGATTATAGCTTTCTTGAATTACAAAGAGGATGAAAAGGTATATCTATTGAACATGTCAAGAGATTTGTTTCAAATAAACAAGTTGATAGTTATTCTAAATCATTAAAGATTGGTGATTATTTGTAAAAACAAGAACATCATTTAACAAGTATATTCTGTAATATTATCCACTTAAATTGAAGTTCCCCAATGAGGTGGAGCAAAAACACAAGGCATCTGCTTGTATTTCAAAATAAAGCGTTACCTTTGTAAAGTAATAGGAAATCGACTCCGCAAGACACTGCAAAATATTGCAACAATCTGGTGGAGCAATAGCGGGAGATTACACTACTTGCTGAATCATAAATCAAAGATATTCAGTTACTTGGACAGATAGTTCGATTCCTGGTGGCACCACGTTGGGGAAAGCAAGAGGACTGCAATAGTGTAGTCCTCTTTTTTTATGCTCAATGTGGCAAGGAATAAGAAACGCAGGAATATTTTTCGAGTTTTTTATTCGTGTATTGTGTGTAGAACAGATAAAATCTGTTCTTTTTGTCTGGTGATGTTGCGAAAAATAACTGGATAAATGCGAGAAAATAGCCCGATGTTTTTATAAAAACGTCGGGCTATTTTGTTTGAATGTATCCTTCGTTTTTTAATAACTCAGTAATGCGTTGTTTCAGTTCTCCTTGTATGAGGATGAGGCCGTCCTTGACGCTTCCGCCTACCCCGCATTTTGTTTTCAGGATTTTCCCGAGAGAAATCAAATCGTTTTCACTGCCGATAAATCCACTTATGATGGTTACGGTTTTGCCTCCCCGTCCTTTCTTTTCTATGGAGACTTTGAGCTTTTGTTTTTCTTTTTGCAGGGTCTTGACGGCTGACTCCTCTTCTGTTTCATAACAGAAGTCCGGGTTTGTTGAATAAACAATATTGAGTCGGTCTTTCCAATCGTTTGTTTTCATGTAAATAAACTTTAATGCGGTTTCAAAGATAGTGAGTTTTTGGGAAATACTTTTCGACTGTTCCGAATAAATACCGTACATTTGTAGATGTAAAGTTTAAAGTAAATACAGATACGCCGATGGTATTACATGAACCTAAAAGTATGGGTAAAGTGCCTGAACCTACGTTAAGAAGGCTTCCGTGGTATCTTTCGAATGCAAAATTGGTGAAAGAGAAAGGGGGGAAATATATCTCTTCCACTCAAATATCTGCGCAGATAAATATTGATGCCTCACAGATAGCGAAAGATCTTTCTTTTGTGAATGTTACGGGGCGGACACGTGTCGGTTATGATGTCGATATGTTAATCCGGGCGCTTGAAGATTTCTTGGGCTTTACCGATAAACATAAAGCCTATTTGTTTGGCGTAGGTAGTTTGGGAGGTGCTTTGTTACGTGATTCTGGTCTTGTGCATTTCGGTTTGGAGATTGTGGGCGCCTTCGATGTTGACCCCGATGTTATAGGTAAGAATATAGGAGGAATACCTGTTTATCATTCCGATGAATTTGAACAAAGAATGAGAATGGATGAGGTGCGTATTGGCGTGTTGACAGTGCCCATTAATATTGCGCAGGAAATTACGGATAAAATGATAGAAGGTGGAATTAAAGCGATCTGGAATTTTACCCCGTTCCGTATTCGTGTCCCCGAACATATTGTTGTGCAAAACACATCGCTGTATGCGCATTTGGCAGTGATGTTTAATCGGCTTAATGTGGAAATGAGAAAAGAATGATATGAAAATTATTGCAGTAGGAATGAATTATCGTTTGCATTGCAATGAGTTGCATGCAGGCGAAGACCTGCCTCAGCAGCCGGTTATTTTTATGAAACCGGACTCGGCTTTGCTGAAAAACGGGAAACCTTTCTTTATTCCCGATTTTTGTGAGCGGGTTGATTATGAGGCGGAACTCGTGGTGCGGATTTGTCGATTAGGGAAAAACATATCTGAGCGTTTTGCATATAGATATTATGATGCGGTGACGGTTGGCATTGATTTTACGGCTCGTGATATGCAGCAGCAGTTCAAAATAAAAGGAATGCCATGGGAATTATGTAAAGGTTTTGATGATTCGGCTGCGATAGGTGACTTTCTTCCGGTAGACAGTTTCCCTGATATACAGAAAATAGCATTTCATTTAGATATAGACGGGCAGACGGTGCAGCAGGGATATACCGGTGATATGCTTTTTTCTGTGGATAAAATCATAGCATATGTGAGTCGTTTTTGTACGTTGAAAATCGGAGATCTGTTATTTACCGGAACACCGGCAGGAATCGGACCCGTGCGTATCGACAATCATTTGGAGGGATATTTAGAGAAAGAGAAAGTTCTTGATTTTTATATACGATGAAGATAAAGGTTGGATTTGGTTTTGATGTGCATCGTTTGGTGCGTGGACGCGAGTTGTGGTTGGGGGGAATCAAACTTGAACATGAGTATGGCTTGTTGGGACATTCCGATGCAGATGTGTTGATTCATGCCATTTGTGATGCGTTGTTGGGCGCAGCGAATATGAGAGATATAGGTTTTCATTTCCCTGATACTTCAGAGGAATTTGAAAATATAGACAGCAAAGTGCTTTTGGAAAAAAGTGTAGCCTTGATTGCAACGAAAGGATTTCATGTAGGCAACGTTGATGCTACAGTATGTGCTGAGCGGCCTAAATTGAAAAACTATATTCCTGAAATGCAGAAGACCCTGGCTTCAGTGATGGGAATTGACGAGGAAGATGTGTCAATAAAAGCGACAACAACGGAGAAGCTGGGATTTACCGGTCGGGAAGAAGGAATATCGGCTTATGCAACGGTTCTGATAGAGAAAGCGGATGTTTCGTAATGTTGATAAAACAGTAGGAAAGAGTGTTACATTAAAACGAGTCCTAAGGAAAGAAGAATCCCGAAAAAGAGCATATTCCGGGAAGTTTTTCCCAATATTTTATTGAGTTCTTTCCCACGATTTATTTGAGCCATTTCTTTGGTTGTCAGAATGTGTGGCCATAAATATAGTTGTGGTAGTAATGCAGCCGTTAGTTTCTCTTCGTAAAGGAAATAGAAACAGCACCAGCAGGCCGTTAGGCCAAGTAAAAAATATAGAATAAGTCCGGTCCGGCTTCCCCATCGTACTACAACGGTCTTTTTCCCGCTTATAGCATCTTGTTCTCTATCTCTGAAATTATTTACCATAAGGAGTGTGTCTATGACCAAACCGCATGCAAGCGAGGCTGCGGTTGTTGATCCGTTCCAATCGTGCGCCATTACGTAATATGTGCATCCCACCGGGATAAAACCGAAGAATATGAGAACCAAAATGTCGCCCCATCCGTGATAAGATAACGGATATGGTCCTGTGGTATAAAGAAAGGCGAATAATACGCATGCGGCACCAATTGGTAACATGATCCATCCGCTATAATAAAGTAAACACAGCCCGATGATACCGGCAATGAGAGTTGATATGAAAATGCCGCTTTTCATTGCTTGGGGAGTGATCCATCCTTGTGCGCAAGCACGTTCCGGTCCTAAACGGTCTGTGCGGTCACTTCCTTTTAAATAATCGAATAAATCGTTTATAAAGTTGGCATCTATCTGCATGCAGAAGGCGAATAAAAAACAAAGGATGACGGGAGTCCACTGGAAATGACCGTAAGTTTCAGCCAGTCCGCAGCCTACCATTACCGGAATCGCGGCGGCTGTGAGGGTTTTGGGACGGGCTGCAAGAAACCATGCTTTTGCTGAATTTGTCTGAATCATTTTTTTTGTCTGGTAAAGAAATAAATACAGAAGCAAAGTTACATCATTTTATTTTAATTGTATGCATTCGCGTTTTGTCTGTTTTTGTTGAAGTATTATATTTGTTTCAAATAAGTCTCTCAGATGAAATATATATTCCTTTTCCCGGTTTTATTGGCATTGCTTTGTGCATCATGTGCAACGGCTTCGTTTTCAAAATATAAAGGTGTGGGCAGAATAAAACGGTATGATATATACAATAAACAGTTGCCTGATTCTTTTGACGGTTTTCGTATCGCATTTGTTTCCGATTTCCATTATGAAAGCCGATTTTCTTTTAAACGCTTGAAGGGGATGAAGCAGGCTCTGCAGGCGGTTAATGCAGATGTTTTGTTGTTGGGTGGTGATTATAGAGGTAGGAATGGAGGTAATCTGGCCGAATTGTTTGATGCGTTATCTGAAGTAAAAACTCCTTATGGAACGTATGCTGTTATGGGGAATCATGATTTAAATGAAAATTATTCTCTGATAAAAGATGAAATGGAACGGACGGGAATAAAGTTATTAGAGCATTGTTGTGATACTTTATGGCGGGGAAATCGTTTCCTGACGGTGTGTGGCGTTCGTAATCCATTCGATCTTTCTGAGAATGGAGTGTCTCCAACATTGGGACTGAAGGCGGAAGATTTTGTAGTGATGTTGGTGCATACACCGGATTATGCGGAAGACACAGATATAACGCATACTGATTTAGTCTTGGCAGGTCATACACATGGGGGACAGATTAGTGTTTTTAATCGTTATACTCCGGTACATTTTTCCAAATACGGGAATCGTTTTCTTACAGGCTTGAAATACAATAGTAAAGGTATACCTGTCATTATCAGTAACGGATTGGGAACATCTCGAAAGGATGTCCGTTTGTTTACGCCGAGTGAAGTGGTTCTAGTCACTCTGCATAAGCAAAAACAAAATTAGATTGTATAAAAGTTGTATCTCTTTATTAAATGGAATACTTCCGGATGAAGGAAATAGCGGATGTCTTTTCCGTCTTTTAATGCCTGACGTATGAAGGTTGAGCTGACAGATATCAGAGGTGCTTCCGCTAATTGAACTTTGGAGGGTAAGGAAGCCGGCTCAATGTGGTACCCCGGACGCGGATAGATGATAAGTGAATGTTCATGAAGAATTTTCTCCGGTGACTTCCACTTATTGAAATTAATCCAATTGTCGGCACCGATAATTATCGTGAAATCCCGTTCGGGGTATAAACGTTTCAACGCATCTAATGTGTTGACTGTATAAGACGGACGCGGAAGAGAGAATTCTAAGTCGCATGCTTTGAAACGAGAGTATCCTTTGATTGCGGCATTTACTAATTTTAATCTTGTCTGATCGTCTAATAGGTCTTCCTTTTTTTTAAACGGGTTTTGAGGGGATATAAGAAACCATATTTCTTGTAAATCCTCATATTCACATAAATAATTGGCGATAGCCAGATGCCCTATATGGATAGGATTGAAAGAACCTCCGAATATCCCGGTTTTTATGCGGTGCGTTTCCATTTCTTATAATTATATATCTGCAAGGCTGTAACGAAAAGCATGGCTGTACCTATGATGTATTCTTTTAGCGCGAATGCCAGGATTCCGACGGAAAAAGCCAGGATTCCGATTAGAATGCAAAGAATAACCATTCTCTGCATGAGTTTCTTAGGATCTTTCATAACTGTCTTCTGAATGGATAAATTCGTATATAGCATTGAAAGCTTCTGTTTCGGCTTTCTGTAAATCATCGTTTATGATAATTTTGTCGAATTTGGGTGCAAAACTTAATTCAAAGTTTGCTTTTGCTATACGCGATTCAATAATTTCCGGACTATCTGTTCCTCGTTCAATTAAACGTTTGCGCAGTTCCTCAATTGAAGGAGGTTGAATAAAGATGGATAAGGCTTGATTGCCATAAAAGCGTTTAATGTTGCATCCCCCGACAACATCTACATCAAATATAACGTTTTGTCCGTTTTTTAACTGCTTTTCCACTTGTGACTTTAACGTTCCATAGAAACGGTCTTTATAAACTTCTTCGTATTCCAAGAACTCGTCGTTGGCGATACGTCGTTTAAATTCTTCGGGAGAGAGGAAAAAGTATTCTACTCCGTTCTGTTCTTTCCCTCTGGGCGGGCGGCTGGTTGCAGAGATGGAAAAGGCGAGATTCAGATCTTTTTTCAGCAGGAAATTGATAATTGTCGATTTCCCTGAACCTGATGGAGCTGAGAATATGATGAGTTTTTTTGCCATTCTTCTTTTCGTTTTTACATTACGTTTAATACTTGTTCCTTTATTTGTTCCAATTCGTCTTTCATTTGCACCACAATGTTCTGCATTTCGGCTAAGTTTGATTTGCTTCCGGTTGTGTTTATTTCCCGTCCCATTTCCTGTGCGATGAAGCCGAGCTTTTTCCCTTGTCCGTGCCCTTTGTCCATTGTTTCGCGGAAGTAGTTTAAATGGTTGGCCAGCCTTTGTTTTTCTTCACTGATATCTAATTTCTCAATATAGTAAATAAGTTCCTGCTCCAAACGGTTCTTGTCATAATCTGCCTGCGGAATTTTTATCAAGGCGTCTGTTAACCGCTCTCTTATCTTTGCGATGCGTTCTTTTTCAAAACGGCCGATAGAACTTAAAAGCCGTTCTATGTTATTTAATTTTTCATTGAATTTTTTCTCAAGGGACGCCCCTTCTTGCTTGCGGAAATCTATTAAATGATTAATCGCCTCCTTGATGGTTTTGTAGGCTGTTTGCCATTCTTCATCGGTTAATTCCTGTATGTCGGCACGTGTCAGGACATCAGGCATGCGTAACAGTGTGGCAAACCAATCTTGCGGCACCGGAATTTGATACTTTTTTGCGATTTCTTTAATTTGATTGTAATAATTTTCTATGAGTATAGAATTGATGGGAGTAGCCATGTCTCCTTCATCTTTTTCTATCCATATGCTGAAATCCACTTTGCCTCGTTCCAGTGTCTGGGTAATGAGGTTGCGTATTTCCATTTCTTTTTCGCGGTATAATGGAGCGATACGTGTGGACAAATCCATCGCTTTGCTGTTTAGTGATTTTATTTCGACATTGATTTTTTTATTGTCGAAAGAGGCGGTCGCTTTACCGTATCCGGTCATTGATAGTATCATGAGCTGTATATTTTTTGCAAAAGTACAGATTTTATGGGAAAAGACTATAAATAAAAGTGTATATTTGCAAACCTAATGTATTTGAAAGTAGACTATGTCATGTATATTACATATCGAGACATCGACAGATGTTTGTTCAGTCGCTGTAAGTTCAGAGGGAACATGTGTGTTCTCAAAAGAAGATTTTGAAGGGCCCTCTCATGCTGTTTCCTTAGGAACTTTTGTGGATGAAGCTTTGTCGTTCGCCGATAGTCATGCGATGCCTTTGGATGCCGTGGCTGTAAGCTGCGGTCCCGGATCGTATACGGGCTTAAGAATTGGTGTGTCAATGGCGAAAGGTATATGTTACGGGCGCAATATCCCATTGATAGGAATACCTACTTTGGAAGTAATGGCTGTCCCCGTTTTGTTGTATGAAGACCTTCCGGAAGATGCTTTACTGTGTCCTATGCTTGATGCAAGGCGCATGGAAGTGTATGCGGCTGTGTATGATCGCGCTTTGAAGATAAAGCGTTCGATTCAGGCTGATATCATCAATGAAGATTCTTATTCGGAGTTTTGGATGGAACATCCGATATACTTCTTTGGGAATGGTGCGGGAAAGTGCAAGCAGAAACTGATTCATCCGAATATACATTTTGTAGAGAATATACATCCTCTGGCAAGATGGATGTTCCCTTTGGCGGAAAAAGCGATGGCAGTAGGCGATTTTAAGGATGTGGCATACTTTGAACCTTTTTATTTGAAAGAGTTTGTCGCATCAGTTCCTAAGAAACTTTTATAAGATTGATTTGTTTATTGAATAAAGTCTTAAGTATAGATGGAATATAATACCCAGCAAAGAAAATTACCCCTTCCCGAGTATGGACGAAGTGTTCAGAATATGGTTGATTATGCTTTGACAATAAAAGATCGGGAAGAACGGCAGCGATGTGCCAATACGATAGTGAATATTATGGGAGGAATGTTCCCTCATTTGCGTGATGTTGCCGATTTTAAACATAAATTGTGGGATCATCTGGCCATAATGGCTGATTTTAAATTGGATATAGATTACCCGGTAGAGATAGTAAAGAAGGAAAGTCTGAATGTGAAGCCGGAGCAGATTCCATATTCTCAAAATAATATCCGTTATCGGCATTACGGACGTTTTATCCAAGATTTGATACATATCGCTGCAGGATACAGTGGCGCAGAGGACGAGAAAAAGCAACTTATTGTGATGATAGCAAATCACATGAAGAAGGATTATCAGACATGGAATAAAGATGGAGTCGAGGATCAGAAAATATTGGACGATTTGTTTGAACTGTCCAATGGAAAAATTAAAGTGACTCTCGATGAGATTCATTTGATGGAACATCGTTCGAATGCGCAGCGTCGTCGGCAAACCAATAATAATCAGGCGCAAAAGAAGAAAAATTAATTTCAGGTTTTATATTCGTATGGCTTCATTTATTATCGAAGGAGGACATAAATTATGCGGAGAAATAGTTCCTCAGGGAGCGAAAAATGAAGTGTTGCAAATATTATGTGCAACACTTTTGACTGATGATAAAGTCATTGTCAGCAATATACCGGATATTTTGGATGTGAATAATCTGATACAGTTATTGCGGGATATGGGCGTAAGTGTATCCAGGTTGGGAACAGATACGTACTCGTTTCAGGCGAATAATATTGATCTTGCTTATTTGGATACTCAGGAGTTCTTGCAGCGTTGCTCGAAATTGCGGGGATCTGTTATGTTAATAGGGCCGCTTTTGGCACGTTTTGGCCGGGCGGTGATAGCGAAACCGGGCGGTGATAAGATTGGTCGCCGACGACTTGATACGCATTTTTACGGTATTCAAAAGCTGAATGCACAGTTTGATTATGATTCGGATCGAGGCGCTTTTACAATTACATCCCCAAAACTTACAGGAACATCGATGCTGCTTGATGAAGCTTCGGTTACGGGAACGGCAAATATTATCATGGCTTCGGTAATGGCAGAAGGAACAACTACGATTTATAATGCGGCATGTGAACCATATATTCAGCAGTTATGTCATATGTTGAACCGTATGGGGGCACACATTTCAGGCATCGCATCGAATTTGTTGACCATTGAAGGGGTGAAGTCATTGAAAGGATGTTCGCATCGAATCCTGCCGGACATGATTGAAGTTGGTAGCTTTATCGGTATGGCTGCGATGACAGGTAGCGAGATTACGATAAAAAATGTCTCAAACGAAACGCTTGGAATTATACCGGAAAGCTTTCGAAGACTGGGAATCCGGATGGAGCAGCAAGGAGATGATATTTATATTCCTTCACAAAGTCACTATGAAATAGAATCTTTTATCGATGGCTCTATTATGACAATTGCAGATGCTCCATGGCCCGGACTGACCCCTGACTTGTTAAGTGTTCTGTTGGTTGTGGCGACACAGGCCAAAGGAAGCGTTTTGATTCACCAGAAAATGTTTGAAAGTCGTTTGTTCTTTGTTGACAAATTAATAGACATGGGAGCGCAGATTATACTATGCGATCCTCATAGAGCGGTTGTAATCGGTCATGATCATAACTTTCGTTTGCGCGGAGGAAACCTTGTCTCTCCGGATATCAGGGCGGGCATTGCCTTGTTGATTGCTGCGTTAAGTGCGGAAGGTGTGAGTCGTATTCATAATATAGAGCAGATAGACCGGGGATATCAACACATAGAACAGCGTTTAACCGCACTGGGTGCTCATATAACTCGTATAGAATAAGCCATGATTCGTAGAGAAGAAGTCTTTAAAATTGGGCATTTAAATAAGCCATATGGCGTGAAAGGAGAACTATCTTTTGCGTTTACGAGCGATTTGTTTAACCGGGTGGATTGCGATTATCTGCTGTTGCTGTTAGACGGAATACTTGTTCCTTTCTTCATAGAGAATTGCTGTTTTCACTCAGGGAATACCGCAGTGGTGAAATTTGATGGTATCGATTCGGCTGAAGAAGCCAGAATATATGCAAACACAGATGTCTATTTTCCTATTAAATACATGGAAGAGGACGATGACATAAGCTCATGGGACTTCTTTATCGATTTCAGGGTAGAAGATATCCGTTATGGCGATTTGGGCAGAATAGTAAGGGTAGATGACTCGACGATGAACGTCTTGTTTGTAATAGAGCGCGAAGGAAAGGAAATTCTTCTGCCTGCTCATGAAGAATTTATTCGAGGTTTGAATAAAAAGACACGGACGTTAACCGTAGAAGTTCCCGATGGATTATTATCTTAGTTGCGTTGTTTATGGAGAAGAAAAAGCGGAAATTGTTTTGGCATAACTTTAAGTTTAAGTATAAGTTGACGATTTTAAATGAAAATACGTTGGAGGAAGTCGTCGGCATACATGTATCAAAACTGAACGGTCTCTCCATTTTGCTTGTGACATGTCTATTCATTTTTTTTGTAGCTGCTATAATAATCATATTTACTCCTTTACGTAACTATCTTCCCGGTTATATGAACAGTGAGATTCGTTCACAGGTTGTTGCAAATGCATTACGGGCCGATTCGTTACAGGAAGCTTTGTTCCGGCAGAATCGTTATATCATGAATATTCAGGATATATTAAGCGGTCAGGTAAAGGTCGACACAGTTGAGTCGATTGATTCGTTGACAATATTAAGATCGGAAGAACTAATGGAACGGACAAAGGAAGAAGAAGAGTTTCGTAAACGTTATGAAGAAGAAGAACGATATAATCTTACTTCTGTAAATACATCACGTATTGCAGCAGATGTCATTTTTTACCGTCCCGTACAAGGCATTATCTCTGCGAAGTTTAACCCGTCGTCAGAACATTTTGGCGTGGATCTGACCGCAGGCCCTGACGAGAATATTTTTGCAGCTCTTGACGGAACGGTTATTTTGTCAGCATATACGGCCGAATACGGTTATATTATGCAAATCCAGCATCTGCAAAATATGATAACGGTCTACAAACATTGCGGCTCTTTAATGAAGAAAGACGGAGAAAAAGTGAAGGGCGGTGAAGTGATAGGATTGGCAAGGAAGAGAAAGAGCGAAGAAGAACAGGTGTATGTACACTTCGAGTTGTGGTATAAAGGAAATCCGATTAATCCGGAAACGTACGTGGCATTTTAAAATATGAAAAAGCAAATAGCAATATTAGGTTCTACAGGTTCTATCGGAAGTCAGGCATTGCAGGTGATAGAAGAACATTCCGATTTATATGAAGTTTATGCGCTTACGGCTAATAACAAGGTTGAACTTCTGGTGGAGCAAGCCCGGAGATTCTTGCCGGAAGCTGTTGTTATCGCAAATGAAGATAAGTATTTGCAACTGAAGGAGGCATTGTGTGATTTACCTATAAAGGTATATGCAGGTGAGAGTGTTTTATGCCAGATTGTAGAATCCCGGCCAATTGATATAGTACTTACGGCAATGGTCGGATATGCAGGCTTGCGTCCGACAATAAATGCGATTAAGGCAGGAAAAACAATAGCTTTGGCTAATAAAGAAACGTTGGTAGTTGCCGGAGAGTTGATTAAGAATTTGGCAATGCAATACCATGTATCAATACTTCCGGTGGATTCGGAACATTCGGCAATCTTCCAATGTCTGGAAATGAATAACCGTGTTTCCAAATTGATACTGACGGCTTCCGGAGGCCCTTTCCGTACCTTTTCACAGGAACAGTTGCAAACGGTGACTAAAGAACAGGCTTTGAGACATCCTAATTGGCATATGGGAGCGAAAATAACAATCGATTCCGCTTCGATGATGAATAAAGGATTTGAAGTAATCGAGGCGAAATGGCTGTTTGATGTCCTGCCGGAACAAATTGAAGTAGTGGTACATCCTCAGTCAGTTATACATTCGATGGTTGAATTTGAAGACGGTGCGGTGAAAGCCCAAATGGGACTTCCTGATATGCGGCTTCCCATTCAGTATGCCTTTTCTTATCCTCAGCGGTTGAGCTTGTCGGGAGAAAAATTAGATTTCCTGAAATGTGGTGCTTTGACTTTCGAGGCTCCGGATGTAAGACGTTTCCGTAATTTGTCTTTGGCATACGAGGCTTTGCGACAAGGAGGGAATATGCCTTGCATTATGAATGCAGCTAATGAGGTCGCTGTATATGCGTTCTTGAACGAGCGTATTTCGTTTCTCAGCATGAGCGATCTTATTGAAAGAACCATGCAGCGAGTCTCTTTTGTCGAAAATCCCGAATACACAGACTATGTATCGACCGATGCAGAGGCAAGAAGAATTGCCGCTGAAATGGTTATAAATGGGTTGAAATAAATGAAATATTAATAAGTAAAAAAACAGAAAACGATAAATGGAAACATTTTTAATTCGTGCCCTGCAACTGATTCTCAGTTTATCTTTGTTGGTTATTATCCATGAAGGGGGACATTTTTTCTTCGCTCGTTTGTTTAAGATACGGGTGGAAAAGTTCTATATATTCTTTGATCCTTGGTTTTCATTGTTTAAGTTTAAGCCCAAGAATAGTGAAACTGAATACGGAATAGGCTGGCTTCCTTTAGGAGGGTACTGTAAAATTTCGGGGATGATCGATGAATCTATGGATACCGAACAGATGAAACAACCTCCTCAGTCGTGGGAATTCCGCTCGAAACCCGCATGGCAACGTTTATTGGTTATGGTTGGAGGGGTGATGATGAACTTTCTTTTGGCCCTGTTTATTTATTCGATGCTCTTGTTTAAATGGGGGGATTCGTATATTGCATTAGGTGATATGACCTATGGGATGAAGTTCAATGAACGGGCGCAAGATATTGGCTTTCGTGATGGGGACGTATTGGTGAGCGCAGACGGCAAGGCGTTACAACGATACAATATGGATATGATACGCGATATTGTGGAGGCCCGTGAAGTGACAGTGCTGAGAAACGGTGAAGAGAAACAGGTCCTGATGCCGGATTTAAGCTTGCTTGAAGTGGCAAAGGAGGACCCGTTTTTTGTGGAAGTACTTGTCCCTAATGTGGTAGATTCTGTTGTTGCCGGTGGAGGATTTGCACAAGCCGGAATTCACGCCGGTGATTCGTTGATTGCAGTCGGTGACAAGAAGTTGAATTCCTGGAATTCTTTTGTTGAAGAGTTGAAGATGTTACGCATAAAGGCGGAATTGAACGGGCAGACTTCCTGTGCTTTCCCGTTGGTATATTCGCGTGGAGGTGTAAGGGATACGGTAACCGTTCAAACAGACGATGCTTTTCTTGTAAATGCTTATGGGCGTCAGCTTGATTATAAGGTTACGAAGCTAAAATATAATTTCTTCGAATCGTTTCCTGCCGGTGTGATGCTTGGCGTGAATACATTGAAAGGTTATGTAAGCGACATGCAGTATGTCTTTACAAAAGAAGGGGCACAAAGTCTGGGAGGATTTGCAACTATCGGAAGTATCTTCCCGAAAGTTTGGGATTGGCAACGTTTTTGGGAGATGACAGCCTTCCTTTCTATTATTCTTGCGTTTATGAATATTCTTCCGATTCCTGCGCTCGATGGCGGTCATGTCCTTTTCCTTTTATATGAAGTGGTGGCGCGTCGTAAACCAAGCGATAAGTTCTTGGAGCGGGCACAAGTTGTCGGAATGTTTTTACTTTTCGCTCTTCTTATTTGGGCGAACTTTAATGATATCTTACGATTCGTGTTTTGATTGTCTGATTAAAATAGGGTTTCTATGAAAAGATTATTATCTATTGTATTATTGATAGGCGGTGCATTAGCTGTATCTCCTGTGTTCTCGCAGAACCGGTTGCCGGAATATTTGCAGGCAGAGAAGTTCACACAAGGTAAACTTAACAACATGTTGTTTTCAACGACAGTCGATCCGCATTGGTTTAATGAAGGAAGTCGTTTTTGGTTTTCCTATAAAACGAGTGAAGGAACATTTTGGTATGTGGTGAATCCTGAGACTCGTCAGAAAGAACCTTTATTTGACCGCGATGAATTGGCGGCACAATTGACTGAGATTGTGCACGATCCGTTTGAAGCCCGTCATCTTCCGATTCGTAATTTAAAAGTGAAAGAAGACGGAAAGACTTTTACGTTTGAAGTACAATCTTCGCAAGATAAGAAACAGGAAAAGGACGATAAAAAAAAGAATAGAAGAGAAAAGGAAATATTCTATTTCTCATACGATTATACGACACGGGAACTTACACATTTGAAAGATGCGGAAAAGGAACCGAAACGGCTGTCATGGGCATCGGTATCACCGGACGGACAAACGGTAGTTTACGCAAAAGATTGCAATTTGTTCAGGATGAGCATTGCCGATTATCGGAAAGCGCAGAAAGATGAAAAGGATAGTACGATTGTAGAAATCCAGTTGACGACAGACGGTACTGAAGATTTCGGATATGGAATACCCTATAGTCTGTTGAATACCGATACGTTGTGCAATGGGAAACGCCGTGGGGTGGGAGGTTATTGGTCACCCGATTCAAAATATTTTGTAACGACTGTTTCCGATGATAGAGCGGTAAAGAAGCTTTGGGTTATCAATTCTGTTGCAGAACCGCGACCGACGTTGGAAACCTATCATTATCAGATGCCGGGAGAAATGTCATCGTCTGTAGAGCATTTGTATTTGTTTGATATGACAAACAATACCCGTAAAGAGATAAAAGTAGCGGCATGGAAAGACCAGTCTATTGGCATCGAGGGACGCCCTTTTGAGGAAAGACAACGTGACAAAGAGTTTTGGCCGCGTGTTTGGCAGGGAGATAATAACCGTTTCTTCCTGACCCGTAGCAGCCGGGACCTGCACCGTATAGATGTTTGTACTTATACTATCGGGCAAGATTCCATAGTCCCTATTGTGGAAGAACGTATGAATACGTATCAGGAGACTCGCCCAATTCGCGTGTTTGACGGCGGAAAAGAGTTTATTCAATGGAGCGAACGCGATGGTTGGGCGCATCTTTATCTGTACGACGATAAAGGAAATCTCAAGAATCGTATTACACAAGGAGCATGGCATGTGGAACGTGTGGTAAGAGTCGACGAGGCAACCCGCACGATTTATTTCCTTGCAAACGGGCGTGAGAAAGGAGAAAACCCGTATTATGAGCATCTGTATAGTGTAAAGGCCGACGGAACGGGATTGAAGAAGTTGACAGAAGGTGATTATTTTCATCAGGTATCTATGGATGATGATGCGCGTTTTATCGTCGATAATTTTTCACGGGTGAATACAGTTCCTTGCGCTGATTTGCTTGATCGTAACGGAAAGAAATTGATGACAATACAGGAAAGTGACTTTTCTCAACTGTTTGCTGCGGGTTATCAATTCCCGGAATTGTTTACCGTGAAAGCAGCCGATGGAATAACCGACTTGTATGGCGTGATGTATAAACCGTTTAATTTCGATTCGACAAAGGTTTATCCTATTATAGATTATGTATATCCCGGACCACAGGTTGAGGCTGTCTATTATCCCTTTACACGGATGAGTGTGCGGACTGACCGTTTGGCTCAAGCAGGATTCGTAGTTATTTCGGTTGGACAACGCGGGGGACATCCCAGCCGTTCTAAGTGGTATCATAATTATGGCTACGGGAATATGCGCGATTATCCTTTGGCAGACCATAAGGCTGCAGTAGAACAGCTTGCTGCACGCTATAAGTTCATTGATATAGACCGGGTGGGAATTCACGGACATTCCGGCGGAGGATTTATGTCGACAGCGGCTATTTGTCAATATCCCGATTTCTATAAAGCGGCTGTTTCGTGTGCCGGCAATCATGATAACCGCATTTATAATCGATGGTGGAGTGAAACTCATCATGGCGTAAAGGAAGAAATCTCAGAGAAAGGCGATACGACATTTGTTTATAAGATTGCAACGAACCCGGAGATAGCACGTCGGTTGAAAGGACATCTGATGTTGGTGCACGGAGATATCGACAACAATGTACATCCGGGCAATACAATCCGAGTGGTTAATGCGTTGATTCGGGCGAATAAACGTTTCGAAATGTTGATATTGCCTGGACAGCGTCATGGCTTCGGCGACATGAATGAGTATTTCTATTGGCGTATGGTGGACTTCTTTTCGGAGCACTTGAAGGGGAAGAAAGAGTCTTCAGTAGATATACCTCAGCGTTAATAGATATTTTTAGAGCGTTATTGGGGAAAAAGTTCCCGATGTTTTTCTCGCTACACCACAGCGTTTTTAGGAAAACATCGGGAACTTTTTATGTTAAAACGGTAATCTGCGCCGGAAGCGGGCGAGGTGATGCTGGTAGAGGCCGTGTAACCTTTTTGTAACCAAGATGTGTGTTTTTTGTGAAAGCGTAGTAAAGAGGCTGTAATCATGCGCTTCTAATTTTGCAAAAAATTTGAAAACTAATTCAATTATTTATGAAAAGATTCGTAAGAGTAATTTTTCCTTTATTGTTTTTATGTGTAGGTATAGTGCAGGCGGAGGAAACGAATGTGTCCCGTTTAGGAACTTTTAAAGGGCGTGTTATCGATTCTTCAGAGCAAATATTACCCGGTGCTTCCATTTATATTGAGGCTTTACATACCGGAGTTACCAGCGATGTGAACGGTTTTTATACCTTTTCTAATCTGACTCCCGGTAAATATAAGGTAAAAGTAACCTATGTAGGTTTCGAGCCGGTGGAAATGATTATTACCATTCCCGAAGGAGGAACAATCGAGAAAGACGTGGTGATGAGCGAAGGTGTGATGTTGAAAGAGGTTGTTGTCGGCGGGGCATTACGGGGACAACGGCGCGCATTGAGTTCTCAAAAGAATAATTTGGGAATAACAAACGTGGTGTCTGCCGATCAGGTAGGAAAATTTCCCGATTCAAATATTGGAGATGCGTTGAAGCGTATCAGCGGTATTAACGTACAATATGACCAGGGTGAAGCCCGTTTTGGTCAGGTGCGTGGAACAAGCGCCGATATGAGTTCGGTTACAATTAACGGTAATCGGGTGCCTTCGGCAGAAGGAGAGACTCGAAACGTGCAGCTCGACCTTATTCCGGCCGACATGATTCAGACGATTGAGGTGAATAAAGTTGTGACACCGGATATGGATGCCGATGCAATTGGCGGTTCTATTAATCTGGTGACAAAGAATTCTCCTTATAAACGTTTCATCAGCGCTACGGCGGGAACCGGTTACAACTGGGTGAGTGACAAGGCAAATCTTAATTTGGGATTTACGTATGGCGACCGTTTCTTCAATGACAAACTCGGAGTGATGCTGTCGGCTTCTTACCAGAATAATCCGGCAGGTAGTGATGACGTTGAGATGGCTTATGAGAAAGACGATAACGGAAATGTGTATTTGGACGAATATGAAGTCAGACAATACTATGTAACCCGTGAGCGCCAAAGCTATTCTTTAGCGTTGGATTGGGAAATAAATCCGAATCACCGCTTGGAGTTTAAGGGAATATTTAATAATCGGAATGACTGGGAAAACCGTTATCGTCATACATATAAATACATGGACCCGGAAGATGTCGGTGGGGCAACCGACCGTTACGAAGTGATTTATGAAACGAAATCGGGAGGCCCTGATCAGCGTTTCGCCCGTTTGGAACAGCAAAGGACGATGGATTTTACTTTAGGTGGTGAGCATCTTTGGGGACGTTTGAGCTTTGATTGGCAAGCATCTTATGCACAGGCCGGAGAGAAACGTCCGCATGAACGTTATCTTGCGTTTAAGAAAGAAGACATCGCAATGTCAACGGACTGGAGCGATATACGCCGTCCTTATATGTCTCCTTCCGATAATTCAGAAGACATACTGCTGAATTCCGGGAATACGAACGGTTTTGAACTGGACGAATTCACCGAACAGTTTGAGGATATAAAGGAAAAAGATTTGAAATTTAGCGCAAATTTCCAGCTTCCTTTAATGCAGGGACGTTATACGAATAAATTGAAATTCGGGGCAAAAGTCGTAGATAAAGATAAGAATAAATGGATTGATTTCTACGAATATAAGCCGAATGATGAGGATGCTTTTATTGCAAATTCATTCGCACATTTGCAGAACCAGAACAGAAACGGTTATATGGCAGGCGATCGTTATCAGGTCGGAAATTTTGTCGATAAGGAATATGTTGGAAATATAAACGTAGATAATGCTTCGGTATTTGAGATCGGTGAAAATAACAACGGTAAGACCGGAGAAATTAAATACGACGAAATGGCTGAAAATTTTGAGGCTCATGAGACAGTAGCGGCAGGTTATATCCGGTTCGACCAGCAGATAGGAAATAAATTCGACCTTATGGCCGGTTTGAGACTGGAGAATACACATGTGACTTATAGCGGCTATCTGTATGATGACGGTGATGTCAGCGGTAATGAAACGACAACAGGTCTGGTGTCTACCGGCGAACGCAGCAAAAGTTATCTGAACGTATTGCCTTCTGTATTGCTGAAATGGAATGCAAACGACGACTTGAAATTGCGCCTTTCTTTTACCAATACATTGGCGCGACCCAAATATTCTGATTTGGTTCCCAACGTAATCATCGATAAAGAAGATATTGCTTTCGGAAATCCTAACCTTGAACCGACACTTTCATATAATTTGGATTTCAGTACAGAGTATTACTTTAAGAGCATCGGTCTGGTCAGTGCAGGACTTTTCTATAAGAAAATTAACGACTTTATTGTAGACTATCGTGAGAGCAATTACGAATATCAAGGTCTGATTTACGAAGAAATGAAGACTCCTATAAACGCCGGTAATGCAAACTTGTTCGGTGTAGAAGTCGCTTATCAGCGTGATTTTGGATTTATACATCCGGCTTTGAAATGTGTCGGGCTGTATGGAAACTATACATATACTTATAGTAAGGTGAATCACTTTAATTTTGAAGGGCGTGAGAACGAAGACTTACGCTTGCCGGGCTCGCCTGAACATACAGCAAACTTGTCTCTTTATTTTGAAAAGTCGGGCTTTAATTTAAGATGGAGTTATAACTTTGCATCTGAATTTATGGATGAAGTCGGAGAAGAGGCCTTCTATGATGTGTTCTATGATAAGGTAAACTATATGGATGTAAACGCAAGTTATACTTTCGGGAAAGATTTCAAGACAACATTCTATGCCGAAGCGACAAACTTGCTGAACCAACCTTTACGTTATTATCAAGGCACGCCCGACCGCTCTAAACAGGCAGAATATTACGGTGTACGCTTTAATGCCGGTGTGAAGATTAGCTTCTGATGTGGAATATAACGAAATGATGTATTGAAAAGATGAAAAAGTTTTTCCTGTTACTTACCGTTGTTTTATTGAACGGATGGGCTTATGCTCAAAATAATATAGATTATAGTGTATACGATAATAAGTTCAATATTTACGTTGCTAATGACCTTGGACGGAATGGATACTATGATCAGAAGCCGATTGCCGAATTGATGGGCGTCATGGCTGAGGAAGTAGGTCCTGAATTTGTGATAGCTGCCGGAGATATTCACCATTTTGAAGGTGTACGCTCTGTAGATGATCCGTTATGGATGACGAATTATGAATTGATTTATTCGCACCCGGAGTTGATGATAGATTGGTTCCCTATATTGGGGAACCACGAATATCGTGGAAATACGCAGGCCGTTTTGGATTATACACGTGTTAGTCGTCGTTGGACAATGCCGGCACGTTATTATACGAAGTCCTTCGAAGACGACGGGATAACCTTGCGTGTTGTATGGATTGATACGGCACCGTTGATTGACAAATACCGCAATGAGAACGATAAATATCCCGATGCATGTCTGCAAGATATGGACGCGCAATTGAAATGGCTGGAAGCGATTTTGGCAGCAGCCAAAGAGGATTGGGTGATTGTTGTTGGGCATCATCCGATTTATGCGGAAACCTCAAAAGACGATTCCGAGCGGCTTGATCTGCAGAAACGTGTAGATACGATTTTACGCAGGTATCATGTCGACATGTATGTTAACGGACATATTCATAATTTTCAGCATGTCCGTGTGAAAGGTAGTAATATTGATTACATCACTAATTCGGCCGGTTCGCTTGCCCGTAAAGTAAAACCCATTGAGGGTACGGTATTTTGCAGTCCGGAGCCCGGCTTTTCTATCATTTCTGTTTCACCCGATTCATTGGAATTGCGTATGATAGACAAAGCAGGAAACGTATTGCATACAGTGACAAGGCGCAAGTAAACTTTTTTTTCAGGCAATCGGCAGAATGCAATATCTGTTTGACAACTTGAAGATGTCCGGTGTTATTCATCTGTTGATTAATATTAATAAAGTGAATCTTAGCATACTTTTTTCATAGGGTGGCAATGATTTCTATAATTTATTCTTATTTTTGCAGTCAGAAATAGGTTTATTAATAGTCTAAATTTTACAACAATGGTTAATTACAAAGACTTAGGTTTGGTAAACACAAGAGATATGTTTGCCAGAGCAATTAAAGGTGGATATGCTATCCCTGCTTTCAATTTCAATAATATGGAGCAATTGCAGGCTATTGTTAAGGCTGCAGTGGAAACAAAGTCTCCGGTGATTCTGCAGGTTTCTAAGGGCGCTCGTAACTATGCGAACCAGACATTGCTTCGTTACATGGCGGAAGGTGCTGTAGAGTATGCAAAAGAATTGGGTTGTGCACATCCGGAAATTGTATTGCACTTAGACCATGGCGATTCATTCGAACTGTGCAAATCTTGTATTGATATGGGATTTTCTTCAGTAATGATCGACGGATCTCACCTGCCTTATGAAGAAAATGTCGCTTTGACAAAGACGGTTGTTGATTATGCTCATCAGTTCGATGTAACGGTAGAAGGAGAGCTTGGTGTGTTGGCCGGCGTAGAAGATGAAGTATGTGCCGAGCATCATACATATACAAACCCTGAAGAAGTTATTGATTTTGCTACTCGTACAGGTTGCGATTCTTTGGCAATTTCTATCGGTACTTCTCATGGGGCATATAAATTTAAACCGGAACAATGTCATGTTGACCCGAAGACCGGTCGTTTGGTTCCTCCTCCTTTGGCATTTGAGGTGCTGGATGCTGTGATGGAAAAACTGCCGGGATTCCCCATTGTATTGCATGGATCATCTTCTGTTCCTCAGGAAGAAGTGGATACAATCAATCAGTTTGGTGGAAAACTGGAAGCTGCCATCGGTATTCCGGAAGAAGAATTGCGTAAAGCTGCTAAATCGGCTGTCTGCAAGATTAACATCGACTCAGACTCTCGTCTGGCAATGACTGCTGCAATCCGCAAAGTCTTTGCAGAAAAACCGGCTGAATTCGATCCTCGTAAATACTTGGGACCGGCTCGTGATAATATGGAAAAATTGTATAAGCATAAAATCATCAACGTATTGGGTTCAGACAATAAACTGGCTCAGTGCTGATTTTTGTGAGAATATTACAATAGGAAAATGAAAAGAGGCGCTTTCTGTTTTGAGAGCGCCTCTTTTTGTTTATAATAATCTTAGTAATTCTTCTACGTCTTCTTCTCGGGTCGCCCAGCTGGTTGCAAGGCGTATGGTGGTGTGGCTCTCATCGTATTTTTCCCAAAAGCTGTAGGCTACAGATTTGCTTAGTTCCTGCATTTTTGTGTTTTCTATGGTGATAAACAGCTGATTGGTCTGTGGCTGTGCCAGCAGATGATAGCCTTTTTCTTTCAGTGCTTTTGCGATACGTTCTGCCATGTCGATGGCATTTCCGGAGATTTGCATGTATAAGTTGTCTGTAAAAAGCGTGTCGAATTGAAGTCCGAGCAGCCATCCTTTAGCCAATAATGCGCCCCGCTGTTTGATGATAGAGAAAAATTGTTTGATCAGCCCCGGTTGTGTGATGACTACCGCTTCGCCGAACAGTGCCCCAACTTTCGTTCCTCCGATGTAAAAGATGTCACAAAACCGTGCAATATCCGGTAGGGTTACATCGGTATTTCGTGACGCAAGTGCATATCCCAGACGGGCTCCGTCCATGTAGAGCGGGATATGGTATTTACGGCATATGCGTGAAAGGGCGTCCAATTCTTGATGTGTATATAAAGTTCCGTACTCTGTCGGATGAGAAATATATACCATACCCGGAGCCACCATGTGTTCATAATTCAGGTCGGCGTAGAAATCGTTGATATATTTATCCATCTCATCGGCAGAAAGTTTTCCGTTGTGTTGTGGAAGTGGAATGACCTTATGTCCGCCACATTCTATTGCTCCTGCCTCGTGCTGGTTGATGTGTCCGCTTTCTGCTGCGATGACTCCTTCATAAGGCCGTAGTGTTGCCGTGATGACAGTTGCATTTGTTTGTGTGCCTCCAACGAGAAAGTGTATTTCTGCATCGGGACATTGGCATGCGTTCCGTATTTTTTGTCGGGCTTCTTCACAGTAAATATCTGTTCCGTAGCCCGGATTCTTTTCCATATTTATGCATATCAGACGTTCTAAAATGCGGGGATGTGCGCCTTCCATGTAGTCGCTTTCAAAATATTGCATGACAAATAAATTTTAATGTTTCAGTTTATATATGGTAATAGTCTTGTTTTTATTAATTTTTGTCTTGTCAAAAATAGTAAAAGAAAACGATAAACAGATGAAAATAATTCGGAAAGCAAGTGGATTCTTCCCATTGTTTTTTTGTGGGTACTCTCGGTATCTTGAAGACGCAAGCGGGTGGGAAAAGAAAACGTCGGTAACTTTTTAGAGAAAGCTACCGACGTTTGTCTGAAAACATTTCATTCTTTTATCGTGCAACGAATAAGGATTCTCCGTTAATGACACGAGCTTTTTCTACTCCTTGCAAATCCGGGATAATGGTAAGCGGAGTTCCATCTTGCTGTTTCATGGTAATGGTTCCGTCTTCATTCATGGTGATTAATTCGAAACTTTCTCCGTTTGCAACAGCATTCCAGGTACGTTTTTCTTCATTATAAACCAGATTCAAGGCTTTTCCTTCTTCTCCTTTCTTGGTAATGGTGTAGCCGTCGGCGTTAGTTCGTACAATGTATTCTCCGTTTTGACCTTTTACGGTTTTTTCTGTTCCGACTTGTGCCAAAGGATTCGAGCCCGACCAGAACTCAATAGAATTCAATACCAATACATCTGCAAAGTAAGCTACTTCATATACAGGAATGATATGAAATGCCAAAAAAACGATTTCGTTGACAAATTTATTCCCAATACTGTTATTCCAGTCTTTTAATTTGGACCATAAACCAAAGGAACCTATACAAGAAGAACAGAGTATGCTTCCGCTTAATACGGCACACAGTGCCATTACTTTAATTTTCTTCATACCGTTTTTATTTAAAGTTTATAACATATTCAGCATAAAAACTTATTAACTATCCATATTACAAAGATAGAACTTATTTTGTTTTGTGAAACAATAAAGCATAAAAATGCTATCTTTGTGATGTTTTTTGTGTTTTATTAAACTTCGATTTAAAAAAAGAATAAATGAAAGAAATGCTTCAAAAACGTTTGAGTGATTCGAAAGCCGCACGCTGGACAGCTCTTATTATTGTTTCGTTTACAATGATGTGCGGCTATTTTCTGACGGACGTGATGTCTCCTTTGGAAAATTTGCTGACGACAAGAGGAAAAGTTGTATATTTTACCGATGATACATCAATGTCGGCTGATAGTTTGATTTATAAAATCAGAGACTTGGCGGAAGCCAATATGCTGTCTGCACCCGATTTGACCCCGGAAAAAATAACGGAGGGTATGGAATATCAATATCTTGAAAGGCATGGAGATAAAGCGGAAATCGTAAAAAAGACAATTGATTCCATTGCTTCCGGTAATGGTTGGAGCAGTACGGAATACGGCTTTTTTTCCGGAGCCTATGGGTATATTAATGTATTTCTTTTGATGTTGTTCTTCGGAGGTATTATTCTTGACAAGATGGGAATACGTTTTACCGGTTTAATGTCGTCGGGTTTGATGTTTGTAGGAGCATTGATTAAGTGGTATGCTTTGGCACATGATTTTGGAGACGGTATGTTGTGGGGGATGAATTATCAGGTTCTGTTGGCTGCATTGGGCTTCGCTGTTTTTGGAATGGGGGCGGAAATTACAGGTATCACTGTATCGAAAATCATAGTGAAGTGGTTTTCTGGGAAAGAGTTGGCTCTGGCAATGGGACTTCAAGTTGCAATGGCACGTATTGGAACGGCATTGGCTTTGGCTGTCAGCTTGCCGATAGCCCGTACGATGGGGGAAGTTTCTTATCCGATTCTGATGGGGGCAATAGTATTGTGTATCGGTTTTGTTTCGTTCCTGGTTTACTGTGTAATGGATAAAAGAGAAGATTCTTCTGTGGCTGTGCTTCGGAAAGAACATGGAGATAAAGAGGAAGAAGGCTTTAAACTGTCCGATTTGAAACTGATTTTTTGCAGTAAAGGATTTTGGTTGATTACATTGCTTTGCTTGATGTTTTATGCCGGGGTATTTCCTTTCTTGAAATTTGCAACTAAATTGATGATTTATAAGTATGGAGTTCCCGAATCGTTTGCGGGGTTAATTCCTGCTTTGTTGCCATTCGGAACAATTTTATTGACACCTGTTTTCGGTTCTTTATATGACAGAATCGGACGTGGTGCCACACTGATGGTTATTGGTTCTGTAATGTTGACGGTCGTTCATGTGCTGTTTGCTTTACCGTTGATGAACTATTGGTGGTTCGCAGTAATTGTCATGATTGTGTTGGGTATTGCATTCTCTTTGGTTCCTAGTGCAATGTGGCCTTCCGTTCCCAAAATTATTCCGATGAGGCAATTGGGTTCGGCTTATGCTATCATTTTTTATATTCAGAACGTAGGGCTTTCAATGGTGCCTGTTCTTATAGGATGGGTCATTGAAAATTTTGCTACTCTGCGTGGAGATGGAGGTGATATTATTGGGTATAATTATAGTTATCCGATGGTTATTTTTGCTGTTTTTGGTATTTTGGCTATTGTAATTGCGTGTTTGTTGCGTATTGATGACGCGAAAAAACATTATGGATTGGAAGAGGCCAATATAAAGAAGTAAATAAGCGGAGCCTAAATCAAGAGGTTTTAGAGAGAAAAATCCTTGAGGGATTCGAAAAGGTATAATTTTTTTTGGAATATTATGGGTTGATAATCAGTAGAATTTTCGTTCATTTGAAAATTTTCCGAAAAAACTTTGTAAAACATTTGGTGGTAACGGAAAAAGGTGCTACTTTTGCACTCGCTTTTGAGGGGAAATATTTCT
>CASDXG010000030.1 GCA_949285025.1 uncultured Bacteroides sp. | reverse complement strand
GGAATGTGTACTGACAAGGCAAAAGGAGGAATCTTGTAACTGATATAAATTGTAACATATGGGTTCAACAAAACAATAGCGGCTGATACTATTAGGTTCATAGTGACAGTCGCTATTGTTGTATATAAAGGTTTAATACCTGTAGTTGGCCGAATACTTACGACTTATATCTATATAAACATAGATGCAATAAAAAATAAAAGAGGAACCGGGCTTATATCCCGGTTCCCCTCATATCTAATAAAGAATAAGATATTCCTGATTATCCTCCGAAATTATCATACATAATAGACGCAGGGTCTACTCCCAAATTATCGAGCATATTCACAACAGCTTTCGACATCGGGCCAGGACCACACATGTAATATTCTATATCTTCCGGCGCCTCATGATTCTTCAGATATGTATCATAAATCACCTGATGTACGAATCCCGGAGTATATTTCACGCCCGCAGCATCAGCAGAAGGATCCGGACGGTCAAGCGCAAGATGGAAATGAAAATTCGGGAACTCTTTCTCCAATTGCAAAAAGTCGTCCAAATAGAATACTTCATTTAAAGCACGTGCGCCATAGAAATAATGCATTACCCGATTCGTTGTATGCAATGTTTTGGTCATATGCATTATTTGTGCACGCAAAGGAGCCATACCTGCACCTCCACCAATCCACATCATTTCTTTTTCTGAATTGAATATCGGATGGAAATCTCCATAAGGACCACTCATAAGGACTTTATCTCCCGGTTTCAACGTAAAGATATAAGAAGAAGCAATACCGGGCATCACATCCATGAAACCACTACGATCAGGCTTAAACGGTGGGGTTGCAATACGAACAGTCAGCATAAACACATCGCCTTCTGCCGGATAATTTGCCATAGAATAAGCACGGATAGTCGGCTCAGTATTGACACATTTCAAAGAGAACATATTGAATTTCTTCCATGACGGCAGATATTCATCGCCTATCAACGACTTGTCAATATCTTTATCGTAATCCATTGAGAATGCCGGTATCTTAATCTGCGCATAAGATCCCGGTATAAAATCCATATGAGCTCCGGCAGGCAACTGAACTTTAAATTCCTTTATAAAAGTCGCCACGTTCTTATTGGATATAACTGTACATTCATACTCTTTAACACCAAATACAGACTCCGGAATCTTGATGGACATATCACCTTTTACCTTCACCTGACATCCCAAACGCCAGTGGTCTTTCTGCTGTTTGCGGCTGAAATGACTGACTTCCGAAGGAAGAATCTCTCCCCCTCCTTCTATCACCTGGCACTTACATTGTCCGCAAGAACCTTTCCCTCCACACGCAGAAGAAAGAAAAATATTATTGACAGCCAATGTATTCAATAATGTAGAACCTGATTCGACATCCAATACATTGCTATCATTAATCGTCAACTTTACATTACCAGAAGTCACTAAAAATTTTTTAGCAACCAACAGTATTATTACAAGCACAAGAATAGTTACAAGGAATACCCCAATACTTGCTAAAATAAAATTCATATCCATTGTTTTATTCCTTTCTTCTTTAAATGTTCAAACCCGAGAAACACATAAATGCCATCGCCATCAAACCGACAGTGATGAATGTTATACCCAGCCCTCTCAAAGGCGCCGGAACATTTGAATACGCCATCTTTTCACGAATAGCCGCCAATCCTACAATAGCCAGCATCCAGCCTATTCCGGAACCTAAGGCATAAGATATAGAATCCCAAATGTTTCCTATAAACTTCGGATCGGAAGGTGTCAGATTAATACGCTGCTGCATAAATAAAGACGCACCCATTATCGCACAGTTTACTGCGATCAACGGCAAGAAAATACCTAATGAAGCATACAAAGACGGGCTAAAGCGTTCCACAATCATTTCCACCAATTGCGTAATAGCTGCTATTACTGCAATAAATAAGATAAAGCTTAAGAAACTCAAATCAATGCCCAATATACCATCAGCAGCAAGTACTTTGGTTTGTAACAAATAGTTGACCGGTAAAGTAATCACCAATACAAAGGTTACAGCGATACCGAGTCCTACAGCAGTCTTTACGTTCTTCGAAACTGCAAGATATGAACACATACCAAGGAAGAACGCAAAAATCATATTGTCCACAAAAATGGAGCGAACTAATAAACTTATAAAATGTTCCATAATATCTTAATAAACTAGAGAACAGAACCCGTTCTTTTCAGAAAAACATTTCCAACTTTCAAACACTCTGTCCTTATCTTATTATTATTCGTTTTCTTGCAATTCTTTATGTCTGGCGCGTTGATACCAAATAAGACAGGCCACAATAATCAAAGCCATCGGAGGCATCAACATCAGACCGTTATTTACATAGCCGGCATTTTTAATAACATCATAATTTAAAATGTTATATCCCAACAATGTTCCCGATCCCAACAACTCACGAATGAATGCCACTATCACCAAAATCTTCGCATAGCCCAAACCGTTTCCAAGTCCGTCCAAGCAAGATTCCCATGGACCATTAGCCATCGCGAAAGCTTCCAAACGTCCCATCAAGATACAATTGGTAATAATCAGGCCGACATAAACCGACAACTGCACACTTACATCATAAGCAAAGGCTTTCAACAGCTCACTTACAATGGTCACTAGAGCTGCCACTACCACTAATTGCACGATTATACGAATACGATTCGGTATTGTCTTGCGGATCAATGAAATGACTACATTGGAAAAAGCTGTAATAATTGTCACTGAAAGTCCCATTACAATGGCCGGTTCCAACTTAGACGTTACAGCCAATGCCGAACAAATACCCAAAACCTGAACGGTCACCGGGTTATTCATACTTATCGGAGTAGAAAACACTTCTTTGTTTTTTGCTGAAAATAAACTTGCCATATGATTATCTCCTCCTTTTATTATTCTTTTGTTGTTAAAAACTTGATGTATTGTCCCATACAACCTTTCAGCATTTGATCTACGGCCAACGAAGTAATTGTTCCTCCGGAAATACCATCTACCTGATATTCCGGCTTTTCTATTTTCCCATTCTTCACCACTCCTAAGGCAATAGCATCGCCTTCCAGCACATTTTTATCCTTAAATTCATTCTGAAAGTGCTCTCCTGCAATTTCAGCGCCTAAGCCCGGTGTTTCCGATGCATGAGAAAAATAAGTTCCGTAAACCGTATTTTTATCTTCATTTAATGCAACATATCCCCAAATGGCTCCCCATAATCCTGTTCCATATACAGGAATAACATATTTGGTTTGCCCGTCAATTTCGCAAATAAATATATGCGCACGACCGTTTTCCTTAAATTCTTTCTCATAACCGGTAACGAATGTTCCCTCATAAGGCTTTAATGTGCCGTCTTCAGCAACAACCATATCCGATTTTACAATTTCCGCAAATTTAGCTTCTGCGTCCGCTGCTTCCTGAATACCCAACGATGACAAAATCTGTTTCTTGGTATCCAGTTCTACGTTCTTCCCTTGAAGTTCACGCAAAGAAGAGTTCACGAACGCCAATAGAAATGCGACGATAACAACCAGTACCGAAGCATAAATGATAGTATATGAGTTACTATTTGTATTCATTGTTATTCGGTTTATTATTTGTTAGACACAGCACGTTTCATACGACGGCTTATATTCCGTTGAACAACAATATAGTCTATCAACGGAGCGAAAATATTCATCAGCAAAATAGCCAGCATCATACCTTCCGGATATCCGGGATTCAGCACACGAATGATAATAGCCATTGCACCAATAAGGAATCCATAAACGAATTTTCCGTTTTCCGTACGCGAGGATGTCACAGGGTCTGTTGCCATAAATACTGCACCGAAACAAAAACCACCCAAACATAAATGTTCATACCAAGGCATGTTTGCAATAGCTGTATCAGGACCTATCACATTGAAAAGCCATCCCATGAATGCTCCGCCTACAAAAACAGATAACATCGTCTTCCAACTTGCTACGCCTGCCCACAACAAAATAACAGCACCAATAGCAATGGCTATGACACTTGTCTCGCCGATTGAACCGGGTATCAAGCCCGTTACCATATCCCATGAGAATGCAGGAGCCTCTGCAACCTTAGCTATCCCCAAAGGCGTCGCGGCTGTCAGTCCATCCACACTCTTTCCTAATCCGAAGATGCTGTCGCTTGCAACCCAAACGGTGTCACCGGACATCTTTGTCGGATAGGCAAAAAACAAGAATGCACGCGTAATTAATGCAGGATTGAAGATATTCATTCCCGTACCGCCAAACACTTCTTTTGCAAAAATAACAGAAAAGGCTGTTGCTACGGCCAGCATCCACAACGGACAATCTACCGGAACAATCATCGGTATAAGCATACCCGACACAAGAAATCCCTCCTGTATTTCTTCTTTTTTCCACTGTGCTACAACAAACTCAATACCAAGACCGACGACATATGAGACAATGATTTTAGGCAGAACGGCCAAAAAGCCATAACCAAACATTTCCATAAAGCTGCCGTCCAATCCCGTTGCATGATAATGTTGATAGCCCACATTATACATACCGAACAGCAATGCCGGTATTAAAGCAATCACCACAAACGACATAATGCGCTTGCTGTCTATTGCATCATGAATATGTGTTCCGGTCTTCGATGTCGCATTCGAGACAAACAAAAAGGATTCAAAGCCTTCAAATACGGAACGAAGAGCATGAAACTTACCTCCCTCCTCAAAGTTCGGCTTTATCTTATCGATATAAATTCTTAATGCTTTCATTTAAATATTACTTAAAATTATTTTGAGCAAAAGCATAGGTTGAGAAAAACGAATTGTTTTTTTTGACAAACTTGCAAGAAACAATGTTACACATGCCTTTGCATTCTTATTTCTATTAACACATTTCGCGACGAAGCATATCCAAACCTTCACGAACGATACGCTGCAATTCCATTTTAGAAGAGCAAACAAATTCGCAAAGCGCGAAATCTTCCGGAGCAACTTCATAAATCCCCAATTGCTCCATCCGGTCAATATCGCCCACGATTATCGCCTTTATCAAATATTCCGGAAGGATATCCATCGGCAAAACCCGATCGTATTCATTCGACATAATCATATGTCTTTCTCCCCCTTTTACACGGGCATCCAAGACATATTCCCTCTTACCTTTCAACCAACTGAAATAAGAGTGACTGACACTGAAGTCATTGCAGCGAGGCATAATCCATCCCATAAACTCATGAACATCATCTCCTTCAGGTATCACGGTCACTTGATTATGAAATGCCCCCAGAAAACCATTTGCTGATATTTGTTTCCCTGTCAGCACATTCCCGCTGATATAACGCAATGTACGGTTTTTTCTTACTTTATCGGAAAGCACATTCGTCAACAATGCGCCTACTTTCAATTTACAATATGCGGGATTCTCCACCTCTGAGCCCGTAATTGCAACAGTACGGGTAAAGTCTATACGACCGGTATTCAACAAACGTCCAATAAATATTACGACTTGCGGGTCGATTGTCCAAACCGTTTCTCCTTTATTTACGGGAGCAATATGATTAATCTGTACTCCCACGTTCCCGGCCGGATGCGGCCCGTCAAACATTGTAACAGTAACATTTTTTGCCTGCGTCAATGCAGCAGAAGTTTGTTTTACGCTTACATTTAAAAATGTTTTCGCAATTTTAGATAACGCATCAAGTCCCGTTTGGAAATTCACTTCTTCACCTTTCAATGCCATCTCGAAATCAGGTGCAAGAGGATTGCTGTCAAATGCAGATATAAAAATAGCTCTTGGCAAAACATTCGGATCAGCAATCACATCATACGGGCGCTGTCTGATAAAAGCAAAGAGTCCACTTGACAATAAAGCCGTTTTTACGGCTGCAGCATCCATTGAGCCTACGTTTTTCTTACCGAATTCCTCAAAGTCCTGTTCTTCGGCAGCTTCCACAGTAATGCTCAATACTTTCCGGCGAGCGCCACGCTCGATACTCGTAACAACGCCGCTCACCGGCGAAACAAATTTCAATTCAGGGTGATTCTTGTCAATAAACAAGGGTCCACCGGCCAAAACATATTCCTGCTCTTTCACAACAACCTTCGGTGTCACTCCTGTAAAATCATCCGGACACAATGCATAAAATCCCGGCTCCTTCACACTTACCACCTCCGAGTTGGCTTTTCCTTTCAGGTTTATATCCAAGCCTTTACGTAATTTGATTACATTTGCCATATCGGGTTATAAAAAATGGTTTTATAATTTGTGGGCAAAAATAATTAAAAATTAGCTGAAAAAGAATATTCAACTGCTTTAATTACAGAAAAATTTCTCTAAAATCGCATTTTGATTTTCCTGAAAAAAGAATGTAAACTTGCTGTAATTCCTTCATGAATAATTCCATCTTTTTGCACAATGAGGCCCAAAGACAAAATAAAGACCGGCGACTTTGATTTCATACATCAAAGACACCGGCCCTGTCTGTTCCGTATCTTTCAATAAACAAAGTTATTCTCTTCCTTATTTAGCTATACGTTCCAACCATTTCAACATGAAAAGCATTGTACACATTGAGATACAACATGCAACAACAAACACCATCCATGTTAACCATATGGGAATTGATTCATACAGCAGTGCGCCAATAAACAAAAGCTGATTGCCTAAAGCCGTAGCACACAACCATCCTCCCTGCATAATTCCCTGATACTTCGGTGGAGCAACTTTCGATACAAATGATATTCCCAACGGAGATATATACAATTCAGCCACCGTCAAAACCAAATAAGTTACCATAAGGAGCAACGGAGTTACCTTTACCGGTGACGAACCTAACTCCATTATTTCTTTATGCAAAGGCAAATCGCTAACGAACGAGCCTACAGCCATTATTAAAAATCCGGTAGCAGCAATACCCATACCAACCGCTATTTTCTTAGGAGTGGACAGTTCTTTTCCTTTTGCACGCTGACGGGCAAAGACAGCCATCACAACCGGCGTCAAACATACCACAAAAAACGGATTCAACGACTGAAACAATTCGGCCGTAATAGGCATGCCAAACAGATTAAGATCGGTATACTCTTTCGCAAAATATGTCAATGTCAAACCGTTCTGATGGAAAGAAAACCAAAAAAATATAACCACCGCAAAAACGGCAAATAAAGCAAGAATACGTTGCCTTACTTCTTGAGGATCCATTTCCACTGTATTCTTCACCGATGAAGTTGAAGCCGTTTCCTTTGCAGCGTCTTTGTTCATATCAGGGAAACGCTTCTTATTTAGAAGATAAATAGTCAATGATATGAGCATAGCCAATATCGCAACTGAAAAAGCATAGTGAAAACCGGTAGAAAAGACATTCAGATAAGTGGCTGCAAATGCAGTCAAATCGGTCACTGTTTCTCCGCTCACCTGAGAAGCCAATGCTGAAAAAGTTTCAACAGCTTTCGGCGAAAGCGTTCCTTCCAACTGTCCATGACACAATGCAGGCAGGTCGGCATTATACATAAACCCGTTAAAAGACAACCACCAATTCCTTACGGCTACAGCTGCCGGAGGAGCAAAAATCGCACCGACATTGATAAACATATAAAAAAGCGAGAATCCTGAGTCGCGCATATCGGCATATTTAGGACTATCATACATCTGCCCTACTAAGGCCTGAAGGTTTCCTTTAAACAAGCCGTTGCCAAAAGCGATAACAAACAACCCCACGCACGTCACAGTCAGCATCAGCGTCTGATTCTTAACGGGCGTGTCCGATGGAACAGCCAATATCAGATATCCCAATGCCATAAGTACAATTCCCCAAAGAATCGTACCTTTATAATTCCGGGTTTTGTCGGCAATAAAGCCACCGGCCAGCGCCAAAAAGTAAATAAGAAAGTAAAAAGTAGCATAAATAATTCCAGCTTCAGAACCGGTCAACCCAAATTTTGCTTGTAAGAAAAGCACAAGTATCGCCATCATGGTGTAGAAACCGAAACGTTCTCCCAAGTTAGCCAGCGAGGCAGCGACCAATCCTTTTGGATGTTTATCGAACATAAATCAATAACGGTTTAAAAGGTTAATACTAAAATAATATGTCGGCAAATATAAATACATTATTCAAATTCTTAAAATTTCGAATAAAAGAAATGAGCAGTCCATCGTATTCTTTCCCGATTTCCACCAAAATCCTAACGTTGAAATACGTCAGGATATTTATTGATGAAATAAACCGGAGTACAACTCCACGCATGACAATAACTGTTTACGGGGAAAAATCCGTAAGGCGACAACGTATCATCATTCGGATCATACACCTCCCAAAATGTATCGGCGCCGTCTTTTACCATACCGCCCCAATAATCAACAAGCAAACGCCGGGCTTCTTCGTTCATCCCGCACTTTAATAATGCCTCCATCACGTAATGATAGCCATAAGGACATCCCGGATAGCAGGCATCCGGCATAGCCAATACGTTCCGCATTGCCTTTATCCCCTCTTTCAAAGATAACGTTTCCGACAAGACCATCCACGCTTGCGATAAATAGGACACTTGCTTGGAATCGCCGCTTACTACCACTCCTTGTTCCCTATCATACAAATATTTCCGCGCTGCTTTCTTCATCTTTTCTGCTATTCTCGGCCAATCTTTCACTCCATTTTCCTTTCCTAACAGACGTGCAAGCTCATAGCTTTTATTTAATGCGAGAATTGTCAATCCCTGCATCGAAGCCTGTCGGTCATAACCGTCTTTCCAATCGAATACAAGCCAGTAAACCGGTTGCTTGTGCATATCGTAAATCATGTCGGAAGAATACTGTCTCAAAGCGAATTCTATCTGACGTACAACCACCGGCCATAAATCGTTTGCGGTCAATTTATCGCCGGTAGTCTTTACATATTCTAATAATGCAATGTTATAAATCAAAGAATAATCCAAGCAATGCTGGCCCTCCTGCGGATGAGGTTCGGGGTATTCCATCAACGTCGCATGCAACAATCCTTCCTCATCTGCCGCTGCCCCCAACAGGTACAGACAGCGTTTTGTCAAATCATGCTGCTTGTATGAATAGGCATTTGCCAATGCTTCCAGATACAAATCGCCAATCCACAAACGTTGATCCCGCTTCGGCCCGTCCTCATACACCGTCTGCATACATTCTTTCAAGGTAAGCAAACCTATTTCGTTTATCCGTTTGATCAAAGGATCGGTTGTTTCAGCCAAACCGGTATCGCACATTGCCGATACCGAACTCTGTGCCCGGAAAGTAATATCACTGAAAGCAAAATCATACGACGAAGCTCCCAAAACATCAATCCGCAAATAACGGAACGAAACCCGGCGGTTTATTGTCTGCCGCACCGGAACATTCATCAAAGTAATCGTTTCGTCCTGCAGCCATGCTCTCGACAATCCTCCATGATAGGGGTCGAAAGAAGTGTTCAGTTCTCCGGGAACTTCGGCAAAAGTAAACTTCAAACGTATCGGAGCATCGGCAGTGGCTCCTCCCAACGTTTTCAAAGCAAAAGTAAGATATCCCGTCAGATGCTGCCCGAAATCAAGTATTATTCCGGAATGTTTTTTCAACGATTCAGAAAACAACACATCCGTTTCACCGACATCTTCCATCCTCCAGCCTTGAAAGGTTGCATCATCTTTCACAGATTTCACCACAGTCACAGGCATGCAATCCGTATATATCAGTGCCGGCTTGCACGCTTCAGCTTTTCTTAACCAATCGTCACTATCCTTAAAATAAGGACTTTGTGAAAAGAGCGGCATACTTCCCCAAAGTATGACCAGCAAAAAAGAAATAAAGTTTTTCATGGTTTCCGTATTTTTATGGGTACAACTAAATCATGCAACAAGGAAATATAAAAAAATGTCCCGATGCTTTGTCCGAAACATCACAGCCTTTTCATCCAAACGTCGTAAGATTTCAAACAAAACTTCCCGGCTCATCCCTCTATTTCGCTCAATTCAAGCCAACGCATTGTCTTTTCATCCAATTCATTATTCAAAGCATTTAAGCGTTTCGACTTCTCCGTCAGCGCATCAACACCTAAAGTTCCACTGCAAAGAGCTTCCTCTATCTGCTTTTTTTCAGCCTCCAGCCCGGCAATATCAGCCTCCAACTGCTCAAATTCTTTCCGCTCCTTAAATGTCATTTTCCGCTTATCATCCAACCTGACACGCTGTGTTTTCTTTTCATCCTCATCCTTTTTCCTCTTTTCGTATGCGGCCTTTTCATGCTTCCATTCACGATACTGTGAATAATTTCCCGGAAAATCACGGATATCCCCCTGACCATTAAAAACAAGCAAATGGTCGACTACTTTATCCATAAAGTATCGATCGTGGCTAACAACGATAAGACATCCCTTAAATTCCCTCAGATATTCTTCAAGCACCTGCAGGGTTACAATATCCAAATCGTTTGTCGGTTCGTCAAGAATAAGGAAATTCGGATTACGCATCAACACCGTACAAAGGAAAAGCCGACGTCGTTCCCCTCCGCTTAACTTATAAACAAATCCATATTGCTTCTCCGGAGGGAACAAAAAATACTGAAGAAATTGAGATGCTGTAAAACGTCTGCCGTCACCCAATTCGATGACTTCTGCAATATCTGTAACCACATCTATCACTTTCATCTGTTCATCAAACGGCAAGCCCTCCTGCGAATAATAACCGAACCGCACGGTTTCACCGATATCAAGAGTTCCGCTATCCGGTTTTTCTTCACCCATCAACAATTTAATGAACGTAGACTTCCCGGTACCGTTATTTCCTACGATGCCCATTTTCTCATATCTCGCAAAAATATAAGAAAAATCCTCCAGAATCTTTACATCTCCGAAACGTTTACACAAGTGGGTCGCCTCAAAAATCTTTGACCCGATATACGAAGCCTTTACATCAAGTTTCACATTGGCGCCATAATTCCTTTGCTTTGCTACTTTTTCTAATTCATAAAACGCGTCTTCTCTATAACGTGCTTTATGCCCTCTTGCCTGAGGCATACGGCGCATCCAATCCAATTCTTTGCGATATAAATTATTAGCTCGGGCTATCTCTGCATTTTTAGCATCGATACGTTCCTTTCGTTTTGCCAAATAATATTCATAGTTCCCCTTATATGCATAAATTTTACGGTCGTCTATTTCCAGGATTTCGGAACAAACTCTGTCTAAGAAATAACGGTCATGCGTCACCATTAACAGACTTAAATTCCCTTTGCGCAGGTATTCTTCCAGCCATTCCGTCATGTCCAAATCCAAATGATTGGTCGGTTCATCCAAGATCAGTAATTCGGGCTCCATAATCAATACATTCGCCAGAGCCACACGCTTCACTTGTCCACCGGAAAGAGTGGACATTTTCTGATCGAAATTGAGGATCTTCAATTGCGTAAGTATCTGCTTTATCTTCCGCTCATAGTCCCATGCCTTTTCTTTTTCGATATTATCCAGCAAATCCTGCAAGCCTGGCGTTCCCGGTGTCACAAGACATTTTTCATACTCCTTTATCAAGTTTACAACGGGGTTCCCATGAAAAAAGCATGCTTCAAGGACCGTTATATCACCCGGATACTGCGGATTTTGTTCCACATACCCCACGCGTAAGTCCCGACGCAAGGTTATTGTACCTCCATCATAGCCTTCTTTTCCCGACAAGATATTCAACAATGTCGTTTTTCCACTGCCATTTTTGGCAATCAGCCCCACCCGTTGTCCTTGAGAAATACCAAACGAAATATCTTGAAAGAGCAATAAATCACCAAAAGATTTAGTCAGAGCTTCTACTTGAAGATATGAAATCATATTACTTTTCTCTTTTTAATACGGTTTCTACCGCAGATATCACACGCTCATATACCGCTTCCAACGAACAAGAACGATTTTTTCTCTTCTCTTCCCAGATAATTTCTGATGGATAGACAATCAAATCTGTATCGAGAAAACGTAAGGCCGGAAATTCTTTCTTCCCATCAATTACAGTAACCCATGCCATCCCGTCTATTTCATTTACCAGTATCGCACCAAAAACTATCCCGAATTTTTTCCAGACGGCAGATTGTTCATTACCAAATCTGCCACTATCTATTATCGCTTGAAGATTTATGATATCCTTTTTGCCGGCAGTAAAATCCTTCGATAATTGTTTTTTTATAACCGATACTGCCCATTCGTAAGCCTCATTTATGAGACTTATTTCAAGAACACGTACAGGAATTATGTCCTTCCATAAAGAATCATTTTCAGCACGCAACTTCAAACTACGAATAATTCTTTCGGCCACACTAATATCATCGCCCAATCTTACGGTGAAGGAACACTCCACAGAAATAGAATCTTTTCCGGTCACCCACAAATGAGTAGAATAACGGTTCCCGTCTTCCTGAAATGTTTCCACAGAATATGCACATTCCCAAGCCCCGACTCTCCGATATTCCGCACCGTCTGTCTGCTGCAATTCATAAGCAATGCAGTCTTTTGCATAATGAGAATCCGAACCCTGAAAAGCCGAGATACGAAAATTACCTGTCCACACATCCGGATTATAGAACAGAAAACTGCTTTCTGTATCTTCAAATTCATGCCAAGAATCGGGATATTCCAAAGAAAACCACGAACCGGGAGAAATATATTTCATCACTTTCCTCCTTTTTCAGTTAAATATCACAGATCATTTTACAGCAAGGCATTCTATCTCAACCAAAGCTCCTTTCGGCAATTCCTTAACAGCCACAGCCGATCTTGCAGGAAAATTCCCGGTAAAATAATTCGCATATACCGCATTCATTCCTGAAAACAGGCTCATATCAGCCAAAAAGACCGTTGTTTTCACAACATCATTCAAGGTGAAACCGGCAGCAAGCAGCACACTTTTTATATTCTCAAACACTTGAGTTGTCTGTTCTGCGATATTCCCGTTTACCAACTCTCCCGTTGAAGGAACAATCGGAATTTGCCCCGACAAAAACAACATGCCGTTGATTTCGACTGCCTGACTATACGGACCGATAGCTTGCGGTGCATTTTCTGTAAAAATAACCTTTTTCATATACGTATTTTATTTCATTCAAAAAAAACAGAATTCCTTGAGCTGTTCTGTTTAACGGCAGCTAAAATACTATTTTTTCCCTATCCGAAGAACGGGGAAGCGCAAAAAAGTACGGATTAATTTGAAAATATAAAAAAAACATATACTTTTGTCGAGTAAAAGCATGCGGTCTTTTTTCAAAAGCATTGGCAATGCTAAAAAAAATTACACATCAAACAAAGAAAAACAATCAGTATTATTCGTAATTATCAGTAAGCGAAATCAGGCATTTGTGAGTGTACAATATGCAAATTACGCCTATTGCTTTATGTAATTACACAATTCATTACCATACTTTATGTACAATATTATTCAATTAAACGACAAAGACCTGTCCGAATTGCAGGGAATTGCCAAAGAGTTGGGGCTAACAAAAATCAGCACACTTCGTAAAGCAGATTTAATTTATCGCATATTGGATGAACAAGCCATTGCAGGAGCCGTAAAAAAATCGGCAACAGGCAATGCAGGTGAAGAACAAAAAAAAGAACAGCCACGCAAACGTTCCCGTATCAGCATAAAAAAAGACAGCGATAAAGTCTACACCGCCACAAAAGATTCTGCTTCCAAAACAGTAACAAGCACTCTTTCTGCAACAACACCAACCCCCGTTACCAAGCAACAACCTCCTCAAACAACAACCACAACACAAGCATCCGACAAAAAAACATCGGACCCAACCGCTTCTTCCGCCGAAGAAAAAACCAAGACCAAACGCGCCAAAAAGACGGTAAGTAAAGCGAATGTATCTGCAAATTCCACCAAGAAATTAGAAAAGAAAGAAGAAAAAGAAGACGTCATTGCAACAAAAAACGAGCAAAAAGACAAGACAATAAAGGAAAAAGAAGAGCCTTTGGTCAACTTAATGCAAAGTGATGATTTCATTCCCATCGAAAATCTTCCATCAGAAAAAACGGAATTGCCATCAGAGCTTCTCAAAAAGTTTGAAGCAACAAAAATGACAACTCCTCCCAACATCGTGCCCGGTAAAGAAAACAAACCGGCAAAAAAACAGCAACAACAGCAACGTCATAACAACCGGAACAATCAATCAAACAACAAGACCCAACAAAACACAAATACAAACCCGCCACAAGCCGCCAAAGACAACGTTCCTCCTTCAAATGCCGCTGAACAAAACAACAATACAAACGCCACAAATACACAACATACGCAAAAACCGGCAGAAAAGCCTTACGAATTTGACGATATACTACAAGGAACTGGCGTTCTGGAAATCATGCCGGACGGATACGGATTCCTCCGTTCTTCCGATTATAATTACTTATCATCGCCTGACGATGTCTATGTATCCCAATCACAAATCAAATTATTAGGTCTGAAAACCGGCGATGTTATCGATGGAACTATCCGCCCACCAAAAGAAGGAGAGAAATATTTTCCGCTTGTAAAAGTATCAAAAATCAACGGATTGGACCCGAATTTGGTACGAGACCGCGTACCGTTCGATCACCTGACTCCCCTATTCCCCAACGAAAAGTTTAAACTCTGTAAAGGACACGACGACAATCTTTCCGAAAGAGTTGTCGATCTCTTCTCACCCATAGGCAAAGGACAGCGGGCATTAATCGTGGCACAACCCAAAACGGGTAAAACCATTTTAATGAAGAATATCGCCAATGCAATCGCAGCAAACCATCCCGAAGTATATATGATTATGCTGCTCATCGACGAACGTCCTGAAGAAGTTACCGACATGGCCCGAAGTGTGAATGCAGAAGTCATCGCATCCACTTTCGACGAACCGGCCGAACGCCATGTGAAAATAGCAGGCATCGTGCTTGAGAAAGCGAAGCGTATGGTAGAATGCGGCCATGATGTGGTTATTTTTCTCGACTCCATCACCCGTTTGGCAAGAGCCTACAACACGGTTTCCCCCGCATCCGGAAAAGTTCTTTCCGGCGGTGTAGACGCAAATGCACTTCACAAGCCGAAAAGATTCTTCGGAGCTGCAAGAAATATCGAGGGAGGCGGTTCTCTGACTATTATTGCCACAGCACTAATCGACACAGGCTCTAAAATGGACGAGGTGATCTTTGAAGAATTCAAAGGCACCGGCAACATGGAACTTCAGCTTGACCGCAACTTAAGCAACAAGCGAATCTTCCCGGCTGTCAACATCGTAGCCTCAAGCACACGCCGTGATGATTTGCTTTTAAACAAAACAACATTAGACCGCATGTGGATTCTTCGCAAATATTTATCGGATATGAATCCTATCGAAGCAATGGATTTTGTAAAGGACAGACTTGAAAAGACTGAGAACAACGAGGAATTTCTTATGAGTATGAACTCATGATTTCATTAAAAGGCCCCGACATTTTCATATAAAGGACTGCATCGTTTCCGCAAAAGATTCCCATAAAACGAATCGCGGACAACGATGCAGTCCTTTATTTATACCGTATTCCAAACAAAATCAGAACGGGAGATCGTCCTTTTCATCCGTAGCCGTAAAATCAACCGGCGCACCCGGCATCGCATCAACCGGAGGGAAAGAAGAATCAACAGAGGAAGCCTGTTGAACAGCCCCGACACGTTCTACTTTCCAAGCCCTTATAGAATTAAACCACCGTCCCTGCCATTCACGGGCATCAATATCAAAAAACACATTCAACTCTTCGCCGACCTGAATATTAAACTGCTGTATCTTATCTGCCCCAAATACATCAAAACACATTCTGCGAGGATATGTACCGGGCGTTTCTATCACATATTCCTGTACTTTCCATTCATTTCCTGTCTTCGATACTCCGCTTCTCGGTTCAAGAGCGGCAATCACTTTTCCTGATAATTCCATATTCATTCAAATTAATTCGGTCACGAAATTAAGTCTTTCTCGCAAAGTAAACTAATTTTTTAATTCCTTTTTGCAGCACGTTCGCAATCTTTTCGTAACTTTGGCAAATCAATAAAATGATATAAGAGCATTCATTCGTAAAAAATTCTATAAAATAACAGAACCATGAAATTTATTGTTTCAAGCAACACCCTTTTCGGGCATTTACAAGCCATCAGTCGTGTTATCAATTCAAAGAACTCTTTACCTATATTAGACTGTTTCCTTATGGAATTAGAAGACGGGACTCTGTCTTTAACGGCCTCAGACAATGAAACGACACTCTCCACATCCATCGAAGTAAGCGAATACGACGGAAACGGACGTTTCGCCGTTTCTTCCAAAACATTACTTGAAGCACTGAAAGAACTCCCAGAACAGCCTTTGGATTTTCAAATCAATCCGGACAATTTAGAAATAACAGTTCAATATCAAAACGGGAAATACAATCTGGTAGGGCAGCCTGCAGATGAATATCCGCAAGCCCAAGAATTAGGCGGGAATGCCGTATCACTGTCAATCCCGGCTGAAATACTTACTGCAGGAATTAACCGTAGTTTTTTTGCCACAGCAGACGATGAGCTACGCCCCGTAATGAACGGTATCTATTTCGACATTACGACCGAAGACATTACCTTAGTGGCATCCGACGGACACAAGTTGGTACGATGCAAAACTTTCGGTGCACGAGGTGAAGAAAAAGCAGCTTTCATTCTGCCGAAGAAACCGGCCAATCTGCTGAAAAGCCTTCTTCCCAAAGAACAAGGGGATGTAAAAATTGAGTTCGATGACAGAAACGCAACATTCTCTTTAGAAAATTATCAAATGATATGCCGTCTGATTGAAGGAAGATACCCGAATTATAACTCAGTTATTCCACAAAACAACCCGCATAAGGCCATTATCGACCGGATGACATTTATAAGTGCTTTAAGACGTGTATCGGTATTCTCGTCACAAGCCAGCAGCCTAATTAAATTAAATCTGACAGATAATTCAATGAAAATCTCAGCCCAAGACATAGACTTCTCCACCTCAGCAGAAGAAACAATTGCCTGCGCATACGAGGGGAAGCCCATGAGTATCGGATTTAAATCATCCTTCCTTATTGAGATTCTCAACAACATCGCTTCACAAAACGTAATTATCGAATTGGCTGACCCGTCACGCGCTGGAGTGATTGTCCCGGAAGAACAGGAAGAAAACGAAGATTTACTCATGTTGCTCATGCCAATGATGTTAAACGATTAATATAACCAGGCAAAAGGAAAAAATAAATGAAACTGAACCTAAAAAGACCTTTAATATTTTTCGACCTGGAAACAACCGGAACAAACATCAATAATGACCACATCGTCGAAATCTGTTATTTAAAAATATATCCCAACGGCAATGAAGAAAGCAAAACAATGCGCATAAATCCGGGAATACATATTCCGGAGACATCCTCTGCCATTCACGGAATATACGATGCAGATGTTGCTGACTGCCCGAAATTCAAGGAAGTTGCCAAAAACATCGCAAAAGATTTTGAAGGAGCAGACATCGCCGGATTTAATTCCAACCGATTCGATGTCCCATTATTGGTAGAAGAGTTTCTACGTGCAGGTATTGATATCGACCTAAGCAAACGCCGCTTCATTGATGTTCAGGTCATTTATCACAAGCTCGAACAACGGACATTATCGGCTGCATATAAATTCTACTGCGGGAAAAATCTTGAAGAAGCCCACACAGCCGAAGCCGATACACGGGCAACTTATGAAGTACTGAAAGCGCAATTAGACCGCTACCCCGAAATATTGGAAAACGACATCAACTTTCTTTCCGAGTATTCGACGTTTTCCAAGAACGCAGATTTCGCAGGGCGTATTGTATATGATGATAATGGCGTAGAAGTTTTTAACTTCGGAAAATACAAGGGAATGCCTGTAACTGAAGTATTCCAACGGGATCCGGGATATTACGGATGGATATTAAACGGCGACTTTACTTTGAATACTAAGGATGTTTTAACCAAAATCAAATTGCGTCAACGCAAATTGATCTGAAAAATGATGCAAGGGAAAAAAATTGTATTAGGTATAACCGGAAGCATAGCAGCCTATAAAGCTGCAGTTTTAACACGCGGACTGATAAAAAAGGGTGCGGAAGTGCAGATTGTCATCACGCCCGCAGGTAAAGAATTCATTACTCCCATTACGTTGTCTGCCCTGACAAGCAAGCCGGTAATCAGTGAATTCTTCTCACAAAGAGACGGAACATGGCACAGCCACGTTGACTTAGGCCTATGGGCAGATGCCATGCTCATCGCTCCGGCTACAGCTTCTACCATAGGGAAGATGGCGAACGGCATAGCCGATAATATGTTAATTACAACCTATCTCTCGATGAAAGCTCCTGTGTTCATTGCACCGGCTATGGATTTAGACATGTTTGCTCACCCGGCAACACAACAGAATTTAAACACACTGCGGGCTTTCGGAAATCATATTATTGAGCCGACTACAGGAGAACTTGCAAGCCATCTGACAGGAAAAGGGCGGATGGAAGAACCGGAAAAAATCATCGAATATTTAGAAACGTTCTTTTCCAAACAGCAAACACTGCAAGGACGTACGATATTAATCACGGCCGGCCCAACCTACGAAAGAATAGATCCGGTACGCTTTATCGGAAATTATTCTTCAGGAAAGATGGGTTACGCACTTGCAGAAGAATGCGCACACAGAGGAGCAAAAGTAATACTCATCAGCGGACCGGTCAATCTTACAACCAAACATCCGAATATCCAACGCATCAATACAGAAAGTGCAAAAGAAATGTACGAAGCAGCCGTTGAAAACTACCAACATGCTGATGCCGGAATATTGTGTGCCGCTGTTGCCGATTTCACACCGGAAACAATCTCGGACGAGAAAATCAAGCGAACACAAAACGGTTATTCCTTACAATTAAAGCCGACACAAGACATTGCAGCAGCCTTAGGAAAAATCAAACGTCAGGACCAACGGCTGGTAGGCTTTGCTCTCGAGACAAACGATGAAACGACAAATGCAAGAAACAAACTGAAAAATAAAAATCTCGATTTTATCGTTCTGAACTCTTTAAACGATAAAGGTGCCGGATTCCGTTGCGATACAAATAAAATTACCATCATCGATTGCAACGGAACAACACCTTATCCGCTGAAGACAAAGCAGGAAGTCGCAAGCGACATCGTAGACAAACTTGTATCGTTATACAGAAAAGATTCATAAAATCAGAAAATGTTACAATCCATTCATATAGAAAATTACGCACTGATAGAATCATTGGATATCAAATTCATGCCCGGCTTTTCTGTTATTACCGGTGAGACCGGAGCCGGAAAGTCTATTATCTTAGGAGCAATCGGCCTGTTATTAGGACAACGGGCCGATACAAAAGCCATAAAAAACAATACGCCCAAATGTATTGTTGAAGCACACTTCAGAATAAAAGATTATGGATTGAAAGCATTTTTCTACGAAAACGACATCGATTATGACCCGGAAGACTGTATATTACGACGGGAAGTTTTAGCCAGCGGAAAAAGCAGAGCTTTCATAAACGATACTCCTGTCACACTCTCACTTCTAAAAACATTAGGAGAACAATTAATCGACATCCATAGTCAACACCAGAATCTTCTGCTAAACAAAGAGGAATTTCAACTGAACATTGTAGACATTATTGCACAAGATACGAACGAATTATCCGAGTACCATACACGATACACAAGCTATAAGCAAGTATGTCGTAAATTAGACGACCTCATAGACAAGGCTGAAAAAAGCCGCCAAGACGAGGATTATATCCGTTTCCAGCTGGAACAGCTCGAGAATGCCGGTTTAAAAGAAGAGGAACAAGAAGCATTGGAACAGGAAGAAGAAATCCTAAGCCACGCAGAAGAAATCAAAGCATCTCTATACAAAGTATCGGAAAATATCGAAAACGAAGATAGCGGAATACTGAATTCTACCGGAGAATGCCTGCAGACATTACAGAATATCTCGCATGTATATCCTCAAGCAAACGAATGGAGCGAGCGACTGAACAGCTGTTACATAGAGCTGAAAGACCTTTGCCGGGAAATTTCAAATGTACAAGAGGACATCGATTTCAATCCCTCCCGATTAGAATATGTAAACGAACGGTTAAACTTAATATATTCTCTGCAACAAAAGCACCGCGTAAATTCAACAAAAGACCTTATCAAGCTGACAGAACAATACCGGGAAACTCTGCAAACAATTACATCCTTCGACAAAAACATCGAGAGGTTAAAGCAAGAGAAACAGAACATTTATGAAAAAGTTCTTGAACAAGCATCGGTCTTATCGCAGTTACGCACGAAATCCGCACAGCAAATCGAAGAGAAAATGCAGTCGCTCCTAATCCCCTTAGGCATGCCTAATGTACGTTTCTCGATAAAAATCAGCCAAAAGAAAGAACCAGACATAAAAGGAACAGACAGCATTGCATTTTTATTTTCGGCAAATAAGAACGGGAAGATGCAGAATATTGCAGATATCGCCTCAGGGGGAGAAATTGCCCGCGTCATGCTTTCTTTAAAAGCCATGATAGCCGGAGCCGTTAAACTGCCCACCATCATCTTTGATGAAATCGATACAGGTGTATCAGGATCAATAGCCGAGAAAATGGCAATCATCATGCAAAACATGGGAAAACAAGACAGACAGGTCATAAGCATTACACATCTCCCACAAATTGCGGCACGCGGAACTACACATTATAAGGTCTATAAGGAAGATACCGACACGGGAACTAACAGCCATATACGCATGCTTACTTCCGAAGAACGTATTCATGAAATTGCCAATATGCTAAGTGGAGCCCAACTTACCGAAGCCGCATTAAACAATGCCCGCGAATTATTGGGTCTTAATTAACCACCTAATTTGAAAAGACAAACATCTATGATAGAAAAAAATGAAATGATATTCGGCATAAGAGCCGTTATCGAAGCAATAGAGGCAGGAAAAGAAATCGATAAGATTCTTATCAAGAAAGATATGCAAGGAGAGCTGTCTAAAGAACTCTTCAGTGCATTAAAAAACACATTCGCACCAATACAAAGAGTTCCGGTAGAACGCCTCAATAAAATCACAAGAAAAAATCATCAAGGAGTAATTGCTTTTATCTCACCCATTACTTATCAGCGGGCTGAAGATATTGTACCTTTCCTGTTCGAACAAGGAGAAAATCCGTTACTTATCTTATTAGACGGACTAACAGATGTCCGGAATTTCGGAGCCATTGCCCGGACATGCGAATGTGCCGGCGTAAATGCAATTATTATTCCGGCCAAAAACAGTGTCAGTGTAAACGCTGATGCCATCAAAACCTCTGCAGGAGCTCTTCACACGCTGCCTGTATGCAGAGAAAAAAATATTGCCCAAACTATCAAATATTTAAAAGAATGTGGTTTCAGAATCATAGCTGCTACAGAAGAAGGCGATTATGACTACATAAAAGCCGACTATAAAAATCCCACTTGCATCATCATGGGAGCAGAAGATACCGGCATTCCTTATGAACATTTATCCTTATGCGATGAATGGGTTAAAATACCATTATTCGGGAAAATCAAGTCGCTTAATGTATCAGTAGCCGCAGGTATATTGATTTACGAAGCTGTAAAACAACGGAAACTAACTAAGGAATGAATCTAAGCATAATGAATATGAAAAGAATTATACTCATTCTCTGCTGCATGACAACCTGTTTCTGGTGTGCAGCACAGGAATTACCCAAATGGGTCAATAAAGCTCGCAAAGCTGTCTTTTCCGTAATAACTTACGATGGCAACGATAAAATATTAAATACCGGTAACGGGTTTTTCATCGACGAAACAGGTACGGCTGTATCAGACTATAGCTTATTTAAAGGAGCCGAACGCGCCGTTATCGTTACAACAGACGGGAAAGAATATCCGGTCAAATACATCATGGGAGCCAATGATATATATGATGTAGTAAAATTTAAAGTGGAAACAGATAAGAAACCGGTATTCCTTACCGCTGCTCCACAGCCCGCCGCACAAGGAACTACTGTTTATCTTCTTCCCTATTCCACACAAAAGTCCGTATCAGGGCTGAACGGCAGAGTCACGAAAGTAGATTTTATCGGCAACGATTCGTTTTACTATACTATCAATATGCAGACAAACGACAAGACCGTTAGTTGTCCGCTAATGAACCAGAACGGAGAAGTATTGGGATTAATCCAGAAAAACGTGACAGAAGACAGTAAAGAAAGCTTTGCCATCGGTATCGGTTATGCAAAATCTCTCTCAATCGGAGCACTGTCCGGTACCGATTTCACCCTGAACTCCATCGGTATAAGAAAAGGACTTCCCGATAAAGAATCGGATGCTTTAGTCTACCTGTACATGGCTTCTTCCCGACTCGACCGAGAAGAGTATATATCGTTGCTTAACGAATTTATCGCTCTCTATCCTAATAATCCGGAAGGTTATATGCGTCGCGCCACAGCACAAGCAACCTTTCATGACGATGTTCACAACCAATTGGCAGAAGATGACTTACAGACCATGCTGAAAATAGCAGAGCCAAAAGAAGAAGTACACTCCAATATTGCCAAATTTTTATATACGTATCTGATTGGAATTGGAGAACAAAAACCCTACAAAGACTGGACTTATGAAAGAGCAATTAACGAAATTGATGAAGCTATCAGTCTCTCTCCTGCCCCAATTTACTACCAGACAAAAGGCGATATTTATTTCGCCATGCAAAAATATCCCGAAGCACTGGCCGCATACGACTTTGTGAATAAGTCACCTTTGGCATCAGCAAACAGTTTTTATGCAGCTATGCGCACGAAAGAATTAATGGGAACCGAAGATAAAACAGAACTCATCGCCCTAATGGACAGTGCTATCGCCCGATTCAATCCACCATACGGACAAGACGCAGCACCCTACATATACGAACGGGCGAGAATAAAAAGCGAAGCCGGTCAACACAGAGAAGCCGTATTTGACTATAATCTGTTCGATGAAGCCATGCTGGGACAGGTTCCTGCCGATTTTTATATCACAAGAGAGCAAGAAGAACTGCAATGCAAAATGTATAAACAAGCACTTGACGATGTAAACAAAGCGGTAGAAAAAGAGCCGAACAACTCGGATTATTGGATGGAAAAAGGAAGTGTGCATCTGCGGATAAACCAAACAAACGAAGCAGTCAAGGCATTGGAAAAAGCAATCGCTCTAAACGATAAAAATGCTGCCGCCTATCGTATGCTGGGATATTGCCAGATAATGCAGAAAAAAGAATCCGAAGGAACAGCCAATTTGAGGAAAGCCAAAGAACTGGGCGATACGGTTGCCGATGAGCTTTTACAGAAATATCAGAAAAAATGAATGCAACATGAATATAGCAATCATTAAATATAATGCAGGAAACATCTTTTCCGTCGATCATGCATTAAGGCGTTTAGGCATAGAACCTATTATAACAAATGACAAGGAGACCCTTTCAAAAGCCGACAAAGTTATCTTTCCCGGTGTAGGAGAAGCTAAAACTACAATGGAATATCTACGCAAAGAACAATTAGATGTATTCATAAAATCGCTGAAGCAACCGGTTTTGGGTATCTGCTTAGGCATGCAGTTGATGTGCAGACATTCCGAAGAAGGAGATACCGAATGCTTAGGGATTTTCGACACTGATGTGTCACGATTCATTCCTCAAAAGCACGATGAAAAAATTCCCCACATGGGATGGAATACTTTGACGAATACAAAAAGCCTTCTGTTCAAAGAATTCGACAAAGAAGAATTCGTTTACTTCGTACACAGCTACTATGTCCCTATAAATAATTACACAGCAGCTCAAACGGAGTATATCCATCCTTTCAGCGCAGCCCTGCATAAAGATAATTTTTATGCCACACAGTTTCATCCGGAAAAAAGCGGTAAAACCGGTGAAAGAATACTGAAGAATTTTATAAACCTCTAAAAACCTTCATGAATTATGCTTGAACTTATTCCTGCAATCGACATTATTGACGGAAAATGTGTACGACTGTCACAGGGCATGTACGAATCAAAAAAGATATACAACGAAAATCCCGTTGAAGTGGCTAAGGAATTTGAAGCAAACGGATTGCGACGATTACACATTGTCGACCTCGACGGTGCGGCCTCACATCACATTGTCAACTACCGTACATTGGAACAAATCGCCACGAAAACATCGCTTATTATTGACTTCGGCGGAGGAATAAAGAGTGACGAAGACCTGGTCATCGCTTTCGACAACGGGGCACAAATGGTTACATTAGGCAGCATTGCCGTAAAACAGCCGGAACTGTTCATACACTGGCTGCAAAAATACGGGTACGAACAAATCATTCTCGGAGCCGATGTAAAAGGAAATAAAATTGCCATCAACGGATGGAAAGAAGAAAGCCAGCAAGAGCTAATGCCCTTTTTAAGGCAATATATAGAAAAAGGAATCCATAAAGTTCTTTGCACAGATATACAGTGCGACGGCATGCTGGCAGGACCTTCTATCGACCTTTACAAAAACATTATGAAAGAATTTCCCGAACTACATCTCATCGCAAGCGGAGGAGTGTCTTGCATAGAAGACATTCAAAAATTAGATAAAGCCGGCATCCCTGCCGTTGTATTCGGGAAAGCGTTATACGAAGGGCGAATTTCTCTGAAAAAGCTCAGCACCTTTTTATAAAAACAATTCGTTATGTTAGCAAAAAGAATTATACCTTGTTTAGACATCAAGGACGGACAAACGGTAAAGGGTACGAACTTTATCAATCTTCGGCAAGCCGGTGACCCGGTAGAATTAGGGATGAACTATAGCGAACAAGGTGCCGATGAACTCGTCTACTTAGATATTACCGCCAGTCACGAAGGCAGAAAAACATTTACCGAACTTGTAAAACGCATCGCAGCACACATAAATATCCCCTTTACTGTGGGCGGAGGCATCCACGAACTTCACGATGTGGAACGACTTCTAAACGCCGGAGCCGACAAAATCTCCATCAACTCTTCGGCCATCCGCAACCCTCAGTTGATAAACGACATTGCAAGAAACTTCGGTTCGCAAGTCTGTGTTGTGGCAATTGATGCCCGCCAAACACCACAAGGATGGAAATGCTATCTAAACGGAGGACGAATAGAAACAGAATACGAGCTGTTTGAATGGGCACAAGAAGCAAATGAACGTGGTGCAGGAGAAATACTTTTTACCAGCATGGACCATGATGGTGTAAAAAAAGGATACGCAAACGAAGCATTATCGCACCTGCATGACATATTAAGCATCCCGGTTATCGCATCGGGAGGAGCCGGAAAAAAAGAAGATTTTAAAGATGCATTCACAAAAGGGAAAGCCGATGCCGCTTTAGCAGCCAGTGTTTTTCACTTCGGAGAAATACCAATTCCTGATTTAAAACGGTATCTTTGCAAAGAAAACATCAATATCAGATTATAAAAACATTAAATACATACAATTTATGGAACTGAATTTCAACAAAATGAACGGTTTGATTCCCGCCATCATACAGGATAATTACACCCAGAAAGTACTGATGTTAGGATTCATGAATAAAGAAGCATACGAACAAACATTAGCAAGCGGGAAAGTAACCTTCTTCAGCCGCACGAAAAACCGTCTGTGGACAAAAGGTGAAGAAAGCGGCAATTTCCTGAATGTCGTATCCATACTTCCAGATTGCGATAACGATACACTTCTGATAAAGGCCAATCCCTGCGGACCAGTCTGCCACAAAGGTACCGACACCTGTTGGGGAGAAAAAAATGAAGAAGACATTCTTTTCCTAAAAGAACTGCAAAACTTTATTGACAAACGTCACGAAGAAATGCCGGAAAAGTCTTATACCACCAGCTTATTCAAATCGGGAATCAACAAAATGGCACAAAAGGTCGGTGAAGAAGCCGTAGAAACCATTATCGAAGCATGTAACGGAACCGATGAAAGACTGATATATGAAGGAGCCGATCTTCTTTACCATCTAATCGTTTTACTAACGTCTAAAGGATATCGCATCGAGGATTTAGCCCGCGAACTCAAAGAGCGTCACAGCGATACCTGGAAAAAACACTGATAAAACATGGATATACGACCGCTCATCGACTATAAGAAAGTAACCATCAACCAGCAAGGTTTCGATATCCTTACCGATATCGACTTTGAACTCTGTGCGGGAGATTTTACCTACCTGATAGGCAAAGTAGGAACAGGCAAATCCAGCTTCTTAAAAACCATTTACGGAGAATTGGAAATTACCGACGGACAAGCTTCCGTCTTAGGCTATGACATGCGCAACATAAAAGCCAAACATATTTCCGAATTACGACGTAAATTAGGCATCGTCTTCCAAGATTTTCAACTCTTAACAGACAGGAATGTACACGACAATCTGGAATTTGTTCTGAAAGCAACGGGATGGAAAAACGAATCTGAACGAGAATTCCGTATCCAAGAAGCCCTGAATATGGTAAAAATGGAGAATAAAGGCTACAAAATGCCCAATGAACTTTCGGGAGGCGAACAGCAGCGAATCGTAATAGCACGCGCCATTTTAAACAAGCCGCAGATAATCTTGGCTGATGAACCTACCGGCAACCTGGATGGAGAAACCGGAAGTAAAATCGTGGAAGTGCTAAAACAAATCAGCGAACAAGGCTCCGCAGTCATCATCACCACACATAATTTAAATCACCTGAACGATTTTCCAGGGAAAGTATATTGCTGCGAAAATCACCGTCTCTCACCGATAAGCACTTAGTATATTCTAAAAAAAAGCATGGTAAAAGAAATTATTTCCAATATCGGTTCTCAAAATTTCATACTTTTATCGCTATATTTGCAACGTATTAGTTACTCATTAAATTTTGAAAGGCAAAATGAAAGTTTTAAAGTTTGGAGGAACATCTGTAGGATCTGCCCAAAGAATGAAAGATGTTGCCAAATTAATCACTGACGGCGAACAGAAGATTGTTGTATTATCAGCTATGTCGGGGACAACAAATACTTTGGTAGAAATCTCGGATTATCTGTATAAAAAGAATCCGGAAGGCGCAAATGAAATCATCAACAAGCTGGAAAATACGTATAAACAGCACATCGAAGAGCTTTATTCTACCGAAGAGTACAAACAAAAAACACTCGAATTTGTCAAATCCGTATTCGATTATATCCGTTCTTACACGAAAGATATCTTTACGCTGTTCGAAGAAAAAGTCATACTTGCACAAGGAGAAATCATATCAACAAATATGGTTACAAATTATCTTTGCGAACAAGGTATAAAAACCGTACTGATTCCAGCTTTAGAATTTATGCGGACAGACAAAAACAGCGAGCCTGATTTAAACTATATCCGCGAGAAATTGTCTTTACAATTAGAAGCGAATCCTGACCAGGAAATCTATATCACACAGGGATTCATCTGCAGAAATGCTTACGGAGAAATCGACAATTTACAAAGAGGAGGCAGCGACTACACAGCTTCTCTGATAGGTGCAGCAATAAACGCCTCTGAAATTCAAATATGGACGGACATCGACGGCATGCATGATAACGACCCGCGCATTGTAGAAAAAACATCTCCCGTGCGACAATTGCACTTCGAAGAAGCAGCAGAATTAGCATATTTCGGAGCAAAAATACTACATCCGACCTGCGTCCAGCCGGCAAAATATGCAAATATTCCAGTCCGTCTGCTGAATACAATGGAACCTAGTGCTCCCGGTACACTAATATCAAATGACACAGAAAAAGGAAAAATTAAAGCTGTTGCAGCAAAAGATAACATAACAGCCATAAAAATCAAATCAAGCCGCATGCTGCTTGCCTATGGCTTCCTGCGTAAAGTTTTTGAAATATTCGAAAGCTATCAGACAGCAATTGATATGGTTTGTACTTCTGAAGTGGCGGTCTCCATGTCGATTGACAACACAAAACACTTAAACGAAATCGTTGATGACCTGAAAAAATACGGAACCGTTACTGTAGATCATGACATGTGCATTATCTGTGTAGTCGGTGATTTAATGTGGGAAAACGTAGGTTTTGAAGCAAAAGCACTTGATGCCATGCGAGACATCCCGGTTCGCATGATTTCTTTTGGCGGAAGCAATTACAATATCTCTTTTTTAATACGAGAAGCCGACAAAAAGAAAGCTTTGCAATCACTAAGTAAAGTGTTGTTCAACGAATAAACTTTATCAAACAAGACAAGCGGATGTCAGTCATAAAAATCTTTCATCCCGCTTGTTTCAATCTATTCTTTCCATCAATAACCTCCTAAAGACCCAACAAATGAAAGGAAATTTTCCCATAGACAAATTCAAAAACATTCAGACTCCCTTCTATTATTACGATGGAAATTTATTAAGAGCAACATTAAATACGGTCAAAAAAGAAGTCGGTAAATATGAGAATTTTTGTGTTCACTACGCAATCAAAGCCAATGCTAATCCGAAAATTCTTAATATCATCCGCGAAAATGGATTAGGAGCCGACTGTGTTAGCGGCGGAGAAATTAAAGCAGCTATAAAAGCCGGATTTCCTTTCGATAAAATCGTCTATGCCGGTGTGGGTAAAACCGATGAAGAAATTAACCTCGGATTGGATTATGATATATTCTGCTTCAATGTAGAATCCATACCCGAGCTGGAGGTTATCAATAAATTAGCTCAAGCCAAAGGGAAAATAGCCCGCATCGCTTTCCGCATCAATCCCGATGTCGGCGCACATACACATGCCAACATCACTACGGGATTGGCCGAAAATAAGTTCGGCATCAGCATGCAAGAGATGAATCATGTAATCGACCTTGCTCTTGAAATGAAAAATGTAAAATTTGTCGGACTGCATTTTCATATCGGTTCGCAAATTCTTGACATGGGGGATTTCGTGGCTTTATGTAACAGAATAAATGAATTGCAACAAAAATTATTTAACCGACAAATCATTGTTGAGCATATCAATGTAGGAGGCGGCTTAGGTATTGACTATGCACACCCGAATCGACAACCGATTCCCGATTTTGCCCAGTATTTCGCAACCTATCATAAACATCTGAAATTGCGCCCGCAACAGACACTTCATTTCGAATTGGGACGCTCCATCGTTGGACAATGCGGAAGCCTCATCACCAAAGTTATTTATATAAAACAAGGAGTCAACAAACAATTTGCCATAGTAGATGGAGGAATGACCGATTTAATCAGACCGGCTTTATACCAGGCTTACCATAAAATAGAAAACATCTCTTCAGACAAGGCCCAAGAAACTTACGATGTCGTAGGCCCGATTTGCGAATCATCTGATGTATTTGGCAAGGCAATCGACCTGAATCAAGCCCAACGGAACGATTTAATTGCTATCCGTTCTGCCGGAGCTTATGGAGAGATTATGGCATCGGGATATAATTGCCGACCATTACCCAAAGGATATCTCTCCGATGAATTTATATAAACATCTGCTCATCCTCCGAAAATCCGCTTAATTCCCTTAAGATATAATGAGAATCTTAAAACGAAACAGCACAGATTCTCAATTATATCAAAAAAAGGATTCTGCATTTCTCGGCCAAACTCTTACACACAGCATAGCAAAGAATCAGAGAAAACAATGGAATCGCATTCTCTGAATAATCACACAACCCGACATTAAGAATGGGTTACTTCGGTTTGCTCCAAACCATGCTTAATTCTTTCCAACAGAAAGATACATCCCTGCATTCTCGGGTTTTCCCTGCAAATACGGGCCTGTTCAAACAAACGTTTCAGCGTATCTTGCAAATCAGGCACATATGTTGCCTTATCAACCTGATAGGAATGAGGAAGTTCTTTATCGGCAAACCAAGAAATCAACTCCTCCAATTCTGTCTCTGTATACAACTTTACTTCCGATTTTTCCATATATAATTCTTTTAGAACGGATAACCTACTGCAAAATGAAATGTAAAATCCCGGGAAAATTTAGGAGATATTATGGGGAAACGGTCACGCCCTGTACACATCGGATTCACTGCTTTCATACCGCCGTCAAAACGAAGTATCAGAAAATCCAAATCGAAACGGATACCTAAACCATACGCAACAGCCAACTGCTTATAAAAGCGATCGAACTTAAATACGCCCTCTGTCTGTAAACCCTGCGAACGGATATTCCATATATTCCCGGTATCAATGAAAACAGCTCCGTTCAATTTCCAAAATAAATACGTACGATACTCCAGATTCAAGTCAAGTTTTATATCTCCCGTCCGATTTACATAATCAATCGCATTGGAACTTCCGGCATAACTTCCCGGCCCCAATGAGCGGACGCTCCATCCTCTTACGCTATTTGCGCCACCGGAAAAATAAAGTTTCTCAAAAGGCAGACTTTTCGAATTCCCATAAGGATAACCGATACCGAGACCAATATGAAAGACCAACGAATTGCGTTCATCAATCATAAAGTTCTTTGCAAAGTCAAAGTCGGCCTTTATATATTGGGCAAAGTCAATATTAGCCAATTGATAAGCCTCTCCATATTTCGGCTTCTTATGAACCAGACGAGAAAATGCATAAAGCAAGTTACCAGCTTCCTCTATATTGAAACGAATCGAATAAGAATTTCGTTTGGAAGTTTTCAATGCAGCTGCCCCCGCACTGTTATATGTATAAGTATATCCCAAACGGACGATAAACAAATCTTCGTAACTATGCCGCAAAAGAGGGTTTATCTGATCCATCTCATCAAGATATGCATCGAAAGCCGATGAGGTAAATGGCATATAAATATAATTTATATCCAACAAATCAAAACGATGAGTCGTGTTCTGTCTCTTCGTCCAACGATAACTCCATGAGGCCGAAGCCAAAGTTCTTTCAAATTCCGGACGAATCTGCCAGTTATACTTTATGCTGACTTCCGACGTTGCCCTGATACGACGCTTAAAATCTGCAGACAGAAAAGGGAACATAAATTCCGGAAAGTTCAGACTGGCCTCTGCCCCATATTCCGTATAATTACTGTTAGAATATCCTTCCAATCCGGTAATCGCTTCGTAGGCTCCACGCAACTTCACAGTAAGCGCTTCAGAGCCTTTAAATAAATTCCGATGCGTATAAGCAACAGAAGCGGCAGCTCCCAAATCCCCTGCAGAGTTTGTCCCTTCGATTTCAAATGAAACCGATTGGTTTTTATTACGCGACAAGGTAACATTGGCATCCAGAAACAATGAGTCATTCTCTTCTATCTCGGAAAATCGTACATTAGAATATTTCAAAATCGATAAACGTCCCAACGACGAATAAGTGTTTTGAATATCACGACTTCTATACAAATTGCCGGAATGCAGATAATTTGAATTAGAAATTACTTTCGGACGAAGGAACAGTTTATCGGCATAATAAACATTAATTCCATCTGACTGTGTATGATTCAAACCTTGAAGCTCATATCCTTCCAACGAAGAAGAGTCGAAATCCAACAAATAGTTGACATTACGCAACCGATATTGAGAGTGTGCAGAAGGTACATCATCCCGTTTCCGTTGGTAAGGCAGCAGTTGCAATGTTACATCGACCCGATAAGTATTGAGCATCGTATCGGCACGGAATGCAATAAAATCTTTATTGAACCGGTAATATCCATTATTTTGAAGCAGTTCGGTAATACGTTGCCTTTCCGCATCCAGTACGTTTACATCGAAGCGCATTCCCGGGCGAAGCAGCATGCGTGCCGAATCTGCCATAAAATATCCGCGTATTTTCTCATCCGGAATATCATAATTTATTTTATCTATCACATAGGGCTTTCCCGATGAAATGCGGTATCGTACTTTCATTTTATTCCCGTCAGTCTCTTCCAGCAATTCCACTCCTGCACCCATATACCCCATATTCTGAACGGCTTTACATAATTCATCCCTCGTCATTATCGCCTCGTTTCTATCGTATATGACAGGAGCATCCCCCAATTTTCTCCAGAACCGGTTTATCCATTTCGTGGAATCCTTTCCTGAAGCTCCATATATATATAAAGGAACTTTAAACAGACTAAACCATTTTGCATTGGGAGTCTGACGTACATAGGCATTCATCTGAGCAGGTTTAATCTCCTCATTATCCGACTCTATCTTTACGTTGTCCAACAAATAATGCCCTTCCGGTATAAACTTACTCACGGAGCATCCTGCCAATATCACGGAAAGCAACAATAAATTTATATAACGATGAAACACCTTCTTCATATACGACAGGATATATCTATGCGAAATTTGACAACAAAGATAACATATAATTAAAAATAACTTCTTAGCTTTGTATGTAATAATTGTTATTTTACATACAATATTTTATGCTAAGTAAAAACAAAATCAAATATATTCACTCTCTTGAGCTTAAAAAGAACAGAAATGCCGATGACGTATTTCTTGCCGAAGGGCACAAATTAGTAAACGAATTACTACATGTGCTGCCCTGTTCCCTGCTTGTTGCTACCCGGCAATGGATTCAGTCACATAAAAACGTATGCGCAACGGAAATAATCGAAGTGAGCGAGGAGGAATTAGCGAGGGTCAGCCAGCAAAAAACGCCACAAGATGTACTGGGTATATTCAGACAACCGCATCATACTCTTAGCACCGACACTATAAAACATTCGCTGAGCCTTGCTCTTGACAATGTGCAGGACCCGGGTAACTTAGGAACAATCGTCCGTATTGCCGACTGGTTTGGTATAAAAGACATCATTTGCTCTGAAGGATGTGCCGATGTTTTCAATCCGAAAACAATACAAGCTACAATGGGGGCCATTGCCCGTGTCAGAGTTCATTACCGCAATTTACCACATTTATTAAAAGAACTGAATGGAACGGTTCCCGTTTTCGGTACATTTCTCGACGGGGAAAATCTATATAAGCAAAAACTTCCTTCACACGGAATTATCATAATGGGAAATGAAGGGAACGGTATAAGCCCGGAAATCGCGACAATGGTCGATCACCGATTATTAATTCCCAACTATCCGCAAGGACACAAAACAAGCGAATCGCTAAACGTAGCTGTGGCAACTGCTGTTATCTGCGCAGAATTTCGCCGCAGAATATCCTGACAGACGCCGTTCCTTGAAAAAAAATATCCTGATATCTCTTCCGAAATACCAGGACATTTTTTTATAACGCCTATATCACAATTCAAAAATACGGCAGTCATTGACAAACTCCATATGAAACACATCAAATTCATTCACGGTATATGCTCTACATCGTGCCGTATCCGGAACCGGGAAAAACGAATACCGCTCATAAAATGAGGCAAATGTCTCATCTTTTTCCCGCACCGGAAAACAGGGAGCAACAATAATCAAACCGCCAAACCACTCGGTATTGCAAAGTTCTTCTTCCAAAAGATATGCAGTAGAAACGTATCCCTCTACATCAAATTCCAGCACGTAATTTTTCAAAATCTTATTCGTCCCAATGAAAAAGACCCGGTTTGCCGCAATCCTCCTGCACACTTTTCCCATACGGAACATCAATTATCTTTTACAGTCGAAGCACCGAAACGAAACACATCAGGCCTTGTTTTCGCACGATAACGCATTAAACGTATGTCATTAAGCAGAACAGACCCATTATCTTCCGAAGATTTTGTATAATAAATAAATCCACTTATGTTCCTGATGTCGAACAAAGAATCCTGCTGCACACGCAACACTTGCGGCCCTGAGGCAGTAACCGTACGCGTCATTCCGTAAGTACTGTCGTTCTTAAAGTAAAAACAGAGTCCCATCACAGCTTTCCCTTCAACACTTTTTTGAGGGAAAAAACTAAAATTCGCCGACAACTCCAATATATCTCTAGAGTTGAACGTAGTATCAGCCTGCAGATTGAACACTATTTTATTCGAATAAGGAGTGGCGGAGAGCCAATATACCGTACGGTCTTGCCATATATCCACAGAATCTCCCGAAAACGATACGGCAATCTGTGCATTCGGGTTCCCTCCTTGCGAGGTTATATATCCTCGTGCTGTCTCGAAACGCTGCTTCAGATTTGCATAAACAGCCACAAGCTGATCCGTATGTCTTGTATACCATACCATTGAAGAATCAAATTTTTCTTCCGTCACATGATGCTTTTCAAAGACATATTCCAAATAAGCTTCCCTCTTATATTTCTCTGAAAAATCCAAATCAGCACTCATTAAAGAGGCCAAATGATAGTCATACAAAAGGTCTTCCATTGCTTCCGGCTGAATTACATCACGAGGAACTTTCCTTCCACAACTTACCACGCAACCGCTCATAAGCAACAACAAAATCCCGTATATCAGATTTCTCTTCATCTTATTTTGTACGTTTCGACGCACTATGATTCTCTTTGTTCAAGTAACCGCTATAAAAAATAAGTAATGCTATAATGCCACAGCTAATAGAAGCATCGGCAAAATTAAATATCGGACTGAAAAATATGAAATGTTCTCCTCCAACGAAAGGCATCCAATCCGGCCAATATGTATCAATTATCGGAAAATAAAACATATCTACAACTCTGCCGTGCAGCCAATCCGCATACCCTTCTCCCAACGGGACCCATGCTGCAACCTGAGATGTTGTACTGAGGCTGAAAATCTCTCCATAGAAAACGCAGTCTATAATATTACCTAATGCTCCGGCTAAAATCATTGACAAACAAACGATATATCCGTTTTTTACCCTTCTCTTTTGATTAACAACCTTATGCATATACCAGATTATCAAGACAACGGCTGCGATACGGAACAAGGTTAGAAATAATTTATGCATAATTTCCAGTCCGAATGCCATGCCGTTATTCTCGGTAAAATAAATATAAAACCAATCTGTAATATGAATTTTCTGATACAAATACATATTGGTCTTAACACATATCTTTATTATCTGGTCAATTAACAGGACAATAAATACAATCAAGGCCGCCATACGTCCTTGAGACATTGTTTTTTTCATATATATATTCTACAATGAACACTTCTCCTCCTCCCTGCCCCGTTATAAAACAGACAGGTAATGAGAGAAGGAGAAGGCGATGTACATATCTATTATTTCTTTTCTTTTTGTTTTGCCTCGATACTCAATGTCGCATGAGGCACAGCGCGAAGTCTCTCCGCCGGAATTAATTTCCCGGTTTCACGGCATATACCATACGTTTTATTCTCAATACGCACCAGCGCAGCCCGCAGGTTTTGAATAAATTTCAACTGACGGGCAGCCAAACGTGTCGTTTCTTCTTTCGATAACGTATTAGCCCCTTCCTCTAAAACCTTATACGTCGGAGAGGTATCATCTGTATCATTGCCATCAGTATTCATGATAGCTCCTTTCAATTTTTCGTAATCTCTCTCCGCAAGCTGAAGCTTTTCCATTATTATCGCACGAAATTCCTCCAGCTCAGCATCGGAATATCTTGTTTTCTCTGCCATAGTTTTAATTTTTTATGGTTATTAATAAAACTTTATTCAGCACATTTCACTGAACATAACCGCTCATATTACAATTTTGTTACTTTTACCGTCAGCGAAAATTCGTCGAAACTCAATTCTACACCGTCGGCAACTTCATCAGCAAGGCTCAGTGAATTTGCCAGCACCTGCGTACAAATATATTTATTATATTCATTCACCGCATCATCTGTCCGAGAATTTTTCGACAAAACAATTGCAATCTTATCTGTAATCTCAAGCCCGCTGTTCTTTCGAATATTCTGAATCCGATTCACTAATTCACGGGCAATACCTTCACGTCTCAATTCTTCTGTCAAAGTCACTTCCAGTGCTACAGTAAGTTTTCCCTCATTCGCAACCAACCATCCCGGTATATCTTCGCTGAAAATTTCCACATCCGTAACCTCTATCACCGCCTTTTCTCCGGAAAGATTAAATTCATAACGTCCGTTCCGTTCCAATTCGGCAATCGCATCCTGCGACATTTCTGAAACAGCTGCCGCAACAGCTTTCATCTGTTTTCCGAATTTCGGTCCTAATTTCTTAAAATCGCACTTCACTCTTTTCACCAAAGCTCCGCTCTCTGCATAACGAATTTCCTTCACATTCACCTCATTCAGAATCAAATCTTTCACGGCCTCAATGCGAAGTTTTTGCGCTTGATCAACAATCGGAACCATGATACACTGCAATGGCTGGCGTACTTTAATATTGACTTTCCTACGCAATGCCAGAATCATCGATGTAATGTCCTGGGCTACCTGCATACGTTCTTCCAGTTCTTTATCTATCAAAGTTCTGTCTGCAACAGGGAACTTGGCCAGATGCACCGAACTTTCATTCCCGCGCCCTGTTACCTTTATCAAATCCTGATATAAACGATCGGCATAGAAAGGCGCTATCGGAGCCATCAACTTCGCTACTGTTTCCAAACAGATATAAAGAGTCTGATAAGCCGACAGTTTATCTACTGACATTGCATTGCCCCAAAAACGTTTTCTATTCAAACGGACATACCAGTTGCTCAAATTATCATTTACAAAATCTGTAATCAAACGTCCGGCTCTTGTAGGTTCATAATCGCTATAACAATTATCAACTTTCTCTATCAATGAATTAAGCAGAGACAAAATCCAGCGGTCTATTTCAGGACGCTCACCGATTTCCACATCTTTCTCGGCATAACAGAATCCGTCAACATTGGCATATAAAGCAAAGAAAGAATATGTATTATATAACGTTCCAAAGAATTTACGACGTACTTCATCCACTCCGTCAATATCGAACTTCAGGTTATCCCAAGGCGATGAGTTCGTTATCATATACCAACGCAACGGGTCTGAGCCGAATTTCTCTATAACTTCAAATGGGTCGACCGCATTTCCCAAACGCTTTGACATTTTATTCCCATTTTTATCGAGAACCAGTCCGTTAGAAATCACATGCTTATAAGCAACACTATCAAATACCATTGTTGCTATGGCGTGTAATGTAAAGAACCATCCGCGCGTTTGATCTACACCTTCGGCTATAAAATCAGCCGGATAATACAGGTTCTTATCTATCAATTCCTTGTTTTCAAACGGATAATGTAATTGTGCATATGGCATTGCACCGGAATCAAACCAGACATCAATCAGGTCTGTTTCACGTTTCATCGGCTTCCCTGTTGGAGAAACCAATACTATATCGTCTACATACGGGCGGTGCAAATCAATTTTATCGTAATTCTCCTTTGCGTATTCCCCGGGAATAAAACCGTTTTTCTTATACGGATTTTCAGACATAATGCCGACTTTCACTGATTTCTCTATCTCATCATACAGTTCAGCTAAAGAGCCTATACAAATTTCTTCCCCGTCTTCGCTACGCCAAATGGGTAACGGTGTACCCCAATAACGGGAACGACTAAGGTTCCAATCGTTCAGGTTTTCCAACCATTTGCCGAAACGACCGCTACCCGTTGATTCAGGTTTCCAGTTAATCGTCTTATTCAATTCAATCATCCTCTCCTTCATTGCGGTAGAACGAATAAACCAACTGTCCAACGGATAATAAAGCACCGGTTTATCCGTACGCCAACAATGCGGATAATTATGCACATGTTTCTCTATCTTAAAAGCCTTATTCGTCTGCTTCAAGACCATGCTTATCACAATATCCAACGATTCTGCAGCCGCAGCTGCTTTTTCATCATATTTCCCGTTTACGGTAAATTGCGGATCGTAGGCATTCTTCACCCATGCTCCATGATATGTTTTATAAGCTTCCACGTCAACACATTCGCGAACAAACCTTTCATCCAGCTCATCCAACAAATAGAATTTACCGGTCAAATCCACCATCGGACGAGTCTCGCCTTTTTTATTTATCATATACAATGCGGGAATTCCTGCGGCACGTGCCACAAAAGCATCATCTGCACCGAAGGTCGGGGCTATATGAACAATACCGGTTCCATCTTCCACCGTAACATAATCGCCCGAAATTACCCGAAACGCTTTTGCAGAGGCTTCCTTCCAGTCGCCGTTTTCTGCCGTCTCTACCGGTTTTACCCAAGGAATAAGTTGCTCATATTCCATTCCGACCAACTCAGGTCCCTGATATTCTCCGACTACTTTAAACGGAATCACCTTATCACCCGGCTTATAGTCTTCCAAAGGCAAATTCTCTCCTTTCTTGTTAAAATGCGTATAAAGCAGAGCCTTCGCCAGGACAGCCGTAATCTTTTCTCCCGTATATCCATTGTAACTCTGTACAGCCACATAATCGAATTTCGGTCCGACACACAGAGCTGTATTCGAAGGCAATGTCCAAGGCGTTGTTGTCCACGCAAGGAAATAAGGGGTTCCCCATGCAGCCATTTCCGGTTTCGGATTCTTAATTCGGAACTGAGCAACGATCGTCGTGTCTTTTACATCGCGATAACAACCGGGCTGATTCAGTTCATGCGAGCTTAAACCTGTTCCCGCAGCCGGAGAATACGGCTGAATCGTATAGCCTTTATATAACAAGCCCTTCTTATACAGTTGTTTCAGTAACCACCAAAGTGTTTCAATATAATGATTGTCGTAAGTGATATAAGGATTTTCCAAATCGACCCAATAGCCCATTTTATGAGTAAGATCTGTCCATTCTTTCGTAAACTTCATTACATCCGTACGACAACGTTTATTATAATCGACTACCGAAATTGTTTTTCCTATATCTTCTTTCGTTATGCCCAATGCCTTTTCCACTCCGAGCTCTACCGGAAGCCCGTGAGTATCCCATCCGGCTTTGCGCTTTACCTGATACCCTTTCATCGTTTTAAAACGGCAAAAGATATCTTTTATCGAACGTGCCATCACGTGATGAATACCCGGCATTCCGTTTGCAGAAGGAGGGCCTTCGTAAAATACGAAAGAAGGACACCCTTCCCGTTCTGTCATACTTCGGGAGAATACATTATCTTCATCCCATTTCTTCAAGACTTCTTTATTTACCTCCGACAAATCGAGTTTCGAATATTCAGTAAACTTCTTGCACATATTGCTTCTTTTATAATCGATTTCTTAATTTCACGATAAAACGTTTTTCTCTATTTTTAGGTTGCAAATTTACAAGAAAAATAGATATAAGGAAAACAAAACAAGGAGTATTAAACAAATATGTCATATTTCGCAATTAAATGTCACAGATGTTTCTTTAGAAAACAGAGCATATTTCCATAAATTCGTACCTTTGTACCCATATTAATGCCAAATTCTTATTTGAAATAAACTTCATGACATTACATAAACAACCTTTTGACACAAACAAATCAAACGGATGGGCATTGACTCCTCTCCTCGTCTTTTTATGCCTATACCTCGTTACATCACTCATCATTAATGATTTTTACAAAGTCCCCATCACTGTGGCTTTTCTCGTATCGTCTGTCTATGCAATCATTATTACTAAAGGATTAAGCTTAAACGACCGCATCCTGCAATATTCAAAAGGTGCAGCCGATACCAACATTATGCTGATGATCTGGATATTCATCCTCGCCGGAGCTTTCGCCCAATCCGCAAAAGATATGGGAGCCATCGATGCAACCGTAAACTTAACGTTATATCTGCTCCCGGACAATTTGTTGTTTGCCGGAATTTTTCTTGCATCTTGTTTTATTTCTCTATCCATCGGAACATCCGTAGGCACAATCGTTGCACTGGTTCCCATAGCAACCGGCATAGCAGCCAAAACCAATACAGACATATCTTTCGTTACCGCCATCGTTGTGGGAGGAGCTTTTTTCGGAGACAACCTGTCTTTCATCTCTGATACAACCATTGCCGCCACCCGGACACAAGGATGTGTTATGAGAGATAAATTCCGCGCCAATTTTATGATAGCCATTCCTGCGGCATTTTTTGTTCTGATTTTTTATATCATTTCCGGCTTGAACACTCATATTCCTGCTGATGTACAATCTATAGAATGGATTAAAATCATACCTTACATCGTTGTATTAAGTACGGCCATCGCAGGAATGAACGTCACACTCGTACTTCTTTTAGGACTGATATCCACCGGCATCATCGGAGTGGCATCAAATGATTTCGACATATTCGGCTATTTCGGAGCAATGGGTAACGGAATTACCGGGATGGGAGAACTTATTATCATTACATTAATGGCGGGAGGTTTACTGGAAATCATCCGATACAATGGGGGGATAAACTATATCTTACATCATCTGACCCGCCATATCCGGAAAAAACGCGGGGCTGAATTTTGTATTGCCGCATTAGTTTCTTTGGCCAACTTCTGCACGGCCAATAACACCATCGCCATCATCACGGTAGGACCTTTGGCCAAAAGTATCGCAGAAAAATTCCATGTAGATAAACGCAAAAGCGCAAGTATTCTCGACACATGCTCTTGTATCGTACAAGGAATTATCCCGTACGGCGCACAAATGCTGATTGCAGCCGAGTTAAGCGGCATTTCTCCCATCAATATCATCGGGCACTTATATTATCCGGCTGCATTAGGCATCGCTACCTTACTCAGCATACAGTTCAGATTCCCCCGCAAATATTCATAATACAAGGCAAAGTACTTCATAATATAAGTATCTTTTAAGTGAAACGACCCGTTGTTGTCTTTAATACAATAAAGCGTTTTACTCAAAAGCCCGCAAGAACCGAATCAGAATCCGAACAGAAACATCGCTTAACAGTTCCACCTACACATAAACATTCTTTGTTTATAAAGCAAAAACACAAAAGCTAAAGAAACAAAAAAAGGCAATATTGCATTTGAATATTAAAGAAATATTTATATCTTTGCCAAAGAAATAAAATTGTAATAATTACAAAACTGAAGAATTATATGACCGTTTACGAATACTTATTAAGTTATCAAATTAAGCCATCCGTACAACGTATTGCAATAATGGATTACTTGCTCAAGCATAAAACCCATCCCAGTATTGATGAGATTTATATTGCTTTATGCAAGGATATCCCAACGCTTTCAAAAACAACGGTATATAACACACTGAAACTATTTGTAGAACATGGAGCTGCAAAGCTGTTGACGATAGATGAACATAACGCCTGTTTTGATGGAGAAACAGTACCTCATGGACATTTCCAATGCAAATATTGCGGAAAAATATACGACATACCTCTAACATTCGACCAAAAAGTTTCTGAAAAACTGGAAACAAACGGCTTTCACATAGAGGAAACGAACTTATACTACAAAGGGGCATGTCCCCAATGCATTGAAAGAAATGTAAAGAATCAATAAGACAACTAACTTCTTAAACATATATATTAACTAATAACTAAAACCAGAAATTATGAAAAAATTTATTTGCACCGTATGTGGTTACATCTATGAAGGTGAAACAGCCCCCGAAAAATGCCCGCTATGTAAGGCACCTGCTTCCAAATTTAAAGAAATGGAAGAAACCGGAGAAAACGGCCTGCAATTTGCAGACGAACATGTTATTGGCGTAGCAAAAGGATGCGATGAAGAAATGATTAAAGATTTGAACAATCATTTCATGGGCGAATGCACTGAAGTTGGAATGTATCTGGCAATGAGCCGCCAAGCAGACCGCGAAGGATATCCCGAAGTTGCGGATGCATTTAAGCGCTATGCATGGGAAGAAGCAGAACATGCTGCTAAATTTGCCGAATTGTTAGGCGACTGCGTATGGGATACCAAAACCAATCTGGAGAAACGAATGAATGCAGAATGCGGCGCTTGCGAAGATAAAAAACGCATCGCTACCCGCGCAAAAGCATTAAATCTGGATGCAATCCACGATACCGTACACGAAATGGCTAAGGATGAAGCTCGTCACGGAAAAGGTTTTGAAGGACTCTACAACAGATACTTCAAAAAATAACCGCAAGCATAATCCTAAAAGAAATGACATACACATAGCAGGATCTTTCCTGTTTGTGTATGTCATTTCTTTTTTTGACAAAAAACAATGAATCACATAATATAACGTTACAAGTCATAAATCATGTGATTCATTGCTTTACTGCGGCAACTATTCCCACAAAACGAATAGCTCACCTATATATAAAATCCATATCAATTATTCGCAGCAGAATCTGTCCCTGCAGAAACAGGTTGGGTTTCTTCCTGAGGAGCAGCAAAACCAGACGGAGTATTCAGCGGGTTAGTCGTTTGTTCTTTCACTGCCTGTTCCATAATTACAGAAGAACCTCCCTCTTCGGAAGGAATCACATAGGATGCAGCAATACTGATTACCACCATAAAAATAGCCAATCCCCACGTAAGCTTTTCAATAAAATCGGTCGTTTTTCTAACGCCCATAATCTGATTTGAAGCAGCAAAACTTGAAGAAAGACCACCTCCCTTTGAGTTTTGTATCAAAACAACAAAGCACATCAGCAATGCTGCAAGCACCATTAGTCCAACAAATAATAAATACATATTCCTTATTTCGTTTTAGCGTTAATAATCAATTTCTCCAAAAATCTAATTTGGTCTGCAAAGTAAGCATTTTTTTTCGGATATTTCAAATTTAATTTTTTAATAATTTCCAATGCTTTTTCATAGCGTTTCTGACGAATATAGATTTGGGCCAGTGTTTCCGTGAAATAGTTTTCATCGGTGTCACCAGTCAAGTCAAGAGTTTCTTCCGTTTCTTCACCCGCATCATTTTCATCATTTTCCACCGACAATTCTGCGTTCTGCCCGAATCCGGAAGATTTTTCTATAAAATCATCAATCAATTCCTGTCCTTTCAAAGGCTTATATTCTTCATCCGCACGAACCTCATCCGATAAATTCAGCAAATGTTCTGTATAATCTGTGCTCGCCTCTATAGGCAAAACCGGCATTCCTTTAGGAGAATCATCGGGAAGTTTTGCCAAAAATTCATCGATTAAATCAAGCGTACGATCCGTTTTCTCTTTTTCCGCGCCTCCCGATTTTTTAAAGACCTTCTCTCTCTTAAAGGAACTTCCCTCGATATAATAAAACAACAAGCTTAAATCAGCTATATAAAAAGCGTTCTGATAAAGTTCATCTCTGAATTCAGGGTGATGAAGCACATAGAGGTTCTTCAAATAAAGCATACGTAAAGCCTGAAAATACGGATAGCGTTCCAACAAACCTTTCAGTTCGTTTAACGTATCTGCATTCAAATATTCCGGATGTTTAATCCAATCTCTCAAATCACGCCGCTCCATCATATCACATTACCAATTCGCCACAGTTGCATTAAATATCTGATCGACTATTTCATCTATCATCTCCGTTACAAGACTTTCCTGCACATTTGCCAATTGCTGACTTGCTTCATATTCCCGACTCGCCGAGAATTGTCGGTTTGAAAAATCTTCCGAATGATTCGAATTGTTCACAAAAGTTACACTAACCGTCATACGCAACTCTGCCATTGTAGAGAATCCATCGGAACCTACACCCTTATTGTATGCATCATAATTCGTAATCTCTCCGGAAAGTTCCAAGTCCCCCGTCTGCCTAACCTGCTTTAAACGGGTCTGCTGCATGTATTTATCTTGCAAGGCTGTATTAAACATTGACTCCATCGGTCCCCACACAAATGCAACTGAACGATTGGGAAAGTTCTCAAACGAAATGGTTTTCACTTTATCATAATTAATCGACGCACCATTAAACTTGTAGGAAACCGTACAAGCCGCCATACTTAAAAGAAATGACGACAATACCATTACTCTCCAATACTTTTTATTCAAGCCCATATTCCTTTATTTTACGATAAAGCGTACGCTCGGATATCTTCAAATCTTTTGCTGCATTCTTTCTCTTTCCGTGATGCCGTTCAAGTGCCTTGCGAATCATTTCTTTCTCCACTTCGTCTAAAGAAAGATTTTCCTCCACAAAAACTTCCGTATCTTGCACATCTGGCACTTCTGTCACCGGCTTTTCCATTGACACATTTCCTACATCCGATACCCGATTCGCCAACGGTTCTGAAGGAACAATCAACGGGGTCTCTTGCATAAGCTTCACAGAAGAATCTGATATGTAGTGCACCGTCGTGTCAGAATTTGCAGGCATCTGTACATTCGCACGCTCAGCCATGATATCATGCACCAGCTTCTTCAACTCTGTAACATCCCGACGCATATCGAACAAGACCTGATAAAGGATTTCGCGCTCGCTCTCGAAACTTTTGGATTTATCCGAAGATTTTACTCCCAACAAAGCCGGCAGCCGGGGCATGTTCTGCTCCGGCAAATAACTTTTCAGAATGGCTGATGATATATCCCGGTTCGTTTCTATAATAGATATCTGTTCTGTTATATTCTTCAGCTGCCTTACATTCCCGGGCCATGCATAAGAAGCCAGCAATTGCTTGGCATCTTCGGTCAACTGAATCGCCGGCATGCGATATTTTTCAGCAAAATCTACCGCAAATTTTCTGAATAGAAGTACAATATCTTCCGAGCGCTCACGCAAAGGAGGAACTTTTATTGGTACTGTATTCAAACGGTAATATAAATCTTCACGAAAGCGTCCTTCGGCTATTGCATCAGCAAAATTTACATTTGTAGCCGCAACAATACGCACATCAGTCTTCTGAACTTTCGAAGAACCAACCTTTATGTATTCACCAGATTCCAACACGCGCAACAAACGCGCCTGCGTGGACAACGGCAACTCTCCTACTTCATCCAAAAAAATCGTACCGCCGTTTGCTTCGGCAAAATATCCGTTTCTATCGCTTATCGCTCCGGTAAATGCCCCCTTCTCGTGCCCAAACAGTTCCGAGTCAATCGTTCCTTCAGGAATCGCGCCACAATTAACGGCAATATACGGCCCATGCTTACGTCTGCTGAACTGATGGATTATCTGCGGAAAACTTTCTTTTCCCACTCCACTCTCTCCCGTCACCAGAACAGACAAATCCGTCGGAGCAACCTGTATTGCTATATCTATTGCCCGATTCAGATTCTCATTATTTCCAATGATACCGAACCGCAGCTTCACATTCTGTATTTCTGCTCTTACCATATATGCTTCTTTGTTCTACAAAAATACAAAAAAGTAAAAACAAGCGCGTATTTCACACCAAAAAGTATTTAGAATACCGTACGAATCATGAAACGAATCCCCCACTTGTTTGCTGTCGGAAGTTCATTATAATTCAGACGCCGTACATACTCCACATGCAACAGTTTAAAAATATTATGAATACCTGCCGTTATTTCCACATAAGGTTTTTTAGGATCCATCACATTACTTGAATAATGATAAATTCCACTTTCATCATAATGACCGGGGAACATCATCAACATTCCGTCATTCTTGTTTTGCGCCAAAAATGGATTATTCTGGTCTGTAAGCTTACCCCATAAACATTTCACACCGATAAATTCACGCCATTTCAGTTTTTTCAGCAACGGAATGCGGTTAAATAGTTTTCCCTGCATATTCCAAGATACATCCAACGATGCGTATCTGTCGTTCAAAAACTCCATATTGTTTATCAGGTTAAACGTTTCATCCTGTATAATATAGGAGAGATTGGCTGCAGGCATTATCAATAAAGGAAACGGAACTTTATTCCATTGGATTCCTCCTTTCAGGTAAATATCAAGATTTCCCCATGAGCTAAACCAAAAACGTTTGTAAAAACTGCCTTCTGTAAAATTGTACGTATAATCACTCCCCAGCACTCCTTTCAGTCCAACCGTATGCGATAATATAAATTCCGGAGCATCCAGATTAATGGGGATACGCCGCTGTTTTGTATTAATAAACGTTTCTCCCGGAGCATAACGGAAAGCAACAGATGCCTCTGTCACCGTAATATCATGCACATTAAAAGGAGAGTTCACCCATTTGGGACCGGACATTTCTCCGGAAGCGATGGCATTTTGCAACAAATTCTCACCTTCTAACGTACGATAAAACAATTCACCGCAAGGTTCATAATTGACATGCCGCAAAGACACCGTAGTCTTAAAACCAAATTCCCGTTCCCGTTCATATTTAATAGACGCACGACGTTCATAATTATACTGGTCAACAGTACAAACTTTCAGCGAAGTAAACACATTATCCTTATCCGTGTTTATATATTTATCCGAAGGCAACATATTATCGTACTGGTATGTCAATGTCAGCGAATGCTTGGGAAATTCTCTGGGAAGATATTCTTTTTTATCAAACGAATATTCAACTTCTCCCATATATTTCGACTTTTTGTCTTTAAATCCATAGGCATAATAACCTTTCAGGAAAAGGTTAGGATGCAAATTTGCCGTAGTCTGAGCAGAAGCGCGCAGACGTAACCCGTCAATATAATTGGTGGTAATCATGGTATTTATCGGACCTATATCGACTTTACTCGGACGATCTTTTGTTCCTGTCTCAACAAAGTTTTCTATCAAAGCCCGTAACCCGAACATTATATATTTAAAACCTTTTATCTGAGCAAGGTTATCAACGAAACTTCCCATCTTTTTTTCCGATGTCGTCAGTTCTTCCTGCCGGTAATTACTCCAATATTTGTCATCACGCATCATCGCGTTTACATCCTTAATCTCACTTCCTTTTTTCTTAAAAAGCTTATCGGGCAAAGCATCGAAACTGAAACCAAAATAACGAGTCGTACGACGGACCTGATATGAACCCAATATTTTCTTCAGATACGACAATTCACATATCATGTCATCCTCCAGCAATCCCCAGTCTCCGTTAGGTAATTCACCGAACCGCTGCTCTATAATCATATTATCCACGAAATTGATATCCGTTTTTTTCGGCAAATTCAAGACACAATTCCGCACACGATACGTTGAATCGGCCAATATATATATATTACCTAAAAAGCCAAAATCCTGAGGATTATTAGGGACGAAAGACAAATGGAAACAACGGTCTTTATCTACATAAGTCGTATCCATAATATAAAAACGGTAAAAACCTATACCGGCCTCCGACACCGGACTGTCAAAAGGGTATTGCAAGAAGCGGAAACGGTCCTCGTATATATCGATATCCGTAAAAACGTCTTTCAAAATTGTTGTCAGTATATCACCGGTATTAAACAGTTCATTAATTCCCGATGAGTTCATCCCCTGTATATAAGTCTTCTCCGAACGGGGTTCCTTCCGGTAAACCTTCTCAGATACCGTTTCATCTACCGAAAGCGGCAATATATTCTTTCCGGTCGCATCACAAGGTTCCACCTGGTCACGGAAGAAGGGATATTTTTTAAAGAACGAGGACTCTTTAAGAGAATCTGCCGTTATATTATTTAAAGAAAAGGTTATTTTCTGATATTTCTGGTAACGATAATAATCGTTTGCCTCCAGATCATTCTTTTTCTTTGAGGCAACAACTTTTTTCATCAGCTCGACTGCCGGATTATTTTTCCGGGAATATTTCTGTCGCTTCGGCTTTATTACAACAGCATCAAGCACAATATTTCCTTCCAGCTGCACATTCAGTTCTTTCGTTTCCGATGAAACCGTAACAATCTGCGTCTGATATCCAACTGAAGAAATCAACAATTTATCCCATCCCTCATGATAAGCAATAGAATATTTCCCATCCAAATCGGTCACTGTCCCTTTGCTTTTATCAGCCTCATAATAGATATTGGCATAAGGAATCGGTTCCCCTGTACCTTTATCCGTAACAACGCCGTAAATTTGAGCATACAAATGAGTTATTCCTGCAAATAATATAACTATAAAAAAGACAAACCTTTTTACCATATTTCCTTTTATTACAAAACTTCTTACATATAAAAAGTCGAGGCGAAATTACAGTTCTTTATTGTTTTAGGCAAATCATGTAAGACGAAAAGCGAAAAATAGCCCTTTTTTTATGCAGCATTAACCAATATTAATTTAGATTCTTAGAAATATAATTCGAATAAAAGCTGTACTTTTGTATTTCGTTATCAAATAACTTTTTCCAGCAAAAGAAAGATGAAAAAGATGCCTTTCTTCCATAAGCTCATAGCCAGCGGATTCGGAACCGGTTACAGTCCCATAGCTCCAGGCACATGCGGAGCCATATTTGCCTTACTCATCTGGTGGGGCTATGCCGCTTTTATAGACAACCACGACATTCTAAGGCTCATAACAATGGGTATTATCTTCCTGTTTACAATATTAGGCATCTGGTCTTCCAATATTGCAGAACAATATTGGGGCAAAGATCCTTCCCGCATTGTCGTCGATGAAATGGTAGGAACATGGATTACGCTGCTTGCCGTTTCAGATAAAACGCAGTGGGGATATATGCTTTCTGCCCTCATTTTATTCCGCTTTTTTGACATCGTAAAGCCATTGGGCATACGCAAGATGGAGAAACTGCCTGCCGGATATGGAATTATGGGAGACGATATTCTGGCCGGAATTTATGGTTTTATAGTTCTTAGCATATACAAATTCTGGTTCGCGTGAAAAACTCTCTCATCACAATCTGCAAAGGCAAAGGCTTATATACGTTCATCCGGGCACAAATATCGGCCCAAATTGCCACAATCGTTGATTTTACTCTTTCCATCATATTAAATCAAGGATTCGGCTTATACTATATGTACGCTACAATTGCAGGTTCTGTAACAGGAGGTATTCTCAATTGCGCCATCAATTATAAATGGGCTTTCCGCACTAAAGACTGCAAACTTACAAATGTCTTCTTCAAATACATTCTGGTATGGATAGGAAGCATCGGTTTGAATTCCGGAGGAACATTTGTTCTTACCGAACTATTAATACGGCAGAACGACATAATCAAGATATCAGATTCAACAGCATTTATCACTTCTAAAATTATCATTTCCGTAATTGTAGCTGTTTTATGGAATTATAATTTGCATAGAATCTTTGTCTTTAGAAATTCGCACCTGAATAATCTCATCAAAAATAAAATCAATAAAATTAAAAGCTAACATGGAAATTAAAAAACGAGTAAAAAAAATACGCGATTCATTCCAGCAATTAATTTATAAGATCATCAATCCTGTCATACACGGAATGATAAAAATAGGCATAACTCCTAATCTCGTAACGACAATCGGCTTCTTAGGAAACTTAACAGGGGCAGGCATTCTGGTCTATGCCGGCATGCATCCTGACGACAATCCGTACAAAGCTATCGGATGGGCCGGAGGAATAATCCTCTTATCTTCTCTTTTCGACATGATGGACGGCCAAGTAGCCAGAATAGGGAATATGGCTTCCACATTCGGAGCAATGTATGATTCTGTCCTTGACCGTTACAGCGAACTGGTCACACTTGGAGGAATTTTCTTTTGTTTAATCGCACATAAATATCCGATCGGTGCGGTCATCACATTCGCAGCCCTTGTCGGCTCACTAATGGTCAGCTATGTCCGTGCAAGAGCTGAAGGTTTGGGACTTGAATGTAAAATAGGATTTATGCAACGTCCCGAACGTGTTGTATTAACCAGTCTCGGCTTAATGATCTGCGGAATAACAGCAACCTGTAGCAACGGCCTGACTTTTGACCCGATGCTTATTCTTATTATTCCAATGGCGTTTATTGCTATTTTTGCCAATATTACAGCCTTTGCGCGAATTGAATACAGCCGACGACAACTTATCAATAAAAAATAATTTCCAAACATCCCTAATTTTCTGAACACAATGCCATCAAAAAAAGAAACCATTATATTTCTTTTCCTGCTTACACTGTGGATACTTGCCACATTCTTATTCATCGGTCTCCGCCCGGAGCATATCATTATGGGCATCACAATGGCAGCTTTGTTTCTGCTGTGCAAAACGACCAGGCAATTAGTCATTGCATTAATACCCTTTGCTCTCTTTGGAATATCTTACGACTGGATGCGCATCATACCCAATTACGAAGTCAACACCATCGATATTCAAAGATTGTATGAAACAGAAAAGGAATTATTCGGCCTGACAACGGCACAAGGCATACTGACACCCAATGAGTTTTTCCAACAACATAACTGGCCAATTATGGATTTCATGGCTGGAATCTTCTACCTCTGTTGGGTACCTGTTCCCATTCTGTTCGGATTGGGACTTTATTTTGCAAAGAAAAGAAACATGTACATCCGGTTTTCCTTAGTATTTCTATTCGTCAATCTAATAGGCTTTATCGGATATTACATCCACCCTGCCGCTCCCCCTTGGTATGTAATGCATTATGGTTTTGAAGCAATTCTGAATACACCCGGAGATGTCGCCGGACTGGGAAGATTCGATGAAATAACGGGTTTATCCATATTCAATGGACTATATGCGCGGAATTCCAATGTATTTGCTGCTGTTCCTTCTCTACATTCAGCATACATGGTCGTTACCCTCTATTACGCCATCAAGGCGAAATGCCCCAAATGGTTATGTATCGTATTCGCAATTATTATGTGTGGCATCTGGTTCACTGCGGTATATAGCGGACATCATTACATCATTGATGTAATATTGGGCATATTGTGTGCAATACTTGGTATTCTCATTTTCGAGAAACTCCTTATGCACCATAGAAACTTCAACCGTTTTATTGAACAATACACCAGCTACATCAAGTCATAAGCCTGTCAACTTCTCCATAAAAGAATACAAGCCTTTCCCAAAAAGGCCGGGAACTTCGTTTCTTTTAAAGCCCATACTTGCTTAAAAAGAAAAAGATTATTTTCAAGCACCTCTTGCGCTCAAAAATAATCTGCAAAACATCTTCTTAAAAGATTTCCCTTGTCATTATCACTCATGCCCAAAAGTATGAGTGATTTCGTCGGGATTCGAACCCGAAACCCTCGCCTTAGAAGGGCGATGCTCTATCCAGTTGAGCTACGAAACCGACCATAAAAAAGAAAAATGTAGCAGTGATTCCGGAGCGATTCGAACGCTCGACCCACGCCTTAGAAGGGCGTTGCTCTATCCAGCTGAGCTACGGAACCAACCTTAAAGCGGGGACAAAGGTAGTATCTTTTATCGAATAATACAAATAAAAAGGAAAGCTTTCTCTGATTACGCCCTCCAAATAAAAAAATATATTCAAAACCAATAACAAAAAAAAGGCTGTCCGTTTCGGACAGCCTCGTATTTCCATATATCTTCTACCGCAGATTAGCAGTTTACAGAAGCCATGTGTGCAATCAAATCCAATACTTTGTTAGAGTAACCGATTTCGTTGTCATACCAAGAAACCACCTTAACAAAAGTATCAGTCAAGTAAACACCTGCATTAGCATCGAAGATAGAAGTCAAAGTGCAGCCCAAGAAATCTGAAGAAACAACTGCATCTTCAGTATATCCAAGAACACCTTTCAATTCACCTTCAGAAGCTTCTTTCATAGCAGCGCAGATAGCTTCTTTAGAAGCCGGTTTTGCCAAATTAACAGTCAGGTCAACTACTGATACGTCCAAAGTCGGAACACGCATAGAGATACCTGTCAGTTTACCGTTCAGTTCAGGAATAACTTTACCTACAGCCTTAGCAGCACCGGTTGAAGACGGGATAATGTTGCCAGAAGCAGCACGACCTCCGCGCCAATCTTTCATAGAAGGACCGTCAACAGTCTTCTGAGTTGCAGTAGTAGAGTGAACAGTTGTCATCAAACCGTTTACAATTCCGAATTTATCATTCAATACTTTTGCAATCGGAGCCAAGCAGTTTGTAGTACAAGATGCGTTAGATACAAATTGAGTACCCTTAACATATGTTTTTTCATTTACACCACAAACGAACATCGGAGTGTCATCTTTTGAAGGTGCTGACATTACTACATACTTAGCACCCGCTTGAATATGAGCTTGAGCTTTTTCTTTTGTCAAGAAAAGACCAGTTGATTCAACAACATATTCAGCACCAACTTCATTCCATTTCAGATCAGCCGGATTCTTTTCTGCTGTTACGCGGATTTCTTTACCGTTAACAATCAATTTGCTGTTTTCAACATCTGCTTCAATAGTTCCGTTGAATTGACCATGCATTGTATCATACTTCAGCATGTAAGCCAAATAATCTACCGGACACAAATCGTTGATACCTACAATCTGAATGTCGTTTCTGCTCTGAGCAGCGCGGAATACGAAACGGCCGATACGGCCGAAACCGTTAATACCTACTTTAATCATCTTGTTTTAATTTTAAAAGTTGTATAATAAACATCTAAATAATTGCTATCCCAATGCAAGAGCTTTCAAGAACTTAACCGCCGTTCTCTACTTTCTCAAATGCGATGCAAAAATAAGAATTTCTTTTGAATATCTTATATGGATACAATACAAATTTAGCAAAAAAAAGTTTCAACTTTCTTAATCCTCTCCCCCTTTATTCCAAACAAGACATTCTTTTCTACAAAAGCCGGAAAGCTTTATCACAAAATATGCCGGCAAATCGAAAAGTTTTATCGGATAAACTCACAATACGCCGTTATATTTTATACACTGTAACGCCATTTTTCGAAAATTCTAAGTACCTTTGCCAACAAAAGATTTATTATTATAACGTACACAATATGCAGGAAAAAATCATTATTCTTGATTTCGGCTCACAAACGACGCAACTGATCGGACGTCGTATCCGCGAGTTAAACACGTATTGCGAAATCGTTCCATACAACAAGTTCCCTTATGATGATCCATCAGTCATCGGCGTTATCCTTTCAGGAAGCCCATTTTCTGTTTATGATGAGAAGGCATTCAAAACAGATTTAAGCAAACTCAGAGGGAAATATCCTATTTTGGGAATCTGCTATGGCGCACAGTTTATGGCATATACAAACGGAGGGAAAGTAGAGCCTGCCAACACACGCGAGTACGGACGGGCTCATTTAGCAAAGTTTGAACAAAACAACCCGCTGCTGAAAGGCGTCCGCGTACAATCGCAAGTGTGGATGAGTCACGGAGATACCATCACCTCTGTACCCGAGAACTTCGAGATTATCGCCTCAACCGATAAAGTTTCCGTTGCAGCCTACCAAATAAAAGGAGAAAAAGTATGGGGCGTACAGTTTCATCCGGAAGTATTTCATTCGGAAGACGGAACGCTCCTCTTAAAAAACTTCGTTGTAAATATTTGTGGAGGAAAGCAGGATTGGAGCGCCGCTTCATTTATCGAAACAACGGTCAACTCATTAAAAACACAACTGGGTGACGACAAAGTTGTATTAGGACTAAGCGGAGGCGTTGATTCATCTGTAGCTGCCGTGCTATTAAACAAAGCCATCGGGAAAAATCTGACTTGCATCTTTGTCGATCACGGCATGCTCCGCAAAAACGAGTTCAAGAATGTACTTCATGACTACGAATGTCTCGGACTGAATGTTATCGGTGTAGATGCAAGTGAAAAGTTTTTCTCTGAACTGGCAGGCGTCACTGAACCGGAAAAGAAACGGAAAATTATCGGAAAAGGATTTATTGATGTTTTCGATGAAGAAGCGCATAAAATAAAAGATGTCAAATGGCTGGCGCAAGGCACTATCTATCCCGACTGCATTGAATCGCTGTCCATCACCGGAACAGTCATCAAGAGTCACCACAACGTTGGCGGACTCCCCGAAAAAATGAACCTGAAACTATGCGAGCCATTGCGGCTATTGTTTAAAGACGAAGTGCGTCGTGTAGGACGTGAATTAGGAATGCCCGAACATCTGATTACCCGTCATCCCTTCCCGGGACCCGGATTGGCAGTAAGAATATTGGGTGACATTACGAGAGAAAAAGTACGCATTCTCCAAGATGCCGATGATATATTCATTCAAGGGCTTCGCGACTGGAATCTATACGACAAAGTATGGCAGGCAGGTGTCATCTTGCTCCCGGTACAAAGCGTAGGCGTTATGGGAGATGAACGTACATACGAACGCGCTGTAGCACTGCGTGCCGTAACAAGTACCGATGCAATGACAGCCGACTGGGCACATTTGCCTTATGAATTCATGGCTAAAGTTTCAAACGACATCATCAATAAAGTGAAAGGCGTTAACCGCGTTTGCTATGATATCTCGTCAAAACCGCCTGCAACTATCGAGTGGGAGTAATCCACAGATACTTCAAACATAAGCAAAACGATTCTCTTTATTATAACAAAAAACAGCAAGTCCAAAGCATCTCACTTCAGGACTTGCTGTTTTTTTATTACTTCTTCATACAAAAGATTATCTGATTTTCTTCCAAATACTTGACACAACATCTTTTATTTCTCATTAATTTTGTAATATTGCATCAAATTAATTTTACAAACCTAAATGCCGAAACCATGAAAAAAGTATTGATCAAATTTTGTCTATTCACACTCCTATTGCATTGTCTATATGCATGCCACACAAACAACAACGAATCCTATTCTTTATCCGGCGAATGGTCTTTCGCATTAGACAGCAATGATATAGGAGAAAAAGAGAATTGGGCAAAAATACCGCTAAAAGAACATATAAAATTGCCGGGCTCCTTACAAGAACAAGGAAAAGGACTTAACATCAATATAAATACGCCATGGACCGGATACATCGCAGATCGCTCATGGTACGATGCTCCCGAATATGAAAAATACCGCACTGAAGGAAACATAAAAGTTCCTTTCTGGCTGAATCCTGACAAGCATTATGTAGGTGTAGCATGGTATCAAAAAGAAATTGAAATCCCCGAATCCTGGAAAGACAAAAGAATCTGTTTTGAGTTCGAACGTGCTCATTGGGAAACGACACTATATATTGACGGAGAAAAAGTCGGACATTCCGATGCCTTACAAGTGCCGCACCGATATACCATTACGTCATTACAACCAGGAAAGCACCTTTTGTCCCTACAAGTAGACAACCGTATACATGTTGATGTCGGCTTAAATGCACATAGTATTTCCGACCACACCCAAACTAATTGGAATGGTATTATTGGCAATATTTCCATGAAAGCCATCCCTGATGCTGCAATCTCTCACATACAAGTATATCCCGATGCACAAAATAAAAGAGCAAACGTAAAAGTTTTCATAGACGGAAAAATTGAAAGCGGGCATCTTACTCTCAATATCACGTCCAGCGGAGAACCGGAAATCAGAAAAGAATTAGATCTGAATCCTAATTCAAAATATATTGAGACACTCATCGAATGGGAAGACAGCGTTAAACTTTGGTCGGAATTTACACCCAATATCTACAAACTGAATGCCGTACTGTCTACTCCTGCAGGCACCAGCAAAAAGGAAACAAGCTTCGGATTCCGTGAGTTGAAGGCCAATGGCACCCATTTTGATATCAATGGACATCGTATTTTCCTGCGAGGAACGCTGGAATGCTGTGTATTCCCACAAACAGGATATCCCGCTATGGATAAAGAATACTGGACAAAAATTTACCGCACCTGCAAAGCCTATGGTTTGAATCATGTACGTTTTCACTCATGGTGCCCGCCGAAAGTTGCATTCGACACGGCTGACAGTCTTGGCATTTATCTTCAAGTGGAATGCGGAGGATGGACTTCCATCGGCGATGGGAACAAGCAAGATGCTTGGATAAAAGCGGAAAGTGAACGCATATTAAACGAATATGGCAACCACCCGTCTTTCTGCTTTTTCGCATATGGCAATGAACCTTCAGGAAACAATCAGACGACCTATCTGGACAATTTAGTAACATACTGGAAAAAGATTGACGGCCGACGAATTTATACCGGTGCTTCCGGATGGCCACAAATCCCAGCTGCCGATTACTTTAGCACAGACTGGCCACGCATAGGAGGCATAGGGAAAATACAAAATATACTGAACACCAATATACCTCGCACCGATTATGATTTTAAAGAATCTATTCTGAAAGACCGGCCTACCGTGAGTCATGAAGTCGGTCAATGGTGTGTATACCCGGATTTCAAGGAAATAAACAAATACACAGGAGTATTGAAAGCCAAGAACTTCGAGATTTTCCAAGAAACACTACACGAAAACGGTCTGGGAGACATGGCAGAAAAATTTCTTTACGCTTCCGGACGTCTGCAAACGTTATGCTATAAAATGGATATCGAAGCAGCTTTGCGTACACCGGGATTCGCAGGATTTCAATTGTTAGATTTACACGACTTTCCCGGACAAGGGACCGCTTTAGTAGGAATCCTCAATGCTTTTTGGGGTAATAAGGGTTATGTGGACGAAAAGGAATTCAGCTCTTTCTGTAACCAGACCGTGCCGCTTGTGAGAATGAATAAGCTTATATGGAACAATAATGAGCAATTTAAAGCCGATTTGGAATTCGCCCATTTCGGAGAGAATCCTCTAAAAGATGCAACAATTATATGGACCCTTGAAACCTCAAACGAGAAAGAAATAAAATCAGGACGCTTCCAGACTGACTTACCCATCGGGAATAATATTAAAATAGGACATATTGAATTCCCTCTAAACAGCATTTCCGATGCGACCCAACTGACATTAAAAGCCGGAATAAAAGGCTCCGATATCACAAACAGCTGGCATATTTGGGTTTACCCGGCCAAGAAAAAAGTCATTAACCAAATGCCTTCTGTCACAGACAATCTGAGTCAGGCAAAAGCAATGCTGGAGAAAGGAGAAAACGTTTTATTGCTTTCGTACGGAAAAATCGCTCAAGAAAAAGGAGGAAATATCCGGACGGCCTTTACTCCCATCTTCTGGAATACGGCATGGACTTACAATGCTCCCCCACAAACATTAGGATTCTTATGCGATCCTTCACATCCGGTTTTTGCATCTTTCCCCAACAACGGATATTCCGATTTCCAATGGAAAGATATTGCCGTGAATTGTAATGCCATGATAATGGACGACTTTCCACATGAATTCCGGCCACTCATATACATTATCGATGATTGGTTTAAAAACCGTAAGCTGGGAATATTATTTGAAGGGAAAGTCGGTAAAGGGAAACTGATGGTATGTAGTGTAGATCTCAATACTGATTTGGAAAACCGGCCTGCCATTTCCCAATTCAAACAAAGTCTTTTGGAATACATGGCTTCGGATAAATTCAAACCGGAATATGAAATCGACATGGAAACATTACAAAGGATATTCCCCCAATAACAACCACTATCAAAAAAAGAAGAATTAATTACATAAAAAAAGTCCCGACATCCTGTATAAAGCGTCGGGACTTTTTCTACATACAAGTACTATATTTATCAAAAATATCGAGTCATTTTTGAGAAAAGCTTTCTTTCAACTCAAAAGTATCAACCCATTTCTGCAGTATCTCCTTATCTGCTCTATTCAATAGTTTTCCATCCTTCCAATTTAATTTCGGATAAGTTTTTCTCAACATTTTTACACTGTTTTCTATCCCGCTCCCACCTGACGTTGCAAAAGGGATAAGGATTTTCCCTTCCCAGTTAGCACTCTCTATAAATGTATTGATAATGCGTGGTGCCTGATTCCACCATATCGGATACCCGATAAATACCACATCATAAACAGAAAACTCTTCTTTTCCACTTTTTATGCCGGGACGAACTTCTGAATCACTCATTTCCACCGAACTGCGCGATTGCTTATCATTCCAATTCAAATCGGCAGAAGTATAAGCTATTTGCGGAACAATCGCATACAATTTTCCTCCGGTTATCTCTGCAATATCCCGAGCAACTCCGGCCGTTGTTCCTGTGGCCGAAAAATATGCGACCAGGATTCCAGACGATTCCATTTTTCCTTTTCCATTTTTTTGAGCACTGACAGTAACACACATCATCATTACTGCAGCAATAACCAACATAATTCTTTTCATATTCATTCATTAATTAATAATAATACTTCTCCGGAGAAAATTCCCGCTTACAAACATCTACTCCTCCATATCTGTCACCATTCTGTAGCAATAATGGCAACATACCGGACACCTTGCCGATTAACATCAAACAAAGCTTCTTCATATCCGTTCAGGCTAACGAATCACAAACTCTTACCCAACCGATAAGCCTGCTGCGGATATTCTGTATCTTTAACAGCTCCGGCCATCCACACACCGGAAGCCACGACCTCTCCCACACTACTCCATCCCAAATACTTCAACAGCGTACGGTAATGACAGAGCATAGGCTCGGCCTCCTCACGGGCAGTGTCGGCATAAGTCATCAGAAAAGCTGCCTTTTTCGGAACTCCCTTAATCAGGCCGTTAACGGCATAGAAGCGATCTATTACACGTTTCAATTGTGTTGATACACCAAAATAATACATAGGAGTAGCAAATACCACCATATCTGCCGAAATAAGATGAGGACGAAGTTTCACAAAATCGTCATTATAAATACAAACACCATTCATGCCGCAACGGTTACAAGCCCGACAAGGTTCTACATGCTTAAACGCACAATCGAAACGAAACACCTCGTGCCCTTTCTCTTGTGCCCCTTTTATAAATTGTTCAGCAAGAATTGCTGAATTTCCATTATGGCGAGGACTCCCGGTCAATACTACGATCTTCATTTTATTCCCTTTATTTTTTTGTTCGACACTCATATCATGATTTTCAAAACGCTTCTCAGCCTTCACTGCATTTGAAAGCACAGCTGCAGTTAAAGCCGTTGCTGAATATTTAATAAATTCCCGTCGTTTCATGAGCTTTTTTATATTTTACAAGACAACAAACACAACATCTCAACCCATTTACAATATTCTTTCAATTCAACACACGATAATCGGTTGGAGTATATCCCATTACCTGCTTAAAAAGATTACAAAAATTCCGAGAAGAAGAGTAACCTAAATTCACAGCTATCTCGGCTATGCTCTTGTCTGTACGCAACAACTGTCCGCACGCAATAACAAGTTGTCTGTCCAAAACATATTCTTTCGTGTCTTTTCCGGTCTCATGCCTCAACATATCTTCAAAATAAGCAGAAGAAAATCCCTGCATGCGTGCAAAATAATCGGCCGTCGGCAAGCCCTTGTACTGTGCATTCCCCGAAAAGAAATAATCGTCAAGCAATTTATCGGTCTGAACCAATATATTTTTATTCCCATCATGACGAGTTATAAACTGCCGCTTATAAAAGCGGGAACTATAATTCAATAATAACTCCAGCCTGTTTGCCAAAAGGAGCTGACTGTATTCATCCACACACCACTGCAGTTCCTTACGAATATCCTCCATACAGGTTTTGATTATCTCTTCCTCATTACAGGAAAGATGAAGTGCTTCATTCTGCCTGTAATGGAAGAATGTATAATCGCTGAAATATCCGTTTAATGCCGTACCATGAATTAATTCCGGAAGGAAACACAATAAAAAGCACGGTTTATTCTCATCTCTTCTGAACAAATCGATATTCAATGTCCGATCAGGTGAGATAAAAGTCAATGTTCCGGAAGAAAAATCATATTCTCTCCACCCGCAACAGGAACAGCAAGATACACCATTTAATAATACAGCATAGAAAGCCGGCTTCAACAAGGCGCACATCTTCGTTTCAGAAAGATCTATCAAACAGATCAGCGGATGCAATGTTTTTCTCGAAAAATATTTATTACATTCTGCTATCGTATCTATCTTTATGAGTTGCATTTCTTTTGCTTTTTACAGGGATTTGCAATAATCAAAATTTTATCTACATCGAAATATCCAAAAGCCGAAATATTCCGATGAAAACAATTCAATGTCATCACCAAAAGATTTCGTCTTTCCAAGAAAAATAACCGACATGTCAACAGCAATCTCTCCACATATATATACTATATTCTTTCCGGTTTTTCTGTTCCGTCCGTAACATTATAGCCGTTACTTATTTGTTTACAAAGATAAATGACAATATGTTCTAAAGATGTAACTGCATTACTGATTGTTTTAACCTAATTACAGAATCGGCATTTCTCCGATATTGCATATACCAATTATATTTCCTATTTTTGTTTCAATCAATCATTTCCCCAATGAACGAAGATATCATAAAATTAGATACCGTAGAGGTATATAACAAATTATTCGGATTAGAAACGCTTCATCCGTTAGTAAATGTCATTGATTTAAGCGAAGCAACACGGTTCCCCAAACATTTAACCATAAATTACGGAGTATATGCCGTATATTTAAAAGAGACCAAATGCGGAGATATCAGATATGGCAGACAAACGTACGATTATCAGGAAGGAACTATTGTATGTTTTGCTCCCGGACAAATCACAGAAACTGTACTGAACGATGACATAAAACCTATGGCAAAAGGAATCTTGTTTCATCCGGATCTTATAAAAGGTACATCTTTAGGGCAAGAAATAAAGTCGTACACCTTCTTCTCTTACAACTCAAAAGAAGCCTTACACTTGTCGGATGAAGAGAAAAAAAACATATTAGACTGTCTGGATAAAGTAAAAATGGAACTCCTCCACCCGATAGATAAACTAAGCAAACGGTTAATATCACGAAACATCCAGCTATTATTAGACTATTGTATGCGCTTTTATAACCGTCAATTTATCACCAGAACAGAAGAGAACAAAGATATTCTCAGTAAATTTGAAACACTGCTTGACGATTATTTCTTAAACGGGAAAATACAAACAGAAGGATTGCCCAGCGTAAAATACTTTGCAGAACGGGTTTTTCTTTCGCCAAATTACTTTGGAGATCTGATAAAAAAAACGACAGGGAAAACACCGCATGACTATATCCAAAATAAAATTATCGATACATCAAAAGAACTATTATTGGGTACTCAAAAGACTGTCAGCCAAATTGCCGATGAATTAGGTTTCCAGTATCCGCAACATTTCAACCGCGTATTTAAGAAAAACATGGGAATTTCTCCCAATGAATACCGAAAAATACAGACTGCCAGATAACATACAATTTACCCGACCTGCGTCTTTAATAGAAACAATAAAAAAACAACCGGCCGATGTGACATAAAAGCATTCATCGGCCGGTTGTTTTTTTACACTATATATACCGGTGTTTAGTCGTCAATATCTATTGCATTCAGATTTGAATCAAACGTTATTTCCAGACGGTTGGACAATTTGATTTCATATCCTTTTTTATTACGCTCGATACTTAAGATCTTCGTATCAGGATAATTCGTCTGTACATAAGTGCGAATAGCTTCCGGAACTATATTCGACGGCACTTCATTTATCTTACAAACCACCTCTGTCCAATCTCCGGATTTATCAAACTCCAGCTTTTCTCCATTCGTAAATACTACATCATAGCTCTTGTAAAACAGATCGGTCTCAACTTTTGCCAGTGCCACTTTGTGCTTTTTAAAATATGTAGAGATAAAAGTCTGGGCTTTTGCAGGCAATTGCCCAATCTGAATAGCTTTCTCATTATCAGCTAACACCATTGTTTGCACAGAAAACAGACACGCCAATAAAAAAATCATTTTTTTCATATTCTTCGCTTTTAAGGGTTAATATTATGTTCCGTATTATTTATATCACAAAAGTGAGGAACAAATCTGAAAAGAATATGAAATAATTTACTTTTTAAGAGAAATCATACAAAAATTTTAAAGATATGCCTTTCATCACAATAGGAATATGCGACAGAAAGCCCGCTCACCTTGCAAATAGAAGAGACCAAGGCCAACCCTAATCCGGTAGATCCTTCTTTCTTTTCTCCCTGATAAAAACGTTCAAATACACGTTCCCCATCCAAAGCCGTTCCCGCACCTGTATTCGATATTTCCAATAAACCGGAATTAATCCGAATATATATTGCTCCTCCGTCAATATTGTGAACAAAAGAATTCTTCAATAAGTTCGCAACAAGTACGGAAGCCAACGACTCGTTCATTTCCACACAAAACCGGTTTTCCTCCGTTATGCTTACATTAATTTTCCGATACCCGTATACTTCTTCAAAATCGGACAAATAAAACTGCACCAGATTATTAAAACAAATTTTCGTTTCTTCTACAAATTGATGGTTCTCTATTTTACAAAGCAACAGCAGTGATTTATTCAAACGCGTCAGATTTTCCAGTGTTTGATGGGTTTTTACAAGTTCACTCAATTGCCTTTCCGACAACGTTTCATCTTCCATCAACATTTCAAGGCGATTACGACAGACAGCCAAAGGCGTCTGCATTTCATGCGAAGCATTCCCGATAAAGAGTTTCTGCTGCTCATACAATTGTTCGCTACGCTTCGAATATTGGAGAACAGCTTCGTTCAATTTCTGGAATTCTGTTACTTTCGTCGAATTTTCCAAAGGTCTGTTTTTATGTCCCAAGCGATATTCTTCCAACCAGCCCAGTAATTTATACAACGGTTTCATATTACGTTTGAACACCAATATATTGAGAATCATAATAACCAATAATAACAAAACATACAAGAAAACAATCCATCCCAGAATAGATTTCTTCAAATCAAATTTCTCAATCGTAGGTGTATAAACCGTTAGTTCCATATATTTCCCTTCACCGGCCTCAAAAATCGTCATCAAAACCCTTGCCGGCTCAGTTTCTCCTTTCGCATCTATATAAACCATTTCATCATGATATGAAATATGAGGATAAGACATTGCATATGATTCGCTTACTTCGTGCATATAATATTGGTTATTTGAACCGCTATTTGCAGAAGGCAATTCCTCTCCGGAAAGAGCACGTACAATCAGCCACTCTGAATAATCTTCAAGTGAATCATCTACCTCATCATTCACTTCTTCAATCATAGCGAAATAAAAGAATGCCGCCCATACAGTAAGAATAAGCGAACAAGCCAACGTCAGTTTACGTAAAACCAAATGATATAATTTCATTCCATCACCAATTTATAACCAAATCCATATACAGATTTCAATTCAGGCTTAGCGCCTGCCTCACGCAATCTACGACGAAGATTCTTTATCTGTGCATAAATGAAGTCGAAATTATCAACCTGGTCAATATGATCTCCCCACACAGATTCGGCCAGGGCATTCTTGTTTACCAGTCGTCCGGGACGTGTGAGGAAATAATATAAAATATCATATTCCTTCCGGTTAAGTTCTACCTCCTTCCCCTCCACAAAAACCCGAAAATGATCAGGATGAATTTCTATATTCCCATAACAAATTGTCCGCTCACCTTCCCGCTGATTACGACGGAGCAGACTTTTAATACGCGCATGAAGTTCAGCCAGATGAAATGGCTTTGGCAAGTAATCATCGGCCCCCTGCTCTAAACCGGAAACTTTGTCCTCTAAAGAATCTTTAGCCGAAAGAATAATGACATTGCTCCGTTTTCCCAATGCATGTAATTCTTTAAGTAATTCCAGACCATTCCCATCGGGCAACATAATATCAAGTAAGATACAATCATAATCATAATCTTCTATCTTACATAAGGCTGTCCTATAATTGGCAGCTTCTGATACGACATAACGTTCTTTCTCTAATGAGCGGACTATAATCTCTCTTAAATCCACATCATCTTCTATGACCAAAACTTTCATTACTATTTCACAAATTCACCCAGAACAAATATAGCGAAAAAAAAGACAATGAATGCCCAACAACGTCATTCTTTCCACAAAAAAAGTATCGTTCCCGCCATAACAACAGGAACGATACTTCAAAAATATTTATTCCGCAAAGGGAACAGCCGGTATATCACAGATTAAACCAACGCACATAACAGAAATCCTGACGATGCGGCAACAACGGATGTTGAGGATACATACGGAAAGCAACTTTAAAACTTCCGGAATTAGATAAGCGGAAGGTTGAATGGAATGTATATAAATCACCATCCTGTTTAATCATATCCATCCCAATGACCGAATAAATATATTCTTTATTCTCACTTGTCGTATAAGTAATCACCAATTCAACTCCCACAGCGTCTTTTAATCCTTTTTCATCTAATACGCAAGTAATATCATAATTCTTACCGCTTTCTATCTTACCATGCCTCAATTCATCGGATACGTCAATGGAATTCACCTGAATTTCATCCCACTTTGCCGCAACTTCCTCTTTCCAATGAGCAAGTTCTTTCGCTCTTTCAAAATTGTTTGCGGACAATTTATGAAAACGTTGGGCTTCTTTCGTATAAAACTTCTCATAATAATCGTCCAACTGACGTTTCATCGTATAGTGAGGAGCGATTTCCGCAATCGATTTCTTTATGGTCTGAATCCACCCTTCTGAATATCCTTTCTCGTTTACGTTATGATATAACGGGAAAATCTCATTCTCCAAGATGCTATAAATTGTGGCCGCATCCAACTGATCCTGGTATGCTTGATTTTCAAAAGTTCTCTTTTCTGTCAGAGCCCATCCCGCACCTTCGCGGTAACCTTCCAGCCACCAACCGTCAAGCACGGAAAAGTTTATCACACCATTCATCAGCGCTTTCTCGCCAGATGTCCCGGATGCTTCAAGCGGACGTGTAGGAGTATTCATCCAAATATCGACTCCGGAAACCAAACGACGTGCCAACTGCATATCATAATCTTGCAAGAAAATAATTTTCCCCTGGAATTCCGGTCGATTTGCAATCTCAATAATACGCTTAATCAAGCCCTGTCCTGCTCCATCTTGCGGATGAGCTTTTCCTGCAAATAAGAATATCACAGGATATTTCGGATTGTTTACAATTTTAGACAAGCGGTCTAAATCGCTAAACAACAGGTGTGCCCGTTTATAAGTCGCAAAACGACGTGCAAAACCTATAATCAACGCATCCGGATTAATTTTATCGAGTAAAGAAACGACCATTGCCGGATTTCCCTGATTCTTTAACCAAGTTTCCTCTACATGCTTACGTATATAAGCAATCAGTTTCTTCTTAAGAGCTGAACGTGTCTCCCATATTTCCTCATCCGGCACATTATAAATAGCTTCCCATATCTTAGAATTAGACTGATCGTTCAAAAAGTTTTTATCGAAATACTTAGCATATAGCTGTTTCCATTCGGTAGAACACCAAGTAGGAAAGTGTACTCCGTTTGTAACATATCCAACATGGTTCTCTTCCGGGAAATAACCTTTCCAAATACCCGCAAACATTTCCTGCGAGACTTTCCCATGCAACCAACTGACTCCGTTTACTTCCTGACATGTATTACAAGCAAAAGTAGACATACAAAAACGCTCATTGGGATCACCCGGATTGATTCGTCCCAAATCCATCAAATCGCTCCAATCAATTCCCAAACGGGTAGCATATCCCCGCATGTATTTCCCAAATAAATTTTCATCGAAATAATCATGTCCTGCAGGCACCGGAGTATGAACTGTATAAAGGGAAGAAGCACGAACTACCTCAAGAGCTTCATCAAAAGTCATACCGCTTTCTACATAATCGCACAGACGCTGTATATTACACAGCGCAGCATGCCCCTCATTACAATGATATATATCTTTTTTAAGCCCCAGACGCTTCAACAAAAGCACACCGCCGATTCCCAACAAGATTTCCTGCTTCAAACGGTTTTCCCAATCTCCTCCATAAAGCTGATAAGTTATGGGGCGATCGAACTCACTGTTCATTTCATTATCCGTATCCAACAAATACAGCGGAACACGTCCGACATTTATCCTCCAGACATAAGCATGCACATAATAATCCAAATATGGGACATCGAGAACCAAAGGACTTCCCTTTTCGTCTCTAACACGCTCTAGCGGCAAATTTCCGAAATTCTGCACCTCGTAATTTGCAATTTGCTGTCCATCCATCGACAAAGATTGCTTAAAATAGCCATACCGATACAGGAAGCCTACGCCACACATATCAACATTGCTATCGGAAGCCTCTTTCAGATAATCGCCAGCCAAGATTCCTAAACCACCGGAATAAATTTTCAAGACATGCGTCAATCCATACTCCATACAGAAATATGCTACGGAAGGACGGGTCGTATCCGGTTTTACGCTCATATAGGCTTTAAACTTAGCATAAATATCATTGATTTTCTTCAGCACCTCCTTATCCTTGGATAGTGCTTCAAACTTCTCATAACTCAGACGTTCCAGCAACGCAACCGGATTCTGTCCTACAGCACGCCATAACTCCGGATCCAATTCCTTAAACATCTTCGCAGCTTCCTCATTCCATGCCCACCAGATATTACGAGACATTTCTTCCAGCATCTTCAACGGTTCGGGAATACGGGATAAAACATTTATCTCTTTCCACGCAGGTGTACTCACATAATTTGTTTTGACTTTCATATTATAATGCTTTTTAAGGATTCTTTTTTTATTTATTCTCAGAACAGCGTTTCGACTTTTTACGTAAAGCTATGTCGTACGCCTCATAATAATATTGTATAAAATGCTTCCATAAGGCCTTTTCTGCTATATCAGCCGCATTTTCTCGGATCTCTCTTATTGCAGTTTCTGATAATGCTGAATATTCTGTTATTGTATCTTTTATGCAATCTGCTACTTCTGAATAATTATAGTCTGTACGATGAATCACTTTTACTCCATCAGACAATTGACCATAATGTCCTAACAAAGAGTTTACCCACAAGCCAAAACCTGCCAAATCGGTTGTGACCGTAGGCACATGAAATGCACAACTTTCCAACGGGGTATATCCCCAAGGCTCATAATAAGAAGGATATACGCTTATATCTTGTCCCAATACCAAATCATAATAAGGAATATTCAGTATGCCATCTTTCCCATCCTGATAACAAGGTATAAAGATAACTTTAACTTTAGAATCGGAAGCATTCGACATATTCAAAAATTTCAACGCATCAAGCACCTGATCGTGAGTCATATTATTCAACCAATGCGTCACAAACGGACAAGGTAGAGGCGTTGTAAATTGTTTATCGCTACGCAACCGTTCCAATAAATCTTCGCGTGGACTTCCTACCCATCCCGGAACATTTATCAATGCCAAGATTTCTTTCTTCAAATTTTTATCACGTGTCAAACGATTTAAAGCTTCCAGATAGACATCAATACCCTTATTCTTAAACTCATATCGCCCGCTTGTACCAACTATCAACGTATCATCATCCAGATTTGTCCCCAACAAATTATTGGCCAAATTGAGTAAGATTTTCCGAGCTGATTTCCGCTTTTCTATAAAAAGATTTCCTTTGGGTACAAAATCATCCTCAAATCCATTCATTAAGACCACATCTGCAAATTTGTCTAACAGTTCTTTACACTCATTATTCGTTATCTCACTGACCGTAGTGAAACAATCTACAAAATGAGCCGTTTGCTTTTCTATGGAATGCTTTGATTCTATATTCAGCTCACGTGCCATTTGGTCTCCGTTGTAAGCGAACAAATAATCATAAAGAGGCTTGTTATTCCCGGCAATGGAACGCCCGATAGAAGTGGCATGAGTTGTAAAAATCGTGGCAATCTGTGGCACGTTTTTTAGCAAATACAAAGCTCCCATGCCCGTCATCCATTCATGTGCCTGATAAATTACTTTATCTTTTTCTGTCAAATAATAACGATAGAAACTCTCAGCGACCTTACCTGCCGCATAAGAAAACATAGAAGCTTCATCATAATCACCGTACGCATGCAAAGAATCAACTTTAAAATCTATCCATGCCTGCGTATAAATTTCATTTTTCTGCGCATAGAAAGCTGTAAAATCGACTAAAATAGCAATCGGATCACCTGGAATATTCCAACGCCCTACCCGCACTTTTAATCCCTCACTTTGATATGCATACTGACACCAAACACCTAATTCGGAAGAATCTTCTCTAAACAAGGGATTATCTTTTCCTTGCCAAACATCAGGACCAATAAAAATAATTCTGTCAGGGAATGCCTCCTGTAAAGTTTTAGCCCGTGTAGATAAAACCGTATATATTCCTCCAACCTTGTTGCAAACTTCCCAACTTGCTTCAAAAATATAGTCGGGTTTAAAAAATTGCTTCATTCATTTAACATTCAAAACGCCGTAAAGATAAAAAAAAACAACGACATAAACGAATATTTTCACAAAGCTTTAACTATCCGTTCCCGCCATCCCCTTCCCCTCCCCTTTAGGAGGGAAAACAACAATCCCGCCGTAAGAAAGAACATTCCTCACGGCGGGATCTCACAACGGCAACTCCCTACTCTCCCACTTGCGCAGTACCATCGGCGTAACGAAGCTTAACTTCTCTGTTCGGTATGGATAGAGGTGGATCCTTCGTGCCATAGTCACCTTAATTACTTTTTTAAACATATATGCACAGACAAAAGAAAAATACCAGCAATAAACAATCATG
>CASDXG010000029.1 GCA_949285025.1 uncultured Bacteroides sp. | reverse complement strand
GGAAGATCCGGCTTATCCACATGGAAATCTGATTGAAAGTAATCTTTTCTATCGTATTGGCAATGTGGTCCATGGAGAGACTCAATGGGCCGAGTTTCGGAATAACTGGATAACCAATGATGATCCGGGTTTTGTCAATCCTGACAATCCATTAGAAGGATTCAAGACTGATGCTAATCTATTCAAGTATATTCCGGGTTTTCCTCAGTTGCCTTTCGATAAGATTGGATCGAAACTTCCGTAATGGATTGCTAAATAATTTGGATTTTATTTCTCTATCTCTGTTTTTTTGCGTTTCTTGTACACCAATTAACGTAATAGTCATTTTATTTAAGATGATAGAAGAATGAAGAGACATTTGAAACAAATCTGTTTAATGGCTTTGGTTTGTTTGGAGGCCGTTTTTCTTTCGTGCTCAGGGAAAAAGGCTGAAACAAATCAGGTCATGGCGTCTTCGATGAAGAGTAATGTATTGCCTGAATGGGCATTGGGTGGTTTTGTGAGACCGGAAGGCGTGAATCCGATCATTCAACCTCGGCCTGAAAGTAAATTCAACTGTCCGATGCGGAAAGAACCTGTCGGTTGGGAAGAAAGTGATACCTTTAATCCGGCAGCTACCCTGAAGGGTGATACGATCTGTGTGTTGTATCGGGCAGAAGATAATTCTGCTAAAGGCATTGGTATGCGTACTTCCAGAATTGGTTTGGCTGAGAGTACGGATGGTATTACGATGGTCCGGCGTGATAAACCGGTGATGTATCCGGCAGAAGATAATACCAAAGAATTTGAATGGCCGGGTGGTTGTGAAGATCCGCGTGTAGCCATGACGGAAGATGGACTTTATGTCATGTTATACACCGCTTGGAATCGAGAAGTTCCCCGTTTGTCGGTTGCAACTTCCAGAGATTTGCTTACGTGGGAAAAGCATGGGCCTGCTTTTGCCAAAGCTTATAACGGTCGTTTCAAAGATATGGCTTGCAAGTCCGGTTCGATTGTAACAAAGCTGGTGGATGGTAAGCAAACGATCGCGAAGGTAAATGGAAAATATCTGATGTATTGGGGAGAACACATGGTGGCTGCTGCTACATCCGATGACTTGATCAATTGGGAACCTGTGTTGGATGATCAAAACGAGTTGCTCGGACTTATTTATCCTCGGGAGAAATACTTTGACAGCGCTTTGACCGAATGTGGCCCTCCAGCAGTAATTACGGAAGATGGTATTCTTTTGTTGTATAATGGAAAGAACGAAACCAATGAAAAACGAGATCCCCGTTTTAATGCCGGTACATACAGTGCCGGTCAGGTATTGTTCGATCTTCAGCATCCTTATCAGGCGATCGGACGATTGGATGTTCCGTTCTTCCGACCTATGGCAGACTTTGAAAAGAGTGGTCAGTATGTGGATGGAACGGTCTTTATCGAAGGCCTGGTATTCTTTAAAGGGAAATGGTATTTATATTATGGTTGTGCCGATTCAATGGTAGGCGTGGCTGTTTATGATCCACAGAACAAAGCCGATGGGGATATGTTACCTTGATTAGGAAAAACGTCAGTTACTCTGGTTACTTCGAGTAACTGACGTTTTTTTCTTATGGAAAGATTTTCATTTTTCTGAAAAAATTTACTTCTTTTGTAGGTTTGTTGGCCTATGGAGAAAACAGAAGTACATATCTTGACAGAAATCGCAGCCGGAAATAT
>CASDXG010000028.1 GCA_949285025.1 uncultured Bacteroides sp. | reverse complement strand
TTCCGGACGCAGGTCTTTCATCACAGGAGTCACAGAAACATTTTCCAGCAACAGACTGTATGCATGGCGGAAAAAGAATCCGTATGAGGGCAATCCGTCGACAGAAAACTGATGCGAATCCGGATAAATGCTCTTACGGTCGGGCACATTTTGAATAATCATATCGCTTGTTCCGCCTCCAGACATTTTCAGATGGTAATTACGAATATAGATATTATGAACATAACCGTCGGGCATTCCTGATATAAAGGACCCCTGAACAAAATTACGCTCACCTTTTACGTTTTCTATCAATATATGATGAATGCTTCCCGGAACAGGTTTGGCAGAACCGGGAATCACACGTCCACGATATCCCACACGCATGAATATAGGGCTGCGCGCCTGATTAATGGTAACATTCTGAACCAGAATGCGGCTTACATCACCTCCATCGACAGTAGCGAATGTCAATCCGGAACTGGCTTGCGGACCGGAAATGGTCGTCAGCGAATCGGGAACTCCTCCCAACGTGAGATTACGCAGAACAATGTTACGGAAATCACCCTGCGTATCAGTACCTATCTTAAAAGCATTGCATGTACTGACAAAGGTGGAATTTTCAATAAGAATATTCTGCGACGGCAATCCGCTACATCCTTTCAGACACATGGCATCATCTTCCGAATTGATAAAACAGTTTCGGATGATAAGATTGGTACATCCGTCAGGATCAAGACCGTCATTATTAAAGTTTGCCTGATTCTCTACGTGAACACCGTCAAATATCAAATCACGACAGGCTACATAGTTTTGCATCCACGAAGCCGAATTGTGCAAAAATATATCCTGCAAAACAACATTGCTGCATTGAATCATCCGAATTCCTACGGGACGGTCTTTAATAGGACCAATTGTCTGAGGACTGGAAAAATGTTTCTTTTCACCCCGGAAATAAATCTCCCCTTTACCACGTATTCCTATGCGTTCAGCTTTCTCCGCATATATCAAAGACTGCTTGAAGCGATAAATCTCACTCATGACACTCTTGAACTCTTCTACCTTCTCCGGATAATCTTTTATATCCGTACTACCCAGTATACGTGCCCCGGCAGCAACTTCGAGCATCACACCACTTTTGAGTTCGATGGTTCCGGTTACATAATCGCCTTTTGAAAAAAGCACTACTCCCCCTCCACGTTCCGAACAAATATCAATCGCCTTCTGAATGGCTTTCGTGTTCATCGTCTTTCCATCCGCTTTCGCTCCATAACGTTCCACCTTATATACCTTATCAGGAACTTTCCAAAGAGTCAGATTTTTACATAAACTGTCTGCCATTTGCTCCAATTGCTGTTTCATAGGTTCTGCCCATGAAACATTCTGTGCTTTGCCAGCCGACGAGCAGAACAAGCCAACGGCAAGACATGCAACAGATAAAATAAAAGATCTCTTCATGTTATACTTTTTAATTATACATAAATAAAGCTATTCCATCAATATTCTATGATAATAATACACTGACAAAAATAATCAAAAAACACAATAATGTATTCCTTTTCCCCAAAGGAATAACAGGCTTTCATTACTGCAAAGAAATACATTTGTACATCATTACATTACATAATAAACTTATTTTCAGGACATAAATATTTATAGTTGTACATTATAAAATTTCCGCAGTTCTACTTCCATATTCTAATTTTGCATCCGGAAAAATCAAGTTACAAATACTTTTTTTCAAGACTATGCTTATGAATAGAAAAATTACAATTTACACCTTGCTTTCACTCTTTATGGGAATCCTTTCGGCATGCAGTTCGAAAGATAAAGTATCAAACCAG
>CASDXG010000027.1 GCA_949285025.1 uncultured Bacteroides sp. | reverse complement strand
CGCCGGGAAAGAGCTGACCGAAACGTCGGTCAACCGTTTCCGCGCCCTGAACGACTATACGCCGGAGCTGTTCCGCACGTGGCAAATCTGCCGGGGCAATTTTGAGCCGTATAACACGTATAAAGACACCAAGATGTTCCCACTCATGATTCGCTCGCGACAGGCCGTCCGGGCGATTTATGAGCAGTCCTATTCGCTGATTTGCCTGAACGACAACGTGCATATCCGCCACTACGCGCAGGTGATGGAAAATATCCGGAACGCATTCGAACACATCCTGCCGGAAAAGTCGGGGTTTGAACGTTAATCAACAGAAACGGTTATGAGTCAATCAATAAGTATCATCGATCAAGCCTACAAAAAATGGGTGAAAGAGCTTGCTTTGCGTTATAAAAACAGCCAGATAAAGGCCTCTATAAAGATTAATACAGAGCAGTTAAAATACAACTGGATGCTCGGTCGTGACATTGTTGAAATGAACGTGGAGAAACGTTGGGGAGAAAGTGTCATTACGCAGTTGAGTAAAGATCTGCGCAATGAATTGCCGGGCATACAAGGGCTGTCTAAAAGTAATATTTATTATTGTAAGAAATTCTATCTTCTTTATAGTTCAATTGCTGCAATTTTCCAACAACCTGTTGGAAAAAATGACCCGGCAGAATCTGTCCCTGTCCAACAACTTACGGGAATATTTGAAATTCCGTGGGGGCATCATTGTGTGATCATGGATAGGGTGAAGGGGGACATTGACAAGGCTCTGTTTTATGTGGAGCAAACGATTGAAAATGGTTGGAGCAGGGCTGTGCTTCTTAACTTGATTGATACCGATTTATATGAACATCAAGGCAAAGCGCTGACCAATTTTGAGAGAAATTTGCCTGCACCTGAAAGCGGTCTTGCACAGGAGATAACAAAAGATCCATACAGTTTTGCTTTTGCAAGGATAACCGGGACATACAACGAGAAGAGGCTGAAAGATGCTTTACTTGCCAATATTTCAAAGTTCCTCATCGAATTGGGGACTGGTTTTGCATACGTCGGTAAGGAGTATCGATTGCAAATAGGCGAGGTGGAGAATTTCATTGACTTGCTCTTTTACAACTTAAAACTGCGTTGTTATGTAGTGATAGAGGTAAAGATTGAAAAATTTGATTCTCGCGACATCGGCCAGTTAGGCACTTATGTAACGGCTGTCAACCATATCTTACGGGAAGAAGGAAAAGACAATCCGACCATCGGTTTGCTTATTTGCAAAAGTAAAGATAATACGCTTGCTCAATATGCGTTGGAATCGAGCAGCCAGCCGTTGGGTATATCCGAATATGAACTGGGGAAATTTTATCCTGAAAAAGTAGAGGGTACAATTCCCACCATTGCAGAGATAGAAGCGACGTTGAATGGTGAAAATAGTAAGGAGTAACATTTCATGAACAAAGTACTTGCAGAAATCATAGCGGGGGTGATTCCCCACAAGATGACGCGGAACCGGTGGCGCGGCCTTTTGCG
>CASDXG010000026.1 GCA_949285025.1 uncultured Bacteroides sp. | reverse complement strand
ATTTCCGCTTTCACACCCAGTACTTCGTCACCCATAAACGCCAAAGATGCATTGCTTTGTATTTCAAAATTGCGTATTGTATCTTTCAATGACATGTTCTTCATATCAAGTTTTCCGCCTAATTTGATGTGGCCGATATCCTGATTCCGAAGTGTAGACAGTCGGCAATGCCCACGCAAATCGGCCTCAATCTCACCTCCGATGGATACACCTTCCTGCAAAGGAAACGTTTGTGCCAAAGAGGTAAGGTCTATTTTCGAGTTGGTACTGAAAGTAATGTCCGGGTCATCCAGCAGGTTTTCCACCCGGGCACTGGCAAGTATATCCGTATGTGCACCGCTGAATTTTAATATTTTCAAGTCGGCATACGAAGGCTGTGTACGCATCAGGTCGACAATACCATTAAATTCGGCCGCAAAATTATCCACTCCGTATGGCAAACGGTCATACTTTGCCTTCACTTCGTCTATGTTGATTTGCAGGGAAAACAGCGGCATTTTATCTTTTCCGTACAGACCTTTGATTTCACCGTTTACTTTCACTTTTCCATCTGCCTCAAACTTTTCTTTTTTCAATATCGACTCAGGAATCATGTTTATTACCGTTTCCACAGAAGGGACATAAAGACCATAAGAAAGATTTACATCCACCGCATGTCGCACCATGTCACGCGTTAAGGTTCCTTTTACTCCAAAGGCCGTACCGTTTACGGTCATTACGGCACGTTTCAATGTCAAAGTACGGACAGAACGGTTCAATTCCATATCCGTATCGAGTTTGGCTGCCACATGATTCAGCAATAATCTCCCTTCTTGCCAGAACAAAACATTATCGTGGCTGTACTTAAGAGCCAAAGCAGAATAACCTTTTTTCAGCGAAGCGCGCAAATTGAAATTCACATTCTCCAGCCGGCCGTAAATATTTGTCTGACGGTCATCGAATATAAAATCGGCATTTTCAAGCGACAAACGCCGAATATCGATAGCACTCGCTATCGGAGTTGCGGAAACAACCGTATCCGTAGGGGCAGTCTGCACCGTATCGGTAGAAACGACATCCCAGTTTGCCCGTCCATCCGCATTGATGAAAGCATAAACTGAGGCATCTTTCAACCCGATGTAGTAGAAATTTATTTTTTTTCTCCTCAAATAATCGATGGGATTTACCACCGCTATGCATTCTTTAAAAGACACCAGTGAATCTTCTTTCTGGAACAATGTATCGCGCTCGGCCTTTGATACCAATGAACCGTCGGTAAGTTTCAGTCCGAAACGCGGGAAAGTAGAAAAAAATGTCAGCTCTACACTTTCCATTTTCAACTTTGCATCCAGTGTTTCATTGGCAACTTTCAGTACGACCGGCGTCAGTTTGGCCGGAGTAAAGACAAAATTTATAGCCAATGCTATCACTGCCAGAATCAAGACTACCAGTGAAGCAATGGAAATTATGGTGATTTTCAATCTTTTTTTTACCTTCTTATTCATAAAACGTATATTTTATTCCTCATACAAAGGTAAGCATTAAAAAATAACGGTGCGCTCCATCTCCCGTTAATTCGCCGTATTCATATTTAAATAACGCAAAAAGGAAGCAAAAACACCGCATTCTTTCTATCGGAAGGTCGAAACCTCTGCCCAAAAAGAAAGCGTTATCTTAAGGATTTCTTCAAGTAAACCATATCCTTTAGCAAGCGGCCTTCTTCCCAAATGGGATGATCGTAATTTAATGTAAAAAAGTCGGTTACACGATGCGAGTAGACAAACCCGCAACTTTCATAAAATGATATCGTAGAGACAGTGTCGCCTGTTCCTACCATCAACGTATCTCCCCGCTCTCTGTATCTGCCACAAATAAAATCAATCAATATTCTCCCGTATCCTTTTCTGCGATAGTTCTGATGTATAGCTATATTCTTTAACTCGAAAATACCGTCACCTTCGTCAGTCACCACGCAACCCCCCACCGTCTCGTCTTCATCAGTGAGCACAAACATCTGCCCCCTGTCAAGATAACGGTCAATCATTGACTCTTGTTCATCGGCTTGCAAAAGTAAATTGAGGAAACGTCTCTTTCCCTCAGAAACGGATAATATCTTCATAAAAAAAGAAATTAATACAAAGATCCCTCTATTTTTCATCCACAAAGACCTTCTTTACAGCCTCCAGATAACCATAGCCAAACATGTCGCACGGCTGTAAATAACTGGTTTCTGTCCATTCATTCCAACTGTTGATGGTGATAAGCGGTGCCTGTTCGGGGTGACTATCTGCATAAGCCTTTGCCATACGGAGTGCTTTTTCGAAATTCTCTGGTGTATTATTCCTTACAACGGCACTTTGTCCTGTGCGTGGACTGTTATCCCATCCTACACTTATGTGTGGGTAATACGGGAAATCGTACGTATCATTAATACGTTTCCATTCTTGCTTTACGGCTTCCAGTATCACATTGTAATCTTCGTTTACGTTGGTAAAATGAGCGAACTGATAATGTGTCCCGCTTGTAAAACCTAACTTTTTCACGAAATCATTACTTGGGTTATCCGATTTAGTCATATCTACCCCACTGTAATTTAAATTGATAGCCCACATTGTAATCTGCAACTCAAGTCCCGGAAAACCGGCACGTTTCGTTTCCTCCTTAAACCAATTTAAGGCATCGGCCGTTTCTTCTATCCCTCCTAATCCGGCAATAAGCTGCGGTATGTCATAAATCATAAATACAGGCTTGCCATCAATCTTATAATATTGTGGATGTTTGAAATATTTTTCGATATTCCGCTTGCATATCTTCTCAAACTCTTCGCGGTCAACTTTTCCTGTCCATATAACGTTATCTTCTTTAACATGCGCCAACCGGGTATCCCAAATGTTTACAGCATCATGATTAGCCCACATGAGATAAAACTTCATTTTGCTTACATTTTCAGCTTTCAGGAAGCCGTTATCCAATGTCGTTTCCATAAACGGGCGTCCGTCATACCAGTACCAGTCGAATATAAATACATTAACACCATGCTTTACCACCTGGCTAATCTCCATAGACATCACTGCCGGATCAGCCTCATTGATGTAACCCCATAAAGGCTTCCGCTTCCAATAGTGACCGGGATTCCGCTGCTGCATAGTCATCACCGTTTCCCATTCACCGATTCCCGTAGGCCAAAATGGTCGTAAACGTGGATCATCGGAAGCATAAGCGGGGTACAAAAATGCTGCGACATCATATTTCTGTCCCTTTTCCTGAGAAAACACACTCAGAATGCAACACATAAACACACTGCACAATAAAAATAGCCGAGTTCTCATAACTATATTATTAATAAGATGTTCCTGGAAAACAAATATAGTGAAAACCGGAAAATATCAAAATGTTATCGTAAATATTTTCAAAAACATTTTTTTGTATTGAAAAAGAGACTTCGCTTCCGGGCATTTGACCGCATAAATCCGGTGGACAATGATAAACGGCCTGTCTGTATCCTTTATGCTTCATCCATAAGATAGAATATCAGGTAGGAGTTTTTAAGCAATATTCCCCGATTTTGCGTATTTTTGTGCACGAAAACAGACTATAAGTACAACAATGAATACTCAAGAAACCATCTGCGCCATCGCAACAGCTCAAGGGGGAGCCATCGGAATTATTCGTGTGTCCGGTCCGCAAGCTATTCAGATTACAGACCGAATCTTTACTCCCTCCGGCACAAACGCACAACCTCTGACGCAAAGAAAAGCCTATACGTTATGTTTCGGTCAGATAAAAGAGGAAACGGGGGAAATCGTAGATGAAGTACTCGTCAGTATATTCCGTGCTCCGCATTCATATACCGGAGAAGACGCTACGGAAATATCCTGTCACGGGTCGGCTTATATTCTTCAACGGGTTATCCAGCTTCTGCTGAAAGAAGGATGCCGCTCTGCCAATCCCGGAGAATTTACGCAACGGGCATTCCTAAACGGAAAGATGGATTTAAGCCAGGCCGAAGCAGTAGCCGACCTGATTGCATCATCGTCGGCCGCAACACATCGCCTTGCGATGAACCAAATGCGCGGAGGTTTCAGTAAAGAACTCGCATTCTTACGCGATAAACTTCTGCATCTTACCTCCTTGATAGAATTGGAACTTGATTTCAGCGATCACGAAGATTTAGAGTTTGCCGACCGATCAGAACTACAAAATACCACCGCAACCATTGAAAAACTTATCAGCCATTTGGCGGGATCTTTTAAAGTGGGAAATGCAATAAAAAGCGGGATTCCCGTAGCCATCGTTGGAGAAACCAATTCCGGAAAGTCTACTTTGCTTAACACACTGCTAAATGAAGAAAAGGCCATAATAAGCGATATACAAGGAACTACACGCGATGTAATTGAAGATACAGTCAATATTGACGGCATCATATTCCGCTTTATCGACACGGCCGGTATACGGGAAACACATGATGCCATCGAAGCTATCGGTATTGAACGCAGTTTTCAGGCAATACAACGAGCGGATATCGTACTATGGGTGATAGACCAAACCAAAACCGAACAGGAAATATCTTCCCTTTCTGCAAAGATTATTCCTGCTTGTCATGAGAAAAAACTGGTTTTGATTCTCAATAAATCTGATTTAAAAACTTCGTCAACTTCTATTGGTACCATCGGTTTTCCTGAAGACACTCGCATTCTTCCTCTTTCAGCCAAATTCAAAATTGGAATAGAAGACTTGAAAAAACAATTAATAAAAACAGCAGAACTTCCCGCTATATCACAAGGCGATGTTATTGTTACCAATATTCGCCATTACGAAGCTTTGACTCATGCCTTAGAAGCTATTCACCGTGTGCAAGAAGGACTGCAAATGAATCTGCCCGGAGATCTCATTTCTCAAGATCTGCGAGAATGTATTTTCTATTTAAACGATATCATTGGCGAAATAAAATCCGAAAGTGTCTTAAATAATATTTTTAAAAATTTTTGTATTGGAAAGTGAAAGAACGCAACTGACTGCAACGAATTAGAACCAACTATAACGAAGCCGCTGATTTCCAGCGGCTTTTTTATTTATCCCAAATCCGACTGATAGCAGTCGGAGGCAGTTATCCGCCATATTTTTCTACCGTATTTCTACCACGGAACATTTTCGGGATTTGTCCCGATGTCACACTGAAGTAGTCAACAACATGTGTTGACAATGGTTTACATAGGTAGACAAAAAGCGAAATTAAAACTATATGGTTTCACTAAAAATATGGAGAAAACAACATGGAAGTAAAAAGAAT
>CASDXG010000025.1 GCA_949285025.1 uncultured Bacteroides sp. | reverse complement strand
CTATGTGACGGACGGAAATAAAAACGTGACCGGCCTCCTGGATCAAGCCGGAACCCGGGTCGCAGAATATGTATATGGACCGTTCGGGCAGCTTTTAAGTGCGGAAGGTGAACTGGCCGATGTCAATCCCTTCCGTTTCAGTAGCGAGTATGCAGATGACGAAACCGGCCTCATCTACTACAACTACCGCTACTACAGCCCTCAACTCGGCAGGTGGACCAAGCGCGATCCCATCGAAGAAGAAGGTGGGGTGAATTTGTATAGCATATCTCAGAATAATACTCTCAACGCAATAGATTACTTGGGGACAATGTCTTTGGGGGCTAAAATAATGGCACGTTGGGGAGGACGTGCTCTAAAAGGACTAACATTACTTGGAATTATTCATAACCATTTATCATATTCTAGTCCTATTAGTTTTGATGATGAAGAAAATGAGCTCGCAGACTTCGCTTTCATGCCGACATTGCTGGAAATCAGAGCCGATGCTATAAAACGAAATCTAAATCCCAAAAAATTTATTGATTTTTCTATAGGAAAATTCAATGCAGCCCAAAAATATGGAACCCAAGGCGTTTTTGTAATGAGCGGATCCTTTCCTAGCACTGGATGGTGGCTAGGAAGTACGGCTGTTTATAATATAGCCATTGACTATCAGGCCGCATGTGGTCCCAATGTGATATATTATAAAAATGTAAAAATAAAATATGAATGGAGGGATAATATAGATGCAAATTCGTATTTGGAAGCTATGAACAAGGGAGCTTTTGATAAATATTTTTCAGCTTCAACGTATATAAATACAATTGAAGGCACTTGGGATCTCTTAATGGAAAAGATAGCGGGAAGCGATTACAAAGTAATAATTACAGGAGACACATCTATCTCTGATGGTAGTTTTCCTTTGTCACAATAGGTGGCTTATTTGTGCAAAATAAATTAATAGCTTATGCGAAAAAAGATATAGGCATTCTCAGGGGGCTTATCCTTTTGGGAGCAATCATTGTCATTTTTTTTACTATACTACTCTTCCTATCAAATAAGCATAAGGAAGGATATGTAAATAATTTTGACCAATTATTTGCAATATTGAACATAAAACCGGTGTTTACTAATTTTGAAAACCGTGGAAAATTATACTATAAATTAACGGGATCAAGTAATGCATGGGAGGTAAATATACTAGGAGAATTTTCTCCAGATATTGTTTACGCCATCGATCAATTCCCTGAAAGGCTGGGGCTTCCTCAACCACAAATTTCTTACGCTAATCATATTCCTATATCAGGTCTTGAATTTAATATTCCCATGCCTCCTGAAACACTTTCGCAAAAATTGATGTTAACAAAATCTGTACATTCCAAAGGTAAGATAATATCTCTAATCTCTGATAATATAGTATATTTTCATGGAAAGAAAGATGGATATATGTATGAACTATATATATTAGGGAAAAGCCATTATTTTATATTACGCATAATTCGACTGCGATAAAAAATGTGCTAAGCTGCGGGAAAATGGTTTGAAGAGTTTGTAAAAACGGGTAACACTTTTCTCTGAACAAGGAGGAGGGTGTGAAATGAAAGCTGCACCGGAAACTGGGCCGAATCGGAGTGGAACCCATTATTCGGCGGCCGACAAGCTCAAGGCTGTGAAACTTTATTTTGAAGAAGGTTATCAGGCCAAAGACATCGCGCGGGAACTCGGGATCGGAGGTAGTGTCCGATATTTTGCGCACATTTGTTTCTGAGCGATTACAGATGACAAACGTGAGTTGGCGCAGCCGAAACAGCCGACCGACCTGAGAGCTCCGGAGCTGGTCGGTTGCGCCGGCGACGCCTCCCGCTTTTTTACCTTGTACCGCCCCTTATATCCGAGTACCCATCCAAAAAGCTGCCGACAACCCGGGGCGGCGGCGAATCTCTTTCATAATGCGTTCGAGACCGTTATTTGTCCGCAACCGGCTCCAGTGTTCATACAGGAAGTCCATATAAGACAACATCTCCTCCACGCTGGTTTCTGCAAAATTTGCGATCCGCTTGAGCTTCATCATTCTTCATTTTTCTCTTTTCGGAGCGGTTTTCTGTCAAGCCGCAGGATAACGTCCGGAAAAAGCATTCACGAAAAATCAAACTGCTATTTGAATACGTAATTCCATATGGATCAGGAATATGAGATACTCCGCGTTTCGGCCCCCCCCGGACACTTTCATGACCGCGTCGTCGGTTTGACTCCTTGCAATCAGCAAATACTGTGTTATAGTAATTCTTAAGGCGTTTACAACACGTTCGCAACGGTTGATATTCTGCAGCGGAAGTGGATTTCCCGTCAAAAGACGGGCCTGAACCATGTTCGGGCAAATGATTGCATGGAATCGTGATTGCGGTAAGGACAGGAACGGGGGAGGCGGCAAAATGCTCCGGAATTTGCGGCAGATGAAATACAAATCGTTTGCAATATTTGTCGTCGTGTGGATCGCCTTGACTTCCTGTTTGGAATCTGCATCAAACCAGCCTGGATGCGACATGAAAGGATTGGGGTTGTTCCTGGGGGACTCCCTTTCTCCCCGATGGAATTTCTCCATTCACTCCGGTGGGAATCTGATTGGTTCCGGGTGATGCTTATGATTTTGGCCGCGGCTTTCTGGGGCGCTTTGTTTTATTTTTTTTCTGATAAAACCGTGGAATCTCCTGGAGGATACCGTGAAAAAACCGTGGAACATCCTGGGGAAGCCGGAATAACTCATGTGGAAGATGAGCGGGATCATGAAACCGTCTGTGTGTTGTCTTGGTTATGTCTCTCTTTCGCCGGAATCGCCGCACGCAATCAATGCGGGCAAAAGGGGCCAGAAGCAGTCTCTTTTCCCGGGCGGCTGAAAGAGGATCGGGGGCATCGATATGAATCTTCGTAAAATAAGAGAGCCGGGCATCATGGGGGGGATACTCCTGGTCAATATCGTATTGACCATTGCCGTCATCGCTGCAGCCATAAGAGTTTCCGTCGCAAAAAGAAAAACTTCTGACCTGCTGAAAGAGGAGGAACTGTGGGTCGAATACGGTACGGCGTCAACGCCGGAAAAAGCCGTCACGGCATTGAATCAACTCCTGGCTTTGCTGGATGATTCGCCTTATGACGAACGCAATGAACGGCAGAGACAGTATGCGCGTGAAATTATCTTAATACGATTGGATTTTTTGTATCGGCTGACGGATCAGCAGGATAAGATCGTTTATCTCGGCAGGGATCAGGAGCAGGACGAACTGATCCGGACATTGGCCCGGTTCGATTATCTGTGTGGAATCCTCTGGGGGAAACTTGCACTGGCAAATGATCTCCCCCGGGACGAGATGACGGCTCTCATCAATCTTGCGGGAGAATGCGGCGATGAAAAATAGAACATATCTGTTTCTGATCTGCTATTCCATCGCGGCGCTGCTGACTCTGATCGGATTGAATGTCTGCGCATACATGATCCGCAAAACTTCCATCTCTGATGAGGACGCCGCTTTCCTCCGCGCGGTCTCATGTTACAATCGATATTTCCGGCAGCCGCATGTCACTCCGAATCCGGAACTGGAGTCTGCGGTGCGGAATTTGGAGAAATACAGGAAGAGTCATCTCAACAGCAGTTCGGGGGAGATGCTTCTTCTGGTCTTTCTGTCTCAGAAATATCTGGAGTTGCAGCCGAACAACACCGCCGCCGCACAGAAAATTTATGACCGGATGGTGGAACTGGCCGGAAAAGATAAAAAGCAAACGATTGATCTTTTG
>CASDXG010000024.1 GCA_949285025.1 uncultured Bacteroides sp. | reverse complement strand
GTCAAGCCGTATGTATAGCTGTATATTCTATTTTGCTTCTGATACAACCCAAACCATATCCAGTTATAGACCGGAAGCTCTCCTTGTTTCATCACTTCCGCTGCATCCATATAGAATGCCGGTTCAAAAACTGTGCCACTTGTATAAACGCCCGTTGCCGTTTTTTGTTTACAGCAACAAGCCGTTGCCTTGACAAATATTTCCCCTGTTTCTAACGGATCGGCATTTTTATCCATAACAATAACCATAAGATGCGCCTGATGTTTTTTTGCAACTTCTACCGCATCTTCCCACATATAATTGTTACTTGCGCATTCTTCCGCTTCATGCTCAGGTATCGGAGCGGGCATTATACTGATAACGACAAGCGTATCCCCCACGGAAAAACCCAAAGAATCTTCCTTAACATCCGTTCCTTTTTCATCTTCCGTTGCATCAATGTCCCACATCTCTTTGAAATCGGCGATAAGCTGTTTTTTGTCCCATTTGTTTTCAGAGAGTAAAACAAATCCCAAAAAAGAACCTTTCTTCTGTTCCTTTTCTTTTTCTGCTTCTTGATTCGCCTCAACTTTTTTCGCCTCGTTCATCCAATACGAACGGATCATTTCAACTATTCCCGTCGCTTGAATGACTGCCGTTTTTTCATAATATTCCTGCATATCACTGAAAACGTGACCGCAATTTTCCAACTCATCGTTGACATAACCGCCACACACACCGAGCAGCCATGCTCCGAGCTTTCTTTTCTTGAACTTGAAAATATAATAGTGCATTTCATGCAAATCAAATGTTCCCGCGCACTCTATCATTGCAGGCGGTTTTCCAAGTTCATTCGGATGTGAAAGCCAATCTATCATTGACTCCTTTGCAGCATTCATTTGTTCGATATTCATGTTTATTTTCCCCTAATTTATGTTCTGTATATCTGGTATCATAGCCAATATCTTCTTCTTTTCCAACAGTTCTTCTAATTTTTTTGCGATAGATTCAACAATTAGATGACATGGATTTTCATATCCGGGTATTTCAGTTTCTTTCAGTCCGGAACACTGTAAAGTTCCGAATTCCTCAATCATAAATTTTGTAAGCTCAAATATCAAATTGTACCCGATAGAATTATCGACATCCGTTTCACCTTCCTCTGCTGTGAAAAGTCCAATAATACCCGAAGCAACCGTAAAGGCTCCACAACAGGAAAGCCCTGTCTGCATCCCTACTCCCATAACAGAAAACATCTTGCGTGTTTCTTCCGATAAATTCAGCTGGTAATACTCGTTACATGCCTTAAACATAGCCTCCGCGCACGTTAAGTCTGTTCCGATATGATACTTATTCACTAATTCGTAAAGTTTCATTTGTTATCCTTTAATTCAAATTATTCTCTCCGGATGCTCTTTTTCAAAACGCTGTAAATCGGGACGCATTGCCAAAATGTTGTAAGGCGGATTCTCCTCTGTCCAATTCCACACAAGACGATACAGTCTTTCCCAGCGATTCAGCGAAGCATAGGCAAGTTTTAATAACTCTTTGCTCAATTTTCCCGTCATCTTGATCTG
>CASDXG010000023.1 GCA_949285025.1 uncultured Bacteroides sp. | reverse complement strand
GCTTTGTTTTGTATTTCACAAAAGTACAAAAAAGATAAGAATCGCCATGCGTGTGACGGTAAATTGCTCGGCAGGAAAATCAAATTACCCGCCGACCCGTTTGATTTTCCTGCCGAGGGAATGGGCTTTTATTCGCTTGTGTTTGTCGGGAGATGGTTATTATTACTATTTTTGTCCCTCAAAACAGCGAAAAAGATGGAAACGGAAGTCCAATTGAACAGTCATAACAAACAGGAATATCCGCCCATGCACACGGCGGAACATATTTTGAACCAAACGATGGTACGGATGTTCGGTTGTCCGCGTTCGAAGAATGCCCATATCGAACGGAAGAAAAGCAAGTGTGACTATGAACTACCTGAATCGCCGACGGCGGAACAGCTTGCTGAAATCGAACGGCAGGTGAATGAGGTGATTGATCGTCATCTGCCCGTTACGATTGAGTTTATGCCCCGCGAGGAGGCTGCCGCGATTGTCGATTTGAGCAAGTTGCCCGAAGAGGTAAGCGAAACGTTGCGGATTGTCCGTGTCGGGGATTACGACGCATGCGCCTGCATCGGCGCACACGTCAGCAACACCGCCGAAATCGGCCATTTCAAAATCCTTTCGCACGATTATGCAGAGGGACGGCTACGACTGCGGTTTAAGTTAATTGAGAATTGACAATGGACAATTGACAATTATACCGGTTGGCGTTTCTCCTTCTTATTCAGGAACCACTGAATCAAGTAATAGTAGAGGACGGCTTGCAGTGTGGAGGTTATAAGGAAGGAGAAACCAGAGGTAATTTCGTCCGTCAACCAATGGGAAGGACCGTATGTGTACCATAAGTACCTATCCAGACGTATGTCTATCACCCCGAATGGGAAGTTAATAATGTTGTATAACCATGCTGCGATGTGATAATCCCATGCAAAGGCACCGAGCAATATTCTCTCTCCTAAAATGGCGAGGAAGATAATAGTTTTCAGTTTCATTGGTTTCATTTGCTTTATCTTTTTGTATGTGTTGATTATAAATATTTATACCAATTGGCGTTTCTCTTTCTTATTCAAGAACCACCGGATCAAGTAATAGTAGAGACATGTTTGCAGTGTGGAGGTTATAAGGAAGAATAAACCAGAGGTAATTTCGTCCGTTAACCAATGGGAAGGGCCGTATGTGTTCCAGAGATACCAGTCCAGAAAATTCTCCATTGCCCCGAATGGGAAGTTAATAATGTTGTCTAACCATGCTGCGATTTGATGATCCCATGCAAAGGCACCCAGCAATGTTCTCTCTCCTAAAATGGTGAGGAAGATAATAGTTTTCAGTTTCATCGGTTTCATGTGCTTTATTTTTTGTATGAGTTGATAATAAATGACTTATTTATGAAACGCAAAGCTACTATTTGTTATTGTGTGTCAGGTTAAAAAAAGAGACGCGGCACGCCGCGTCTCCACAAATAAATGATGAAAAATAATTGTCAATTATCAATTGTCCATTGTCAATTGTCAGGAGAGTTCCAGCCCTAATTCTTCTTTCAATTTCAGGAGGCTGGGATTCTTTTTGCTCATCATCTGGAAACGCTCCAAGTGGCTATAAGCACGTATATTTTCGTCTTGCGCACTCACACGAACCTTCATCGTGATTTTACGGTTATGGAGCCGTTCGCGCAGGTGAGTTTCAATACGTGCGCTCAAATTTTGCATGTATTTCTCCACCATACCGTTATCTACCACGACCTCGAAAGTCACCCCGTCTTCCAATAAGTGCGGACGAATGTTGCGCATACGTGCGGCATTGGCCGCTTCCTCTTTGGGGAGATTCACCGCATATTCAGTCCAATAGACATTTAAATCTCTTTCGTTAATGATATAATC
>CASDXG010000022.1 GCA_949285025.1 uncultured Bacteroides sp. | reverse complement strand
ATTGAGTGTTTTCTTGACGGAAATCCATTTGTGGTAAGTCCGCAGGAAGGGAGTTTTCTCTTTGTTTCAGACTGGGAGAATTTTACAATCCCCGGAGATGTAGTGGTGATGGGTGTGGAGAATATGGAAAACTTCAGGATGATTCGCAGGCAACGGACGTTCTTTGATAAATATCTCCATGATCACAACCTTTCAGATAAAGTACTTTTCGTATCCAGGTATCCACAGTCGACCGATCTTAGATAATGGCTATGTACTATCCCGAATCATTATCTTCACTTCGGAGACTTTGATTTGGCAGGAATAAATATATTTCTCTTTGAGTTTCGGCAATATTTAGGCAAAGAGCGTTCTTCCTATTTAATTCCAGATGATATTGAATTTCGCCTGAAGTCTGGCTCCCGGAAAAGATATGATGAACAGTGTAACCGTTTTAAGGATATCAAGTCAGATATACTTGAATTACAACAGTTGATAGATTTAATTCATCATGAGCGAAAAACTTATGATCAAGAGGGTTACATATGTTGTGATCCGTAGAAACGGGTAAGAATTGAAAGTTATAAATCAGGTGAGAATATTTCTTATAGACTTTGTGCATGACAGAAAGAGGTCATAGATTTCCAACTGGAACAGAGTAGTCGGTCCGGATGATATCGTATTTCACTTGGGTGACTTTTGTCTAGGAGGTTCTGCCGAATGGATAAATGTACTGAGCAGGCTGAACGGAAAAATCTATCTTATTACTGGCAACCATGACATAAAGAATCTGAGACAGGACTACAGGAAATACTTTGAACAGGTTGTGATGCAGATGTATATTGAGGTAGATAAGCAGAAGATCTATCTGAACCACTGCCCGTTCCTTTGTTATGGCGGCTCATATGATGGCACCTGGCAGCTTTTCGGACATGTACATACCAGCAGGCACAACATTGGAAAGGACGCTCCGAGGCTGAAGATGCTTTTCCCGACTCAGTATGATGTAGGTGTAGATAACAATAATTTCACACCGGTATCATTTGCACAGGTAAAGATGATAATAGAGAAACAGATAGAACAATCAGAGAGAGGAGAGCTATAAGATGAGGATACAATACATGAGCGATCTGCACCTGGAGTTCCAGGAGAACAGCAGATATTTGAAGCATAACGAACTGCCGGTTACCGGCGATGTGCTGGTTCTGGCCGGGGATATTTTCTATCTCAGGGATAAGGTTGCACCGTTGACGAAGTTCTGGAACTGGGCTTCGGAGAACTACCGACAGGTGCTGATTGTCCCCGGTAACCATGAATACTACAACTATTCTGATGTGATGGAACGGGGTCTGCAATGGCGGTGGATGTTCCGGGAGAATGTCGGCTACTATCAGAATCAGGTTGTTCACATTGATGATACCGACTTCGTGCTGAGTACGCTGTGGTCACGGGTCAATCCGAACGATGAATATTTTGTATGGAAAGGCATGAACGATTTCCGTCAGATTAAGTTCGGTGGGAAACTACTACAGGTGGAGGAGTTCAACCGGATGCACAAGACCTGTATTGACTTTATTCGGAAAAGTATCAAGGAAAGTACGGCGGCCCATATTGTTGTGGTTACACACCATTTGCCGACACTTCAGGTAGTGGCTCCGCATCATAAGGGTTCCGTGCTGAACAGCGCATTTGCCAGTGAATATGGAGAACTGATAGCTAACAGTCGGATTGATGCCTGGATTTACGGGCATTCGCATACCAACATCGACACTGTGATTAGCGGTACCCGCATAATCTGTAACCAGATGGGATATGTTTTTGAAGATGAACACCTGATGAACGGATTTGATCCGACCAAGTTTATTGAAATTTAATGGACATACAGAAATGAACGAAAGAAAGATCATAGATAGAAGGCTCCTTGCCGATTTGGCGAAGGAAGTTGGCCTGAACGCCTCGCATTTGGAGGCGTTGGGCAAAAGTCGCCATTGGGAGATTGTTATTGATGGCGATATGTTGGAACGGCTGGTTGAGATTCAACATCTGTTCGAGCGGTTGGCCGCAATGGGTGACGATGAGTATCGGGGATTCTATATCGAAGTACCGCGACCTACTCCGGAAGAATGGGGAGATGTTGAAGAGTTGATTGCTTCTGGAAAATATGACAGTCGGGAGGCGTTCTTAGCTGACTGGTTGGCATTCAACCCGATGGAGAACAGGTGGTTCCATGTTGCTTCAAGTCGATACGGGGATTTCCGGTCAATCCGTGTTACGGACCGGAAGCGGACTCGCTTTATCATTACGAATAGCTCCAAGTGTACGGATGCAGAGCCAGATGATGAATGGTGCAGGGAGAACCTCACCTGTCTCTTCGATTATCTGCAACGGATGATTGATGTCATTGTCGTAAATTCCGACGAGTTCAACGATTACGTGACGCACCACCTGCCGTACCAGCAGCGTACAGGACGGATTGCACAAAAGGAATTTAACCGCATTGTGCCGAGATTCAAAATCGAGTTAGAAGATCGGGAAATGGCTATCAAGGCATTGGAGGAGTCGGTGCACGGGTATTCTGCCCCTCTTTTGGAAACCATGACTATCCGAAAGTATTGTACCTATTACCGCATTGCCAACGAGGTGTATGAGGCTTATCACCGGAAGAGGGGATTCAGGGGGCGCATCCATACAGATCCGCAGGATGTTCCGGAAGAATTGCGTGATGTAGTCTACTACAAGCGGAAGAAGTTCGTGGATGTGACGGAAATATACGACATTGACAGTCCGGAGGATTTCATGCGGTTCGCAACTGACCATTACGGTGAACTGGGACTTTCGCGTCTGAATATCTTTGCCTCAAACGACCGACAACATGGGTGGATAATCGTTGTTTCCAACGGTTACTCGTCCAATGTCGGGCTGGCTATTGAGGTGACTACGGCTCTGTATAAGGCCTGGGTACCGCTGCTGATATACGATGCAGAAAAGCTCCTGAGAATCCTGCTTGAAGAAGATTATGTGCGACTGGTTCCCGACTCCTTTCACAACTATATGGGTTACCAGGAAGAGGGCACTGTCTATGAATTGCTGTGGGAATACGAATGTTCGGACGATGACGACTCGGTTCTGACTCAGGAGCAATACCAAGCGATTGTCTCTCTTGCAGAATGGCAGGAAGTGGAGAAGATTAAGGTTCCTTAATTCTTATTTTTTCATTAGCTGACGTACATTCGGCAATCTATTTGAAAATCGGTAGTATGCAAATTATCGGCATTGATTCGAAATAGTGCTGATAATTTACTTGATTCTGATATTTGATAATATGATTCTTAACAACTTTCAACAGCCAGGCATTATCCGATTCGATAGAACTGTCCACAACCATATGGTTTATCAGGAGGAAGAAGGTGTTAATGGGCTATCATGTGAATATACATGTAGTGACAGACGGCAGACGTTTAAGTGATGAGGATGTTTTTATAATATTCCAATCAGAATATCATTTGTTATAACTCCATTTATAATGTATCTAATTTTTATATCAATGTTATAATACAGATTTGTATATCTGTATGTTGGATGGCTCTAGGGAATTATAATATTCAATGGCGTTACTTGAGTAGATAGTTATGATAATACTTACCAGACATTCCAAACTGAATGTCATTTGTTGTAACTTCTACTATAATATGTTTAGATTGTAATAAATTGCATATCAATGATATAATATGTTTATAGACATTACTGTTGAGAGATCTTCAATAGTTTCGAAAAAAAAAATTCTAAATTTTTACCGAATGCGATAATTGTATGTGTCCAAAATATATTGGGGACATAATTTTGTCCCCCGATGCCACTATAGAGGACAAACTGGGGACAAAAATGTGGAAAACATATGCTAAAAAGAGAAAATATGGTTCTCAAAACAGCTTATTTTCTATCTATATAAGTCATTTTCTATCAGAAAATTATAGGTATTTACTACTTAACTATCTGATAATCAAATAGTTAATCTATTTCCCTATGCAAAACCTCCGAAATATATTTCCCAGCACCTCGTCCGTCGTCACATCCCCCACAATATCACTTAAATGGAAGATACACTCGCGCAAGTCTTGCGAGATGAAATCGCCTGAAAGGTGGGTGGAGAGGCCTTCTTGGACGCGGTGAATGGATTCGAGGGCGTGGGTGAGGGCTTCGTAGTGGCGTGCGTTGGTGACGATGAGGTCGTTTTGGGAGAGGGTGGGGAGCTGT
>CASDXG010000021.1 GCA_949285025.1 uncultured Bacteroides sp. | reverse complement strand
CTTGAAGCTCATGCCGAGGAAATAATCGGAGATTGGATAAAGCACATGGAGCGGCATGGCTATCGTTTCGACCAGTTCATTATCGGTCGTCATCACGATAAGGATGACAAGAATCCGCACTTCCATTTTCTGGCCAACGTGGTGTTGGACGATGGTACACGTGCCAATCTCGCCAACATCGGAAAGGCGGCAAAGGAAGCATCCATTTCCGTGACGGAGCGATGGGGATTGACACCAGCCAATCATCGAAAGAGAAAGCAAACGGAAGGTAAGACGGACAGCAATAAGAACAAATGCCGGACAGCAGAAATACACAACTGCGGACATCAGAATCATATCAGATGGAGCAATAACTCTGCACCCAATGCGGACACCAATCCAGATTTTACAGCAACCAACAATGAGGGAACGGCAACAACATCTATTAGTGGCAATCTTATGGAAGGTATAGCCGAACTTATCATCCAACCGACAGTAGCTCGGATAGGCACAGGCAGTGGCAGCAGCGACAACACTCTTGACCATGATAAGGACAAAAACAAACAGCGAAAAGGAGGACGCAGAAGATGAAAACGGAAAACGAGAATAAGCGTACCAAACGAAAGGAAATACAGTTCAGTGAAGCGGAATATGCCGCAATTGAGAAGAAAGCCAATGCCGCACGGCTGTCTGTGGCGGCGTTTATCCGCGAAGCCGCTTTGGGTAAAGAACTGTCAGCCGCACTCACCATAGAGGAAAGCGAACGGATGAAACGCACGGCCAACATCAGCTATAAGATGCAAGTCAACCTCAATCAGATTGCACGGCTGGCTAACATCCACGGCCTATCTTTTGTACTTGACGCTATCAGGGAATACATTAGCCGCACCAACGAATATTTCAAAACTGGTACATGGCGTGAAATGAACTTGTCTGCCTACGAATCCGAACAGAAACAACGGGAGCAATTTGCCGCAAAAGTACGTGAACTTCAAGAGAAGAATACGGAATTACAAAAAATGGCGACCAACTATTACCTTTATACCGCCGAGGGTGAACGCCTTTTCTGCGAGCGGCACAACTGCCGGATTTATCCCGATAACAGAGGTATCTACTGGCATTTCAAGGTTGCCGATTATCCGGCTTATACACTTCCCTCTGAAATCAGTCGGTCATATCTTAACCATGAGATCTCGATACGGGATGTGTATGTGTATTGGCGGAAGAATGCTTGTACATAGAAGTGCTAATAAAGTCTATTTAATAAATTTTTTAGAATGGAATTACGTAGAGACATAGTGTTCATTATGTTTTATAGAGAATGGAATTACGTCTGAATAGTTTTATAGAGATAGTTAAAATATTTTTTAATTTATTAATTAAGGTTGACGGTATTTTTTAAGATTGAGCATCCTTGTGCAGCTTAAATAGTTGATTATAAATATATTATAAGTTTTTAGCAAATAATTTTTTGGAAGTATTAAGGGTATAAACCCTTGCAAACCGTCCAAAGCACGAACGTATTAATAACTGTTAATCAGGCACTTGCGTATTAGTTCTTTAAGTCATATCTTCGCGTAAAACAAAAAATAATTTTATGAAAAAGAAAGAATTAATTGGCTCCGCAGCCACAATTGGCACAGGAACTGCAATTAGCGTAGGCGGTCAAACGGCTGCAATGGGTATTGCAACAACATTTGGAACGGCATCTACGGGAACTGCTATTTCAATGTTATCGGGTGCTGCAGCTACCAATGCGGCTACGGCATGGTTAGGTGGCGGTGCTTTAGCTGCCGGAGGTGGAGGAATGGCAACAGGCACTTTAGTGTTAGGTGCTATTCCAATTGTAGGGATTGGGATAGCCGCAGCGGGAGCTGGATTTGGGATTTATAAACTTTTAAAAAATAGGGAAATATGAAACACATAGTTTTTGAACCTTTTATAGGAAATTCCTACAAACAAGGACTACAAGATGGTAAATTACCTTTAGTTTTGGGGCATAGCCATGATTGCCCTCATAAAGACGAATTATGCTTCATAAACTGCACATTATCTGTAAACGGATGTAAAGAGTTGATATTAGATTGCCCTCATATGGATGAAATACAGGAAACTTTTCCACGCGACTGGAAAGATAAAGGGCTGGCATTAAATACAAAGTGTGAAATTCAAAGATTCTTAGATGGGATTGAACGAAAAGCTTATAGTAAGTTTTCTGAGTTTATGTGCAAATATTTTAATCTTTCAAGAGAATCATTTTGGAATAAGATAGCTTTCTATAATTATGTCCAATACTTTCTACCTCAAAAAAGTGCCGACATCAGTTGGATTACGAAAGATAAAGAAAATGATTTAGCTTTTGAAGAAATGCTAACAGGATTACCGGCTCTTCCTGATGTAATTATTGCATGGGGAAAGGTCGGAAAGCATTTATACGATCTTTATCAAGGAAAATATTTAGATGTTATGAATAATTTAGATGATAAATATCTGTATACTATCGCCTTGCGTGAAAAATCGTGTATTGTCCTAAATAGTTGTCATCCTAGTGCTTATGATTGGACTGAGGGAGAAAAATTGATTAACTATATGAATTATGTATTTCCTAACATAAAATCTGAAAGCAATGAGAAAGAATGATTATTTAAATTATGATGATGAGGAACAAGCAATTATTGGCATGATGTTTGGTAATTGTGATTCTGAAGATGAACTTCAAGAAGCTATTGAAGATATGATGAATAGTTTCGATTAATCTTTATTGATACGGTTGCTTTTGAAAGGATTTTTATCTAGGAGCAACCGTATTACTTATCCAATAAGTTGTTAGTATGAACAGTTTTCTCAATATCTACAACATTACGAACATTATCCTGACTCTCCTGTCGGTAGTCATCGGCTTGTATTGCGTATATCGTATCGCTAAAAAGAAGAAGAGGATGCTGCTTTCCTGTTTGGGAGTGATTCTTTCATTGGTCGTCATGAGCTTATGCATATGGAAATTGTATGAGAATTATAAATCCCATGATTTATGGTTCAAAATTGTACGTAAACCTCAGTCATGTTATATCTCGGAACTCTGTTTATCTCCTAAACAATGCCAAGAGGATTTCAACGAGATAATTGAAATTGTAAACGACAATTATCAAGAAATAGCTAATCGTAAAAAGATTGACTTGCAAAAACTGAATGTCGAATATAAAGAAAAGGTTTCAAAAGTAGAAGATGCACAACAATATGGACTGATCCTATTACAATATTTTACGAACTTAAGGAATATGCACACTATTCCTTTCTTCTCAATGTATAGAAGTGCTGTGCCTTTAGTAACCCGAAATGATTCTGTATGGATTTCAAGCGACATAATGAACTTGCGACAAAAGGATTTGATTATCGCCATAGATGGCATTATTACAGCAGACTACATCAAGAAGCAATTGGCATATACTGCTGGTTCTACTTATTTGGCAAGAAAAAAATTGGCGGCAGTAAACATATTCAAATCTGATGTAGATACTAGTAAGCGGGCAACTATCTTACGAGGAGACTCTGTTTTTGAAGTATTTATTCCCCTTTATGAGGAAAAGGATAGGCACGAGAAGCCTCAAAAGGTCGCACAAGACAGTGCAGAAGTATCTTTGCAAGGCATGAAACAAAGAGTATCTTTATTGTTAGCTAAGGTGCTGAAAAGATGGGACAACATAGGTTATATCAGAATACCTCATTTCGGGTCTGGAAGCGTAGAATACTTTTGCAGTCAAGCTGATAGTACATTTGAATGTCCTTATCTCATCTTGGATTTGCAAAAAAATCCGGGAGGGAAGGGAGGCAATGTTTTTTCAATTGCTTCCTATCTCATTTCCAAATCTGTCACTATCGACAAGATAACGATAGAACCTGATATCTCCAGAAGCTATAAAGGTAAATTGTTAGTTCTGATAGACGAATTTACTTCTTCAGGAGCAGAAAAATTAACCGCTTTATTAAAAGTGCAGCCAAATGTAACGGTAATAGGCAGGCGCACTGGAGGCGACTGTGGCAGTATGGCATTTAAATTTAGAACTTCTCATGGTATAGAATTTAAGTTGGCAACACAAACCCCGTATATTTTGCCGGATGGCGTTACGTGGAGCGAAGGAGAGGGAATCAGTCCGGATATAGAAGTGGCTGAAACCCTTCCCTGGGAGGATAAAAAAGATGCTTTTAAAACAGCCTTGGATTGGATAGAAAAAGATAAATCAGGAAAATAGTTGAGTCGCTTTAATCAGTATGAAATCTTATAATTCAAAAAACTTCATGATGGAACAACTGACATTCAAATCGTTGCTGACATGGTTTGACTTTGATGACATCTTACCTGACTTTAAAGCCCTGTATCAAAGGAATCAGCCGAAACAAGCACAACACGCCAATTGGGAGACTTATCGCAGTATATATCAAACCCTTCAGAAGTATGATGTTTCAGAATCTCAATATGCCATTTATTTGGCTTCAAGATGGGAAGGATGCTCACCGATGATTGATATGAACTGTTCTGTTTATGATCCAAAAGATGAAGACAGCAATTATTATCCAGTGGCAAGTTACTCTCCTTGGTCTGCCCTGTTAGGTATGAAAATTCACATTGATGAAGATGTAGCCATTACCTTACAAGAATTAACTGCCGGATTGCTCTGGGAAATTACATATTACGGAGAAACGGAAGAAAAGATTCAAGAACATCTTGGAAAACTTTCCAAATAGATAACTGAAACATCATCTGATGAGTAACGTGGTGTTGAAGGTCGCTTAATTCATTTATTCCCTTTTGTTTAAAAATCTATAAAAACTCTCTGTAATTTTATGAAATTGCAGAAGGTCACTATTATAGAGTTTTGCTTCAAAAAGGTCACCTGAAGGTCACCATATAAAAGAAAAAGCACCTACAAATCTTTGTAAGTGCTTGACTATTAAAGTGGACCAGCCAGGGCTTGAACCTGGGACCTCCAGATTATGAGTCTGTTGCTCTAACCAACTGAGCTACAAGTCCTACAAATTTCCCTCATTGGAAAACCGATGCAAAAATAGCATTTTTACTCGGAATATACAACTTTTAGAGCAAGAAAATTAATAAAAAAATGCCAAATTCCGCAATTGTATTGAGATATATTGTATTTTTGCGTAACTTAAATATTTACAAAATCAAGAATTATGGTTCAGCAAACAAATAAACCGCAGTTGACAGGATTATCTGCACAAGAAGTTCTTAAGAACAGAGAAAAATATGGTTCCAACCTACTTACCCCTCCAAAACGGCCATCCATTTGGAAACTTTACCTGGAAAAATTTCGTGATCCTGTCATACAAGTGCTTTTAGTTGCAGCTGTATTCTCCTTAATCATTTCTATAATAGAGAATGAATATGCAGAAACCATCGGTATATTTTTCGCTATATTTCTCGCTACCGGTATCGGATTTTACTTTGAATATGATGCAAACAAGAAATTCGATCTATTAAATGCTGTGAATGAAGATACCCCTGTTACTGTCATAAGAGACAACAAGATACATGAAATCCCAAGAAAAGATGTTGTTGTCGGTGATATTGTAATTCTAAACACCGGAGAAGAGATTCCGGCAGACGGCACACTGCTTGAAGCGATTTCTCTCCAGGTAAATGAATCAAGCCTGACAGGAGAACTAATGGTCAACAAAACCACAGACGAGGCCCATTTTGATGAAGAAGCCACTTATCCTTCAAATGCAGTCATGCGGGGGACAACAGTTACCGACGGGCATGGCACAATGCAAGTAACACGCGTAGGAGACGCTACTGAAATAGGAAAAGTAGCACGCCAGTCTACTGAACAATCTCAAGAGCAAACCCCGCTAAACATCCAACTCACCAAATTAGCCAACCTGATAGGAAAAGTCGGATTTACCATTGCCGCCCTCACCTTTATTATTTTCACAACCAAAGATTTATATGCTTATCTGTCTGTTCACACTGTAACCGACTGGCATCAATGGATGGATATTGCCCGCATCGTATTAAAGTATTTCATGATGGCCGTCACACTTATCGTCGTAGCAGTGCCGGAAGGCCTTCCGATGAGCGTCACGTTAAGCTTGGCTTTAAATATGCGAAGGATGTTGAAAACGAACAATCTTGTCCGAAAGATGCACGCTTGCGAAACAATGGGTGCCATTACGGTCATCTGCACAGACAAGACCGGTACGCTAACTCAGAACTTGATGCAAGTGTATGATACCCAACTTACGGAAGATGATGCAGATCTGATAGAAGAAAACATAGCGACCAATTCCACAGCCTTCCTTGAAGAGAAAGGAGAAAACGAGAAACCTTCCGGAGTAGGAAACCCTACGGAAATAGCGCTCCTTCTTTGGCTTAACGCACAAGGAAAAGATTATATGCATCTGCGTAAACAGACTAAAGTCATAAACCAACTTACATTCTCTACCGAACGTAAATATATGGCTACCTTAGTCGACTCAACTGTACGGAAAAAACGCATTCTCTATATAAAAGGAGCTCCCGAAATCATCATGTCAAAATGCAATTTAACCGCAGAGCAGACAACCCAATACAACGAACAACTTCTGAATTACCAGAACAAAGCTATGCGGACTTTAGGATTAGCATATCGTTACGTTCCTGAAAATGCGCCGGAAGACTGCCAGGAACTTGTAAACGAAAATGGCATGACATTCTTGGGTATTTTCGCAATCAGCGACCCTATCCGTCCCGATGTGCCCGAAGCCGTAAAAAGATGTCAGTCTGCCGGCATTAGCGTAAAAATAGTAACCGGAGACACTCCGGGAACAGCGACTGAAATTGCACGTCAAATAGGTTTGTGGCAACCCGGAGATACCGAAAGGAACCGCATAACAGGTACTGAATTTGCCGCATTGTCCGACGAAGAAGCTCTTAACCGTGTCCTCGACTTAAAAGTCATGAGCAGGGCGCGTCCTATGGATAAACAAAGACTGGTGCAGCTCCTGCAACAAAAAGGTGCAGTGGTTGCAGTAACAGGCGATGGAACAAACGATGCACCGGCACTGAACCATGCACAAGTAGGTCTCTCCATGGGAACCGGAACATCCGTTGCAAAAGAAGCAAGCGACATCACGTTACTTGACGACTCCTTCCACAGTATTGCAACAGCAGTCATGTGGGGACGGTCTCTATACAAGAATATCCAACGATTCATCGTCTTCCAGCTCACAATCAATGTCGTTGCATTACTCAGTGTACTACTTGGAGCATTCTTCGGGACAGAATTACCTCTGACCGTTACTCAAATGCTTTGGGTCAATCTTATTATGGATACATTTGCAGCTATGGCCTTAGCTTCCATAGCTCCCAGCATGGATGTCATGAAAGAAAAGCCACGTAAACGTACTGATTTCATCATTACTCCGGCCATGCGCAACAATATTTTTGGCGTAGGCATCGGTTTTCTCATCGTTCTAATGGGATTGCTAACCTATTTCAAAAACCTTCCCGGAGGCATGACGACCCATCATCTGACCATATTCTTTACCATTTTTGTCATGCTGCAATTCTGGAATCTGTTTAATGCAAGCGTATTCGGTACAAATCACTCCATATTCCGCGATGCCAGCCATGCTCTCGGTATGTTAACGGTAGCATTGATTATTCTTATAGGACAGATTATCATCGTAACGTTCGGAGGACAAGTCTTCCGCACCGAACCATTATCCATCAGCGAATGGCTCTACATTATCGGAAGCACTTCTTTTGTCCTGTGGCTCGGAGAAATCATACGAGGGATCAAACGGATAAGTAAAAAATGATCATACTGACGGATAACATACCGGACGATTTCCTGCCGTGCGCCATCACAATCGGCTGCTTTGATGGCGTCCACCGGGGGCATCGCTATCTGATTGAACAATTAAAAGGAGCTGTACAGGGAACTAATCTGCAAACAGTGCTGATAACTTTCCCTGTACATCCCCGTGAAGTTATGCATAGTGAATACCGTCCACAATTATTATCGTGCCCACAACAGAAAATAGAACTGATAAAATCGCTGGATGCTGACTACTGTATCATACTGCCTTTCACGATTGAATTATCCAAATTATCTGCGTTCGAGTTCATGAAATTCCTGCGAGACCGATTCAATATGCGAGCATTAGTTATCGGACATGACCACCGTTTCGGCCATAACCGCAGCGAGGGATTCAGCGATTATACCCGATATGGGGACGAATTTGGCATCAACATTGTCCATGCACAAGCATTAGTCAATCAAAACATCACCATCAGTTCCTCTGTTATCCGCAATCTTTTGCAGAAAGGCTGCATAGAAAAAGCCAATCAATACTTAGGTTACGCCTATTTTCTCGACGGAACTGTAGTCGACGGCTATAAGCTCGGACGTAAATTAGGCTTTCCCACGGCCAATTTATCGCCCTCCTGCCCCGATAAGCTCATCCCGCAAGAAGGGGTTTACGCCGTATATGCCCGCATCGGAAAGGAATATTTCAAAGGAATGCTGAACATCGGTCATCGCCCCACCGTCAATAACGGGAACCGGTTAAGCATAGAAGTGCATATTCTTAACTTCACCGGCAACCTCTATCAACAGCAAATCCGCATAGAGCTGATGCACTTTATCCGTAAAGAGCAACATTTTCCCAATATGGAAGCTTTGATTGCACAACTTCATGAAGACCGTTCTTTAATAGAAAATTTACTTCCTACACATCCATGAGCCGAATTTTAAAACTGATTCTATACTTTTTCGTCTATCAATTGGCCTGTTCTTTTGTCCTGACTTTCCTTTTTTACATTCCTGTAGTCATCCGGCAGTCTGTTGAAAATGGCACGCTTTCTTTTCCTCCATTCGTCTCAAATTCCGAAACGACCGTAGCCATATGCGCCGTAACAATAAGCAATCTGCTCTTTGCATGGCATCTCATCCGATATAAATACATAAATATCAACCGGAATATATTGACATTCGTATCAGGAAAGCTGTATTTCTTTCTCATCCCTTTGACATTAGGCCTGATGTGCTGCCTAAATTACCTGACAGAAATCATCAACCTTCCCGACCTTAACCAATCATTATTCTCAGAGATGAAAGATTCCGTTCTCGGTATCATCTCAATAGCCATTATCGCTCCGGTAGTTGAAGAACTTTTTTTCAGAGGCACCATCGAGAAACATTTACTCCAAATATGGAAGAAACCGGGCTACGGCATTACCGTTTCGGCTCTTATCTTCGGACTTATACACGGAAATCCGGCACAAATACCTTATGCCTTCATGTTGGGATTACTATTAGGATGGCTCTATTTCCGCACAGGAAGCCTTATGCCCGGCATTGTCGTTCATTTTATCAACAACGCCCTTTCCCTTATCCTCATGATAACTTTGCCGGGAAAAGCAGACAGCATGGATAGCTTGTTCGGTGAGACTTTAGCTCCGGTTATCGCGACAACAGGAGCAATTATTGCTCTATTTTGCTTCTGCTATACCCAATTCATTCTGAATAAATCCTCACAATTACAAAAACACGATGCGAATAATACCCGGTAATATACCTACGATACCGTAAAAAAGCAAACGACAATAAACGATTATTCACCAAATTAGCGTATCTTTGTGCCCAAAAATCAACAAATTACAGATGAAGACATTTGAAGAGCTCGGCATTTCCGAAAAAATACGGAAAGCAATTGAAGAAATGGGATATGAATATCCCATGCCTGTACAAGAAGAAGTCATTCCTTATTTATTGGAAAACGGAAATGATGTGGTAGCCCTTGCCCAAACAGGAACGGGAAAAACCGCAGCATTCGGTCTCCCTTTAATACAGAAAATTAATCTAAAGCACAATGCCCCACAGGCATTAATTCTATGTCCTACCCGAGAACTTTGTCTGCAAATCTCCGGCGACCTTACAGACTATTCAAAATATATTACCGACTTGAAAATCCTCCCCGTATACGGAGGTTCCTCCATTGAAAGCCAAATACGCAGTCTTAAAAAAGGAGTCCACATCATCGTTGCCACACCGGGACGCCTCATCGATCTGATAGAACGCCAAGTGGCAAACCTGAATTCCATCGTAAATGTGGTAATGGACGAAGCTGATGAAATGCTGAACATGGGATTCACTGACAGCATCAACGCCATCCTTGAAAAAGTTCCTCAAGACAGAAACACGCTGATGTTCTCGGCTACGATGAGCCCGGAAATATCACGCATTGCAAAAACATACCTGCATAATGCCAAAGAGATTGTTATCGGGACAAAAAACGAGGGAAGTAAAAACGTACATCATACAGCATACATTATTCATGCAAAAGACAAATATGCTGCATTGAAACGAGTCGTCGATTATTATCCCCAGATATATGGCATCATTTTCTGCCGCACAAGAAAAGAGACACAGGAAATTGCAGACAAATTAATCCAGGACGGATACAACGCCGACTCACTGCATGGAGAACTAAGTCAGGCTCAACGCGATCTGGTCATGCAAAAATTCCGTCAACGCAACCTGCAACTACTTGTGGCAACCGACGTCGCTGCACGCGGATTGGACGTTAATGACCTGACACACGTCATCAATTACGGATTACCCGACGACACGGAAAGTTATACTCACCGCAGCGGCCGCACAGGAAGAGCGGGGAAAACCGGTATATCTATTGCAATCATCAATCTGCGCGAAAAAGGAAAAATGCGTGAGATTGAACGCATCATCAACAAAAAATTCACCATCGGAGTACTGCCAAGCGGAAAAGAAATTTGCGAACAACAGCTGATCAAAGTTATCGATGACATTGAAAAAGTAAAAGTAAACGAACAGGAAATAGAAACATTCCTCCCCGGAATCTACCGCAAATTCGAATGGCTCAGCAAGGAAGACCTGATAAAACGTGTCGTGTCAATGGAATTCAACCGCTTCCTTGATTACTATAAAAACGCTCCGGAAATAGAACAACCGAAAGCGAATGACAAGAAATCTGAGACAAAAAAACGAAAAGAACATGGAGCGGACAAACAAAAACGCTCACGAGAAGCCGAAGCAGGATATACCCGCCTATTCCTGAATATGGGGAAAAGTGACGGATGTTTCGCCAATCAGATTATTGAATTAATCAACCGGAACATAAAGAAACAACATATTGAAATAGGCCGCATTGACCTAATGCAGAACTTCTCTTTCTTTGAGGTTCCTGAAGGACAAGCAAACATTGTCGTAAAAGCACTGAACAAGACCAATTTCAACGGACGAAAAGTCACCGTAGAATATGCCGATGAGAATAACGGGAAAAGCGGAAAAGACGGGAAAAAAATAAAAAACAAATCGGCCGACCGGGCAAAATCAAACCGGAAAGAACGGTCAAAAGAGGATTTCCGCAGTTCAAAGAAAAAGGACGATTGGAAACAGTTCTTCAATCATGACTAAGGTTCGTCACTATATAAAAGATATACCTCGAGTCAAATGACATAAAAGTTCCGCAGAAACTCAGCTGGATCTGCGGAACTTTCTCTTTTAATCCCCCATCGGTTTTAATGCAGGAAACGATTTATCAACGGAATGTTACGTAAAGGCAAATCTTTCTTTACCAGATAAAAGACAAACAGAAATAATAATACCGTACGAAAGGCCAGTCGAACCCAAAGATTATGTATCGTAATTGCTTCCCCTGCAATAAACAAAACTGCGGCAAGCAGCAAATAAACGGCCATATCTTTCAACGGATAACGAATCGGATATTTCTTCTGACCGATGACGTAAGAAAGAAATGTTATCACCCCGTAACCGGAAACAGCGGCCCATGCCGAAGCAACATAACCGTATAAAGGCACTAACCATATATTCAGGACCAAAAGAACCAAGCACCCTATCAAAGAGAAATAGGCTCCCCAACGGGTCTCATCCGTCAGCTTATACCAAAAAGACAGATTAAAATAGATGCCTTTCAATATTTCGGCTCCCATCACAATGGCTACAACATTCAAACCTTCCCAATAATCCGGCGCCACCATATAGCGCAAAATATCCATATAAAACATCACCGTAAGGAAAGCCAGCAATGAAAAAATAAAAAAATATTTCATTGCTCCCGCATACATACCGCTACCATCTCCCTCTTTATTCTTACCAAAGACGAAAGGCTCGTAGGCATAACGAAAGGCCTGTGTAAATACTGCCATAATCATCGCAACCTTACTTGCCGCACTATATATACCTAATTGCACCAATCCTTCCTGACGGTTGTCAAACAGAAACGGGTAAATAATCTTGTCAATCGTCTGATTTAATATGCCTACCACCCCGAAAACCAGAATCGGAAATGAATAAGACAGCATACGCTTCATCAAAGCTTTGTCCACCCGGTAAGTAAATCCACGCAGCTCCGGAATGAAAAAAAACATCTGAATCACACACATAATCAGATTCGACACAAAAATATATCCCACCAAATAGTCCGGATTATAAAACCAACTTATCGCATGAGGCGCAACCTTATATAAAAAAGGACAGAGCAACAGAAAAAACAGATTCAGGCAGATATTCCCGACAATATTGAACATCTTGATGAAGACAAACTTCAACGGACGTTTCTTGTAGCGCAAATAAGCATACGGAATGCATTGAAACGAATCAAGAGCCACCACCAAAATCATCATTCCGACATAATCCGGATGATCAGGATAAGCCAGAACCGATGAAATCTGCGGCAAAAACAGAAAACCTAAAAAGACAAAACAAACACACAAACTGCCGACAAACAGAATCGCATTCGCATAAACCTGTTTCGGATTCTCCTCCGATTTGTTGGCAAAACGAAAGAACCCGGTTTCCATCCCGAAAGTCAACAGCACCAATATCAGTGCCGTATAGGCATATACATTCGATACTACACCGTAACCACCGGTAGCTGCCGGTAATACAGCCGTATAAAGCGGCACTAAAAAATAGTTTAGGAAACGTCCTACAATACTGCTTACTCCATATAAAGCCGTATCTTTAGCCAATGATTTCAGATTTGCCATAATCTTAATCAAACAATGTTTTTTCTTCCCTATACATATTTTTCCCCAAATGCCGATAGGCCAGTTCAGTCACTTCACGCCCTCTTGGCGTACGTTTTAGAAATCCTTCTTTTATAAGAAATGGTTCATATACTTCTTCCAACGTACCCGGATCCTCACCCAATGCCGTTGCAATGGTAGTAAGACCGACCGGACCTCCTTTAAACTTATCGATAATGGTACAAAGCAGTTTATTGTCTATCTCATCCAGACCGTAACGATCTATATTCAACGCCTCCAAAGCGTAACGGGCTATTTCAACATTGATGCGTCCCGAACCTTTTACCTGTGCAAAATCACGTACACGACGAAGTAAAGCATTGGCTATACGCGGGGTTCCCCGACTGCGTGAAGCTATTTCCTCTGCCGCATCTGTATCGCAAGGTACATTCAGAATATGTGCAGAACGCAGCACAATCTTCGACAGGACAACATCATCGTAATATTCCAAATGCAGGTTTATCCCGAAACGGGCCCGCAACGGAGCTGTCAACAAGCCGCTGCGTGTAGTAGCCCCAACCAAAGTAAACGGATTTAAATCCAACTGAATGCTACGCGCTGAAGGGCCTTTATCTATCATGATATCAATGCGATAATCCTCCATTGCCGAGTACAGATATTCTTCCACTACCGGACTTAGCCGGTGTATCTCGTCTATAAACAGGACATCATTCGGCTCAAGACTGGTTAAAATGCCTGCCAAATCACCCGGCTTATCCAATACGGGACCGGAAGTAACTTTAAATCCTACGCCCAACTCATTGGCAATAATATTACTCAATGTCGTTTTTCCCAATCCGGGAGGACCGTGAAGCAACACATGATCGAGGGCTTCGGCACGCAGACGGGCTGCCTTCACAAAAATACGCAGATTATCCACTACCTTATCCTGCCCGCTGAAATCCTCGAATTGCAGAGGACGCAACGCATTTTCAAAATCACGTTCCTTCCCCGATGGTTTGTAATCACGTATATCAAACTGTTCTTCCATATCGATTTTCTCTACGAAAAACAAAAGTACAAAAGAAAATGCATATATTTGCTCAAATGATAATATCTTAACATGATTATGACCAAATACCAGACTACGCATGTTGTTTACTTCTCGCCCACACATACATCGGAAAAAATCGCCCGTAGCATTGCCGACGGAATCGGTATAGGAAGACGCATTGAAACAGATCTGACAACAGACCAAAGCACGACTCCCATTGAAATTAAGGATGCTTTAACCGTTATTTCCGTTCCTGTCTACGGAGGAAGATTGCCAATGGTAGCACTCCAGCGCCTTAAACGGCTAAAAGGCATAAATGCTCCGGTTATTCTAACCGTTGTTTTTGGCAACCGCGACTACGAGGATGCATTAATAGAACTCCGCGATACTGCGGTAGAACTGGGATTTACGCCTCTGACAGCCGGGTCTTTTATCGGCGAACATAGCTTTAGCCGTCCGGATTTACCGATAGCAGAGGGACGCCCGGATGCGAACGATTTACAAACCGCTGCCTCTTTCGGAAGAAAAAGCGTGGAGAAGCTACTACAATCCGCACAGATAAAACCGCTATCCGTAAAAGGGAATTATCCATACAAGACACGAATGGTAAACGAACCGATGGCACCCGTATGCAATGATAATTGCTATGCTTGCGGAGAATGTATCGAAGTCTGCCCAACACATGCCATTCATATTTCTCCGGAACACGGGCAGATTACTACCGATGCAAGCCTATGTATCAAGTGTTGCGCCTGCGTAAAGGTCTGCCCCAATGCTGCCCGTATCTTCAACGTGCCCTTTGCAAAAATCTTACACGAGAAGTTTAATACACGGAAAGAGCCTGAACTTTTTTTCTAAACATAAAAAACATTCCATGCAACAAAAAGACAAACGCGTACTAGTCGGCATGAGTGGAGGTATAGACAGCTCCGCCTCATGCATAATGTTACAGGAACAGGGATACGAAATCGTAGGTGTCACCATGCGGACATGGGATATCCCATCCCAATTCTCCTCGCCTTCACAGGAGCTACCCGACTACATTCTTGAAGCACGTGCCTTAGCGTCGCGGTTAGGCATCGAACATCATGTGGCAGATGTACGCGCAGAATTTAAAGAAGTCATCGTAAAATATTTCATTGACGAATACATGCGGGGGCGAACCCCGAATCCTTGCGTCATGTGCAATCCGCTCTTCAAAGAACGCATCTTATGTGAATGGGCAGACAAGACCGATTGTGCATGGATCGCAACCGGACATTATTGTCAGTTGGAGGAACGAAACGGACTTAAATATATTCTTACAGGCGATGACCCGAAGAAAGACCAGTCATATTTCCTTTGGAAATTACCACAAGACATCCTGCAACGGATGCTATTCCCCTTAGGAGGACTGACCAAACAATCCGTACGTGAATATCTTACTTCCAAAGGCTTTGAGACTAAAGCAAAGGGAAAAGAAAGTATGGAAGTATGTTTTATCGACAAAGACTATCGGGAGTTCCTCAGAGAACACTGCCCGGATATCGACAAACGAATAGGACAAGGATGGTTCGTCGACAGCAAAGGACTAAAACTGGGCATGCATAAAGGTTTTGCTTATTATACCATCGGACAAAGAAAAGGGTTGGATATCGCATTAGGTAAGCCCGCATATGTACTGAAAATAAACCCCATAAAAAATACAGTCATGCTGGGAGATGCCGAACAGCTGAAAACGGGATATATGCTGGTAGAAGATATAAAAGCGAACGACATGGAGGAACTTTTACACTGCACGAACCTGTCTGTACGTATCCGTTACCGCAGCTTTCCGATTCCTTGCCGCATTGCATTGCTCGATAACGGACAGGCTTTGGTTAAATTTGAGGCCGAAGCCTCAGCTGTCACACCCGGACAGTCGGCTGTATTTTATGACCATAATCGCATTTTAGGAGGGGGATTTATCGCATTCCAGCAAGCAATACCCAAACTGGCGGAAATGAACCGGGAAAAATTCCGATAATTTTTTATGTAAATATCAGGACCTTTCCTTTCTCTTCCGGAGACGTTTTTACGGAATATCACGATAAAGCAACAGATATCTTCTTAACGATAAGATGCAGCGAAAGCCTCTGATATGGAGTTGCTCAGACTCTTGCAAACATCGGCGCTGAAATCTTTCCCACAACGGATAATTGCATCCCAGTCCGATTCTCCAAGATTTTCCAAATCGCTCTTACGTATCCCGTACTTCAACAGCCCGAACACTACACCGGCATTAAAATTATCACCTGCTCCAACCGTACTTATCGCCTCCAACGATTCTACGGGATATTTTTTTACCACACGACTTGTGTATAAAGAAACATCTTTCTCTGCATCAGTACAAATAAAGTTCGAGCAATAGAATGCCACGTGTTTCTTATACACTGCTGCTGCATCGCCTGTCTTAAACATATTAAAGAAATCCTCCGTCGAACCCCTTAAGATATCTGTGTATTCAAAGTTCTCAAGAATTGTCGGCATCAGACGAATTGCCTCATCGGCATGTGTACTGCGGAAATTCACATCATAATACACAATTGCCCCTGCCTCACGTGCCTTATCGAGCAATTCTTTCACTTTTTCACGCAATACCGGGTTCAAGGCGAAATACGAACCCATCATCACAATATCGTCTGCGGTAATATCCGGTAGCGCGACATCCAGACGCTGACGCGGATAATCTTTATAAAAGACATATTCCGCATCGCATTTCTCATTCAGAAAAGCTAAAGACACAGGCGATTTCCCGTCCGGAAAAACATTGACGAAGTCTGTACTTACGCCGTTATCGCGCATATTCTTACGTATAATCTCTCCTACTTTATCGTTTCCTGTCTCACTGATAAACAAGACCTGTTGCCCCATGCGACCTAAAGATATCATCGCATTATATACGGAACCGCCCGGCACAGCCGCAGTAGGTTGCTCTCCGCGAAATAATATATCGAGAATCGTTTCTCCTATTCCTATAACCCTTCTCATAATCTTTTCACTTGCTAAGCTCCCGTGAACGCTCGCCTAAATAGCCGCCATGATGACGTTTACTGTATTCTTCTATTGTAAACCCGGTTTGCTTCATCGTTTCCACCACCAAAATGTCACCGATGACTGTCATGACTGTAGTAGATGTTGTGGGTGTCATCCCTAATACACAGACTTCATCCGGATGCCCGGTGACCAGACATATATCAGCAGCCTGCCCCAAGGGACTGTCCGGATTACCGGTAATAACAATCTTCTTCAGCATTGGATTCAGGTTCCGGGCCAAAGCAGTCAACTCGACAATCTCACGTGTCTTCCCGGAGTTTGAGATCAACAGCAACAAATCATTTTCCTGTAATATTCCCAGATCGCCATGCTGCGCTTCGCTGGGGTGAAGAAATACTGCAGGTATTCCCGTTGAGCAGAAAGTTGTTGCAATATTCATGGCAATTTGTCCGGCTTTTCCCATTCCGCTGGTCACAAGCTTTCCTCTTTTCCGATGCACTTGTTCAACAATAAGGGCTACAGCTTTCTCATAATTGTCAGTAACAGGTATATTCAGTACGGCCTGTGCTTCACGTTGCAACAGGGTTTGTATAGAAGATTTCATTTCATCCATTTCTAAAATATTTTAAGCCAATATGCCAATCAGTTCGTCAAAAGTATTTACAACGATACAATGTTCTTTCAACGGATAATGGCTGAAGTTCTGTTCCTCAAGCTTATCCATGAAATCGATTATCCCGTTCCAAAAACCATTTATATTATAAAGAATCACCTGCTTGTTATGATAACCCATGATACCGGAGGCCACCACATGGAAAATCTCGTCCATCGTCCCGATTCCTCCCGGTAATGCCACCATGATATCTCCCTCGCGCAACATGATGTCTTTTCTGTCGCTCAAATCGGAAGAACGAAAAGTAACATCCAGTAAATCACTGACTCTGCCGGCTTGCTCCAGCTTTGTCGGAACAACTCCCATAATCTTCCCGCCATTTTCTTTCACAGAACGTGCGATGCATTCCATCAATCCCACATTCGAACCTCCATATATCAGCCATTTATGATGCTTCCCTATCCATTCCCCCAGTTCCATTGCTGCTTTCATGTACAGAGATGAAATCTGATCGGATGCAGAACAAAATATGGTTATCTTATCCATCTTATAATCTTTAAATTCGGCATTACTTTGCAAATATCTGCATTTTTTAAAGAAAGACAATAAGGATTGTGCTATTTTTGCAGCGTATTTGAAAACTTACAACGAAATAATGGCTTACAATACTTTCACTTTCCCTAATGGTTTACGTCTTATTCATGTACCTTCACCTACGGATGTCGTTTATTGCGGATTCGCCATTAATGCAGGGACACGCGATGAATATGACCGGGAAGAGGGTATCGCTCACTTTGTAGAACACCTCATCTTTAAAGGGACACGCAAACGGAAAGCATGGCATATACTGAACCGGATGGAAAATGTAGGAGGCGATCTGAATGCTTATACCAATAAAGAAGAGACAGTTGTGTACAGCGCATTCCTGAAAGAACACTTTTCCCGTGCCACCGAATTGTTATCCGACATTGTGTTCCACAGCACATTTCCGCAACATGAAATAGACAAAGAAGTAGAAGTCATTATTGATGAAATCCAAAGCTACGAAGACAGTCCGGCAGATTTAATCTTCGATGAATTCGAAGAACTGGTTTTCCCCAATCATCCGCTGGGACGTAACATTTTAGGGAAACCGGAAATTTTACGGACTTTTCGCAGCGAACATGCCCTCCGCTTCACCGAACGGTTTTACCGACCGGGCAATATGGTCTTTTTCGTTTACGGGAATTTAAACTTCCGATATATTGTCCGCACGGTAGGGAAGACAGTTTCCGACATTCCCTCCGGCGCAGGCAGTTGCCTGCGGAACATTCCTTTGCCCTACGAACCGAAACAAATTACAGTACATAAGGACACGCATCAGGCACACATTATGATTGGAGGACGGGGATTCCATGCTTACGATGAACGAAGGACAGGCCTATACCTGCTCAATAATCTGCTGGGAGGTCCGGGAATGAACAGCCGTCTGAACGTATCCCTGCGGGAAAAACGCGGATTAATCTACAATATCGAATCGAATATCAGTTCATATACCGATACAGGAACGTTCAGTATTTACTTCGGATGCGATGATAAAAACGCGGACCGCTGTACCGAACTTGTACTGAAAGAACTGAAAAAATTGCGTGAACACGCTCTGACCTCAGCACAACTGACAGCAGCAAAAAAACAAATCATCGGACAAATCGGGGTTGCAGGCGATAATTTCGAGAGCAATGCTTTGGGTATGGGGAAATATTTCCTGCACTATAAGAATTACGAAGAAAAAGAAGAACTTTTCAAACGTATTGAAGCTGTCACCTCGTCAACTTTATTGGACATTGCAAATACGCTGTTCGATGAAAATTACCTCTCAATGTTATCTTACCGATAGGCTTTCCTTATCGGGAACCCAAATCGTCATATGAAGTCTGCAATACCGCTTTCCCCTTATTCAAACGGGATTCGCTTGGCAAAGGTTCGTCAATCTGTACCTGACCGGAATTGTTATCTACCAACGTAACTCCGGTACTGTCACAAAAGGCAAAGCCATTATTAAACGTATAATAGGCAAACGGATATGTGTATTCCTCTCCCAAAACATTCCGGCTGAACGAGAAATCCCGACAGTCAATTCCCATCTGTCCGAGTAGAGTGGCGGCTAAATCCGATTGATTCATCAGCTTATCTATCACCATCGGTTCCTTTATTGCTCCGCCAAGCCACAGCATCGGTATGTGATGAATGCGCGGAGCATGTGAGTTTCCTTCCTCCGGATAGAAATATCCATGGTCGGGAAGACAAACAATCAACAGATTGTTCCACATCGGCAGTTCCTTTATCCGGTCAACAAAATGCCCGAAACACTCATCGGTGAACGCAAAAGCATTCGTTTTCTTTTCCTGCAAACGTGCATAAGGAACTTCAAACGGCTCGTGACTGCTCAATGTAAGAAAACCTACATGCCAAGGGCTTTTATCAAAAGAACACAGTTTCTCATACAAATAATCGAACGTAACATCATCATTCACTCCCCATGCATTCTTACGTTTATCCAGAGGAAAATCAGTATCCGCCGTCACCTGCTGATAACCGCTTCCCAACAAATAGCTTTTCATATTCGTAAAATTGATGTCGCCGCCGTACAGAAATTCCGTAGAATAACCGTTTTCCCACAATTTTCTTGCAATAGAAGGCAGCGTACGGCTCTTTGAAGGCATTTTCATCACCGAGACATCCGGAAAACTCGGATAGCCGCTAAGCGCACAAATCACCCCCCGATCGGTACGGAAACTATTGGCATAACAGTTCGTGAAAAAGATTCCTTCTTTCGAAAGACGGTCTATATTCGGACTTACATCAGGAACGCCTCCCAAAGATTCCACCATCGTTGCTCCAAAACCTTCCAATAAAATAATCAACACATCGGGACGCGTTGTCTTTAATAACCCGACGTGATTCCTACCGGAAAACGGCGGATATAATCCGTCAAACAGACGTGCTCTCTCCTGCTCGGGAAAGAAATCGCATTCTTTTTCATACGAACGGGTTTTGCTTACGGAAGAAATCAGACTAAATGCCGGATTAACCGCAGAATGATTCAGAAATTCATTCTCGCAAAAATAGGCCTGTCCGATATTGGTTGTCGACTCCGTAAATCCGCCACGTATCACAATAAACAATATACCGCCCAATAAAAGCAACTCCAATGTCCCGATAAGCTTCCGACGAACCCCCGACAACAGTTTCGGCGTAACCGCCCGAAGCAACCAGACAATGACTCCCGCCAACAGCAAGACAACGACAAACCGCACAAGAATAAAGCCTGTTGAAACACTTGCCAAAGCGTTTTTGGGAGAATCCATATAGAGAAATATCGAAGCATCGAGCTTAAAGTTCCAAAAAGGGTACAATGCCATATCCGAAACAAAGATAACCGCCACCAATAAGCCGACAAGCACATAATATCCCGTCAGCACAACCCGCAAAGGGAAACGCTTAAACCAGACACTCACAAGGAGAACCAATAGCGGAACGGAAGAAAGATATCCTGCAGTTGCCGCATCAAGCGACAGACCATGCTTCATCACCCGGAAATAATCTGCCAGAACAATGCCTCGTCCCACCGCATCATTATAGAACATAAAAAAAGGCTTTTGCCCCATAAAGATGCATACGACAGTAACAAAAAACAGCACGAGAAAGCCAATTCTTCTCCCCATTTCACTCAATATTTTACGTATTTATTTCCGACCGAAGTCGGCCGGTATTTCTCCCCATTCCTCCGTTTTCCATTTACATATCGGTGAAGCTTCAGAGTTTTCAGCCAACCATTTCTCTGCACGGGCAATCAAATCAAAAAGTCCTTCCGTCTTACCCGTGCGTTCCAGTTTTGTCTTACATTTTTTCTGCCGGACCCACATTAAAGCATTCCTGCTGTCTGAATAAACCGGCATCCGTATTCCTTTTTTCTTCAGTAAGGCCAATCCGTGCACGATAGCCAAAAACTCTCCGATGTTATTCGTCCCATAAACCGGACCAAAATGAAATATTTCTTCACCTGTCAGCAAATAGATGCCCCGATATTCCATCTTTCCCGGATTTCCGCTGCATGCAGCATCCACCACAAGGCAGTTCTTATCGAAATTTTCCGGTAATTCTCCTTTGGAAAGATTGTCTTTCTTATTTTCAGTGTTCCCCACAAAAGCATAGGGCGAAGCCGAAAGAGCCTCCTCTGCTTCCTCACGTGTATCAAAAGCCTTATATAAAGCGCCTTTATATCCCTTCGTCTGAAGCAGACATTCTGTCCACGAATTATAAACACCCGGCGACAGACCTTTCCATACCGTATAATATTTCTGTTTCGCCATCTCGGCTTATTGCTTCACTCTTCTCTTTTTCACAGATCACATCCGCTCGGGAACCTCTATGCCTAACAGCCCCATTGCCTGCTTTACAACCTTTCCTACATTCCGGCTCAAGGCAAGACGGAAGACTTTCAACCCGCCGTTCTCTTCACGCAGTATGCTATAATCATGATAGAACTGGTTATATTCTTTCACAAGGTCGTAGGCGTAATTGGCAAGGATGGAAGGATTATAATCAGTTCCTGCCTGACGGACAATGGAAGGAAAGTCAGCCAACATCTGCACAAGCCCTTCCTCTTTTTCATTCAGTTCGACATTCGGACTGACTTCCGACGGTATCGCGATTCCGGCCTCAGCAGCTTTTCTCAAAATCGACTGAATACGGGCATACGTATATTGGATAAACGGACCTGTGTTTCCGTTAAAATCAATCGATTCCTTAGGGTTGAATGTCATATTCTTACGGGCGTCTACCTTTAAGATGAAATACTTCAATGCTCCCAGTCCCACGATTCTGGCAATATCATCAGCCTCTTCTTTTGTCAGCCCGTCCAGCTTGCCAAGTTCACCGCTGGTCTCTTTCGCCGTTTCTATCATTGATTCCATCAGATCATCCGCATCAACCACCGTTCCTTCACGGCTCTTCATCTTGCCTTCCGGCAATTCTACCATGCCATACGAGAAATGTACAAGGTCCTTACCCCATTCAAATCCCAGTTTGTCGAGCAGAATCGACAAGACCTGGAAATGGTAGTTCTGCTCATTCCCCACCACATAAATCATTTTATTTATCGGATAATCCTGAAAGCGCAATTTCGCCGTACCGATATCCTGCGTCATATACACGGAAGTTCCGTCGGAACGAAGCAAAAGTTTATGGTCCAGTCCTTCCGATGTTAGGTCAGCCCATACAGAACCGTCCTCTTTCCGATAAAAAAGGCCTTTCTCCAGTCCTTCCAGAACCTTTTCTTTTCCTTCCAGATAGGTCTCCGACTCGTAATAAATCTTATCGAAACCGACTCCCATCATGCGATATGTTTCATCGAATCCCGCATAAACCCATTCATTCATCTTCTTCCACAAAGCACGGACTTCCGGGTCGTTCGCTTCCCACTTGCGGAGCATCTCGCGGGCTTCCTGCATCAACGGAGATTGTGCCTCTGCCTCTTCTTTCGTCAGTCCTTTTCCCATCAGACCGGCAACTTCGGCTTTATAATGTTTGTCGAAGGCCACATAATAATCACCTACCAGATGGTCTCCTTTTTTCCCCGACGATTCCGGGGTTTCCCCGTTTCCGTATTTCAACCATGCAAGCATGGATTTACAGATATGTATGCCCCGGTCGTTTACAATGTTGGTACGTACCACTTTGTTTCCGTTGGCTCTCATTATATTTGCCAGCGCATTTCCCAACAAATTATTACGTACATGTCCCAAGTGCAAAGGCTTGTTCGTATTGGGAGACGAGTATTCTATCATCACCAGAGGCGCATCTGCCTCTGCCTTTTTCAGTCCCCAGCATGCATCGCCTTGAATACGGTTCAATAATTCAACCCATACTTTCGAAGCAATTGTCAGGTTCAAAAATCCTTTTATTACATTAAAACCTGCAATGGCCGGCTCATTCTCCAACAGATATGCACCGATTTCCTGCGCGGTCTGCTCCGGATTTTTTTTCGAAATCCGCAAGAAAGGAAATACAACCAGTGTCAGGTGTCCTTCAAACTCTTTCTTTGTTTTCTGCAACTGTACCAGATTATCCGGGATGTCCTGCCCGTATAATTCTTTTATTCCTTTCTTTATCGACTGATTTATTTGGTCTTCTATTTTCATTGTCTTCTCTATTTACAGATTTACTTTCGCGGCAAAGATAATGATTTTACCCTATACCTCCTAAAAAGTCATCACTCTGCATTACTTTCCACTCCTTCTGCGAAAAACAAAGCGATACGGTTCATGCACAAAGGACCTCGCGCATCGGTTATGCGGATACGTAACGCATCGGCTTTTACCGTATCGAAACGCAGCAAACGTTTATATCCGATGGTTGTTGTCTCCTCTTCCGTTTTTACGGGAAGCCAGTGTTCTCCTTCTTTATATTCCACGACAAAAGCCTTGACCCGTTGTCCCAAAGGAATATACTCCTGAAGCATCAGACGGTTCATTGCCGTAGGCTCGGAAAAGACAAACTCAATATCGGCGGCACATACGCTGTCTTCCGTTGCCCAATACGTATCGTAATCGTCATCCGTCAAGGCAGATGCCGTAAACGTACCGCCACGCTCGTTGGAAACCTTCGGAACGACACCCGCAACAAGGTCTTTCTGAAGTTCCTTGCTGATAATGTCATGAAATTTTGCCGCATTAGCCGAATCGACGGGGTGAATCAGTCCGTCACGGTCCACAGGGAAATTCAACAGCAACGTGCCGTTACGCCCTACGCTCCGATAATACAAATCAACCAACTGCTCGGGAGTTTTCACCCGACTGTCTTCTTCAGGATGATAGAACCATCCCGGACGGATGGATACATCGCACTCGGCAGCCGTCCATTGGTCACCGTCGGCATGTCCCGATTCCAGCTCATAAGCGCGGGGATATCCCGCATAAACCTCTCCTTTCCGCAGAAATGCCCAGTTCGTCATTCCGGCAAAGCCTTTTTCATTTCCCACCCATCGGCATCCGGGACCTCCGTCGGAAAATATGACAGCTCGCGGTTGAAGCGAATCTACCAGCGCATTCAGGCTCGGATAATTATAATAATTTTCCCTGTCAATGGTACGTGTCTCTTTAGCTCCGCCGTACCACCCGTCACCGCCATTCGCTCCGTCAAACCACACTTCGAAAAGTTCTCCGTAGTTTGTCAGCAAATCGCGCAACTGCGCTCTATAATATTTAATGTATTCAGGCGTTCCATATCCGGCATGATTCCTGTCCCAAGGCGAAAGATATACGCCGAATTTCAATCCGTACTTGCGGCATGCGTCTGAAAGTTCTTTCACTACATTTCCTTTTCCGTCCTTCCACGGCGCATTTTTCACGCTGTATTCTGTACCTTCAAAAGGCCACAGGCAAAAACCGTCGTGATGTTTGGCTGTCAGGATAACGCCCTTCATTCCTGCACGCACAAGGGTTCTTGCCCACTGCTCGCAGTCCAGTTTCCCAGGATTAAAGGTTTTCGGGTCACTGTCGCCGTATCCCCACTCGCGGTCATTAAACGTATTCAGACCAAAATGGATAAACGCATAGGTTTCCATCTTCTGCCATTCTATCTGCTTTTCCGCAGGAACCGGATACACGGCCTCCGGCGCTTCCACTTGTCTGTCCGTACACGAAAGGATGAAAGGCAGTGACGACAGCACAGATATCAGAGTCGCTTTTTTCATATCTTTTTTCTTTCCACAAATATACAATAAAAAAAGCGATTCTCTACACAGAGAACCGCTTTTATTATAAAGCACTGAGTGTCAATTACAATTTCGGTCCGGCAGCAACCAATGCCTTACCTGCTTCATTTCCTGTAAACTTAGCAAAGTTCTTGATGAAGCGTCCGGCCAGGTCTTTTGCCTTTTCTTCCCACTTGCAAGCGCAGTCATACGTATCACGCGGGTCGAGGATGTTCGGATCTACGCCCGGCAATTCTGTAGGAACCACGAAATCGAAGTAAGGAATTGTCTTTGTCGGAGCCTTATCGATAGAACCATCCAGGATAGCATCGATGATACCACGCGTATCACGGATAGAGATACGTTTGCCTGTACCGTTCCAACCTGTGTTAACCAAGTAAGCTTTTGCACCTACCTTATTCATCTTCTTAACCAGTTCTTCTGCGTATTTTGTAGGATGCAGGCTCAGGAATGCAGCGCCGAAGCATGCAGAGAATGTCGGAGTCGGCTCGGTAATACCGCGTTCTGTTCCGGCCAATTTAGCTGTAAATCCTGACAGGAAGTAATATTGTGTTTGTTCTGCGTTCAGGATTGATACCGGAGGCAATACACCGAATGCGTCTGCAGACAAGAAGATTACCTGATGTGCGTGAGGACCTTTCGAAATCGGTTTTACAATGTTGTCGATGTGGTAAATCGGATAAGACACACGTGTATTTTCCGTAACGCTCTTATCTGCGAAATCAATCTTGCCGTTTGCGTCAACCGTTACGTTTTCCAGCAAGGCATCGCGCTTGATTGCGTTGTAAATATCCGGTTCAGATTCCTTGTCAAGGTTGATAACTTTCGCATAGCAACCGCCTTCGTAGTTGAATATGCCTTCGTCATCCCATCCGTGTTCGTCGTCACCGATCAACAAACGTTTCGGGTCTGTAGACAATGTAGTCTTACCTGTACCTGACAGACCGAAGAAGATTGCTGTATCTGTACCTTCCTTGTTTGTGTTAGCCGAGCAGTGCATTGAAGCGATGCCGCGCAACGGGTTCAGATAATTCATGATTGAGAAGATACCTTTCTTCATTTCTCCTCCGTACCATGTATTCAGGATTACCTGTTCGTTTGTCTTCAGGTTGAATACAGTAGCCGTTTCCGAGTTCAGGCCCAATTCCTTGTAGTTGTCAACTTTTGCTTTTGCAGCGTTGAAAGAAACGAAATCGGGTTCGCCGTAGTTGGCCAGTTCTTCAGCAGTCGGACGGATGAACATGTTTGTCACAAAGTGAGCCTGCCATGCAACTTCCATGATGAAACGTACTTTCAAACGGGTTGCAGCGTTTGCTCCGCAGAATGTATCTACAACAAACAGACGTTTGTTTGACAATTCTTTCACTGCCTTTGACTTCAAATCTGCCCATGCTTCTTCCGAACAAGGCTTGTTGTCGTTTTTATATTCGTCAGAAGTCCACCATACAGTATCCTTGCTGGCTTCGTTCATTACAAAGAATTTATCTTTAGGAGAACGACCGGTGTAAATACCTGTCATTACGTTTACAGCGCCCAATTCGGTCACCTGACCTTTTTCATAACCTTCCAAAGAGCTTTTCGTCTCTTCGGCAAACAGCACATCATAAGAAGGATTGTGCAAAATTTCTACGGTTCCTGTAATACCGTACTTAGTAAGATCTAAATTTGCCATTGTTAAAATGATTAGTTTGGTTATTTGTTTTCAATATTTCCTTTACCGTTCTAAAACATCCTGAAAAGGGATTTTTCTGCAACCCCCTTGTTTTAGGCGGTACAAAAATAGTGCTTTTCTCTGAAACAATATCTTTATTACTGAAAAAATTCCGTAATAATCTGTATATTTTATACTTGTGTAACAGTTTTGCAAAACCTATATTGCAAAACTGTTTTTCCCTATATATAAAAGGTGCATCCTCCGGTTCCCGAAACATGCATCCGTTCGTCTGCCCGTTTCCCGCTGCCGGGAGGGCGGACGGACGGCGCCTTTTGTTCACACAAAAACGGCCGGCCGGAAAAATCCGGACGGCCGCCTGCTTCTTTTACTATTTTATCTCCCAGATGTCGTTCGTTTCCAACAGCTCGGCAAACGTATGATAGGACTTCCGCGCAGAGACTTCTTCTATCTGCGCCTCCACCGATTCGTCGTAAGTCGGCGCTTCCACATCGCGTATCACGCCGAGCGCTATCGGAAAGTCCGGCCCTTCCATCAGCGCCAGCTTCAGCTGCAGGGTCTGGTCCGCGCAATGGGCGTCGTGCACCAGAATGTCTTTTTCCGTAATGCCGTTCTCCCCTATGCGTACTACTTTCAGACCGAATCCGTCCTGCATCAGGCCGAATTCTTTTTCCGCCCCGAAGAGCATCGGCTTTCCATGCTCCAGATAGATAGCATTCCGCTCGCGGTCTTCTTTCTTCGCCACGGCGTTATGCGTTCCGTCATTAAAGATTACACAGTTCTGAAGCACTTCCACCACCGAAGTTCCCTTATGCCGGGCTGCGGCCTTCAGCACTTCCACCGACGGACCTCCGTCCACTGCCACGCAACGGGCAAAGAATCTTCCCCGCGCGCCGAAGCACAATTCCGCCGGACGGAACGGATCTTCCACTGTCCCGTAAGGCGATGACTTGCTGACAAAGCCGCGCTCCGAGGTCGGAGAATACTGTCCTTTCGTCAGACCGTAGATACGGTTGTTCAGCAATACGATGTTGATATCCACATTCCGGCGCACGGCATGAATAAAATGATTGCCTCCGATAGCCAGTCCGTCGCCGTCGCCCGAAATCTGCCACACGGTCAGTTTCGGATTTGCCACCTTCGTCCCGGTAGCGATGGCCGCCGCACGCCCGTGAATGGTGTGCATGCCATACGTATTCATATAGTAAGGCAGACGCGAGGAACACCCGATTCCCGAAATTACCGCTATCTCATGAGGCGGCACGCCGAGTTCGGCCAACGCCTTATGGAAGGAATTCAGAAATGCATGGTCGCCGCATCCCGGACACCAGCGCGGTTGTCCGGCCTTATAGTCTGCTGCTGTATATTTCATAATTCTTGTTTTTAGGAGTCACACTTACAATTGTCTAAACGCATTCACCAGCTCTTCCACCACAAAAGGCTGGCCTTTCACCTGATTGAAACGGTGCAGGCGCAGTCCGTCCACCTTCATGTTCAGATAGCCGGCAAGCTGTCCCATATTCTGTTCGGCCACAACCACTTTCCGGTATTTCCGCAGCACTTCCGCCGTATTTCGCGGCAGGGGATTGATAAAGCGGAAATGCGCCAGTGCGGTTTTCCGTCCTTCCGCGTTCAGGATGTCCATCGCCGAATGCAGATGTCCGTATGTCCCGCCGAATCCCACGATAAGCAGGTCGGCATCCGGGTCGCCTTCCACTTCCAGTTCCGGAATCGCATCGGCGATTTTCTCTACCTTTTCCGCACGCAGCACGGTCATCAGGTGATGGTTTTCCGGCTCCGTAGAGATTGCTCCGGTCTCATTGCTTTTCTCCAGCCCGCCGATGCGGTGCATAAATCCTTCCGTTCCGGGTACCGCCCAGTAACGCACGCCGGTCTCGGAGTTGCGCATGAACGGTGTCCAGCTTCCCGCCATTTCCGGTTTCACATAAGGGGGATTGATGGCAGGACAGGCATCCGGGTCGGGCAGTTTCCACGCGGCAGAGCCGTTTGCAATATAGGCATCTGTCAGAAGGACCACGGGGGTCATGTGTTCCAATGCTATCTTACAGGCTATATAGGCGGCGTCGAAACAGTCGGTCGGCGAGGTGGCCGCAATGACAGGCATCGGACTTTCCCCGTTCCGCCCGAACAGCACCTGCAGAAGGTCGGTCTGTTCCGATTTTGTCGGCAGCCCGGTCGAAGGGCCTCCCCGCTGCACATCGACAATCACTAACGGCAGCTCGGTGATAACGGCCAGGTTCATGGCCTCGCTCTTCAGGCAGATTCCCGGTCCCGATGTCGTGGTTACCGCCAGAGCTCCGGCAAAAGCCGCACCCACTGCCGAGGCGCATCCGGCTATCTCATCCTCGCACTGCACAGTTTTCACGCCCAGCGATTTGTGCTTGGCCAGCTCGTGCAGGATGTCTGTTGCCGGCGTAATGGGATACGAGCCTAAATAGAGTTGCAGCCCGGCCTTTTCCGCCGCTGCCATCAGCCCGTAAGCCGTTGCCTTGTTTCCGTTTATATCCATGTAGCGCCCCTTTTCCTGTTGCTTCTTTCCGGGCACGGTATAGCTCATCGATACCGACGCATGCGTGTTCGCGCCGAAATTATATCCGTCGTTCAGCACCTTGATGTTTGCCTCTGCGATGGCCGGTTTTTTGGCAAACTTCTCGCGAAGCAGTTTTTCGCCCACGGAGAGGTCGCGGTGAAACAGCCAGCATACCAGCCCTAAGGCGAACATGTTCTTTGTACGCATCACGGTCTTGTTGTCAAGGCCGCTGTCTTTCAGACTCTCTTTACACATCGTCGTGATGGATGCCTCGATGACCTCGTTTTTTATGCCTAATTCCGAGAACGGGTTTTCAAGCGTGAACTTTGCCTTCTCCAGGTCGCGCTTCGTGAACGAATCGGCATCGATGATGATAACGGCCTGCGACTTACAGTATTTGTACTGCGTCTTCAGCGCGGCCGGATTCATCGCTACCAGCACATCGCACTTGTCGCCCGGCGTATAGACCGTGCCGGACCCTATATGCACTTGGAATCCTGAAACGCCCGTAAGCGAACCTTGCGGAGCACGGATGTCGGCCGGGTAATCGGGGAACGTGCTGATGTCGTTGCCTCCCGCAGCAGAAATATTTGAAAACATATTGCCGGCCAGCTGCATACCGTCGCCCGAATCACCGGAGAAGCGCACAACCACGTCGGTCAGCTCCTTTACTTTCGTATCTTCTGTCATTCTGTTTTTGTTTAATTGTCAGTGTATCAGTGACGGCGAAATTAACGAACTTCTTTCAAAAAACAAAAGCATTTTGGCTTTTCTTTTGCAAAAGAAGACGGCTTCTGCGTTTTTCTTGAGCAAAAATGCGGTTTTTCTCATAAAAAAACGTACTTTTGCAAACCGGAATCCGGCTGCACAATTTGCAGCTTCCGCAAAGGCGCCTTTGTAGTTCAATGGATAGAACGACCCTCTCCTAAAGGGTAAATCCCGGTTCGATTCCGGGCAGAGGTACTCACAGCGCCGCCCGCGCTTTCTTCCACACGCCATATATTCCGCACAGACCGGCGGAAAATTCGCTTTACATAATAATAGTGTATATCCCGAGTGTGCATCGGCACGGCCCGACCGCCGGACAAGGCATACGGACGCATCGTGACACGCACCGGTTTTCCTGCACGGGAAACGCGTCCCACGCATCTTCTCTGCCGCAATATGCCGATCCGGTTGTTAAAAATTCAAAAGAGATAAAAAATACAGACGAAATCCTCCGGTTTTCTGCCGCCGCAAGGCCGGATAAAAGCCGTCCGCTTTCACGGTTAAAAAGTCTTTCCACCTGCATTTCCGGCACACCGGCATGCACATCGCTGTCCGCATTCCTCACTCTCGTCCAGCTACGAAGCGTCCGCCCGTACCGGAATTTTCCCGTGACTGCCGCCGCTCCCGGAACAAAGACAACAGAAAAGCGCCCCGCCGACCGATTGCTTTTCCTCTCACAGACAAAATGTTCTCCCGCAAGGGCCGATACAGCCGGGCAGGCCTCACGCTTTAAAAGTCTGTTCATTTCTAATGAAGAAATAAACAAAAGCCGGTTTTTTCGATAAATTACCGCATAACATCTTATGTAACAACGGTTTAATTTAAAAAAAATAAATTGATTTTTCTCAAAAACAACGGGTGATTTTTAAATAATTTCCCCGTTTTTTACCGGATTTTTCCTGTTCTTTCAGGGAAAACCTGCGCTCTTTTTCGTAAAAACATGTTTGGATTTTTCTAAAAAAAGACGGTAAGAACCGGAAAAGACAAACACGGAATATCGGGAGCAATAAGAGCCGGCAAGCCTTTCCGCCGGGATTTTCGGGCATTCCTGCGGCCGCTTTTCCCGCTTCCGGCGCCGTTGTTTATTTCTTCATTAGAAATATTTCAACAAAAATTTTTATACGATAAACATTTTTCATTACATTTGTAGACTATTTCTTCATTAGAAATGACCGATAAAAATATGACAAAATTTTTTTAGGCAAGTATATTACGACAGAAAAAAGCAGACATCATGAAAAAATGGATTTGGATATTGTTCATTTGCTTCAGCGTCTCCGCATCGGCACAGAAGATTGCTGTCAAAAGCAACCTGCTGTATGATGTGACGACCACGCTGAACCTCGGAGCGGAATTTCGCGTGGCTCCTAAATGGACAATCGATCTGTCAGGCAACTACAACCCCTTCAAATTCAAGAACGACAAGAAGATGAAGCACTGGCTTGTGCAGCCTGAAGCGCGTTACTGGCTTTGCGAGGCGTTCAACGGGCACTTCTTTGCGCTACACGCCTTGGGCGGCACGTTTAATGTGGGGAATCTTGACCTCGGAATATTTCCTTCCACCAAAGGCACACGCGCCGAAGGAGGCATGTATGGCGCCGGCATCGGATGGGGATATCAGTTCGTGCTGGGGAACCGATGGAACCTCGGCCTGGAAATCGGGGGCGGATGGATTCATGCCAACTTCGATGAATACGAGTGTCCGCGCTGCGGAGAATGGCTGCGAGACAGTAAAAAAGACTACTTCGGCCTGACAAAAGCTGCCGTAACGCTGATTTATATCATAAAATAAAGGAGGAACCTTCACATGAAAAGACAGATAATTTCTTTCGCTGCGATGTGTGCCCTGACCGTCACGCTTCACGCACAGACGGCATACCTCAGCGAAATAGCCATAAACAACCGGCATATCGAAAAGAATGCCGCACGACAGGTGGAGGTGAGCTTCGAGGCCGACCTGAGCCAACTTGACATCAAACGCCAGCACTCGCTGCAGCTGGTGCCCGTCATTGTCTCGGCCGACCGCTCGCAGGAAGCCGCGCTACCGCCTATCATTATCAACGGAAAAGTGAGAGACCGCGTGCAAAACCGCGAAGCCGCGCTCGACAAAACCGAATTGAACCCCGAAGCCGCAGCTACCATCCGCCGTAAAAACGGCAGCACGCAGACGTATGACTACCGCGCGTCCGTACCTTTCAAGCAGTGGATGATAGGAGGCGAACTGGAGATTCGCGGATATGCCACCGGATGCGCACAGTGCGACGAGGGTAACGAAACGAACTATACCGGAGAGATTCTCCCGCCCATGACGCCGGCATACGCACGGCCTTTCATGGAGCCGAAGGAGGAGACCGTGAAACGGCGCGCCGAAACGAAGGTGGCACGCCTGCAGTTCCGCCAGGACAGCCACACCATCGACCCGAAATATAAGGGCAACCGCAACGAGCTCGACTCGATACGCCGCTCGCTCAATATCGTAAACGACAACAACGACCTGGACATCACCGGCATTTACGTGACGGGTTATGCTTCGCCAGAAGGCACGTTCCCGTATAACATGCAGCTTTCCGAACGGCGTGCAAAGGCTTTCGCACGGTACCTCGAGAAGGACCTGAAGAACATTCCCGCCGAACTGTACCACGTGGCGTGGAAAGGCGAGGACTGGGTGGAACTGAGAAAACAGGTGGAGAAATTCCCCAACCTGCTGAAACAGGACGAGGTGCTGGACATTATCGACCATTGCGGCGATGACAAGGACGCCTGCGAGGAACAGATAAAAGCCCTTATCCCGCCGGAAATATACCAGCGCGTGCTCAACGAAATGTATCCCGCCATCCGACGCAACGAGTACCGCATAGAGTATAACGTGCGCCATTTCGACTTGAAAGAAGGGAAACAGATGATAAAGACAAGGCCCGACCTGATGAGCGTGAGCGAAATGCAGCGCGTGGCCGACAGCTACGGAAAAGGAACGCCGCAATACACCGACTGCCTGCTGACGGCAGCACGCACCTACCCCGACAATGTGACGGCCGTAAACAACGCCGCACTCGCACTGATTGAGGCGGGACGCGCACAGGAAGCCGTAAACATGCTGGAGAAAGCGCCGCGCGACGGAGCTCTGCTGAACATGCTGGGCACGGCTTATGCCGAGACCGGACAGACCGAACGCGCTATGGAAACATTCCGCCGGGCGGCCGATGCCGGATATGCACCCGCAGCAGACAATGCGGCACTGCTACAGAAATACACCGAATATATGGCAGAATAACGGGAAAAGACGGCGGCAGGCCGGAGAAAAGCCCGCCGCCTCTCTCCCCAATGTTGCCGGAGTTATGAAAGAAACAATACAGACAATTTTTTTAAGAAACATAGTTATTCATTTAATTTTATTCAATCATGAAACTTACAAAAGGTTTATTTATGGCATGCGCAAGCTTAGCTTTGTTCGCATGTTCCAACGAGGACACACCGATGGAAGACAATCTTAACAACGGTGAAACTCAAAGTATCGCTATCAAGCTGGAAGG
>CASDXG010000020.1 GCA_949285025.1 uncultured Bacteroides sp. | reverse complement strand
CAGATAGTGGTATCGGCAGGATTCGAACCTGCAATGCTTGGCAATCTTCACGTCTTATGCGTAGAACGGTATTAACGTTTTACATTGATGCCCCGTTTTCATAACATCGTAACCAAGTCTACTAAGAGTTGTCAGCGTCTAACCAATTCCGCCACGATACCATTTTGTCCCCGCAGTTCCCGTTTACCGTGTCATTGGCGTAACCCGGATTGGGCTTGCGGGGAGAAAATTACACATGTGGTCAGATAACGTTTAATATATTCTAAAATGGTAACTCCACCGGGTGCCAGTCTGGGATGTAGATTGTTTCGTTCATATCACATCAAGTATTTTAGTTTTTACAATTCCGTCAATTTTCATGTCGAACCCCTGTCTCAGATAATCCTCCATGATTTTGTTTGCTTCCGGAATGTCTTTGGCGCATACGAGAATAAAATATTTGTTCTCCTTTTCGTTTCCGTCTTCATCTGTAAACGTATCTGTTACGGTAGCCTTGAAGAAAGGCTTGTCCTCTTCCTTATCGTTTACTATTTCCTTGATTTTCGAGCGGATAATGGAAAACACATCGCAGTTGTTATTATACAAATCCAGTCCTTTACATTCTGCCTCCGCGAAAAGCTCCACGTCCGTAATGAAATGTTCTGCGACCTCTTTTATTTCTCCGTTTTCTTTTTCTTTCTCTGTCTTTAATTTAATTTCGTAAAACATAATAATTAGCATTAAAGTATTATTGCTTCATTTTTCCCGTCAAATCTCATAATCACCAAGGCAGGTCGTCAGCCGGTTGCGGCGGAATCTCCGAAGCGGGAGGGAAGGGCGGAGCCTGCGGTGCCGTCTGCTGTGCGCCCTGCGGTCGGCTCGTCTGTCTCGGCTCAATCTTATACCCCCGTATGCGGGTGAAATACTTTGTTTCCCCGTCCTTGTCGGTGTATTTGGTTCCCTGAAGGTCGAAACTTACCGTCACCACCTGTCCGGGCTTGTTTCTGTCCAGCTCTGCGCATTTGTCGCCCGAGAACTCGAATGTCGGGTAATTGTCAAAAGAATACGGCTCGCCCGTGTACGGGTCAAAGCGTATGAGATTCAATGTAATTTCTCTTTTTTGATAAGTTTTTGTACCGTCTTTGGATTGTATCTGTACGGTCGGCGCGATGCGCTCAATCTTTCCTGTTACTTGGTTAGGCATTTTCTTTTCCTCCGAATATTTTAGTATCGGTTATAAGATTCCGATTATCATTTAAGAAACGGATAAAATCTTCCACACATTCTCTTAATACGGGAATGTCCCGTTCCGGATTGAATACATATGTTTCCGTATAAGTGTTTTTAAAGTCCGTAACGTTATATTCAAATGTCCTTATATCGTTACCGCTTTCAACGAGGCAATACGGATAAACAAGATGCTGGTAATGGTCTTTAAACTTCCCCACGTAATAGCTGCCTGTTGTCTTGATGTCATGAACGGATAACGGCATAAGCTCATCAATCACACCATATACCAGTACATCGCCGAAGCACGTATGGAGTATGGCTTCTACCCGCTGCTGGGTTAATGCGCCTTTATAATAGACGGCAAATTCGCGACAGAGGGAGATGGGGAAATCAAACTGCCGGTTGTTATAGGTTGCTCGCAGAGCGACAATTTCGTTTGTCTGATATTCATCGTAGTATAATGGTTTTCCGAAGTTGTCGCAGGCACCTTCCTGTTCTTTTTTGTATATCCGTTCAACCTGAACAATATTTGACTTCCGATTTTCAATCAGGCAATCCACGACTTCGTTGAATGCCGTCCCCTTATCTGCCGCCTCGCTCTCGAACGGAACACGGTTTATCCTGTCTATGAGCGCATGGAACTGTTTCTCTCTGAACTCTTCAGGAGAAAAAGGGGGATTCTCGCTGAATCCCCAATAACGTTCATAAATATCATCGCTTTTCAGATAATCCGTGTAAGCATCAAGCAGACTCGGATATATCCTGTATTTAGGCTGCGGGCTGTTCATACATTCTTGTCTCTTTATTCAGGGTAAGTCCTAAAGATTTAGCCTTGTCTTTTAACAGCTGTGCGGCTTTTGCTTTTGAACTTCCGATGTGATTGAACTTGTCTATCTGGGATATAAATTCATTGGCCGATTGCGCGTCTGTAATCAGCTCTATAGTATCCTGAATTTCATTCATGAGTTTTTTGTATTTCTCTACTTCATCTTTCTTTACTTGAAGCATGTGCAGATAGGGAGCGATTACCTGATTCGTTATAAAGTTGTTTTCTCCTTTCGGATTTCCCGCGCTGTCTATGATAGTCGGAACGACCATTATGCCCGGAAGGTTGCAAGTGTTTTTCCCGTCATTTCTCGATGTCGGGTCAAAAGTAATAGTGCGTTTTTGCATGCCGTTCTCGTTCTTCATCTCCATATATCCTAGTAAATCCAGCTCGGTAACAATGGAATTATAAGATTTTTCACGTAATGCAGGGATAAATACGGTATCGTCACCCTCTTTTCTCGTATCTCTGTGGGCAACGAATATCACATTCTTGTTGAGCGAGGATAATGCCCGTGTGAACCAAGAGAACTCGGCATTGATACCTCCCCAGTCATTTATTTGCGGCTGGCGTGTCCCGCATTTATATGTGATGATGAAATCCATCATTTTCCCGATAGTATCTACCACGATGGAACGATAGGCGGACAAATCTTCTTGAAGCACCTGTTGTACATCCTGCCATGAGGTAATCTGTACGATGTCCACACCTTCCAGATGAGACATGTTTACACGTTTAACTCCGTTATCGAAGTCCAATAACAAAGGTTTGGGAGCACTCAGCGCGACTGTCGTTTTTCCCATTCCGGACTGACCGTAAATCATCATCTTTACGGTTGACGGAATAGATATTTCCGTTGATTTTTTGATTAATGACATAATATATGAGTTTTTAAAAGTTAGAATCTTCTGCGGGCAGTTCTATGTAAGAGAGGTTCACGCTTACGCAACCCTTCTTCTGCTTGATTCGGTCGCGGAAGTATTCGATGCTTCTTGTCATGACGGGCTGCAGGAGCTTCACGTTGTCCCTTGTCCCGTCTGCGTACACCAGCTGATAGCCGGTTATCTGATAAGTCGTTTCCATAATGCTGTAAAAAAGAAAACCGCCCGGTAAGAGCGGCTGAGGTTGAAAATGAAACTTTATCCTGCCTTGAATATATTACAGATTTCTCCGGTTAATTTTTCCACATCTTCCTTTGTCTTATAAGAGACGGTATGATCGAATTGTTTTTGGGTTACTCCTCCGTATTCGGACTTGTAGACCGTCACCGTACATTTCACGGCATAAGGATATTCAATATCCTCAACACATTTCTTTTCTTCATTCCACCGTTTCCCGTCTCTTCTCATTGCCTCGAAAAGGCGTTGTTTTTCTGGTTCACTGGCAGGTCTGTACCCGTCTATAATATCCCCGTTGAGAGAACCGCCATATATCATTTTATCGGTTCCGTGTAACAATGCCGCATGAAGGCTGGTTTTGTAGCCTCCGTTTCCGTTGAAAATGAATATGGAACCGAAGGAAGATACCAATATATCACCGTCTTCAAAGCCTTTTACAACAACCTTGTCGTTCTCGATTGTTGTGAGGTAGCCATTGAAACCTTTCGGCAAATCAAATTTAATCTGTTTCATAATAAATATAAGTTAAGTTAGAATAATAGTTCCCGTGCGTGTTTCGGTGTGTACGCTGTCCGACTGAAAGTTACGGGAGGGGAGAGGTGTCAAGAAATGCGCTGTATGAAATATATCCTGTTCACGGGGTCACACCCTATTTCTTTAAACTTCTTCGGTTCTATCGGGTCTTGCTGCGCCATGCTTATAACGGATAAGAGTGACGTATGTACCACCCCCTGAAAGGCATACACCATTCCTACCGGCATTTCGCGGAGTGCCGTGCGCATCTTCTTCGGTGCGTCCATTACTGTAAAACCCGATTCCCTAAGTTTCTCTGCTGTTATTGTCGGTATATTTCTTCTACTCATGTCTTTTCCTCGACTCGTAAATTTCTCTGATTTGTCTGCTTATCTCTTCATCGAACTTTTTGCGACGTTCAAGTTCCTTGTTTCTTTCCGTCAGCATTTGTTTGATTTCTTTCAGGTCATTGTTAATGTCCTGTACTATCTGTGTAAGTTCGTTCATAAAGCTCTCTGTTTTTAACGTATTCTTTTGCTATTCTGTATTCGGAATCCCCGACCTTAGCTTTAATCGTATCATATACCGCCTGTGGCATGTGATAGATAATCTCCTCCGTGCGCTCCACATTCCCGGCCAGCCCGAGAACGATAAGCATTGCAAATAATGCAAGCCCTGTCTTAATGGATTTTTTCATATTGTATTGTTTTTGGTTTCGTTCCCGTGAGCGTTCCGATGGTTGCCTTACTGCTTACCGTAGGTTCGGTAAGTCACGGGAATTATTGTTGTACCTTTCAGCGGTAAGCACGCCCAACGCTCATACTCGCTACCGTAAGGACGGTTTTCGGTGCTGAAAGTCGATTTCATAAATTCGCCATTTAACCACGCTGCTCTCACCGGACAAGTCAACGGATCTGCTTTTCGCGCTTCGGGTTATCGTCTGCCGCTCTATTTTGAGGGAAACGCCACTGTTACATCGTTGGATACAGGCATCTGCGTTGCCAAGCGTTGACCGACTGTTTAAGGCGTCATCGGTTTAGCCTTAGTCACTGCACCGGGATTCGAACCCGGACGTCATTCTTTAAAGGAATGTGTTCTCGCCTTTTGAACTATGCAATGCGTTGTTTTCTTAGAGATATCTCCATCGGGTGTAGTCCGCTTCGTTGGCAAAGCCGTGCGCGTCCCACTCGTCATATTCTTCTTCGTCCTCTTCAAAAGCTTCCGCTTCGTTTTCCCAGAAAGCAATCTCTTCGTTGAGACCTTCAATCAATTCTTCTTTGTAGTCCACGTTGTATCTTTTGCAGACTTCTTCCTCCGTCATCAGCTGCACATCCGCCAGCTCTCTGTACAGGTCGTTTAGTTGGTTGTTTACTTCTGTCTGTGTCATGATTCTTTACTTATTAGTTTTAAAACGAGATCTGCATCAATTATTAATTTCCTCCCAAATTGAGAGATTGCTTTATCTATTACACCGCTATTTTTAATTTTTTGCGCAGTAGTTGGCGAGCAACTAAGCAGTTCTGCTAATCCCTTAATGCCGTAGACTAAATTTTTCTTGATAGATGAGTCCGATTTTTCTTTTTTTGCGATATCGATTCTGCTTTTTTCTTGTAGTTCTAAAAACTCGCCTACAGTCAATTGCCATATTGGAGTATTCAAATTATACATAGCTCAATCGTTAAAAAGATTATTTTTATTAGCATATTGAATAAACTCTGATTTTTCATGGATGCCAAGTTTGGAGTATACCGATTTGATATGATTCTTCACCGTGTGTGGAGATAAATACAGGCAGTCAGCAATCTCATCGTTGTCGCATCCTTCATAGACTAACTTCATCACCCTCATTTCCGCATCTGATAACTTGCTGTTGAAAACCGGACAGCATACTTTGTTCTCGTGCGGACATTCACCACGCATTGGGCAATCCACCCGTTCGAAGTTAAAAATCCCGTTCAGCCCAATGTCTTTTCTTGTGTTATCCAACTTGCCAAAATTGCATCGGCAAAAGCGGTTCACCATCAAGAATTGGTAATATGGAACATTGGCTGCGCTTTTCTGATACCATTTAGAGAGGTCCTTGTATGCCTCCGGATAGAACTCGCGTATCCTTGACAGGATTTCCCGAACAAGCTCCGTGTTGTGCTCCGTCACTTGCTCGTTTCTTCCATCGGGGAACAGGCACCACAGTTCGTTGTCCAATATGTAAAACTCCAAATTCTCCATGTCAGTCAATCCAAAGGTTCTCAGCGGGTATTCCCGTTATCTCAGACAGTATCCGGACGTGTTCCGGATTGTTCGGCTTGATGCCGTACTTAATCCAGTTGTTGGCAGTCGTCAGGGTCACGTTGCACTTCGTTGCGATTTCCTGAATAAAATCCCTTTTGGGGAACGTAGGCTCCGGCAGGCTCTTGTAATAGCCCCGCAGGGTCATTGATTGACCTTTTCCGTTCAAAGTGTTTGTTTTATTGCTATTTTCCATTATCTTTGTATCGTTTGATTAATTTTGTAATGCAAAGATATAGAAATTCTATAATATAACAAAGTAAATTCTATATTATTTTATAAAAATTCTGTATTTAGATTTAATTTAAATAATGAATACAAGACTAAAATTGATTAGAAAAGCATTAGGGCTAAAACAAGATAAATTTGCTGAAATGCTTGGTTTAGCTCAAGGTAGCTATTCTCAGATAGAGTCTGGGACAAAAGGGAGCATAACTAAGCAAACAATGATTATATTAAAATATCGATTTAATATAAATATAGATTTTCTATATGGAAATTCTCAGACTATGTTTTTAAATGAAAATAAAAATTCTAACGACAATAATGTAATTGAGGATCGAATAGTAATGTTAGAAAAGACGATATATTCTCAACAAAAGACAATAGAATTAATGGAAGAGGAACGTAAAAAAATTCTTGCCCAAATGGTACAACCTGCAATATGTGCAAATGCAAGTGGGTCGGATATTTCAACAATAGGTATAAAAAGTTTAAATACTAAATAATTATGGATTTCAAAGACCAAATCATGCAGTTGTCCGACAAGATAGTCAAGCAGAAAGACAGCATTGCTACGGAAGAGGCTACAAAGACTTCTTTCATCATGCCGATGATTGCGGCGTTAGGTTATGACGTATTCAACCCGTTCGAAGTCGTACCGGAAATGGACTGCGACCTTACTAAACGAAGCGACAAGATAGATTATGCCATTATGAAAGAGAACGTGCCTATCTTATTAATAGAATGCAAGCACTGTAAACAGAACCTTGACCTGCACAATACGCAGCTGGCTAAATACTATGCTGCATCAAATGCACGATTCGGAGTTTTGACCAATGGAATAGAATACCGTTTCTATGCCGATTTGGAAAAGCAGAACATCATGGACGAAGAACCGTTCCTCGTGGTGAATATGCTCGACCTAACGGACACGGACATAGAGCAATTGAAGAAATTCCACAAGTCGTATTATAACGAACAGGAAATTCTGAGTACTGCACAAGAATTGCAAATAACCATTCAGGTAAAAGACCTCCTGAACCGCAATTTCCAAAACCCCGGAGATGAGTTTGTGCGCTATTTCGTGCGGTGCATCAACGACTGGAAATCGAACGCTAAGCTGATAGAGCAATATCGCCCCATCGTAAAGAAGTCTATTGCGTCCGTGATTAACGACATCATTGCCGACCGTCTGAATGTTGCCATTAAAAACGAGCATATAACAGACGAACAATCGAAAGATGGGAATGTATGTGACACCACCAAACCGGGACAGACTGAGGAAGAGAAACTTCCTGATGGCATAGTATTCCAAGACAAAGAAAAGGGCATAGTCACCACACAGGAGGAGATAGACGCATACAACATAGTCCGGAGCATACTGAGGCAATATGTGGATGCAAAACGCATCCAGTACAATGACTACAAGAGCTACTTCACTATCAATCTTGACGGAAGTACGTGGTGGTGGATTTGTCGCTTGTACTTAGGTAAACGAAAGAAGCAATTCTGCATACCAAAAGACAACTACGCCTCCAACAAATGGATCGAGATAGAAAGCATAGACGATATTTTCAAATATGCAGACAGGCTAAAAGAAGGGCTTGACTTGGCGATAACATCAGTAGATAAAAACAAATAAATTATGAAATATATAATACTCGCACTATCCATATTTACGATATGCTCATGTTCAGAGCAGTATCCGGATAATTTCACGGAAGATTTACCATTTGGCTTTGAATATGGCATGAACGAATCAAGAGCTTGCTCTATTATTGATTCCCTATCAGATGCTGGAGTTATTAAAACATCGGCATTAGATTCAACCTGTTTTTATTACCCTTTTTCTTCTTATGGTTTTGAAACGGAATTAGAGGCATCGTTATTCTTCTACAATGATTCTTTATATAAAATTGACATCAGAGACGAACGAAGTTCTTTAGAAGAGAAAAATAAACGGAGATATAAGAGGGCTATGCAATTTTTTGAAAGCCAAGAAATTAATCTTGCTTCATACCAAAGAGAGATTGATGAATATGCAAACGACTATGAATACGATTACATAAAACATCCATATGAGATCGCCTTATATACGCAATATCGCTTAATAATGATTTTCTGTAACAAGCAAATTCAGGAAATGATAAACGAGGAAGAAGAACAGGCGATATCGTCTCTAAAAGAAAACGGACATGAGTTCTGTAAATCTATAATGGATATTTCATCAGGAATATACAAGGCAACAATAACAGATGCGGGATTCTTAGTAATAGGCGTTCGACCAATAGATGAGCCTAACTTTGACTACTTAGCAAAGTCTTACTTTGAACAAGCAACGAATAACGGACTTCAAATCAAAGGATGCCTTGTCGTTGACATAGGCAACTCCACTTGGCAAAACGGTGCAGTAACCGGCAAAAGAATAGGAGAACACTACAAATGAACATATCCAAAGAAGGCATAGCCATTACCAACCGCTTCTTTGAGGCTATAGACATGCTCAAAGCTCAAAAGAAGATAAGAGGCTTGCAAACATTCACAAGACAGTACGATATCAATAGGTGGAACATAATCACTGTAAAACATAACCCTGGAAAGAGCGTACTTAAACCTGAATGGATTGTATACCTTGTTAGAGATTTTAATATATCTCCGAATTGGATTTTACTAGGAAGAGGGGGAATGTTCAGTGCTTAAATGGTATCACATATTTTTTATTGACAAGGAGAAGAATTGCCAAGATGGGAAACTTCGCTTTCGTGTGAGGTGGGGGAAAAATATTGTAGCTTTTAATTTAGGCTATCGCGTGGATTTGTCTAAATGGAGCACCGATACTCAAAGATGTCGGAATAACACCACACACGGAGAAAAGAAAATATCGGCATCCGTTATCAATAGAGAAATAGGAAGATATGAGACTGCGGCAGAAAAATTATTCTATCAATACGACAGAGAAAACATAAATCCAAACAAGCAACAATTTAAAGAAGATTTTTTAAAAGAGGTCAGAGGAATCGAACCGAAAAAACAAGTAGAAAAAACTTTTTATCAAATATTCGATGATTTTGTAAAAGAAATTGGTTCTAAAAATTCGTGGATGGACTCTACCTATAAGAAATTTTATACACTTAAAAATCATTTAATTAATTATAACGACCTTTTAAACTTTGACAACTTGAACGAAGAAGGATTGCGCCAATTTGTATTTTACCTTATTAATAAAGCTAATCTGCGAAATAGTTCAATAGAATTGTCTTTGAAATTTTTAAAATGGTTTTTAAAATGGGCTACAAATAAAGGATATAATAACGTTAAAGATTTCGAGTTATTTAAGCCTAAATTTAAAAAGGCAGAAAAAAAAGTTGTCTTCCTTGAATGGGAAGAGCTTATGACAGTATATAAATATACTTTCCCTAAAAATAAAATATATCTTGAAAAGGTTCGAGACGTGTTTTGCTTTTGTTGTTTCACTTCTCTTCGATATTCAGATGTTTCAAATCTAAAATGGTCTGATGTTACACATAATAGTATTCAAGTTACAACCATTAAAACGAATGACACAGTAGAAATAGAATTGAATGATTATACTAAAAACCTTTTAGACAAGTACAAGGATTTTAACTTTCCGCATAATACGGTATTCCCCGTTATCTCTAATCAGAAAATGAACGTGTATTTAAAAGAGATGGGGAAAGTCTGTAAAATTAATACTCCTATAACAATAACTTACTACAAAGGTAATGAAAGGATAGACGAAGTTCATCCTAAATACGAGTTATTAGGAACTCATTCAGGTAGACGTACATTTATATGTAATGCTTTGATGTTAGGAATTACTCCTGAAATTATAATGAAATGGACTGGACATAATGATTATAAGACTATGAAACCTTATATCGATATCGCCGATTCGACAAAAAAAGAAGCTATGAAATTGTTCAATAAAAAATAGTCCCTATTATGATAAAGAGGGACTAAAATAGGTTCCCTTTAATAGAATTATATGTAATACGATAAAATATAAATGCAGATAAATGACTTTACTTTTAATGATTTACAATATTTTAAATTTAAATGCAATGGACATTCGACTCCCCACGGGTGTACAAAAGTTTATCGGCATTATTTTAAATGATGCCGATTTTTTTGTAAAAAGTTCAGTTCTTGAAAGAAAGAATATCCGTTTGTTTTTTTTGTTTATCGGGCTTTTGTTCTTAGAGAGCTGTATTGTCCTTTCTAATCGTCCGTTTTTTTACGTGGAGATGTTTGAGACATCCGAATAATAATAACTTATTTTGGGAGGAAAAGTTGTGAGTTATACGTTTGAAGTTTGTGCCAATTCGGCTGAAAGTTGTATTGCGGCTCAGGAGGGTGGGGCGCATCGTGTAGAATTATGTGCGTCAATGCCGGAAGGAGGGACTACACCTTCATACGGGGAAATACGAATGGCCCGAAATTTGGTGGATATTCGTTTGCATGTAATTATCCGTCCGCGTGGTGGTGATTTTTTATATTCTCCAAGAGAGTTGGATATCATGGAGGAAGATATCCGGATGGTAAGACAGATAGGAGCGGATGGAGTTGTTTTCGGATGTCTCACACCGGATGGCGAATTGGATATGTCTGCTATGCAACGTTTGATGAAAGCTTCAGAAGGAATGGCGGTTACGTTTCATCGTGCTTTTGATTATGTTAAGGAACCTTTTGCAGTGATGGAAGAACTGATTGCCTTAGGTGTAGACAGGATTCTGACGTCCGGTCAGCAGATTACGGCTTTTGCGGGGCGGAAACTGCTGAGTGAACTTGTGAAGTGTGCGGGTGAGAGGATTATTATTATGCCCGGATGTGGTATAAACGAAACGAATATAGCAGAATTGGCTGAAGTGACTGCTGCAAGGGAATTTCATTTTTCCGCACGTGAAAATAAACAAAGCCGGATGATTTTGCGTAATCCGGCTTTGTCGATGGGGGGGAATGATATGGATGAATACGTTCACCCGGTTACGACCTCAGAGCGTGTTCGGCGTACGATAGAGGCTCTTACAGTCCTTTAATGGTATGAATTAATTGTTCTCCCAGCCCGATGGTGTAACCATCCGATTCGAATACCACTCGGTTGAATGTATCTCCGATGATGAATATTGGCAGGTGCCCGTTGTTTTTCAATTTCATGGCTTCGGCTATCTGCTTGCGTATATTTCCGTTTGTATCAATGCCAAAGCAGATTGTGGAAGGAAGATTGGGAAAATCGTCTTTATCAAATTTTTTATAAGATTCCTCATCTGTAAACAGGAGTACGATCTTTCTTCCCCATTTTTCGAATTCATCTTTTTTTATTTCAATGTCTTTTAACGCATGATTGGTAGGTTCCTGTCCAACACCTAAGATACCTACGATAAAATAACCGCGTCCGGTAGTGGATAGAATCGTTTTTTTGTCGCCGCTTTGCGGGTCAGAATATTCCGATTCCGAATTGAAATTGCCAATGATGCGTATATCCTCGCTGTTATCTCTCATGACAAGGTCGATGGTTGTTGTTTTCCCTTCGCTAATCGTGAAGAATGAAATATTACTCAATACGCTTCCATTTGCCATGCGGCTGCCGGTAACAAGTGCGTAATATCCAGCCTCAATGCGGGTCCCTTCAGCAAGAAGAGATTTCCATGTCGTATTGTCTCCGTATGTCAGTAGTTTGAACTTTCCATTTTCATATTTAGAAATGGTGAAATGAGTGTAATATTTGGGATCTGTCAGTCGGGGTATTGGTTTGTAATTGGCTTTTAGTATGCCGGTGCTTGTCTTGTCGGTTGTTTGTGCTGTAAAGTCTACGTGAATATTCTTGTCTCCTTGTTTATAATATAAATTTCCCGTTACTGCGTCTTTCCAGGCAGGTATTCCCAGACTTCGTGCTGCTGCAATAAAAAATACCTCGCGTGAGTTTGAATCTGTTACCCGGCTCTTCCATACGCCGATAGGTGAATCGATTGTATAAATGGTGTTCAAATCATCGCGTATGGTGATGCTGTCCTGACACCATCTGGCCAATGTCTGTGGATCTTTCTTGAACTGTTCAGATAAAGCCGCCGGAATATTTTTCTGTAAGAACGAGCGGTATGGAGACAGTAATTCATATGAGATGCGGGGAGACAACACGGTGTTTCGTTCGGCCTGTTCGTCTGTGTTATATAAATGGTCGTTAAGTATTGCGCAGGGAGTATCTCTGAGGTCTTTACTTGATATGGTACTTAGCAAATCAAGTGCACGTTTTCCTTTGCCGTTTTCAGAAGCCTGTTTCAAAAATTTCATAATTTCCTGATAATTACCTCTTGAGGCAAGGATAAAACCGGCGGTTCGTTTTTCATCTAATCGGTTCTCTTTTGCAAAAGATGTTGCAGCTTCCGAAGAGGGAAATGTGCTTGTGTATGCATTCCGAATGGAGTCTTCCGTGTTCATGCGGCGGGTGTTTTCGGCGCGTTGGGCATCGCTTACATCTGGAAGACTTACATTTTCTGCGGGAGGAACGATATCAAGCGGAATGTTCATTTCCTGGTTTTCTGTTTTGTCGAGTACAACTGTGACGTCCTGTTCTTTTCCGAAAGATATTTTTTTGAAACCGAATTTTCCGTTTGCTGAAGCATAAACAAGCATGTCTCCCAGTCCGGCAGACAAAGAAGAGCGTCCTTGCTCATCGGTTTTTTTATGTGCAACGGTAAAGAATTCTGCGTAGTTATAGATTTTATATTCAATGTCGGCCGCAGGGACAGGACGATTTTCAGAGTCTGTTACCGTAATGTTGACGGTAGCATGTTGTGCATAGTTATCTATGACATTTATTTCTGTGTAATTCGCTGTCTGTTTCATGATTTCTTCCGGGCCGCTGTATGCACCGAATACTTTTGTATGCATCAGCATGCCTCGACTTGCAGGGGCGTTAAACCAACCTAAATTCAGAACTGGTTCCGGTTCGCAGGCGCCAAGGAAGTACCATTTCCCGTCAACCCATGCTTCAACCCATGCATGATTATCGTCTGTATGTGCCCATCGTGGCGTATAAACCTGACGGGCCGGGATACCGACAGAGCGTAAGGCTGCAACGAGGAATGTTGATTCTTCTCCGCATCGTCCGTAGGCCGTTCTGACAGTTGATAGAGGAGAACTTGTTCGACTGTCGGATGGCGTGTAGACGGCTTTTTCATGACACCAATGGTTTACTTCCAATACAGCATCATACATGGACAAGTTTTTGACACGTTCCCATAATTCCTTGTGAAATACCATGCGTGATTCGTCTAAATTTTCATTATTTACACGGACGGGTAATACGAAATGTCGGAAAACGATATCAGGAATTTGTTTTCCCCATGATGACTCTTTGCGTGTGTTCAATGACGAACGTATGTTCTTTAGATAAAAATCACCGGAATAATCGCTGATGTCACCTGTAGTCATATAGGCATAAAGAAAAGTCATGGCTTCTCGCTCTTCTAAACTCATCGGGGTTTCAAAAATGCGGAATAAGTCACCTTTGTTCAGTATCTTTTTCTTCTCGCCGAAGTCTTTTTCCACTCTTTGCCGGTATTGGGCCTCTTTTAAGAAGTGCGTTTGTTTTTGACAAGCCGATATGAGGCACGATAAAAGCAGTAGTATTGCCGGGAAGGACAAATTCTTTGTTCTCATGAATGCTGTTTTTTGTGTTGAAACGGTGATGCGCTCGGTTATAAATTATTTTTTTCGATGTCTTTGAAATATTTATATGTGCTGACTTTTAATTCATCGGTTGCGGCTTCATCGCATACGATTATGCCGTGGGGATGCATTTGCAGAGCTGTGATTGTCCACATTTGTGAAACACTTCCTTCGATTGCTTGTTGTAAGGCCCTTGCCTTATTGTGGCCGTTGCAGAGAATCAAAACTTCTTTTGCGGCCATAACTGTGCCTACTCCTACGGTTAGTGCTGTCTTGGGAACTTTGTTTATATCGTTTGCGAAAAAGCGTGAATTGGCAATGATTGTATCTGTCGTCAGAGTTTTCACTCGTGTTCTGGAGGAGAGAGAGGAACCCGGTTCATTGAAAGCGATATGTCCATCCGGACCTATGCCGCCAAGAAATAAGTCGATACCTCCATATTTTTCGATTTGTTTTTCATAGTTCAGGCATTCGGCTTCGAGATTTTCAGCGTTGCCGTTCAAGATGTGGATGTTATCTTTGTTTATATCAATATGATTGAAAAAGTTATTATACATGAAAGAATGATAACTTTCAGGATGTTCCTCTGGGAGTCCTACATATTCATCCATGTTGAATGTTACAACATGTTTGAAAGAGACTTCTCCTTTTTGGTTTAATTCGATTAATGATTTATACATGCCAAGTGGAGACGAACCGGTTGGAAGGCCGAGTATGAATGGTCTTTTTTTAGTGGGGGCTGCATTGTTTATTTTTTTTGCTACATAGTTTGCTGCCCATTGCGATAGGGAAGCATAGTCTGGTTCGATGATGACTCTCATAATAAAATAATTTTATCGGTTGATTTATATTATGGACAAAGATAATGATAATAAATAAAGGGGAATAGGAATTTCGTTATAGAAATCCTACTCCCCTTTGGAAAATATATAAAATAACAAAGTTTTTATAGAGAAACGGGATTCATTTTTGAGCCCTTTTTAGTCTCTATGGTTCGTTTATTTTAGTTCTTTGATCCGAATGTTGCGGAATTTTATTGGTGAGCCGTGCCCTAAAAATCCTATGTGTCCTTTTTTGTTGAACAGTCCCGGATGTTCTTGTCCATCGGGAGTCCCGTTTTTCGTGGCTTCACGAATATTCCCTTCCACGATGACAATACCGTTAACTGTAACACGAATATTATCACCATCGCAGATTATTTCTTCTTCATTCCATTCTCCGACCGGTTTGATTGCTTTAGAGTGTTCGGGTTTTGCAGGTATGATTCCGTATATGGATCCGTGATGCTGGTATTTTGTGATATCTTTATATATTTCATGTTCACAGTCTAATATTTGAGATTCCATACCTACATACGCAGCATCTCCTTCAAGCGGGGCGCGCAAACCGACTCCGTTATTTGCTCCGGGAGTCAATTGAAACTCAAATCGGAAAATGAAGTTGGCGAATTCTTTTTTCGTGTAAAGATTCCCTCCGAAATGTTTGCTGGGATTCATAGATATACATCCGTCTTCTATGGTATAGTCAATCGTATTCCCTGTCCATTCATGCATATTTGTTCCATCGAAGAGGACTTGAAATCCTTCTTTTTTCTCTTCTGCTGATAGTTTGAAAGGCTCTTTGCGTGTTAACTCTTTTACGTAGATATTTCGGTAATAAACTTTACTTCCATGAGCTTGCAGTTCGAGTTGTTCTATGGATGGTATCGGGAGTTTACGATCCCAATAGTTCTCCAATATGACATCGTCGACAACTTTTTCTCCATTAAGAAGTACGGTAACACGGTCTCCAACCATTTTTATGTAGAATGTGTTCCATTCTCCTAACGGATTGTCGGCCACCTTTAAAGGTTTGCTTGGGTTTATTTGGTTGTTATAAAGTCCGCCGGATCCTACCTGTGCTCCGACGTTTATGCGTGCTGTGTCCCATATTTGCACTTGAGGTGTACCGCGTAAATAGATACCTGCATCGGCTTCGGGGCCTCTCGGGTCCAACATCCAGTCAATATACATTTCAAAATCTCCGTATTTCTTTTCGGTGCATAAATTATCGAATCCTGTTCCATCAAATACCAACAGGCCGTTCTCTACTTTCCAGTCTTTGCGCATTTGTTCGTCAGCCTGCTTTTGTTTTTGGGCTAATGTTGCGTGAGACATTTTTTCACGTGCGATAGGATTTTCTACCAAGCCTTTCCATCCGGTGAGATCTTTGCCGTTGAAGATAGAAACAAATCCTGTTTCTTCAGGCATTTCAGCGAGATGTTTCCGGATACTTTCCCGTTGATACTCTGCATCAGGATTGTTTAGTATTTCTGAGACTCGTGCGAGAAGTGTACGGATATTCTCTCCGGTATAGTCTTTATGATTCAGTGCGATGTTCATAACCGCATTGGCCGCCGATTGCTGTACTGCTTTTTCATCCAGAAATTCACCTGCATATAAAAGAGCAAAAAATGTGCCCGTATCTTGTACTTTCTGGAGAATTAAATTGCGCAAATCGGGGTGTCTGGCAATATCCATTGCTTTCCGTAGTCGCAGCAATTTATTCTCTGCAGTCATATTTGAGGTTGAGACTAATTCAACATAGCGGTGTAGTGCTTGTGCTGATACAGAGTTTTCTGTTTTTGATAGATTATATAGGAAATTGGATATCCGTAAGTCCGGCCAATTTAACAGGGCTTCTGTTGCTATATTTTTCGCATTTCCTGTTTCTTTATTATACCCTTCGATAAGAATATCTAAAGCTTCTTGTTCTCCGGTGGACGCTAGAACCGGATAAAACAGATATTTTTTATTCTTTTCGTTCTTTATTTTATTAATGGCTTCTTCCCATTGGGTACTTCCTTTTTCCATGTCGTTTAAAGCAGCAGTAACGGCTTCTTGTAGCGGTTTTACATACTTTTCATCGGTCTGTTCTGTCAACAATGTGTATAAAATGGGATAGTATTGTTCAGTTGCCAAATCCTTTAATGCGGTATAAGCTGCATTTTTAACCTTATCGGAAGTATTGTTGGTCAATTCTAATACGGTTTGTATCTTAGAAGAATCTTTACGCATGGCCAATATCTCGACACCGGCTATTTTACCTTCTTCGGGTGCTGCTTTAATCGCTTCATTGAGAGAGTCACTGATATTTCCCGGAAATGCTAAAAGAGTTTCTTTACCCAATGTAACCAGTTGGTTATCGGTACTGGTCAGTAGATGTGTCAGTGTAGGAATAAAGGCTTGATCACCGATTTTTACCATCGTCCATGCGGCTGCTTGCTGTACACTTGGGCTACCCTCCTGTAATTCTTGTGTCAATAAAAGGCCGAGCATCACGTCCGGGTCACGCATTAATTTAGAAATAATTTCTTTATTCTGCGTATTTGCTTCATTCCCAATCCATGTAAGAATATCTGTTTTTGTTTCTGCAGAGGCTTTTTCTATGCTTTTGATGATTTCGGCGTAAAGCGTAGTATTTGCATACTCGGAAGCGAAAGTCAGAGCTGCATTCCGATAAATTGGGTCGGGTGATTTAATTGCTTTTCCTAAAAGTTTGATACGTTCTTTTTCATCAGAGACAGAAAGTAATATTTGTAAAGCTGCAGCACGCGTATGCGTTTGTTTTGCTTTTTCGGCCTTTTGCATCAGTTGCTTGGAGGCTTTCTTTACAACCGATGTAGTATTGGCATCACGACTTAAGCGTTTTAAGAGAAAAATGTATGCGTCAGTTGCGTCACTCTTATCCATTGTGTATTCGGAAGCCGCGCTTGCTTTTTCTAAATCATTAAGAGTTTTTTCTGTTCCGACACGGCTTAATGCATATAACGTCACTTTCTTTGTCTTTTCATTGGGGGTGTTTAAGAAAGGAAGAAGAACCGGTTCAGCTCCTTCTGCTTGCATTTTTCCGATGGCAAAGATGATATTTTGCTGGGTCGCTTCTGTTCCCCGTCTCATTTTCAATGCCGAAATCAATGCTTTTCCGGCATTGGGAGATCCAATGGCCGACAGTGCTGCAGTCGCAGGTTCACATAGTTCGTCATCATTAATATATTCGGCAATGGTTTCGATGCATTCATCTTGTCCCACAATCTGTAATTGGCGTAAAAGGAAAGCTTTTATTTCCCGTTCATCAGTTAAGTTCAGTGCTTTCACATATGCTTGCGTAACATTTATCCGTTCGTGTTCTTTTCCCGGTGTTGTTACGAAATGTGACAATCCGCTCAGCGCATATTCAATGTTTGCATTGCTTCCTTTTCCGGGTGCTTTCATCATTTTTACTAATGAGAGCACGCCTTCCTCTCCGGTGAGGCTCAGATCTTCGAAGATTTTATTGTATTCATCCTGTTTGTCTATAGGTATTTGTGACAAGACATCCGCAACTATTGTTTTAGCAGAGCGGTTGGCCGGTGACTGTGCGCTTGCTGTTTGTATAAAAAGCAGCAGTATAATGGCAAGTAAATCTGTTTTTTTCATAGGTAATGTTACTGTTTGAAAATGAATGAAGGTCTTAAATATTCCATGGAGAACGCATTGGTTGGTCAAGTAAACGGTTTGCAGCATCATCTCCAATGAATTCTAATTTTTGGGGATCGAAATGTAAGGTTCTGTTCAACCGTAAAGCTACTGCACCCATATTGACGATAGTCGCAGAACGGAAACCGTTTCTTTCATTAAGTGCGAACGGCTTTCTTGTTTTTACCGATTCGATGAAATCGGTGGTCTGCGGTTCCGGATCGGGGAATTCTGCCAGTTTTCGTTCCCAATCAGGTATATCGCAAACAAAGTTTTTATAGACATTTCCATTAGGTCCTGAAATATATGGAGTATTCGGGTCACCAAAATCTCCTCCCCATAAGACGATCTGGCAGTTGTCTTCGTACGTATAAGTGATAGAGCGCCATGTTCCGACAGCATCGGGATGTTGTTGGGGGGCATCGACTTCTACCTTTACCGGACTGGTTTCGTCTTTTCCTAAAATGTATTGAACCGGGTCAATATAATGTTGTCCCATATCTCCCAGTCCGCCGGCATCGTAATCCCAATATCCGCGGAAGGTTTGGTGGACGCGGTGGGCGTTATATGGTTTATATGGTGCCGGACCGAGCCACATATCGTAATCTAATTCAGCCGGAATAGGTTGTGGTTCCAGGTATTCTTTCCCAACCCAATAGAATTTCCAGTCGAATCCTGTGTGTTTGCTGATAGTGACTTTTAAAGGCCATCCCAATAAACCGCTTTGGACAAGCTTTTTTAGTGGTTTGACAGGCGTCCCTAATCCGTAGAATTGATCCGTGAAACGGAACCATGTATTTAGACGAAACATACGTCCATATTGTTTCATTGCCTCCATGACTCGTTTCCCTTCGCCAATAGTGCGCGTCATGGGTTTTTCACACCAAACGTCCTTTCCTGCTTTTGCTGCTTCGACAGACATGATCCCATGCCAGTGAGGAGGGGTGGCGATGTGTACGATGTCTACATTCGGGTCTAATATCAGATCGCGGAAGTCATGATAAGCTGCAATCTTTTCTTTGACGAGATTTTTCCCTAATTCCAAATGGTTTTTATCGACATCGCAGATAGCGACTAAACGTGTGTTGCCGTAGTTTACATGACCTCGTCCCATTCCTCCGACACCAATGATGCCTTTTGTCAGTTGATCGCTGGGAGCTATATATCCTCTCCCTAATACATGACGCGGGACGATGGTAAACAAAGCCAATCCTCCCATTGTCTTTAAAAAGTCTCTTCTGCTTGTTTTCATGGTAAAAATAGTTTTATTATGGTATGATAAGATAAAATTACGTGTCAGTCTCGTATCGCCGTGTAAAAATTTTCCCAATTATTATTGAAATCTTCCATAGAATGAAATAACAGATTCGCTCCTTCTTTCAGCAGAGCTTCGTCCGGTAGCGGTCCTGTATTTACGGCAATGGTAAAAATGCCGGCATTAACTCCGGAACGGACGCCAAGTGGGGCATTTTCTACAACGATAGCTTCATAAGGTTGGACATTGGCTTTTTTCAAACCAATGAGGTAAGGTTCAGGATTCGGTTTCCCGAATTTTACATCAAATGCAGTAACCATTAAATTAGGGTCGAATATACCCGGAAAGTTATTGTTCAGCTTGTCAAGCAAGGATGTTTGCCCTGAACCTGTGACAATGACCGGAGTGATTCCGGCGCTCTTTATTTTTGTAAGGATTTCAAGTGCGCCCGGCATGCGTGGAGCAGCACCGAGTGAATTGAAAATGTCGCACTTCTTTTTATAAATAGCTTTTATTTCTTCTTCTGTGGCTTCGCGTCCTCGTTCCCGCATGCTGATTAAGTTGATGGTTGTTGCACCTGTACGGCCTTCGTGTTCGTAGGCTTCAGACGGTTCCAAGTGCATGCCATATTGTTTCATCGACTCATGCCAGGCTATAGCATGTCCTTTCATTGAATCGAACAATACGCCATCCATATCGAATAACGCAGCTTTTAGTTCAATTCGTTTGTAGTGATGCTTGTTGAGGTAGTTTGCAACTGATGTTTGAAACATTTTCTGTTGAAGATTAGAAATAGTAAAAACACGGACTACATTGGTTTATCTTGTTGGTGAACGCTTATAGACATTGGTGTAATCCGTGTCTTACGTAATTTATTTTGCTTATTCGTTTATGCGGGTTTGAATGGCTTTGGATGCTTCTTCGTATCCGGGTTTGTTAAGGAGCGCAAACATATTTTTCTTATATGCTTCTACTCCCGGTTGGTTAAACGGATTTACATTTAGCATATATCCGCTTATCCCGCAGGCTTTCTCAAAAAAGTAAATCAACTGTCCTAAATAGTATTCATTAAGAGTCGGTACACTGATACGTATATTGGGAACACCTCCGTCGACATGTGCTAATCTTGTCCCGAGTTCAGCCATTTTGTTTACTTCATCTATCCGTTTGTTTGCCAAGAAGTTTAATCCGTCCAGATTTTCCTCATCGATAGGAACATGTAATTCGTGATTCGGCTTTTCGATAGAGACAACTGTTTCGAAGATTGTTCTTTCACCTTCTTGTATCCATTGTCCCATGGAATGTAGGTCAGTTGAAAAGTCAACGGAACTTGGGTAAATGCCTTTGTGATCTTTACCTTCCGATTCGCCATAAAGCTGTTTCCACCATTCCATGAAGTAATGAAGCTTAGGTTGGTAGTTGACCAGCAATTCGATTTTCTTTCCGCTTTGGTATAATTCATTGCGGATGGCTGCATAAAGAGCAGCCGGGTTCTCGGATAAATTATTGGAAGCGCAGATTGTTTCCATCGTTTTTGCTCCGGATATAAGTTGTTCTATATCGATTCCGGCAACTGCGATGGGCAGTAAACCGACCGGAGTCAGTACGGAAAAGCGTCCGCCGACGTTGTCAGGGATGATGAACGATTTATATCCTTCTTTGTCGGCAGTGAGGCGTGCTGCTCCTTTTTTCGCATCGGTTATGGCTACGATTACTTTTCTTGCTGTTTCTTTTCCGCGTTGTTCTTCACACTGTTTTTTGAGTATTCGGAATGCCAATGCGGTTTCGGTGGTTGTGCCTGACTTTGAGATATTGATGATACCGAATTTTTTATCTTTGAGAAGAGTGGTCAATTCGGATAAATAATCTTCTCCGATATTGTGTCCGGCGAAAACAATCACAGGGTTTCCCGTTTTTTTTTCTTGCAGCCATATGAAACTGTTTGATAAGGCTTCGATTACTGCTCTTGCACCTAAATAGCTTCCTCCGATGCCGGCTACGACAACAATTTCGCAATTGTCTCGCAGGGTTTTTGCTGTCGCTTTGATGTCATCCAGCAACTCTTGTGTTGTGGAGGAGGGGAGGTGAAGCCATCCTAAAAAGTCATTTCCTAATCCTGTTCCTTTTTCCAGCGTATCCATACAAATTCCCGCTTTTGTTTCATAAGAAGAAAGCGCGTCTTTTGATATGAATTTCAAGGTGTCTTTTATGTCCAATTTAATTGTTTCCATAATTATAATTGCTTTATCTGAATGAGTCGGTTAATAATTTGATTTCAATCATTGGGGAAATCCGTTCGTATAGGATGTTATAAACGGCATCAACAATGGGCATGTTTACGTGCAGATGTTTGTTCAGTTCTTTGATGCACTTGGTACCGTAATAACCTTCTGCAATCATTTCCATTTCAATTTGTGCGCTCTTTACCGAATACCCTTTTCCTATCATTGTGCCGAACACCCTGTTCCGGCTGAAATTGGAATAGGATGTTACTAGCAGGTCTCCCAAATAAGCCGAATCATTCGTGCATCGGTTTAGCGGATGAACTGTATCGAGAAAACGGTTCATTTCCTGAAGCGCATTCGAAACGAGCACTGCTTGGAAGTTATCTCCATACTTTAGGCCGCTGCAAATGCCGGCGGCGATGGCGTAGACATTCTTTAAGACAGAAGCATATTCGATGCCTCTTACATCTGTGTTTACGGATGTTTTGATATAATGTCCCGCAAGCTGACGGGCAAGCATTTTGGCCTTATCGATATCTTTGCAGCTTACGGTGAGATAGGAAAGGCGTTCCAATGCGACCTCTTCTGCATGGCATGGTCCGGCCAATACGGCAATGTTCTCTTCCGGCACATCGTATATTTGATGGAAATAATCAGAAATGATTAAGTTCTCATCGGGAACGATTCCTTTGATTGCCGTAACAATGAATTTATCTTTGAGTTTTACTTTGAGTTTCTTAAGGTGGATTTTCAGATAAGGCGATGGGGTTACGAAAATCAGTGTGTCAGATTCGCGTACAATTTTATTGATATCTGAAGAGAAGTTGATACGGTTTAGATCAAAACGCACGCTTGTCAGGTAAGCCGGGTTATGGCCGAGACGCTTGAAGTCTTCGATTCTGTCATCTCGACGCATGTACCAGTTTATCGATTCGCTTTGGGTCAGTACGATTTTTGCAATAGCCGTAGCCCAACTTCCTCCTCCCATGATTGCTATTTTGCCGGGTGATTTCATTTTGATCAATTAGGGTTAATTGATTAAATTTTCGATATCCAGCTTGTTACTTCATCTACTGTCGGGTTGGATAATCCTAATTTATATTTTTTGTTTATGCCGCAAATATCTTGATGAAGCTTTTGCGGATTCACTTCTTTCATGTTGCTTATAAGATAATATCCCGCTTTCTGTATAACCGGAATCCAGTCTTCAGATATACCCAGTTCCTTAAATTTTTCCGGAGAATCTTTGGGTATGGTCTTTTCCGGCCGCATTTGCGGGAAAAACAGAACCTCTTGAATTGTACTCTGTCCTGTTAACAACATGGTAAGTCTGTCCATTCCCATTCCCATTCCCGAAGTCGGCGGCATACCGTATTCCAATGCGCGGACAAAATCTTTGTCAATGATCATTGCTTCATCGTCTCCCTTTTCGCTTAAACGCATTTGTTCTTCAAAACGTTCCAGCTGATCGATAGGATCATTTAACTCTGAGTAGGCATTACATAACTCTTTACCATTGACCATTAATTCAAATCGTTCTGTCAGATCCGGGTTGTTTCTGTGACGCTTTGTTAGCGGAGACATTTCAATGGGATAGTCGGTTATGAAGGTAGGCTGGATATAATTCCCTTCGCAGAATTCCCCGAATATTTCGTCTATCAGCTTTCCTTTTCCCATTGTCTCGTCGATTTCCAAGTTTAACTTCTTGCAGATGTCTCGAATTTCGTCTTCATTTTTATCTGTCAGATCGTAACCTGTAAATTCTTTTATTGAGTCAAGCATGGAGATTCGTTTAAACGGAGTTTTGAAGCTGATGGTATTTTCTCCTACCTTTACTTCTGTGGTTCCGTTTACATCCATGCAGATTTTCTCAAGCATATCTTCGGTAAATTTCATCATCCAGTTGTAGTCCTTATAGGCTACATAGATTTCCATGCATGTGAACTCGGGGTTGTGTGTGCGGTCCATGCCTTCATTCCGAAAATTCTTGCCGATTTCATATACTCCTTCAAACCCGCCGACAATTAACCGTTTCAGGTATAATTCGCTTGCGATGCGCATGTAAAGCGGAATATCCAGTGAATTATGATGTGTGATAAACGGACGTGCGGCAGCTCCTCCGGGAATAGATTGTAGAATGGGAGTTTCCACTTCTATGTATCCTTTTGAGTTAAAATATTCTCGCATGGAGTTATATATCTTGGAACGTTTCAGGAATATTTCTTTTACTCCGTCGTTTACTACAAGGTCGACATAGCGTTGACGATAACGCATTTCCGGGTCATCGAATTTATCATACGCCACTCCGTCTTTGTATTTGACGATGGGAAGAGGACGGATTGATTTGGCCAGTACGGTAAGTTTCTTGGCATGGATGGAAATTTCTCCTGTTTGTGTCCGGAATACAAAGCCTTCGATGCCGATGAAATCGCCCAAATCGAGCAGGCGTTTGAATACGATATTGTATAAATCTTTATTCTCTTCGGGACAAATATCATCGCGTGTAATGTAAACTTGGATACGTCCTTTTGAATCTTGCAGTTCTACAAACGACGCTTTGCCCATTACACGGCGTGACATGATTCGCCCGGCTACGGATACATTGCGTGGGGTTGTTTCGTTATCGTTGAATTGTGATTTTATATCTGTTGAAAAAGCATTGGTTACGTACTCGTTTGCCGGGTAAGGCTCAATACCCATTGCTCTCATTTCATTCAGATTGTTGCGTCTGATAATCTCTTGTTCGTTTAGTTCTAATATATTCATCTGACTATATATTAACTCATTTTCGCTACAAAAATAAGAAGATTTTTGTAAAGTATCTCTAAATTAGGCTTATTAATTCGTGTATTTGGTCTGGTTATTTTAAAAAACGTGTGGGAATTTTATTTGTGTACTGGAAGTATGTGGAATAAAAACGGATGATGATGTGTGGTCGGGCAGTTTTTTCGACTTGTTCTTTTCACTAAACGGTAGTGATATATAAGAATAAAGGCTTCGGTATTTGAAGTCAAATATCGAAGCCTTTAATGAATAAAATAGTTATCTTTTGGAAAAATGTCAGAATAAACTCCATGAGACAGTGAGTCCCGCCATGACAATAGCCACCATGCTCATTAACTTGATGAGGATGTTTAAACTGGGTCCGGATGTGTCTTTGAACGGATCTCCCACAGTGTCTCCTACAACGGTTGCTTTATGGGTCTCACTTCCTTTCCCTCCGAAATTTCCTTCTTCTACAAATTTCTTGGCATTATCCCACGCGCCTCCGGCGTTGGCCATAAATATGGCAAGGACAAAACCGGCGGATAATCCTCCGGTTAGTAGCCCGATAATGCCGGGTACTCCGAATATTAATCCGGTGATAATGGGAACGATGATGGCCAACAATGACGGAAAGACCATCTCTCTTTGTGCTCCGGCGGTTGAAATCTGTACACAACGGGCATAGTCCGGTTCTGTTTTTCCTTCAAGGATTCCTTTTATTTCGCGGAACTGTCTGCGGACTTCTTCTACCATCCGGGTAGCGGCGCGTCCTACTGCGTTAATGGTCAGTCCGCAAAAAAGGAAAGCCATCATGCTTCCGATGAACATTCCTGAGAGAACTTTGGGGTTCATTAGCGTAACATCATAATACATCATGAAATCGGTGAATCCGGCCTCTCGCAGGGGAATGCTATTCCCGTTGGGCAATTGCAATGCGGTTTCTCCCAAACGTTCCAGTCCGATGCGGATTTCTTCTATATACGAAGCCAATAAGGCTAACCCGGTCAAGGCAGCGGAACCTATTGCAAAGCCTTTTCCTGTAGCAGCTGTAGTGTTACCTAATGAGTCAAGGGCATCGGTGCGTTTCCTTACTTCTTCCCCTAATCCGCTCATCTCCGCATTCCCTCCGGCATTGTCGGCGATAGGTCCGTAGGCGTCTGTGGCAAGGGTTATGCCTAAAGTGGAAAGCATGCCTACGGCAGCTATTCCGATGCCGTAAAGTCCCATACTGATATTGCTCAGGTCAAAACCGGAAGCCAGCCAATAAGATAGTATGATGCCGGCGACTACGGCAATGACCGGGATTGTTGTTGATATCATACCTAAGCCTATACCGGAGATGATGACAGTGGCCGGTCCTGTTTTTCCGCTGGCAGACAGTTTTTGCGTGGGCTTATATGATTGTGAGGTGTAGTATTCGGTTGATCTTCCGATGATGACTCCTACGATTAATCCTGTAGTGACGGCAAGAGAAATGTTTATCCAATTGTCAATGCCGAGTAGCCATAAAATGAAAAATGTGGCCGCAATAATCAGTATAGAACTTAAGTTTGTGCCGAATGAGAGAGCTTTTAGAAGTTCTTTCATACCTGCGCTTTCTTTTGTGCGTACCGTAAAGATGCCTATAATAGATAGAATGATGCCGATGGCAGCAATCAGCATTGGGGCTATGACGGCCTTAAATTGCATAACCGTATCACCGGAACTGATATAGGATGCCGCGCCTAACGCAGCTGTAGCCAGGATAGAACCACAATATGATTCATAAAGGTCTGCGCCCATTCCTGCAACGTCTCCTACATTGTCTCCTACATTGTCGGCTATGGTGGCCGGATTTCTTGGATCATCTTCCGGGATTCCGGCTTCAACTTTTCCCACGAGGTCAGCACCTACATCGGCCGCTTTTGTGTAAATTCCGCCACCTACTCTGGCAAAAAGTGCTTGTGTGGATGCTCCCATACCGAAAGTCAGCATGGTTGTTGTTATTAAGCATAGTTTCGCCGTTGGGTTCATGGCATCTTCCGGTATGCAATATTCGAGGAGAAGATACCAGAAAGAAATATCAAGCAGTCCCAATCCAACAACGACAAGTCCCATAACAGCTCCGCTCCGGAATGCGATTCTCAATCCTTTGTTGAGGGATGTTCGTGCGGCATTGGCGGTGCGTGCCGAAGCATATGTTGCCGTTTTCATGCCTAAATATCCGGAAAGACCGGAGAAGAAACCTCCGGTGAGAAAGGCTATTGGTACCCATTCGTTTTGCATATTAAAGCCATAAGCCATGATGGCAAATAGAATAACCAGGCAGATGAATACCATTGTTACAACTTTGTACTGTTGCTTAAGATACGACATGGCGCCTTTGCGTACATGCGATGCAATCGCAATCATTGCGGGAGTTCCTTCTTTTTCCCGCATCATTTCTCTGTAAAAGTACCACGCAAGCAGCAGCGCCAAAATAGAGGATGCGGGTACAATCCAAAATAAAATAGTGCTCATGGAGTAAAGATCTAAAGAATTTTTTTCAAAGATATAGAAGGGAAGTGTAAAAAGAAAGAGAAATAGACTTAAAAGAAATAAAAGAAATACTGCAGATTTGCGCTTTCATAATGTTAATAGTCGTGGGCTATTGTGTGAAAAAATGCAGGGTAAAATTGGTTGCGATTGTCAATTTGGTGAAAATATTAGGGTGTGTGATTGTTTTTTGTTCTTTATTTAATATATTTGCGGATGAATTTTTAAAAGAAAGACAGTATGGCTTATGATATAGAAATGATCAGATCGTTTTATGCATCGTATTCAGCAAATGTAGATCGAATCAAAAAAAACGTAGGAAGACCTCTGACTTTGGCGGAAAAGATTTTGTATGCCCACTTGTGCGGAGGGGAAAATCATGTAAAAGATTATGTTCGTGGTGAAGATTATGTGAATTTCCGACCGGACAGGGTGGCGATGCAGGATGCAACAGCTCAAATGGCATTGTTGCAATTTATGAATGCGGGAAAAGAAAAATCTGTCGTTCCGGCAACGGTACATTGTGATCATTTAATACAAGCTTACAAGGGGCGGAATTCAGATCTTCCGGTTGCCTGTGAGGCGAATAAAGAAGTTTATGGTTTTTTGAGAAGTGTTGCTTCGAAATATGGTATCGGATTTTGGGAGCCGGGAGCCGGTATTATTCATCAGGTTGTGTTGGAAAATTATGCTTTCCCGGGAGGTATGATGGTCGGTACAGATTCTCATACTCCGAATGCAGGCGGTTTGGGAATGATAGCTGTCGGTGTTGGAGGTGCAGATGCCGTTGATGTAATGACCGGAATGGACTGGGAATTGAAGATGCCGAAATTAATCGGAGTGAAACTCTCCGGGAAATTGAGCGGATGGGCGGCTCCGAAAGATGTCATATTGAAACTGGCAGGATTGCTCACGGTGAAAGGAGGAACAAATGCGATTATAGAGTATTTTGGTGAAGGAACTCTTTCTCTCTCGGCAACCGGGAAAGCGACTATTTGTAATATGGGTGCTGAAGTAGGTGCAACGACATCTGTATTTCCCTATGATGAAGAAATGGAACGCTATCTTCAGTTTACAGGGCGAGGTGATATCGCTTTTATGGCTGGGCAAAACCGGAAGCATTTGCAAGCAGACCCGGAAGTTTGGGAAAATCCGGACGCCTATTATGACCGTGTGATTGAGATAGATTTGTCTGCGTTGGAACCTTATATTAATGGTCCTTTCACTCCCGATGCAGCCTGTCCTATTTCTGAATTTGCAGAAAAGGTAAAAGCGAATGGATATCCCAGCAAGATGGAGGTCGGATTAATCGGTTCATGTACCAATTCGTCATATCAGGATTTGAGCAGGGCTGCATCGCTTGCACGGCAGGTGCGCGATAAAAAATTGAAAATGTCTGCTCCGCTGTTGATAAATCCCGGCTCGGAACAAGTGTATTGTACGGCAAAACGCGATGGAATTATAGCCGATTTTGAATCGGTCGGTGCGGTTGTTATGGTTAATGCTTGCGGGCCGTGTATTGGCCAGTGGAGGCGAGAGATGGATGAACCCGGCAGGCCTAATTCCATAGTCACTTCTTTTAATCGGAATTTTGCAAAGCGTGCCGATGGAAATCCGAATACGTATGCTTTTGTCGCTTCGCCGGAACTGGCTATGGCATTGGCCGTTTCCGGAGATCTTTGTTTTAATCCGTTGAAAGATGCGTTGGTTAATTCTGATGGGGAAATGGTGTATCTGGATGCTCCACATGGCGATACTTTACCGGTGAATGGCTTTACGGTAGATAATAACGGTTATGTGGCTCCGGCAGCCGATGGAAGTAGTGTTAAGATTGATATTGATCCTGCCTCAACGCGCTTGCAGAAATTGCATCCGTTCCCGGCGTGGAATGGTTGTGATTTTCTTGATATGCCGTTATTGATAAAAGTGCAAGGTAAATGTACTACCGACCATATTTCGATGGCAGGTGCATGGCTTCGTTTTAGAGGACATCTGGAAAATATATCGGATAATTTGTTGATGGGGGCAGTCAATCGGTTTAACGGAAAGACGAACAGCGTATGGAATTGCCTGACAAAAGGATATGATGCTGTTTCAACTGTGGCTAAGCAGTATAAAGCCTGTGGCATTTCATCAATTGTTGTAGCAGAAGATAATTATGGCGAAGGTTCAAGTCGCGAACATGCTGCGATGGAACCTCGTTATTTGAACGTAAAAGTGATTTTGGCCAAAAGCTTTGCCCGTATACATGAAACGAATCTGAAAAAACAAGGAATGTTGGCTTTGACTTTTATTGACAAAGCAGATTATGATAAGATACAGGAGCATGATAGGATTTCTGTTACAGGTTTGAGTGAATTTGAACCGGGTAAACCATTACATGTTTCTCTTCTTCATGAAGACGGATCGGAGGATTTCTTCGATGTTGCCCACACATATAATAAGATGCAAATAGAATGGTTTAAGGCAGGCTCAGCATTGAATACATTTGTTAAACGGTAAAAAAGAAGGATATGAGTAAAATTTATACAGAGAAAGGGAACTTGGTTGTTCCTGATTGCGTGACTATTCCTTTTATAGAAGGAGATGGAGTAGGAGCAGAGATTACGCCGGTTTGCCAGCGTATCGTAAATGAAGCTGTAAAGATTGCTTACGGTGGAAAGCGCTTCATAGAATGGATGGAGGTTCTGGCAGGGGGAAAGGCATTTAAACAAACCGGAGAATGGCTCCCCGAATCGACTTTGACAGCTTTCCGCGACTTTTTAGTTGGGATAAAAGGGCCTCTTACAACGCCGGTAGGAGAAGGTATAACGTCATTAAATGTAGCGTTGCGCCAGACATTGGATTTATATGTATGTCAGCGTCCGGTGCGTTGGTTCCGAGGAATTGTATCTCCTTTGAAGGAGCCACAAAACGTAGATATGTGTATTTTCCGTGAAAATACTGAAGATATTTATGCCGGGATAGAGTGGCCACAAGGTAGTCCGGAAGCTAAAAAATTCTTGAGTTTTTTACAGCATGAGATGGGAGTAACGAAAGTCCGTTTCCCTGAGACTTCAGCTTTCGGGGTAAAACCGGTTTCGGTAGAGGGCACAAAACGTCTGGTTCGTGCCGCGATTTCTTATGCTTTACAGCATAAATTGCCTTCAGTAACATTGGTGCATAAAGGGAATATCATGAAGTTTACGGAAGGAGGATTCAAGCGCTGGGGATATGAAGTGGCTGAGACAGAATTTGCCGAGAGTACGTTTACGATGAACCAGTATGAAAAACTGAAGCGTGATTTGGGTGAAGAATCGGCAAAGGCTGCGATTGCCGAGGCGGTAAACGCCGGGAAACTGATAGTAAAAGACTGTATTGCTGATGCTTTTTTGCAGAACACTTTGTTGATGCCGGAAGATTATTCGGTGATTGCAACGCTGAATCTGAACGGAGATTATATTTCAGACCAATTGGCTGCTATGGTTGGAGGAATTGGAATAGCTCCGGGAGCTAATATAAATTATGTGACTAAGCATGCGATTTTCGAGGCTACTCATGGTACGGCTCCTAATATTGCCGGGAAAAACATTGTGAATCCATGTTCATTGCTCCTGTCTTCGGTTATGATGCTTGAGTATATGGGATGGAATGAGGCTGCTGTATTGATAACAAATGCTTTGGAAAAAGCATTTGAGAAGGGGGAAGCTACAAATGACCTGGCACGTTTTATGCCGGATGGTGTCTCGCTTGGTACAGCAGAATTCGGGATGCGTATTATCGAATTGTTATAATGAGGTATAGAACTCAACAGAATTGTGCTTATGAAAAAGGAATATATCGTATATAAACTTTCCGAATGTGCAAAGCAAGCTTGTCGGATTGATAATGAGTTGTTCTCGAAATTTAATGTAAAGCGTGGCTTACGTAACGAGGATGGAACGGGAGTGTTGGTGGGATTGACCAAGATTGGTAATGTGGTCGGATACGAGCGTACGGCTGACGGCCTGAAGGCGATTCCCGGAAAATTATACTATCGCGGATATGACCTGGACGATATTGTTCATGCGTTGTTGCGGGAGAAACGTTTTGGATTCGAGGAAGTTGCTTATTTACTATTGTCGGGAGAGCTTCCCGATAGCGAACAGTTGTCTGCCTTTAAGGAGCTTATTAATGATAATATGCCGCTGGATAAGAAAACGACAATGAATATCATTGATTTGGAAGGGCAGAATATCATGAACATTTTGGCTCGGAGTGTTTTGGAAATGTACACGTTCGATCCTAATCCGGATGATATCTCACGTGATAATTTAATGCGGCAGTCTATCGAGTTGATTTCTAAGTTTCCAACCATTATAGCTTACGCTTATAACATTTACCGTCACAGCACGCACGGACGTTCCTTGCATATCCGTCATCCTCACGAGAATCTTTCTTTGGCGGAAAATTTTCTGTATATGATGAAAAAAGAGTATACACCGCTGGAGGCGCGGATGCTTGATTTGCTTCTTGTGCTTCAGGCAGAGCATGGCGGAGGAAATAATTCGACATTTACCGTGAGAGTCACCAGCTCCACTCGTACGGATACTTATTCCAGTATTGCGGCGGGAATCGGATCTTTGAAGGGACCTTTGCACGGAGGTGCCAATATTCAGGTTGTGAAAATGTTTCATCACTTGAAAGAGGTGATTTCCGATTGGACAAACGTTGACGAGATAGATACATATCTTATTCGTATGTTGAATAAGGAAGCCTACGACGGGAGTGGTTTGATTTATGGTATAGGGCATGCGGTTTATACGATTTCCGACCCTCGGGCCGTGCTGTTGAAAGAACTTGCCGGCGAGTTGGTGGCAGAAAAAGGGTATGAGAAAGAATTTGCCTTTCTTGAACTGTTGGAACGTCGGGCTATAGAATGTTTCAAAAAGGTAAAAGGTTCCAAGAAAAAGGTATGTTCCAATGTGGATTTCTATTCCGGATTCATTTATGAATTGATGGGTTTGCCTGTGGAAATCTATACTCCTCTGTTCGCAATGGCGCGTATTGTGGGATGGACGGCTCACCGTATAGAGGAATTGAATTTTGAAGGAAGGAGAATCATCCGTCCGGCTTATAAGAATGTTATCGACGAAGTGGCTTATACTCCTATTTCTGACCGGTGATTTAAGTTCATGTATTTATAAAACATTAGCGATATGAATAAAAATGTCCCGGCATGTTATCAGGCATGCCGGGACATTTTTTGAGGTTTTCTTTTATCTTTTCAGACAAAGGGAGATCCCGATTTGTGAACAATCGGCGCCCATTGGAGGATTTTGTTTGTAGAGCTCGATATAAACTTCAGTGAGTTTTGAAAACTCTTCCAGTAGCCGTTGAGCGATGCGATAAGCTACATGCTCTAACAGTCCGGCCGGGATATCCATTTCTTTTTTTATGCAGTTGAATACATCTGCGTAGTTTACGGTATGTGCTACTTGGTCTGTCAAGGCAGTTTCCGTGAAGTTTAATGCCAACCGCAGGTTGAGTGTATACATTGCGCCTACACGTCTTTCTTGCGGAAGCACGCCATGATAGGCATACAGTTTCAAGCCGTTGAAATGGATATACATATCTTCTGGCTGCATTTTACCGATTATCCGCAGCGTGAAGAGCCGCAGGTTTTACAAATAAGGCAACCTTCCTGGTAGACCAGCGTCTCATTTCCGCAGTTCGGGCATTTTACTCCTCTGGCTTCTGTTCCGTCTTGTACGTATTTTTTCAAAGCGCGAACGACGCCATTTTTCCACGTATTGATGTTTTCGCTGTCAAGTTGAAGAGAGTCGACCAGTTTTATTACCTGCTCGATAGGCATTCTCCAACGGAGCACGCCGGAAATGAGTTTCGCATAGTTCCAGTATTCTTTATTGAATCTTTCAGACAGTCCTTCTACTGTCATCTTGTAACCGCGTTTATTCTCGAACTGGAAGTCATAACGTTTTACTCCATTTTCATCATAGTTTTTGATGATTCTTCCGGTAGTAACAGATTTTGGAAGTAAAATTCCCTCTTCATCGTCTTGTAGACCGGTAAATATTTCATAAGGACGGCCGTCAAGTAGTCCGACAAATGCCACCCATTTGTCTTTGTTGTTCTGAAAACGCACAACATCTGCTTCGAGGACACGTGGGCGGACTTCTACTACCTGTGGTGGTTTACAGTGACATTCTTCCTCTTCTTCTTTATTGTCTTTTTTCTTTATCGAAATTAAAACGCCGGAACGAGAACCGTCTCTGTATACAGTGCAGCCTTTACATCCCGAACGCCATGCTTCTACGTAGAGGCGGTTTACCAGATCTTCATCTACGTTGTTCGGTAAATTAATGGTTACACTGATTGAATGATCTACCCATTTTTGAATGCGTCCTTGCATTTTTACTTTCATGAGCCAGTCCACATCATTCGACGTCGCTTTATAATAAGGTGATTTGGCGACCAAATCATCAATTTCCTCTTGTGTATAATTCTTTTTTGCATCGTAGCCGTTAGCTTGCATCCATACGAGAAATTTATGATGGAATACTGTGTATTCTTCAAATGCATCTCCCGTTTCATCTATAAAGTCGATATGAACGTTTTCATCATTGGGATTGACTTTGCGGCGGCGTTTATAGACGGGCATGAATACCGGTTCGATACCGGAGGTCGTTTGAGTCATCAGACTGGTGGTTCCTGTGGGAGCAATGGTAAGACATGCTATATTTCTTCGCCCGTATTTAACCATTTCTTCGTAAAGTGTGGCGTCTGCTTCTTTCAACCGATTGACAAACAGGTTGTTCTTTTCTCGTTCGGAATCGTATATTTCAAATGCTCCGCGCTCTTTAGCCATTGTGACAGACGAACGGTATGCTTCCAAAGCGATTGTCTTGTGAACTTGTTCGGAGAATGAAGTTGCCTCTTCTGTGCCATAGCGTAGCCCCATAGCTGCCAGCATGTCGCCTTCAGCTGTTATACCTACCCCGGTACGGCGCCCCATGCTTGATTTGCGATATATTTTTTCCCATAGGTGACGTTCGGTTCCTTTCACTTCTTCGCTTTCAGGATCGGATTCGATTTTTTCCATGATTTTCTCAATCTTTTCAAGCTCAAGGTCGATAATGTCATCCATAATCCGTTGGGCTAAAGCCACGTGCTTTTTGAAAAGTTCGAAATCAAAATAGGCATTCGGGGTAAAGGGATTTACTACATATGAATATAAATTGATGGCTAACAGACGGCATGAATCATAGGGGCAGAGTGGAATTTCGCCGCAAGGATTCGTTGATACCGTACGGAAGCCGAGATTGGCATAGCAATCGGGTATGGATTCTTTGATAATGGTATCCCAAAAGAGTACGCCGGGCTCTGCAGATTTCCAGGCATTATGTACGATTTTTTTCCATAGCTCTGATGCATTTATTTCTTTTTTTACCTGAGGGGTATCTGAATCGATGGGGTATTGTTGCGTATACATGCGGTTCTCTGTTGCAGCACGCATAAATTCGTCATCAAGTTTTACAGATACGTTTGCTCCGGTAACTTTGCCTTCTGTCATTTTTGCATCGATGAAAGCTTCGGAATCCGGGTGCTTTATGGAAACACTAAGCATTAAAGCTCCTCTGCGTCCGTCCTGTGCAACCTCGCGTGTTGAGTTTGAATAGCGTTCCATAAAAGGAACAAGTCCGGTGGATGTCAGGGCAGAATTTTTGACCGGTGAGCCTTTGGGACGGATGTGTGAGAGGTCGTGACCTACACCTCCGCGACGTTTCATTAATTGTACCTGTTCTTCGTCGATACGGATGATGGCTCCGTATGAATCGGCAGAGCCGTCTAATCCTATGACAAAGCAGTTGGATAAAGAGGCGATTTGGTAATCGTTCCCTATTCCTGTCATGGGGCTTCCTTGAGGAACGATGTACTTGAAATGGTCAAGCAGGTCGAATAGTTCCTGAGAGCTTAAAGGGTTGGGGTAATGACTCTCTATTCGTGCGATTTCGTTGGCAATTCGCCAATGCATATCTGCCGGTGATTTTTCATAGATATTCCCAAAAGAATCTTTCACTGCGTATTTGTTTACCCATACACGCGCAGCAAGTTCGTCTCCTTTGAAATATTCTAATGAGGCATTGTATGCTTCGTCGTAGCTGTAAGTTTTCTTTTCCACTTCTTGATAGATTAAAGAGTTTTTTTAATAGGATAAATCTTTGTTGTATAAAAAGAAAGTTTGCTTTGTTAATAACAGGTATTGCAAAGCTAAAAATGTTTTTTTATCTGACAAAATAAAAGAATAAAAAGTTATGAACACTTCCGGATAGTTTTCCGGTTTTCTTGCTTATCTTGTTGATAATTAGCTGGTATGTATATTTGTATGAATGGAAAAGTTTTCCAAAACATGAAACAGAAATGTTATTTCGATGAATAAATTGAACTGTTTTGTATAAAGATTCTTCAAGGATATTTCGGATGGCCTATAAATGGAATGTGGCTGTGGATGTGTTTTTCGGGCATCTTTTTTTGAAAAGATGGTAATAAGTTTTATCTTTGTTCTCGTTGTTTTAAATAAATGTGCCTATGGATTCAATAAAAAATCGACGTACAATTCGTAAATATACATCACAGGATATACCGAACGATTTGTTGAATGAATTGTTGGAGGACGCATTTCGTGCGTCAACAATGGGAAATATGCAGTTGTATAGCGTGGTTGTCACACGGGATATCGCGATGAAGAAAAAACTTTCTCCCGCTCATTTCCACCAGCCTATGGTTATTTCGGCTCCTGTTGTGCTTACTTTTTGTGCGGATTTTAATCGCTTTAGCAAATGGTGTCTTTATCGAAAGGCGGAACCCGGCTATGATAATCCGATATCTTTCTTGAATGCGGCGACGGACGCTTTGCTGGTCACTCAGAATTTTTGCACTTTGGCAGAGGAAAAGGGGCTGGGAATTTGCTATCTGGGAACAACCGTTTATAATCCGGATCAGATTATAGAGATTCTTCACTTGCCTAAATTAGTTATGCCGATAGCAACGATAACTGTCGGTTATCCGGATGAGCAGCCGGAACAGCCGGATCGTTTGCCATTAAGCGGCATTGTTCATGAGGAAATATATCACGATTATACCCGTGAGGCGATTGATTCTATTTATGCATATAAAGAGTCATTGCCGGAGAATAAACATTTTGTGGAAATAAACCATACAGAGACATTGGCTCAGATTTTTACAGATATTCGATATAAGAAATCGGATAATGAGAACATGTCTGAGACATTGCATGCCACTTTAAGGAAACAAGGCTTTGAGAAAGATTGAAGTATAAATAAAAAATCCGGCGGAAAATTCGTTCATCTGTATATGGATATGAACAAATCTTCCGCCGGATTTTTTTATAATTACGAATTATCTGCTTTTTAAAGCTACTTCGATTTCATCGATTTCTGCTTTGAATGCCTTGTCTACCTCTACTTGGTCTTTTACAATCTTGCAGGCGTGTAAGACGGTTGCATGGTCTTTATTACCGATGAGTTTCCCGATTTTCGAGAAGGATGTGTCGGTATGTTTCTTTGCTAAATACATTGCAATTTGTCGTACCTGCACAATTTCACGCTTACGCGTTTTGGCATGAATCGCAGAACTGTCTATTCTATAATGTTCGCAAACCTTATTTATAATATCTTCTACGGAGAGAGGTTTGTTCTCTGTATAGCGTGTTGCTTTGCGAAGAATGTGTTGAGCCAATTCTAAATCGATTTCTCTTTTAAATAAAATCGACTGAGCTAAGAGGGAATTAACGATACCTTCCAGTTCACGTACGCTTTCATTTACATTTTCTGCAATATAGCGAATGACAGATTCTGGGATTGTCAGTCCGTCTCGGTGGATTTTGTTCCGCAGAATGTTTTCGCGAAGTTCTAAATCGGGCTTCTCTAATTCTGCAACCAATCCCCATTTAAAGCGTGTAAGCAAACGTTCTTCCATCCCCTGTAACATGACGGGGGCGCGATCGGATGTCAGGATCAGTTGTTTCCCGTTCTGATGTAGGTGATTAAAGATATGGAAGAATGTGTTTTGAGTTTTTGTGACTCCGGCAAATTCTTGGATATCATCTATGATTAACACATCGATCGTTTGATAGAAATTGATAAAGTCATTAAAATGATTGGTGCGTACGGAGTCGGTATATTGCACTTGGAACAAATGGGCAGAAACGTAAAGTACGCGCTTTTCCGGATATAATTCTTTAATACGTGTCCCAATAGCATTGATGAGATGCGTTTTTCCTACACCCGATTGTCCGAATAAAAATAGCGGATTAAAGGTTCGGGCTGGATTTTTAGCAACGGTTTCTGCAACAGTCCTCGAGAACTCGTTACTGTTCCCTTTGATAAAACTTTCGAAATTGTAATTGGGATTTAGGTGAGAATCTAAGTCTTGTACAGCAGGTGCTTGCAAGAGATTAGGACTTTTGTTCCCATTATGAATATTGGTTTGGGGAGGCAAAACGGATGAACGTTTTGTCCCTTCGACATTCATTGTTAGATGATTGGTCTTATCCGTTAGTATAGAATACATTAATTCCGTGCCTTCTCCAGCTTCTTTATAAATGGCGGCACGTAACAAGTCTACGTATTTTTCTTCTAAAAATTCGTAGAAAAAGGGGCTGGGAACCCCGATGGTTAATGCCTTATTCTCGTATTTTAATGGTACGATAGGCTCAAACCATGTCTTAAAGGCTGTTGCATTCACATTATCTTTAATGAAACTCAGACAATGATTCCATAATGCAACGACCTGATTACTATTGGTCATATTAATGTTATTATTAAAGCAAACTTTCTATACAGCAAATGTCGTGATGAATTTCTGAAAAAACAAACGGATATTTTCTTGCTTTTTTGAAATGTGTTTGTAATGTCTTGTGCTTCAATCTTTTGTTTGAAATGGAATTTTACGGTAAGAAAACGTCCTGTTGCTTATGTTCAAGGGCTTGTGGTATAATGTTTTATCCTGGATTTCTCGAGGACTAAATAAATAATCGATTACCTGCTTATTGTTTTTATTATTAGTCTTTTATGGAAGATTTCGAAAGAATAAACGGGCAATCGGTTATTTAGATAAATTCTATTTAGAGGAATATTTTATTTGTCTTTTTTCCCGAAAAGAGAGAAGTGAACATATCGTTTGGGGTGTGCTTTCAAATCAAATAGCAGACTGGCGGCATTTGCCGATGTTGCATTGAGGTTGTTGTATAGAGATGAGTCATTTAGCAATAATCCCAATGTGTTGTCTTTCCTATTGAGCTTGTCTGTTAAAAGAAGAACATTGTGTATGGTCGAGTCGGCTTTTTTGATTGTTGCGGCATAATCTACGTCTTTTAGATTAGCACTGATGTCTTTTAAATTCTCGCTGATGGTTGTTACATTGTTTGTCAGTTTAGGGATATCGTTACTCATCAGGTTGTTTAACTGTTTGCCGGTTGCATTTAGAGAGGCTGTAAGTTCTTCTGTATTTTTCAGCGTATTGTTTAAAGCCGGGCTATTGAGAATTTTATTGAGAGATCCTAAGATGGAATCTAATTTAGGTAGCATTTTTTCTATTTGAGGCACGATGTTTTTTTCTGCAGCACCCATGAGTCCTTCGTTTGCGATACCATACAGAGTGTCTCCCTCCTCGTAATATGTTTGGCTGTTGTAGTCGAAATTCAGATTCATTTTTACTGTACCTAACATCTCCATAACGACTTCGGCCTGACTCCCGGTTGGGATCTTTATGTCAGGTTCCATTTCTACTCCTACGATAATGTGTCCGGGATTGTTATGATTGTATTTGATGTCTCTTACAATTCCGACCTTGAACCCGTTGGTGAAAACCGGGCTTGATTGCGTTAGTCCGTTGACGTTTGTGAAGTCTATATAATAATAGCTTTCGGGTTTTAGCATGCTTATTCCTTTAAGATAGTTTATGCCAAAGAACAGAATCAGGAGAGATATGATTCCTGCTAATCCTATTTTAACTTCTTTACTCATATATTCTTTCATACTCGTTACTGTTTATCTGTTTTGTTTGAATTCTTTTATTGCTTGGTTGATGTTCATTTTTGTTCCATTTTTAAAGGCGATAATGAAAGCGTCTTTGAATTTCTTATCAACCGTGTTGCGTTTGAGCCGCAGTATCTGGTTGTAGTCGGAACTTTCTCCATAAGTATATTTGTAAACACCATTTTCTTTATAATAACTTACCGGTGTCAGACCTTTTAATATTTTGCTGTTTTTGGGTAAAATTTTGCCGGATGTCAGAATCTGTATTTTAAAGACCGGAGCGTTGTTGGGTTGTTTTTTTTGTGTTCCGGTTCGGGGTGTTTCCGGCGGATTGCCTGTTTTTTCGGAGTGGGTTACGTTGCTTTGTTCCTTGTAACTTAAAAAGGCCTGGTATATGCCGGTTGCCAATTCGGAGGCGCCTCGTTCCGATAGCATATAATTTTCTTCGTTTCTGTTATTTATATAGCCAAGTTCGATTAAAACACTTGGCATAGATGTTTCTCTTAGCACAAGAAACCCTGCCTGATGTACGCCTCTGTCAGCTCGGTGAGCATTACTTTTTAACTGCTTTTGTACAAGGCGGGCAAAATGTACACTCTGTGACATGTTTTTGTCTTGCAGGAATTCAAAGATAATGTAGCTTTCAGAGGAATTGGGATTAAATCCTGCATATTTTTCTTTATAATCATCTTCTATCAGGATTACGGAGTTCTCTTTCTTGGCTACCTCTAAATTGTCTTCCGTTCTGTGTAGTCCTAAAGTATAGGTTTCGCTTCCGTGTATGGATGTATTCTTCGAAGCAAGTGAATTCGTGTGGATGGATATGAAAAGATTTGCTTGTGCGTTGTTGGCGATTTCTGCGCGACGGTGGAGTGGAACAAATATGTCTTTTGTCCGGGTATATACGACGTGTGTATCGGAACAATGATTTTCGATAAGGCGTCCGACCTTAAGGGCGACGTTTAGGTTGATGTTTTTTTCACGTCCTCGTCGTCCGATTGCTCCCGGGTCATTCCCTCCGTGCCCGGCGTCAATGACTACTGTAAACGGCTTTCTGGGGGTGTTGTCTGCATGACATAACAGTGGAGAACTCACCAGGCAAGCATATATTAAGTATATTATGTAGGCAAAATGTTTATTCATTCCGGGAACAAAGTTAATGCATTTTTTTTCTCTGTCTGCTTTTGGCTGTAAAGATTTAAACTATAGAGGACAGATGTTCCATAAAATCTGATAAAAAGACAATAAAAAGAGCCCTTTTTTCGTATTTTTGTGCGGCAAAAAAGTGAAATCGGATGTTGAGATTTATAAAAGATTGGACTCTTCCACTGGCTATGTTGCTAGGTATTATCGGATATTTCTGTTTGGCTTCTTTCGACTTCTTGTCCCCCATGAGACCTGTTGCAGGATGTTTGGCACGAACACTTCCTCCTTTTCTTGTGTTTGCGCAGTTATTATTGGTGTTTTGTAAGGTTGATTGGCGTGATTTGTTGCCGGAGAGATGGCATGCGTGGCTTTTGTTGTTTCAGATTCTTACATGTCTGATTGTTGTGGGATGTCTGTTGTTGTTTCCGTTTAATATGGAGTGGCGTATCGCATTTGAAGGTATGATGGTATGTTTTATTTGTCCTACGGCGACAGCTGCTGCAGTAGTCACCGGAAAACTTGGGGGAAATGCAGCCAGTCTGACGGTTTATACATTGTTGTCCAATATATTGGCAGCTGTTATGGTGCCGTTGTTTTTCCCTTTGGTTGAACCTTCTTCTGTTTCTTTCGGCGAGTCGTTTCTTCGTATATTGGGCAAGGTATTTCCATTGTTGCTCTTTCCGTTTTTTATAGCATTGTTGCTGAAACGTTTTTTCCCTGCGGCGCATTGTTTTTTGACCGGGCTGAAAGACGCGGCTTTTTATTTGTGGGCTGTGGCTTTGACGATTGTTATGGGGCAGACTGCCAAATCGATGGTGGAAGGCGATACCGGGCTTGCCGAAGAATTATTGATTGCTTTGTTGGCCTTACTGGTCTGTTGCATCCAGTTTTATGCGGGGAAGAGAATAGGTCACATTTATCAAGACCGTATCAGTGCCGGGCAGGCTTTGGGACAGAAAAACTCTGTATTGGCCATTTGGATGGCTTGTACTTATTTGAATCCGGTATCAGCTGTGGCGCCGGGCAGCTATGCATTGTGGCAAAATCTGATTAATTCTTATCAATTGTGGAAGAAACGTAGGTAAAATTCCGGGCGGATCTTAGCTGAAAGATTACGGCGTTTTATTTAAAAGCACGCTATATTTTTATGAACATGTCCCGATGCCCTTGTTAATTTAGTATAAAGCTATTTCTCCATGAATGAAATGTTTTGCAAAAAACTTATATTTGTTTCAATACTATTTTTTAAAGAAGCAGATATATGATATTGATTGATGGAAAAGCCGTAGCAGAGCAAATTAAGAAAGAGATTGCTGCAGAGGTTGAATGTATGGTGGAAGGTGGAGGGAAACGTCCGCATTTGGCTGCGATTCTTGTCGGACATGACGGTGGAAGCGAAACTTATGTGGCATCGAAAGTAAAGGCTTGTGAAATATGTGGCTTTCGTTCTTCATTGATACGTTACGAGGCGGATGTGACAGAAGAGGAGTTACTGTCGAAAGTCCGTGAGTTGAATCAGGATCCGGATATAGATGGTTTTATCGTACAGTTGCCGTTGCCTGAGCATATATCCGAGCAGAAAGTTATAGAAACAATCGATTATCGGAAAGATGTGGACGGTTTTCACCCTGTAAATGTAGGAAGAATGTCCATCGGGCTTCCTTGTTTTATTTCGGCTACTCCGAATGGTATTTTGGAATTGTTTCGCCGTTATAAGATAGAGACACAGGGAAAGAAATGTGTCGTGCTGGGGCGGAGTAATATTGTGGGTAAACCTATGGCGGCATTGATGATGCAAAAAGCTTACCCGGGCGATGCAACTGTTACGGTTTGTCATAGTCGGAGTAAGAATCTTGTGGAGGAATGTCGCACTGCAGATATCATTATTGCAGCTCTTGGACAACCTAATTTTGTGAAAGCAGATATGGTAAAAGAAGGAGCTGTTGTCATTGATGTGGGGACAACACGAGTGCCGGATGCAACAAAGAAATCCGGATTTAAGCTGACTGGCGATGTGAAATTCGATGAAGTGGCTCCGAAATGTTCTTATATCACACCGGTACCGGGGGGAGTAGGACCCATGACAATTGTTTCATTAATGCAGAATACGTTGTTGGCAGGCAAGAAATCTATTTATAAGTAATGAGATTCTTTCCTTTATATACGATGTGGAAACGGTTGTTCTTGTCATGTCTTTGGTTGGCAGGAATAACCGTTTTTGCATTTACGCCCGATTCCATATCGTTGTTGTTCGTTGGAGATCTGATGCAGCATCAGCCTCAAATAGCAGCAGCAAAAGGGGCCGGAGGGAAATATGATTATTCGGATTGTTTTAAACATCTTGCCAATGAGATTGGAAAGGCCGATTTAGCCATTGGAAATCTGGAGGTTACTTTGGGTGGAAAACCTTATTCCGGTTATCCTGCTTTTAGTGCGCCGGATGAATTTGCCGAGTCTGCCCGGAATGCCGGATTTGATGTTTTATTGACCGCGAACAATCATTGTCTGGATCGGGGGAAGAAAGGACTGGTTCGGACTCTTGATATCCTTGATTCGTTACGCATAATTCATACAGGAACGTTCAGGACAAATGAAGAGCGACAGGCGCATTATCCTTTGTTGATAGAGAAAAAAGGATTCCGTATTGTGCTGTTGAATTATACTTATGGGACTAACGGTATTGCTGTATCATCGCCTAATGTTGTTAACTTTATTGAAGAGAAACATATTTATCGTGATATTCTGAAAGCACGTTTGATGCGGCCTGATGTGATAATTGCCTGTATGCATTGGGGTATAGAATATAATATGTTGCCGGAAAAGTACGTGAGAGATCTGGCAAAACGGATGATAGGTTTGGGTGTAGACCATGTAATTGGTTCGCATCCTCACGTTATTCAGCCGATAGAAGTGTGGGATGATGAGGCAACCCCTGACAGGCACGTTGTGGCATATTCTCTTGGAAATTTTATTTCAAACATGAGTCGAAGGAATACAGACGGGGGGTTGATGTTGAAGATTTCGTTACGTAAAACAGCCGGAATCACTCGTTTGGATAAATGCAGTTATGCTTTTGTATGGACATCAAGGCCTGTTTTAAGCGGGAAGAAGAATTTTGAGATATATCCGTCTACGTATAATTCGGATACTATGCGCGATATAGAGAAAAGAAAGTTTTTTGATTATCTGGCTTTGTCAAGAGTTTTTTTCCGGACCTATACAAAAGGTATAGAGGAATTCTTTTTTGACAGAAAAACGTCTGAAACATTTGTGGAATTAAAATAAATATATATCTTTGCAAGCGCTTTTCAGAAGTTGTAAACATGGTGACTATAGTTCAGTCGGTTAGAGCGTCAGATTGTGGTTCTGAATGTCGTGGGTTCGAGTCCCACTAGTCACCCTCTTGAAAAGTAAGCAATATTTATATGGTGATTATAGTTCAGTTGGTTAGAGCGTCAGATTGTGGTTCTGAATGTCGTGGGTTCGAGTCCCACTAGTCACCCCGCAGAAAAGAGGATATTCAGTGATGGATTTCCTCTTTTTTGTTTGTGTTTCAGGCGTCTTTAGGGAATCCTTTGAGAAGGATTTGGAGCAAAAGAAAATATGTTCCACTGTTGAGTGGCGGATTTTATATGTATCTTTTTAAGATAAGCCGTGTTTCTTGTTCAAAAGATGGCGACGTATAGTCTGAAGTCTCCTGATGTTTTACTTTATTTTCACGGTTCTTTTTTGTCAGATGTGAGGGAAGTCGGGATGGATTCTTCCGGTATCTTCTGTATTCACTTATATGTAGAAAGCAATCCGTTATCTGAGTTTGTTGCGTAAGAAGTGGGGAGTGACCTTTAAGGTAAAGTAGAATAAAGATACAACCGTAAGCATAGCTCCGAAAAGATAAGCCATCTTAAATGATGATATTTCGGCAATATATCCTCCGCTTAGCATTCCGAGTCCTATCCCAACGTCCCATGATGTCAAGTAAGTGCTGGTGGCCGTGCCACGTTGATTGTTTGGAGCAAGATTAACAAAGAGAGTATTATAGGCAGGAAACATTGTCCCGAAACCGATTCCCAACAGTAAAGCGATAAGAAAGAATAAGAAAACTGTAAAATCATGATTCCAGTTGATAAGCCATCCGCAGGCAGTTAGACAGAAATAACAGAAACATACCAGGTATAGTCCGGCAAGAATTATTTGTGTTATTTTCCCTTTATCTACAAGACGTCCGCTGAAAAGTCGGCTGATAGCCATACCTACGGCCATAAATGTGAAGAAGAAACCGGTTTCAACCGCTACTCCTATTTGTTGGGCATACATTGCTACATAGTTTGTTGTCATGCCGTATGGAATAGAAAGCAATAATAAACTGAAGCCGGCAGGGAGGCCTTTTAGTAGGATAAACCGGTCGAGGGATATGGGTTCTCTTTTGACCGGAGGCTTATACGGCGTTTTAACAAAACAAGCAATGCAGAATCCCAAGACACAAGAACTTAAAGCATAAGAGAAGATTGTCAGGTAAGATGCTCCTCCGCTGTGTAAAAACAGACCGAACATAGGGCCTATTGACATGGCAAGATTGTTTGACAGTCCGTAATATCCTAATCCTTCTCCTCGTCTTTCGGAGGGCATAATGTCAATAACTACCGTGTTTCCTCCTACTGTAACCATACCGAAAGAGATGCCATGCACGATGCGTAGAAGAATGAATACTGTTAATATTCCTGCAATCATATATCCTGCGAAGATCATTGTGAAGATAAAATAGGCAAACAGATACAATGGCTTCCGTGCGAAACTGTCTAATAAATATCCGGAGAACGGGCGGATGCATAATGAGGATACGGTGTAAATGGAAAGAACGATACCGATCGTGGTATTTGATGTATGGAAGTTTTCCGTTAAATAAAAGGGAAGAACCGGGGTAAGTAGCCAGAATCCGAAATATAACAAGAAATTAGCTAACAGAATGCAGCAGTAACTTGGAGTGATGAGACGTGCTTTTTTCATTGTAAATACCTGTTATAAAGAAAAAAGAAAGGATTATACCCATAGAAAATACCGCAGATCTCTTTACTTGATCTGCGGTAACTGTCTGTTTTGCCTGGTGTGTAACCGTAATTTAAATAATATATGTCGGTTAGTTGGCTGCTTCAAATTCTTTAAGGAAGCGGATGTCGTTTTCAGAGAACATGCGTAGATCTTTTACTTTATATTTTAAATTCGTAATACGTTCTACACCCATACCGAAAGCATAGCCGGTGTATATTTTACTGTCTATGCCGTTTGCATCCAAAACTGCCGGGTCTACCATTCCGCACCCGAGAATTTCTACCCATCCTGTGTACTTGCAGAATGCACAACCTGTGCCTCCACAGATGTCGCAACTGATATCCATCTCTGCACTTGGTTCGGTGAACGGGAAATATGACGGGCGTAAACGGATTTTTGTTTGCGCTCCGAACATCTCTTTTGCGAATTGAAGCAATACTTGTTTCAGGTCAGTAAACGAAACATTCTTGTCTACGTAAAGTCCTTCAATCTGATGAAAGAAGCAGTGTGCGCGGTAGCTTATGGCTTCATTCCGGTATACTCTGCCCGGACAGATGACACGAATCGGCGGTTGAGACGTTTCCATTACACGACTTTGTACGGATGATGTGTGTGTACGAAGTATGATATCCGGATGACTTTCGATGAAGAATGTATCTTGCATGTCGCGTGCCGGATGGTCTTCCGGGAAGTTCATGGACGAAAAGACATGCCAATCGTCTTCTATCTCAGGCCCGTCTGCGATGGTAAATCCCATTCGGTGGAAAATATCTATGATTTCATTGCGGACGATATTTAGAGGATGGCGGGAGCCTAACTCAATGGGGTATGAAGTGCGTGTGAGATCAAACTCAACAGCACTGTTGTCTTGTGTGTCAAGTTTTTCCTTAAGTTCTGTAAAACGCGCTTGCATGCGGTTTTTAAGTTCGTTAAGTTTCATTCCGACCTCTTTCTTCTGTTCGGCAGGAATATTGCGGAAATCGGCCATCAAAGCGTTTATGATTCCTTTTTTACTTAGATATTTGATGCGGAAACTTTCCAACTCTTCGGTGTTTTGCGCATTTAGCCCTTCTATTTCCTGAAGTAATTGTTCGATTTTTGCTAACATATCTTTTTCTGTTTTTGCTTTTTTCGTAGCGACAAAGGTAAGTATTTAAACTGAAATATTTTGTTTTTCATCGATAAAAACGAAAACTATCGGCAGCAGGGTGATTGGAATGAAAAAAATAGGTACTTTTGTGTGTCATATTTTGATGAGTGGAAATGAATAAACTTGTGTTAGGAACTCTTTTGAGTATGTTGCTGTTCTCGTGCGCAAATGAGGGTAAGAAGACAACACCTTTCGAGTCAATGACCAAAGAGATTGATTCGTTGAAAGCTTTGTCTGCGGTTGCAGAAGAAGTCGATTCTTTCTTTTCTGAAGAAGAAACGATACCCGTCTCGGTCGATGAGAGCTTTGCTGATTTTTTTTATAACTTTGTTTCTGATAAAAGATTTCAACGTTCTCGTATAATCTTCCCGTTGTCTTGTTATAAAGATAAGGAGGTTTCCCGAATTGCTCGCGAGGAATGGCAGCACGATTCCCTGTTTTTAAGTGTGCCCGTATATACACTATTGTTCGATCGTGCCGAAGATATGGAAATGGAAAAGGATACGGCTTGTCATAGTGTACAGGTGGATTGGATTTATCTGAAAGAGAATCTATGCAAGCGTTATTATTTTGAACGCAAAGGAAACATGTGGCATTTAGAAGCTATCAATTTGGAAAAAATAGAACGTCCGCAGGGAAATGAAGAGGATTTTCTGTCTTTTTATGAACACTTTTCAGAGGACTCTGTTTTTCAGCGGGAGCGTCTGCATAAGCCATTGCCGTTTGTGACGGTAGATCCGGAAGATGATTTTCAAATATTGGAGACGACTGTTGATGAAGGACAGTGGTTTGCTTTCCGTCCGCCTTTGATGCAGGGGACACTGACGAACGTACATTATGGACAGATGGAGCTTTCTGATTCGAAGACAAAGATTATGGAGATAAAAGGTTTCGGAAACGGCTTTAACTGTGTGCTGTATTTTGAACGAAGGAAAGGTCTCTGGCATTTGGTCAGATTTGAAGATTTGGGGGATTGACTGTGTATGAAAGTGAATTATGACTATTCTTTGTTGCCGCATAATACGTTCGGTATGGATGTTCGGGCAGCTTGTTTCATAGAGTACGATTCGGAAACTGAATTGAGACATTTGCTCTTGTCGGAAAAATGCTTGCCGGGAAAATGGTTGCATATTGGTAGGGGCAGTAATTTACTGTTCACGAAAAATTATGAAGGTACCGTACTGCATTCAGGAATTAAAGGATATGATTTGCTGTCGGACGGGGACGATTCTGTTGAAATTCGTGTGGGAGCAGGAGAAAAATGGGATGATTTTGTGCGGTATGCTGTTGCAAACGAATGGTATGGAGCGGAAAATCTTTCATTGATACCGGGTGAAGTCGGAGCGTCTGCTGTACAGAATATAGGTGCTTACGGAGTTGAAGTTAAAGATCTTATTGTGGCGGTTGAAGCAATGGATGTGACAAATGGAGAGTTACGCCGTTTTACGAATGAGAAATGTAGGTATGCTTATCGTGACAGTATCTTTAAGAATGAATTGAAAGGCCAATACATTGTTACGCATGTTACATACCGTTTAAGCAAAGTTCCGGTTTATCATTTAGATTATGGTAATATTCGTGCCGAACTGGAACGGGAGGCGTGTGCGCTTACGCTGGAGAATATCCGTCGGGTTATTGTCCGTATTCGGAAAGAAAAATTGCCCGATCCGAAAGAAAAAGGCAATGCCGGTAGCTTTTTTATGAATCCATACCTTTATAAGGAACAGTTCAAACATTTGCAGAACATGTGTCCCGATATTCCCTATTATCCGGTGGATGATAATAAAGTAAAGGTCCCTGCAGCCTGGCTTATAGAGCGTTGTGGCTGGAAAGGGCGCAGTGTGGGGCATGTAAGTGTGTGCGATAAGCAGGCTTTAATTATAGTAAATGAAGGAAATGCTACGGGAGACGAGGTGGTTCGTCTGGCCGATGCAATTATTGCTTCAGTGCACGAGACGTTTGGAATCACGCTTGTGCCGGAAGTGAACTATATTTGATGAGTGAAAGCATGACTGTCTGTTTTTAGATTTTTATGAAAATAACAATATTAGGTAGCGGCACATCTGTGGGGGTACCGCAGGTCGGTTGTACATGTGCGGTATGCACAAGTCCGGATGCTCGGGATAAACGTTTGCGTTGTTCCGGTTTGGTCGAGTGGAATGGTGTGAGAATTCTTATAGATTGCGGACCGGATTTCCGACAACAGATGTTGCGCTTGAATGATTTTCGTCCGATAGACGGGGTACTGATTACGCATGAGCATTATGATCATGTGGGAGGATTGGATGACCTTCGTCCTTTTTGTGCTTTTGCCGATGTCCCGGTTTATGCCGAAAGTTATACGGCCGAGCGTTTACGTTCCCGCATACCTTATTGCTTTTCAGAGCATCCTTATCCGGGTGTGCCACGTATCTCTCTTCATGATGTGGAGCCGGATGTTCCCTTTGCTGTAACGAATAAGAATGGCGTGTCAGTATTGGTTATGCCGTTTCGGGTGATGCATGGAAAGATGCCTATTCTTGGTTATCGCATAGGACGTATGGCTTGGATTACCGATATGCTGATGATGCCGGATGATTCTTTTGAAATTCTGCGTGATTTGGATTGTCTGGTGATGAATGCGTTGCGTATAGAGCCCCATCTCACACACCAGTCTTTGTCTGAAGCAATAGCAGCTGCGACCCACATCAATGCGAGGGAAACATATTTTATTCATATATGTCATCAGATGGGATTGCATGCTGAGGTAGATAAGGTTTTGCCGAAACAGATGCATCTTGCTTACGATATGCAGAAAATCTGTTTATGATTTTTTTATTTTCTTCCGTTGAATAGCCTGTGATAATGGATTATTGTTCGTCTTTTTTCTTAGTGATTCTGAACAAATCCCGTTAAGCCCGCAAGTATCGCAGAGGGGATTCCGGGCAGTGCAGACATATCTTCCATGTAGAATCAGCCAGTGATGAGCCGTTGGAACGACTTCTTTCGGGAAATATTTCATTAAATATTTTTCTGTGGAAAACGGCGTTTTACATGAATCGGGGACGAGTCCGATGCGGTGACTCACGCGGAATACGTGAGTATCTACTGCCATTGCCGCTTCATTGAATACAACACTTAAGATGACATTCGCCGTTTTCCGTCCCACACCCGGTAGTTTTATTAATTGTTCAAGAGTATCGGGTACCAGACTGTTGTAGTCGTTTACCAGCATTTTTGCCATACCTACAAGGTGCTTGGCCTTGTTGTTCGGATAACTTACACTGCGGATATATTCGAAAATTACTTCAGGACTGGCGGCAGCCAATGCTTCCGGTGTAGGATAATCGCGAAATAAGGCAGGTGTAATCTGGTTAACTCTCTTGTCGGTACACTGCGCGCTTAGTATGACAGCAATGAGCAAATGAAACGGATTGTCGTAATGTAATTCAGTCTCGGCGACGGGAATCGCTTGCATAAAATAATTCGTTACTTTCTGATATAACTCTTGTTTTTTCATTTTCATCGTTTAATACCATTTTTTTCGCTTTATATAAAGGTAAACAGCCACAGCGGTTATTAACATAAGTCCCCAAGCATATAGATAACCGTATTCCCAACTTAGTTCAGGCATATTGTGAAAGTTCATTCCCCATATCCCCACTAAAAAGGTAAGAGGAATAAAGATGGTAGAAACAACGGTGAGTTGTTTCATAATATTGTTCATGCGGAGGTCGTTGTTCGATACGTAAAGTTCTACCAAAGTCGGGAACATTTCGCGACAACTGTCTAATGTTTGGATGATAAACTGGAGATGGTCGTTCACGTCATTGAAGAACGGTCGGTTTGCTTTGTGAAGCAATATATTTTCATTGTGGAGAAGTTTGCTGAATTCTTCTTTAAGCGGGATAATAGTTTTCTTTATCAGCCGATAGTTTTTCCGGTGCGTTTGAATATCATCGATACCGGGAATTTCTGCGGTGTCGGGAGACATTAGGCGTTCTTCAATGTCTTCCAAATCGTCTTCCATCGAAATGATGATTGACATGCAGCAGGCCATTACACTGTTTAGCAGTACGCTCAAAAGGAAATCAGACTGTCTGTCACGGATTTTCAGCACATTGTTTTGTATGGCTGTTTCTATTTCATTGAAAAAATCAGATTCCCTTTCTGTAAAAGTCAATAGGAATTTTTCTCCTTGTATGATGCTGAGTTGCTGTGGAATAAGTTCGTTTTTCTCATCGTACGACAGCAGTTTCAGAATGATAACGTTATATTTCTCATGTTCTTCTATCTTGGTTTGATGATTGGCATTCAAGATGTCTTGTGCAACGAGGAAATCTATATTGAAATGTCTGCATATATCTTGTATGACTGTTGCCTTTTGCAAGCCATGAATTTGTATCCAATCCATGGATTTCTGAGCCAGATGCGGTAACAAGCTTTCGATGTTTTCGCTTGTATACCGCTGTACGCTTTCTGCATTATAAGAGCATAAATGCAGATGGGTGGGAGTAGGACTTATTCCGTTATAGCTTAAATTTTCACTTAGAAGGTTATTTCTGGTCATGTCTGCGACTGAATCTTTCAGACAAATATAAGGATTCTTTGTAAATTGACAAATTGTTCTTACTTTTGCGCGAGAAAAAATAAAAAGAGAATTGACATGCTATGCCGTGAGTAACGGCCGTGTATTCTAGAACACCACGTAAAAAACAGGAACTATGAAAAAAGAAAATTTGGTAACAGTACCTTTTATGGTTTTAGGTATTGTGTTTTGTGTTTGTCTTGTTGCTGCAAACCTTTTGGAAGTCAAAGTCGTTCAGTTGGGTCAGATTTCCGTAACTGCCGGACTGATTGTTTTCCCGATTTCTTATATTATTAACGATTGTATTGCTGAGGTATGGGGATTTCGTAAGGCTCGTCTCATAATATGGATGGGGTTTCTTATGAATTTTCTTGTTGTAATTTTAGGACAAATAGCAGTGCATCTTCCAGCTGCTCCTTTTTGGGACGGTGAGGATAGTTTTAATTTTGTATTTGGTCTTGCGCCTCGCATCGCGATAGCCAGTTTAAGTGCATTCCTTATTGGTTCGTTTATTAACGCTTATGTAATGAGCCGAATGAAACTCTTTTCGCAAGGGAAACACTTCTCATTGCGTGCAATACTGTCGACAATAGCCGGAGAGAGTGCGGATTCTTTGTTGTTTTTCCCGCTTGCCTTTGGTGGATTGATTCCATTGACAGAATTGGGAAAGATGATGTTGGTACAAATTATTCTTAAGACTTTGTATGAAATAATCGTACTTCCGATAACCGTTCAGGTGGTGAAGTATATTAAACGGGTCGATCATAGCGATGTATATGACGAGCATATTTCTTATAACTTGTTGAAGATAAAAGATATTTAATGCATTGTATTATGGATAAAGAGGCGGCATTAGTGGTATTTAGCGGGGGACAGGATTCTACGACTTGCTTGTTTTGGGCGAAAGAACGCTTTAAAAAAGTTTCAGCATTAAGTTTCTTTTATGGTCAGAAACATGAGATAGAAATTGATTCGGCACGTGCTATCGCAGAAAAGGCGGGGGTTGATTTTCAGGTGATGGATGTTTCTTTTATCGGCCGATTGGGGAAAAATTCTTTGACGGATTCATCTGTTTGTATGGATGAAGCCAAGCCTGCCGGTACATTTCCCAATACATTTGTGCCGGGACGTAATTTGTTTTTCCTTAGTATTGCCGCTGTTTTTGCTCGTGAGCATGGAATTAATCACTTGATAACAGGAGTTTCGCAGACAGATTTTAGCGGATATCCCGACTGTCGTGATGCTTTTATAAAATCATTAAATGTAACTTTGAACCTGGCAATGGAAGAACAATTTGTGATTCATACCCCTCTTATGTGGCTTGATAAGGCGCAAACTTGGGCATTGGCCGATGAGTTGGGGGTGTTGGATCTGGTTCGTTATGAAACGGTAACGTGTTATAATGGAGTAAAGGGCGATGGATGCGGACATTGTCCTGCTTGTAAATTGCGCAGGGACGGATTGGAAAAATATTTGACGAAGAAATATAGTGAACAGAATAAATAGAAACAGTTTATGGAGAGAAAAGAAGAATTGACAATTTTAGGCAGGACAACCGAATATAGGCAAGACTATGCTCCGGAGGTGCTTGAGACTTTTATTAACAAACATCCTGAGAATGATTATTGGGTGAGGTTTAATTGTCCGGAATTTACAAGCCTGTGTCCGATAACCGGTCAGCCGGATTTTGCGGAAATTCGTATTTCTTATATTCCTGACAAGAAGATGGTGGAGAGCAAAAGCTTAAAACTTTATCTGTTTAGTTTCCGTAATCATGGTGACTTTCACGAAGATTGTGTCAATATCATCATGAAAGATCTGATTAAGTTGATGGAACCGAAATATATAGAAGTTACAGGCTTTTTTACTCCTCGTGGAGGAATCTCTATTTATCCGTATTGTAATTATGGTCGTTCCGGTACGAAGTATGAGGAGATTGCTGCTTATCGGATGCAAAATCACGGGCTTGATATAAGATAAAATCTTTTTTTAGGGCATGTTTTGTTACGACAGTTCTAATCCTAATTCGTCTTTTAGCTTCAGCAAAGACGGATTTTTTTTGCTCATCATTTGAAATCTTTCTAAGTGGCTGTATGCGCGAATGTTTTCTCCGGCCTGGCTGATCCGAACAGTCATTTGTATTTTCCGGTTATGAAGACGTTCGCGAAGATGATTTTCTATTCGGGGGGCTAACTGTGACATATATTTCTTTACCATGCTATTGTCTACCGTTATTTCGAAAGTTTTTCCATCTTTTAGTAAATGCGGTTGCATATTCATCATGCGTCCTGCGTTTGCAGCTTCTTCTTTCGGCAGTAAAGTTGCGAATTCCCGCCAGTAATAGTTCAGGTCTTTTTCATTGAAAATATAATCCTCATAGTTTTCATCCGGTTGGGAAGCGGGATTTATCTCTTCTGTTTTAGTTTCCTTTGGTTCGGTGGAATGTGTGTTTCCCGTTCGAATGGACAGTCCGAGACTCTCTTTTTTCATGAGAGGAATTTTCTTTTCCTGTTTTTTTTGTATGAAAAGAGGCTGTGCCTGTTCATTGTGGATTGGCATGACTTCGGGATGAACAGGCGGTGTTTGCGGTATTGGGGCAGCGGTGCTTTTTTCTACCGCATTATTTTTGTTGAATAAGGGATGTATTGTTTGCTCAGGGCTACGCCCATTGCCGGGCGATTCTGATTCTTCATTAAGTTGGGCAACTTGTATTAGTGTTAGTTCCACAAGCAGGCGTTTGTTCTTACTTTGCCGGTAGTTCAGATCACAGTCGTTGCATAACTTCATTGCCTTATATAGGAATCTGGGTGGGCATTTTTGCGCTTGTGCCCGGTAACGTTCGCGTATGGCAGTTCCGACTTCCAGCAGTTGTAATGTAGATTCATCACGGCTTACCAAAAGGTCGCGGAAGTGTGAGGTTAAACCTGTAATAAAATGATTCCCGTCGAATCCTTTTTTTAATATATCGTTGAACGTCAATAGACACTCTTGTACTTTTCCTTCCAGGAAAGAATCGGTTAGTTTGAAGTAATATTCATAATCGAGAACATTCAGGTTTTCTATCACACTTTGGTATGTGATGTGTCCGTTTGTAAAACTGGTTACTTGGTCGAATATGGATAGTGCGTCGCGCATGCCACCATCTGCTTTTTGTGCAATGATGTTCAAGGCTTCCTGTTCAGCTTCGATATGCTCTTTTTGTGCTACTTTAGCAAGATGTTCAACGATATCGTTTACGCCGATTCTATTGAAATCGTAGATTTGGCAGCGACTGAGTATGGTTGGAAGGATTTTATGTTTCTCGGTTGTTGCCAGGATGAAGATTGCATGATGAGGCGGTTCCTCCAATGTTTTCAGGAATGCATTGAAAGCCGCTTGCGATAGCATGTGGACTTCATCGATAATATATACTTTGTATTTTCCTATTTGCGGGGGAATTCTTACTTGTTCTATCAGCGAACGGATGTCTTCAACCGAGTTGTTTGATGCGGCATCCAGCTCATGAATGTTGTAAGACCGTTGCTCGTTGAATGCCAGACAAGACTCGCATTCGTTACATGCTTCACCTTCGGTTGTGAGGTGAAGGCAGTTAATGGTCTTGGCAAAAATGCGGGCACATGTTGTCTTTCCTACGCCTCTTGGTCCGCAAAACAAATAAGCGTGGGCCAATTTCCCGTTAGCGATGGCATTTTTTAATGTTGTTGTTAAGGCTTTTTGTCCTACTACGGTATCGAATGTCGCGGGGCGGTATTTACGGGCTGATACGATGTAATTCTCCATGAGCGGATGTGCATTGATATATTTCTCTTTCTGCAAATGTATATAAAATATCTTTTTCTTCATGACATGCCGTGAAATATTTCTATCTTTGTCCACATATATAATCAAGTTTTTTCATATGAGGAAGATATTACAAGCATGGCATGTTATTTGTCGGCATAAATATCTTGTGACAATTGCCGCTTTTTTGTTGATAATTGGGGTATTGGATGAAAATAATAACCTCATGAAGCGTTATTCTCATTGGCGGGAGATACAGAAACTCAAGGAAGAGATTGAATATTACCGCAGGCAATATGAGGAGGACAGCCGTTTGTTGAAAGAAATAAGTTCAAATCCGGAGGAATTGGAAAAAGTAGCGCGAGAGAAATATTTGATGAAAAAGCCGGATGAAGATGTTTATGTTTTTGAAGAAGAATTGGAAGAAAATGAATAAATGGTATCCGGTAGTTTCTGCGGTTGGAGCGGTGTTAGTGCTGATAGGTGCAGTAATTCAGATAACACGGTTGCCGTGGGCTCCTTATGTTTATTTGGCCGGTGCGGTAATGTTTGCTTATGTGCAAGTGGCTTGCGGCTATAAAGGCCGGGATTTTGTGATGCGCCGTTTGCGGAATCAGCAGATTGCAGGAGCTGCTTTGCTGATTGTTTCAGGAGCGGCAATGCTTCTCTGGAAGCGGAACGAGTGGATTGTTTTTCTGACTATTGCTGCTGTTTTGGAACTTTATACAGCATTCCGTATTCCGCAGGAAGAGAAAAAAGAAAGAAAATAAGCAGGTGTTTTTTATAAAAGTTCAGGGCGTTTCAATTGAAACGCCCTGAACTTTTATGTATAATGCCGACGGCATTTCCCTACTTATAGGGTTTATTCTACAATATTCATTTCGTTGATCAGGTTCTGGCATCCGCCTAATTTCTCAACAATAAATAGAATGTATCTGATGTCGACGGCAATGCATCGTTGCAGATTATTGTCGAAATTGATATCTCCGCTGAGAGATTCCCAGTTTCCGTCGAAGGCAGCTCCGATTAGTTCCCCGTTTTCGTTTAACACCGGAGAGCCGGAATTACCTCCGGTAATATCGTTTGTCGTAAGGAAACATGTAGGCATTTCTCCGTTCGGCAGGGCATATCGTCCGTAGTCTTTTTTGTTGTATAGCTCTTTTAATTTCGCCGGTACAACAAATTCCGGATTATCGGGATTTTCTTTTTCCATTACTCCTTTCAACGTTGTATAGTATTTGTAGTGTATACCATCTTTAGGGTCATACGATTTTACATTGCCGTATGTAAGACGGATGGTGAAGTTTGCATCCGGAGCCTTTGGTGTGGGAGCATACATTTCGCAAAGTCCGCGTACGTATATCTTGTGTAGCAGCTCAATATCCTTGCTTGCTTCAGATATTTTGTCAAGAAGTTGTGTGTGTATTGCATATTTTGCTGCGGAATATTGTATGGCTAAATCATTGTCTATAGCCTCAACTGTCGGGTTATTGATGAAGGCGTTGAAGTTGTCTTCATTGCCGAAAATCGTTTCATCGTAGAGAGCATCTACATATTTGTTGTAGTTTCCGTCAAAACGTTCTTTTATTGTCTGATAAAAAACGGGTAGAGCTTCGTCCGGAACTTTTTTTGCATATAGCGGGAGAAGAACTTTGGCAACTTTGCGGTCGACATTGTGATCGTAATCTTTGTTGTGTACGTTTGCGAACTGCTCTTTCAGTGTCTCAATTGCTTTTTCTATGTCTTTTTTCTTGTTTTTCTGCAGCGCTGTTTTCAGATTCTCGAATATTTGAAACGGTGCGCCATATTCTATTCCGCTCCGGAAGACTTCAGTGAAATATGTTGCTTGCATGCGTAACGGGGTAACTCTGGACACATAAGCATCAATGCCGTTGATAACTTCGGCGTATTCGCGGTTGTTTTTGTCTTTTGCAAATTGCAGAAACGCTGCTTCTTGCGAGGCTTTACCTTCAAGCACTTTGTTGTCCTTGATGGCTTTATTCATTCCGATAGAGTTTTTCCAATAATTGCTTGACGCGGCAAACTTGCTGGCATATTGGATTCTTACCTTGTCGCTTGCAGCCATTTCCTGTTTCAGAATGGCTTGTCTCGCCTCGCGTACAAGAATACGTGGGGTGTTTATACCTTCCATGCGCAGTTTTACCTCGCTTTCTGTCAGAAAACGGCTGGTGCTTCCCGGAAATCCCATAATCATGGCATAGTCGCCTTCTTGTAATCCTTTTAACGATATTGTCAGAAACTTTTTCACTCTTAATGGTACATTTTCCGGGCTATATTCTGCAGACTCGCCGTTTTTATCTGCATAGATGCGGAACATAGAGAAGTCTCCGGTGTGTCTTGGCCACATCCAGTTGTCTGTCTCTCCTCCGAATTTCCCGATGGATGAGGGAGGAGCCGCCACCATGCGTACGTCACTGTAGGTTTTTATAAAGAATAAATAGAATTTGTTTCCTGCATAAAAAGGCAATGCTTGGGTAGATATTCCCGGTTTCCCTTTTAGGTCGCTGTTTTTTAATTCTTTTTTTGCGATTTCGTTCAGATATTTTTGACCGAATGATTCAATCTCTGTTATCTTGCCTTTTTTTATATCGTTATTTACCTTTTCTGTAATATCTACGATGCGCTCTACAAAACGGAAGGTTAATCCCGGTGTAGGAAGCTCTTCCGAACGGTTTTTTGCCCAGAAACCATCGGTTAAATAATCGTGCTCTACAGAACTGTGTTGCTGGATGGCTCCGTATCCGCAGTGATGATTTGTCAGAATCAACCCGTCCGGAGAGATGATTTCTCCTGTACAACCGCCTCCAAAGATGCCAACTGCATCTTTTAACGTAACCTGATTCGGGTTATAAATATCCGAAATGCTTATGTTCAACCCTCTGGCTTTCATCTGGTCTGCAAGGTTCTGTTCTTGCATCAGTTGTAAAAGCCACATACCTTCATCGGCTTTTGCCGGAGAGAATACGGCACATATTAGTGCCATTACTGCTAATCTGATTTTTTTCATGTGGTTTGTTTCGATAAAATTTGTTCGTTATTTTACACGGCAGGCAAAGATAGTAAAAAAATATTTATCCTTTTTTGTCCTCTTTAAAACAGTAATATTCCTCTATTTAGTTTTAAATTCTGCTAATTTATTTCCCTTCCTTTCCGAAAGAGTTTACCTTTGTCGGCGGAAACTTAAAGAAAAAGAGAAGATGTATAAACTTTATTTGATGCTGTTTTTTTCTTTGCTTTGTATGGCTTGTAGTGAAACGTATTGCATAGAAGGCTCTACAACAATGTCGAATGCAGACGGAAAGAAATTCTTCATTAAAGTTTTTTCGAATGATAGATGGGTGAAAACAGATTCATCGGAGGTGGTGCATGGAGCATTTAAGATGAAAGGTGTTGTTGATTCTGCTGTTATCGCATCATTGTTTCTTGGCGATAATTGCCTGATGCCGCTGGTTTTGGAAAGAGGGAAAATAACAATAAATATAGATAAGACAGGGATTTGTATCAAAGGTACGCCTTTAAACGATTGTTTTAATGCTTTTGTCAGGCAGAAAAATTCATTGGATGATCGTGCCGATGAAGTGGAGCGTATGGAAGCACGTATGATAATGGATGGACAAGACCCTGCTGTGATTCGGGAAAAGATGGAAAAGTCCCGAAAAGAGTTATCTCAGGAAATTGATGGTTTGGTGAAATCATTTATCCAGGATAATTATGAAAATGTATTGGGAACCGGGATGTTTCTTATGATCGGACATTCTTATCCGTATCCGGTACTCACCCCGTTGTTAGAAGATATTGTGGAACATGCACCGGACAGATTTAAGAATAATCCGCTTGTTAAGCAGTATGTTTCGGCCGCGCGCGATAATATGCATCGTAGTTCGATGAATGATTAATTTCCATATTCTTTGTTTATTGCTCGGATGACACTGCTTTGTCACGATAATTTTCGGGGAGAGACTGCTCTATAGCCTTGAATGATTCTTCCATTAGTATTTGAATATTTTCGTTTCCTTTCCCGTTCGGGTAAATGGGAGGATGGATTGTTAATTCCAGACGGTGCCATGAAAGGATTTTCTTTGTACGCGGAAGAACATCGAAAGAACCGTTTATGGTAAGCGGTATTACGGGCAATTGTAGCTCATCTGCCATTTGAAATGCTCCTTTTTTAAAGCGGGTCATGCGTCCTGTGAAAGTGCGTGCTCCCTCGGGGAATACGACAAGCGACGTTCCTCCCTGAAGAATTTTTTCTGCGTGTTTTATCGTTTCATATATTTTTCTCGGACCGGATTTGTCAACGAATATAAAATCTGCCGATTCGCATGCTTTTCCTACGAAAGGAATTTTACGGAGGCTTTTCTTCATCATCCATTTAAAGTTCCGGTTTAAAAAGCCATATATTAAGAAGATATCGAAAGCACCTTGATGATTGGCAACGAAAACATATGATATTTTATCATGCAAATGTTCACGGCCGTTTACTTTTACAGGGAGAAGAAACAGCATGCATGTAAGTTTCGACCATATTTTACCGGGATAATATCCCCAAAAATGACCGCTACCAAGCCAACATCCGGTCATGGTTATCAGGGCGGTAAGAATTGTTATTACGAGGAATATGGGTAAGCCGATGCAGATTTGGTAGATAGTATATAGAACTTTTATCATAGTTGTTGTGTTTATTTTTTAATTTATTCTTTTTTTAGCGTGATAACAGTGATTTCCGGCCATGCGCCTAAACGCATGGGGAATAAGACATATCCTAATCCGGCATTGACATACAGGCCTCGTTTGTTGTCCAGATACAGGCCTTTGTATTCGGGATAAATAAATCGGGCGGGTGAAAAGCCGAATAAAGATATTTGCATGTTGTGGGTATGTCCCGATAACATTAGTTGAATGTCGCTTTGGGGAAGGACTTCTCTTTTCCAGTGTGTCGGGTCATGGCTGAGTAGGATTTTAAACATACCGCTTGTTCCCTGCATGGCTTTGGGAAGATCTGCATTGTTGGGGAAGGGAGGATTTCCGCTATTTTCAACTCCGATAAGCGCAATCGAGTCATTGCCTTTACGGAGGATTACATTTTCATTCATTAGTGTTTTCCAACCCATGTCGTTTTCTTTTTTCAGTAAGGAATCGATGTTTGCTAATCGTTCCGCTTCGCTTTTCCACGATGCATAAGTTCCGTAGTCATGATTTCCCAGTACGGAATATATGCCATCTTTGGCATGAAGACGGGATAAAACGGGCATAAATTCAGTAAGTTCTTTAGAGCGACTGTTTACTAAATCGCCGGTAAATACTGCAAGATCGGCCTGTTGTGCATTGCAAAGTGTAATTGCTTTTTGTAAGGCTTGGGTATTTCCCTTCCAACTCCCGGAATGAATATCGGATATTTGAAGGATCTTATAACCGTCGAAAGCCTGAGGAAGATCCGGAGAGCTGAAAACAACTTGTCTGACATGAAAGTATTCCTTACCTTTTATTGCACCAAAGAGGATGTAAACGCATGAAGCGATTGCAATTATTCCTGATGTAAACAGGTCGAAACGAGGCAGACGGAAACGTTTGCGTATTCCGCTCAGTACGAGATGAGATAATGTAAATATGGCTTTAGGAATAGCAATACATAAGGTAACAATCAGATAAATTCCAAATGCTTGTTGCCATCTTTCGTGTTGGAAAAAGAAGCCGAGCAGCAGTAATAACAGGATAAAGCTTGGTGCCCAATGCAGATATTTGGAAATTCTGTTCTTCAGTTTTCTGATATATACTTTATAAATATAGATATCAGGGAGCAACAATAATATTAAAAAAGCGAGTGTTATTCTCAAAAAAATCATAATTTAATGTTATTGAAGGTTTTTGATGAGATACTTTTTCAGCTCGTTTATCGGGATGCCTCTGCGGATGGAATAGTCGAGAAGCTGGTCTTCTCCGATTTTCCCGACATTGAAGTAGTGGGAAAGCGGGTGCGATATCATGAATCCGCATACGGAGGCATGTGGCTGCATCATCCCGTTTTCTGTAAGATGTATTCCTATTTGTTCCATTTTAATCAGCCTGTTCAGTAAAAAGTTTACGGAAAGGTCGGGAAGCGACGGATAACCTACAGCCGGGCGTATGCCTTGATATTTGCAGGCAAAAAGATCTTCCGGTGAAAGATGCTCGTCCTTTGCATACCCCCATATGTCTTTTCTTATTGTTTCATGCAATTTTTCGGCTGCAGCCTCAGCAAGTCTTTCTCCCAATGTCTTGATGAGCATATGTTGGTAAGGGTCGTTTTTATAAGATGATTCCATATTCTCATCTATAGTGGTTGCGAAAACTCCTACAGTATCCGGTATTCCATGCGATGCAGGACGTATAAAATCGCTTAAGCAAAAATAGGGAGTATTCGGATGTGTGTGCGTCTGTTGACGAAGAAGCGGGATTCGTATATCTCCCAGTAAGAGGTCATCTCCGTCAGAGTTTGCATTCATTAATCGGTAAATACCCCGTACTTTATACAAACCGTCCATTGCATTCAGTATACTTCGTGCTTCTCTATATAATTGTACAGCCTCGTCTTTCTGTGCATTTTCTTTGTCTGGCAGGCAAGTAAATGTATTGGAGACAAGAGAGTCACATCCGTTTTTCTTTGCGATATTGGCAAGTTGCGGAGAGAAGCCCCACGTGTGGAAGAAATAAATCCAGTTGATGTATGGGGTTAGTTGGTGTATATCGTATGTAATGATGGCAGTATCTGTTTGCATAAATTACCTTTCGAAAACCAAAGCCTGTCCACGATTGTTTTTGTTTACGGTACCGTTTTCATATACAACAGTGCCGTTTACAAATGTTTTTTCTATGCGTGAATGGAATATTTTCCCCTCCATGGGGCTCCATCCGCATTTACTTTCGATGCAGTCTGCAGTAACTTCCCATTCGCATTTCGGATTAAGAATTACGAGGTCTGCCCGATAACCCGGACGGATATAACCGCGTTTTTCTATATTGTAGAGTTCGGCCGGTGCATGACACATCTTTTGCACAAGTTGTTCTATGGTTAATATTCCGTCTTTTACCAGTTCAAATATGCTGACTAACGAGAACTGAATGAAAGGTATTCCCGATACAGCTTTTAAGGCACCGCCTTCTTTTTCGTGTAAAAGGTGAGGTGCATGGTCTGTACCGATAACATCTATACGGTTACCTGACAATGCTTTACGCAGTGCATCTCTGTCCTCAGGTGTTTTTATGGAAGGGTTACACTTAATGCGTGCTCCGAAAGTGGTGTAATCTCTATCGCAGAATAGCAGATGCGGCACACAGGCTTCGGCAGTAATCCGTTTTTCTTTGATGGACTTGTCTTCGAAAAGAGATAATTCGTTGGCGGTACTGATGTGTAGAATGTGTAGTCTTGCTCCTGTTTCTTTGGCCAGTTTGATGGCGAGTGCCGATGAATGGTAGCAAGCCTCTTCGCTGCGGATAGCCGGATGGCAGGATATATCAGGATCTTCGATATGCCTTCTTGTGAAGAACTCCGTATTTTCTCGGATAATGTTCTGGTCTTCGCAGTGCGCAGCTATCAATATAGGTGATTCAGTAAAAATCCGTTTCAGAGAATCAACGCGGTCAACCAGCATATTTCCCGTGCTGGCGCCCATGAAAACTTTAACTCCGCAGACATGTTTTTTATCGAGTTTTGTTAAAAGCTCGGTATTGTTATTGGTCGCTCCAAAGTAAAAAGAGTAATTGACGATGCATTTATTGGCAGCATCGGTAAACTTATTTTCCAGTGCTTCAAGCGTTGTTGTTTGAGGAATACAGTTAGGCATATCCATAAAAGAAGTGACACCTCCGGCTGCGGCTGCTGCCGTTTCAGAGAGCATGTCGGCTTTCTGGGTCAATCCCGGGTCGCGGAAATGTACATGATCATCAATTATTCCGGGAATGAGATAGCATCCTTTTGCATCTATTGTTGAGTCATACGGGTGCGAAGGATGTTGGTCACCTTCAATCACCTCGCTGATAAATTCTCCGTCTATGATGACAGACCCTTTGAATGTTCGCCCTTCGTTGACGATAATAGCATTATGTATCCATGTACTTTTCATATTATTTTGTTTTGCGAGTGTATTTTTTGAATAAACTATTCCACTTTAAACGTATTACGCCGAATACAGCTTCTCCGAATATGCTGCTGTTCATTTTTGATGTACCCAACTCCCTGTTGACAAAGATAACCGGAAGTTCTACGATTTTGAAGCCGTATTTGTATGCAGTAAATTTCATTTCTATCTGGAAAGCATAGCCTTTGAAGCGTATTTTGTCTAAAGGGATTGTCTCGAGTACTTCCTTACGGTAGCATTTGAATCCGGATGTGGTATCATGTATAGGAAGGCCTGTAATGAAACGGACGTATTTGGATGCAAAATATGACATGAGAACTCTTCCGATAGGCCAGTTTACGACATTTACTCCGCTTATATAGCGCGAGCCGATGGCGACATCATATCCGTCGGAATGACAGGCTTTATACAATCGTGGAAGGTCTTCTGGTTTATGACTGAAGTCGGCATCCATTTCAAACAGGTAGTCATATCCTTGTGACAGTCCCCATTTGAATCCGGTGATATAGGCTGTCCCTAATCCCAATTTCCCATTCCGTTCAATCATAAACAAGCGTCCCGGAAATTCATCTTGCAAGGTTTTTACGATATTAGCCGTGCCGTCCGGGGAATTATCTTCTATAATCAGGATGTGGAAAATGTGTTCCAGCTTAAATATTGCCCGGATTATATTTTCAATGTTTTCTTTTTCGTTATATGTAGGAATGATAACGAGGCTGTCGCTTTTAGGCATGTTCATATTGATTTTTCAGAGCAAATATACAAGAATTTGGAAAGAAAAAATAAAAACGACGGAAAATACTGATAAAAAGAATGCGGCCTTTTGTTGGAAAGCCGCATATGTTTTTATCACAGGTTTCTTTTTTATCCGATTTTTTTCAAGGTATATTTGTCATTGTCTGCGTTCCGTTCGAATTTATCGTTCAGTAAAACGAGTGTTGATTCGTCTTCTACAAGGAAGTTGAAAATTGTTTTTTTGTCTTCACTTATGCATTGCCATACGGTCGCATCGTTATTCTCCGGTATTCCGCGTTGCGTAAAACGTTTCCCGTAATAGGTAAATGTTTTATCTTTGCCGTTTTCTGCTTCCTTATATGTAAGGGATAATGAGAAGATACCGTCGCCGCTATACTTTTGGTTTCTGATGGTTAATGTATAGACAATGCCGGGACATGAAGCGGCAGGCAGCAGTCCTTCGTAGGTATTTACCTGTACATTCCCCAAATCAGCACGGCTAAAAGATTCCGATTCGCGGTAAAGGGTTGTATTTCGTTGGGTGATAGTCCACAGACCGTCTGTGATTTTTACGTTTTTTGTATCGTCATCTTCAATATTCCAGGCCGATTCACCGGATGGAAGTTTATGTCGGTTTAAAATCTCTGTCGTTTGCTTATCAGAGAAAAACAGTTCTATTTGTGAAGAATCAGGACTGAATACGATGAAAGCAGTGCGGTTACTTCCGTTTGTCGCTTTCGTCCGGATACCCGATTCAAATAGGCGGATGCAGTCTTTTTTCACTTCGCTCCATGTATAACCGGCCGACAAAAGGCATCCGTGTTCGTCTCGGTTTCCGCCAAGTAAAGCGTGTCGGGGATATAGAATCAGTTTAGACGCAGAAATTCCATTTCGGTATTTTCCATCGAAAAATACTTTAAGAGTATCGTTTATCTGCGGGTCTTTGTATTGATTGCGGTCAGCATTTGCTGTACTGAAGCGAAGAGTGTCTCCATTTGTGTCAAGGATTGTCGCCGTATTCATGGTTGCGTCGATTAAGATTCCTGTTTTACTGTTTGTCTCATTGCAGGCAGTACAGACAATTGTCATACAGGCCAGGATAAAAGAATTGATAGTTTTCATGATGTTAAGTTGTTTAAGTTGTAATTTGTTGAGGATGATAAAAATCTTTTGCTTTTAAATTTTTGCAAAAGATTGTCTCATAGCAGGTCGGGGACGAGGTAAATCATTTCCTCTTGTACGCCTTGTTCGATGAGTGCTTCTTTGTCTGCCCAATAAAGTTTTAAGAATTCGTCGTGCGTTTGACTGCGCTTTTGAACTTCCCGATAACATTCTGTTGCTTTGGGTATATTCCCGCTTGCCATGTAAATATGGCCGGTGTTCAGCCAATCGCTTGTTTGTGTCTCCGGTGATTGCAGCAACTTTTCATAGAATTTGAGGGCGTCTTCGTATTTTCCGGTCATGAAATAGCACCATCCGATGGCGCGTTGTGCATTGGCCGGCGCTTTCTCTAAATATTCTACTTTGAAGAAGTAGGTCAAAGCCTTGTCGTAATTGCGTAAGGTGGCGAGGCATTGTCCTATCTGTAACAGCAGGTTTAGATTTTCCGGCTGAATGTTTTCTGCGCGATAAAAGCATTCCAAAGCCTGTTCATACTCATGCATGTGCTTAAAGCATTGCCCCATGTGTTTTAAAGTCCATGCATGATCCGGATTCAGAATGTCGGCTTGTTTATAAACGTTTACGGCATCCTGATATTTCTTTAGCTTTTGCAGGGAAAAACCCAACTTTTGCTTTATGCCGGCATCTGTTTGTAGCGTTTGGCTTAATGCGGTATAAAGTTCGGAGGCCTCCGATAAATAATCCTTGGCAAAAAGGTGATCGGCTATTTGTTTGAGACGTTCCGGCTGATTGAATAGCGGCTTTAAAGTATCGCATTTCCATAAGTCCAATTGATCTTTGAAAATGTCATGTTGCTCGTTCCGGAATATCCACAGTTTGTAAAAGCGGTATAAATCGTGAATGTACTGGCGACTGACAACGTTGGCCTTATTGTTGTTTTCTTTTTCTGTCGCAAGTTTATCCATACTTTCGCGGACAGCTTCGTTTTGTTCGCTGATTTCTGCACTTAACATACTGCGTTGTGTGCCTGGAATGGAAGATAATGCCAGGCAGAAGGAGTATTTATCTGAATTGCAGAAAACGGGTGAATCGAGTAGGATATTGATGAATGATTTTGCATTCTCTTCGGCCGGAGTGAAAATTTCGGCTATTTCAGAGACTTGTTTGTCGAATGGATAGAACCAGTGGGCTGCCTGTTTGAAGAAAGGATAATTCTTCAGTTGGGCAAATGTCCCCATATATGTATCGGCTCCTTCCATCTGCAATTCGCCTAATTCTTGTATTTTGCGGTTGATTTCATCTATGTCTTTTTCCCATTCGGGGTTCTTGTCTTCGGGATCATCTATATCGGTTATTTTAAAATCGGGCTTTAATCTTTGTGTTTTCTTTATCATCTGCGGGATGATTTCTTCCCGCATTTTTTTATCTATTTTTTCAGTTTCCCGTGATAGTAGCAGTAGAATCTGAATGGTATTGGCCTGTTCTTTACATGATTCGCTTTCACTCATCAAAGAAAGTTCGGCCAGAAGTTCCGGGTAAAGCGTAATTCTGTTTCCCTGATAATAGGCAACGAGCAAGATTCCGATTAAGGCTCTTTGTGAAACGATGTTCTCCTTTCGGCTGCGATATGCATTCAAAAGGAATTTAAACTTTCGGGCATCGAACATGCGGAACAGGCTAAGGGTAACAGCACTTACCATAACGGCAAGATCATTAACAGGGACAAGCAGGGAGTTTAATAGGGCATTTGCTTCATTTTGTTCCTCTTCTGTCCAATGTGTTCCGTGCCATATTTTATTGAATAATTCATCAGTCGTCTTTTCATGTCGGAGGAATAAATCTTTTTGTTTTCGGCTGAATGTCTCTTGGTCAAGATGCTCCAATTGCATGATTCCCAAATCTTCCGTAAAAGATTCCAAAGATAATTCGATTTCAGAGAAAGAATGTGGCGGATTCTGGCGTGTCTGACGGACTTTTTCGGAAAAATATCCGTTCCCTTTTTTCGATTTGTTTAGAAAATCAGCCTCATCGGCAAGTTCATACGCTTTGCGTCTTATCTTGTTATAAAGATGGTTTCTTTCCGGGTCGTCTGTGCCTTGTGCCGCATATTGCAGCATGTAATTGTATGTGGATTGTAATGTTTCTGTTTCTGTCTGGAGATTCCAGCATTCGGCCTCTATGGTCAGCGCATATAGTTGTGCCAACGCTTCCTTTAAACGTCTTTCTTCTAAAAAACGAATGATATCGGTGTACATGTGGATAGATAGTCTGATTTGCTAAATGCAAATGTAGCGATTATTTGCTAATTTTGCATCATCTATCGTAGAAACGAAGAAATATTGGCTGATTATAGATGAATATAGGAGAATTACAACAGGTTTATATGACTCATCCCAATGCGGCGGGATTGGCGTCTTTGGTAAACAGGCAAGATATCCGGACCGTTTTTTTGAGCGGGATGCAAGCATCCTCCGCATCGTTGTTCGCTTCGGGTTTTGTGAAACGCGCGCCTGGAATTTATCTTTTTATATTGAATGACCAGGAAGAGGCCGGTTATTTTTATCATGACATGGTACAGATGAACGGTGAAAAGGATATTCTTTTCTTTCCTTCTTCTTATAGGCGTGCCATAAAGTATGGGCAAAAGGATTCAGCCAATGAGATTCTTCGGACAGAAGTGTTGGGTTGTTTGAAGAAAAACGTTTCGTTGTCTGTTGTAACATATCCCGATGCTTTGGCTGAAAGAGTGGTATCTTCCCATCAGTTGAACAGCTTTACTTTGGAACTCAAGGTGGGACAGCATATTGATACGGCTGAGATTACGGAACAATTGACGAAGTATGGCTTTGAACAAGTGGAATATGTGTATGAGCCCGGTCAGTTTGCTTTGCGCGGGAGTATACTGGATGTGTATTCATTTGCTTCGGAATATCCTTTTCGGATTGACTTTTTTGGTGATGAAATAGATAGTATCCGTATCTTTGAGGTGGAGACGCAATTATCGAAAGAAAAGCGGAATGAAATTCAGATAATACCGGAATTGGGAAATTCTTCCGGCGAAGGGATATGCTTTCTTGACTTTCTGCCTGAGGGAACAGTTCTTTTTGTAAAAGATTTGCTGTGGACGCGCGAACGGATACAAGTTGTTCATGACGAGGCTTTGTCTCCGCAGGCATTGGCAGCAAACGAAGATAAATCGTTAAATCCGGCTGAACTGGAAACTAAATTGACAGATGGTTCCGAGTTTATTGAGAAGGCACTCCATTTTAAACGCGTTGATTTCGGGCATAAAGCTGTGGGGGAACCGCAGGCTACATTGTCTTTTGATGTTGCTGTCCAACCGATTTTTCATAAAAATTTCGATATGGTTTCTTCTGTCTTGACAGATTATCTGCATCGGAATTATACGGTTTATATTTGTTCGGATAGTATAAAACAGATAGAGCGGTTGCGGGATATTTTTGAAGATCGTGGCGAAAACATTTCTTTTGAAGCGGTAGAACGTACCTTGCATGAAGGGTTCATTGATCATACGTTGCGGATCTGTGTGTTTACTGACCATCAGATTTTTGACCGTTTCCATAAATATAATTTGCGAAGTGACAGGGCGCGTAGCGGAAAAGTTGCCTTGTCGCTGAAAGAGTTGAATCAGTTTGAACCGGGAGATTATGTCGTACATATAGATTATGGTGTAGGAAAATTTGCCGGATTGATGCGTATTCCGAACGGAAACACGACGCAGGAGGTTATAAAACTTATTTATCAAAACGATGATGTCGTGTTTGTTTCCATTCATTCTCTGCACAAGATATCGAAGTATAAAGGAAAAGAAGGAGAACCTCCGCGCCTGAGCCGCTTGGGGACCGGCGCATGGGAGAAAATAAAAGAACGAACAAAAACGAAGATAAAGGATATAGCCCGCGATTTAATCAGGCTGTATTCTTTGCGGAAACAGGAGAAAGGATTTCATTATAGTCCGGATAGTTTTCTGCAGCATGAACTGGAGGCAAGTTTTCTTTATGAGGACACTCCGGACCAATTGAAAGCAACACAGGAGGTCAAAGCCGACATGGAAAGTGATCGTCCTATGGATCGTCTGGTTTGCGGGGACGTTGGTTTTGGAAAAACAGAGGTGGCAATCCGTGCCGCATTTAAGGCAGTTGCCGATGATAAGCAGGTAGCTGTACTTGTGCCGACTACGGTGCTTGCATTTCAACATTATCAGACATTTAAGAAAAGATTAAGTAAATTCCCTTGCAAGGTAGAATACTTAAGTCGTGCACGAACCGCAAAAGATACGAGCCGGATATTAAAAGAACTGGCATCTGGCGAGATCAATATATTGATAGGTACGCATAAAATCATAGGGAAAAGTGTGAAATTTAAGGATTTGGGCTTACTGATTATTGATGAGGAACAGAAGTTTGGGGTGAGTGTAAAGGAAAAACTTCGTCAGATGAAAGTGAATGTAGATACATTGACAATGACTGCTACTCCGATACCTCGAACTCTTCAGTTCTCTTTAATGGGAGCTCGTGACCTGTCGATTATACAGACTCCTCCCCCGAACCGTTATCCTATTCAGACAGAAGTTCATACTTTTAACGAAGATATTATAACGGAGGCTATAAACTTTGAGATGAGTCGTAACGGGCAGGTCTTTTTCGTGAATAATAGAATTCAGAATCTGGAAGAGTTGAAGGCTATGATCGTACGTAATATTCCTGATAGCCGGGTGTGTATAGGGCACGGTCAGATGCAGCCCGATGAATTGGAAAAAATTATTTTCGGCTTCATTAATTATGATTACGACGTGCTTTTGGCTACAACCATTGTTGAAAGCGGTATTGATATCCCCAATGCCAATACAATTATTATTAATCAGGCTCAGAATTTTGGGCTTAGCGATTTGCATCAGATGCGGGGACGTGTGGGAAGAAGTAATAAAAAAGCGTTCTGTTATTTGCTGGCTCCTCCGTTATCAACGTTGACTCCTGAGGCGAAACGCCGTTTGCAGGCGATAGAAAATTTCAGCGATTTGGGCAGCGGAATTCATATTGCGATGCAGGATCTCGATATACGTGGTGCAGGGAATATGCTGGGTGCGGAGCAAAGCGGCTTTATTGCAGATCTGGGATACGATACGTATCAGAAGATTTTAGCTGAGGCGGTTACCGAATTGAAGAACGAAGAATTTGGAGAACTGTATGCAGATGAGATAAAAGCCGGAGAGGAGAAAATAAGCGGAGAGGATTTTGTTGCAGAATGTACGGTGGAAAGTGATTTGGAATTGCTTTTCCCTAATGAGTATATCCCCAGCAGCAGTGAGAGAATGCTGCTTTATCGTGAATTGGATAAACTGGAACTTGACAGAGATGTGGATGCTTTTAAAGCGAGACTGACAGACCGTTTTGGCAAGATTCCTCCTGAAGGCGAGGAGTTGATTCGAATAGTGCCTTTACGCAGGCTGGCAAGACGTTTGGGAGTGGAAAGAGTTTTTCTGAAAGGAGGGCGGATGATTCTGTATTTTGTCAGTAATTTGGACAGTCCTTATTATCAGAGTCAGTCATTTGGTAAGGTTATTGATTATATGGCGAAATATCCTCGTAACTGTAATTTAAGGGAGAATAACGGGAAACGCAGTATGATTGTAAAAGAAATACCCGATGTGGAGACTGCGGTTCGTGTGTTGCAGGAAATCGTGAGCTTAGGCTGAATTTTAAGATGTCAGCCCCTTTTTGATGCAATACCGTAATGTTTTCTATAGAAGGGTGAGACGTTTTTTATTTGTTTCGCCGGCTTTGGGAGAGGATGCGGGCAACAAAATGCTAAAAAGTAGAGAGATAATAAGAAGTATATTTGTTTTTTTTCTACTTTTGCACGGATTTAGATGTTATGTGCAAAGTGAAAAGCAAATGCACGGATCTTTATCTTGCCGGGCTTTTGTCGTATAAAGTCGGGCTTAAATAAAAAGAATTTAATAAAGGATTCAAAGCATGATACACAAAGTATTAATTGCCAATCGTGGAGAAATAGCTGTTCGTGTGATGCGTTCGTGCCGTGAAATGGGTATTCGTACCGTCGCAGTATTTTCAGAAGCCGATAGAACGGCACGTCATGTGCTGTATGCTGATGAGGCTTGTCTGATAGGTCCGGCCGCTTCGCGCGATAGTTATTTAAATATTGATAAGATTATTATGGCTGCCAAACGGCATAAAGCAGATGCGATACATCCGGGATATGGCTTTTTGTCGGAGAACTCGGAGTTCGCACGTCGTTGTCGGGCAGAAGGAATTATCTTTATCGGTCCGGATCCGGAGACGATGGATGCTATGGGCGATAAGATTTCGGCACGTAAAAGAATGATAGCGGCGGGTGTTCCGGTGGTACCGGGTACGGAAAAACCCTTGCAAAGTGTGGAAGAAGCAAAAGCGATTTGTAATCAAATCGGTTACCCCGTTATGTTGAAAGCCTCAATGGGAGGTGGGGGAAAAGGCATGCGTCTTATTCATAACGAGGGCGAAGTTGAAGAAGCATATAATACGGCCCGTTCCGAGTCAATGTCTTCTTTTGGTGATGATACGGTGTATATAGAAAAATTCGTAGAGGAGCCCCATCATATAGAATTCCAGATTTTAGGAGATAATTTTGGGAATGCGGTTCATTTATATGAACGTGAATGTTCCATTCAGCGAAGGAATCAAAAAATAGTGGAAGAGACTCCGTCGCCTTTTGTTACTCCCGAGTTAAGAAAGAAGATGGGAGATGCGGCTGTCGCGGCGGCAAAAGCTGTAAATTATAAAGGCGCAGGAACGATTGAGTTTCTTGTTGATAAGTATCGCAACTTTTATTTTCTTGAAATGAATACCCGCCTCCAAGTGGAACATCCCATAACGGAAGAAGTCGTTGGAGTTGATTTGGTGAAAGAACAGTTACGTGTAGCCAATAACGAACCGTTACATTTTAAACAGGAGGACTTAAAGCAGCGGGGACACGCTATCGAATGTCGTATTTGTGCCGAAGATTCGGAAAATAATTTCATGCCTTCACCAGGAATTATTCGTCAGTTGATAGAACCGAACGGTATTGGTGTCCGTATTGACAGTTACGTTTATGAAGGTTATGAGATACCTATTTATTATGATCCGATGATCGGCAAGCTGATTGTTTGGGCTACGACGCGTAAGTTTGCCATAGAACGTATGCGGCGTGTGCTGTATGAATATAAGATTACCGGGCTTAAGACCAATATCGGATATTTGCGTCATATTATGAATGTGCCCGATTTTGTGGAAGGCAATTACAATACATTGTTCATTCCGAAGCATCAGGAGATGTTGAAGAAGTGGGCTGGCCGGAAAGAAGAAGAGACTGAAAATATTGCAATGATAGCAGCATATATCGATTATTTGATGAACTTGGAAGAAAATCAATCCAATTTATCCGATAATCGACCGATTAGTCGCTGGCGTGAGTTTGGATTGAAGAAAGGAGTATTGCGTATCTAATAATTAAAAGAATAGTTTATGGAGATACATATAGGAGATAGAGTTGCCGATGTGACTTTGGTGAGCAAAGACGGCAATAAAGTTCAATTAATCATAGACGGCGTACCTTATGATGTGGATATTGTGATGGCAGAGAACGGAAGCTGCTCCATTCTTCATGAAGGAAAGTCGTATAATGCTGAATTGATTCGGAAAGAAGGTGGAAAGAAATACACGGTTAACGCCCATTATCAGTCTTATAACATTGAAATAATCGATTCTCAGGCAAAATATTTGCGGATGCGTAAAGGAGGAGAAGAGAAGCAGGAAGATAAAATTGTGTCACCGATGCCTGGAAAGGTTATAAAGATTCCCGTGAAACCGGGGGACCGTTTACAAGCGGGCGATATTGTCGTTGTAATAGAGGCGATGAAAATGCAGAGTAACTACAAGGTGAATAGCGAATGTATCGTAAAAGATATCTTGGTTAAAGAAGGTGATTCCGTAAATAGTAATCAGGTTATTATGACACTTGATGTGGTAAAAGAAGAAATATAAGGATATGACAGCAGCAGAACAGTATAAGAAATTTGAAGAAATCGATAAGGCCGCTTCGCAAGGAGGTGGCATAGAGCGAATAGAAAAACAGCATGCTAACGGTCATATGACTGCGCGTGAGCGTATAGACATGCTGCTTGATAAAGGAACTTTTTGTGAGATAGATAAGTTGGTTATACATCATTGTACCGACTTTGATATGGATAAAAAACATATTCCCGGAGATGGAATCGTATGTGGCTACGGTAAGGTAGATGGTCGCTTGGTATATGTTTACGCATATGATTTTACGTCTTATGGCGGAACGCTGAGTGTTACCGGTGCGCAAAAGATTGTCAAGGTGCAACAATTGGCATTGAAGAACGGTGCTCCCGTGATTGCCTTGAATGATTCCGGCGGTGCACGTATTCAAGAAGGCGTGGGAAGTATCTCTGGTTATGCATCGATTTTTTATCAGAATACAATATCTTCCGGAGTTATTCCGCAGATTTCTGCGATTCTCGGTCCTTGTGCTGGTGGAGCATGCTATTCTCCGGCTCTGACTGACTTCATTTTTATGGTAAAGGAAAAAAGCCATATGTTTATAACAGGGCCCGATGTTGTAAAAGCTGTTACACACGAAGAGGTTGATAAGGAAGAATTGGGAGGAGCTTATACCCACAGCAGTAAAAGTGGAGTGACGCATTTCCTTTGCGATACGGAAGAGGAGACATTGATGAGCATCCGTGAATTATTAAGTTTCTTGCCGTTGAATAATATGGAAGACGCACCTATGAGGCCATGTTCCGATGACATTCATCGCACGGAAGAGTCGCTTATGAGTGTAATTCCCGATGACCCTAATATGCCTTATGACATTAAAAACATTATAGAACCGGTTGTTGACGATCATTATTTCTTTGAAATCATGCCGCATTTTGCGAAGAATATAGTGATTGGTTTCGCCCGTTTGGGAGGAAGGTCAGTTGGTATTGTAGCAAATCAGCCGGCTTATTTGGCAGGAGTTCTCGATATAGATGCATCTGATAAGGCTGCTCGTTTTATTCGTTTCTGTGATAGTTTTAATATACCTGTTGTGACTTTCGAGGATGTACCCGGATTTTTGCCCGGATGCGTACAGGAGCATAACGGAATTATCCGTCATGGGGCTAAGATTGTATATGCTTATGCGGAAGCGACCGTGCCTAAGATCACTGTAATTACGCGAAAGGCTTATGGAGGGGCTTACATTGTTATGAACAGTAAACCTATCGGAGCCGACGTTAATTTTGCTTATCCAACTGCAGAGATTGCGGTAATGGGAGCAGATGGCGCTGTAAATATCTTATATCGTAAGGCTTCTCCGGATGAAAAGAAGAAAGCGGTGGAAGACTATAAGGAAAAGTTCTCAAATCCTTATCGCGCTGCAGAGCAGGGATATATTGATGAAATCATCTTGCCGAAGGATACTCGTTTTAAATTGATTCAAGCTTTAGAGATGACACAAAATAAGAGTGTAAGTAATCCGCCGAAGAAACATGGGAATATGCCGCTCTAATCGGTTGGATTTTATTAGCGGAAGCGACACAAAGGGCGAGTTGTTTTTAGAGACTCGAATCTTTGTGTCGCTTTGTTTTTGGAAATTTTTGCGTATATTTGAATCGGAGCAAGAATATAGAAAGGGTATTGTATGAGAAAATTTATAACGTGGATTGTATTGTTGGGATGTTTTTCTTTCGTCAATTTCTCGTGGGGACAGGAACGGAAGATTCCCGATAAAGTAGGATATATTGTGAAAGTAGGGGATATGGCTCCCGATTTTGAAATGACTCTGACAGACGGAAATGTGGTGAAACTTTCGTCACTTCGTGGTAAAGTCGTGATGCTTCAGTTTACTGCAAGCTGGTGTGGTGTATGTCGGAAGGAAATGCCTTTTATAGAAAAGGATATATGGCAGAAGTATAAAGGGAATTCCTCATTCGCTCTTTTGGGCATTGATCGCGATGAACCGTTGTCCCGTGTAAAAGCTTTTATTAAACAAACCGGAGTGACTTATCCTTTAGGACTTGACCCCGGCGCTGATATTTTTGCTTTATATGCAGAGCGGAATGCCGGGATTACGCGGAATGTATTAATCGGGCGTGATGGACGTATTGTGATGATGACCCGTTTGTATAATGAAAAGGAGTTTGCTGCTTTGTGTGAAAAGATAGCTGAATTATTAAAACCTTCCGTGAAATGAAGTACTGGTTGGTATTTATTTTGTCAGCTTTTCTGTGTGTCTTTGTCTATCCGCAGAATAAAACCGGAAAGGAACCTTTATTCGGGAAGAAAAAAGCGGTTTATTCGGTTAAGTCTAATTCGTTGAAAGGTGCTGTTTTTTATCTGGTGAGTGGTCACGGAGGTCCCGACCCGGGATGTATCGGACGGTATCAGAAGAAAGAATTGCACGAAGATGAATATGCATACGATATCGTACTTCGTTTGGGAAGAGCGTTGTTGGAGCGTGGGGCTAAAGTGTATTTTATTATTCAGGACAGTAAAGATGGTATACGTGATCAAGCGGTTCTGAATAATAGGAAAACGGAAACGTGCATGGGGAAAGCCATTCCTTTAAATCAGGTAGAACGATTGCAGCAGCGTTGTGATGCAATTAACCGCTTATATCATCGGGATAAAAGCTCGTATAAGCGTGCGATTTTTATTCATGTAGACAGCAGAAGCCGTAATAAACAGACAGACGTGTATTATTATTACGCGCCGGAAAGCAAGAAAGGAAAGCGTTTGGCCGATTGTCTGCGTCGGACTTTTCGTGCAAAATATAACCGCCATCAGCCGGGTAGGGGCTTTGATGGGACGGTAAGTTCCCGCAATTTGTTTGTATTGAAACATACGGTTCCCGTTGCAGTATTTCTGGAAGTGGGGAATATTCAGAATGAACGTGATCAGAAACGTTTGGTTATAGCTAATAACCGGCAGGCATTGGCTAATTGGATTGCGGAGGGAATAGAACTCGATTATAAGAAATAAAGTCTAAAAATTACGGGATGTTTTTGTAAAAACATTCCGTAATTTTTGTTTAAATGAACGTTTATTTTTTCAAGACATTCCGCATCTTTTCGGGGATACTTGGTGTCGGAAAATCATTTTTCCCCATGAGTATGTAGGCAAAATTCTCAGCCAGTATTTCTTCCGGAGAGGAGATGTTGTCTGTGTTCTGTCCCACTTTCTCATAGAAATCGGATGCTTTTGTTATTGGATAAATAATAGTCTTTCCGTTTTCCTGCATGGGAATATTTTGTTCGTTCAGTGGAATCAATCCGTTTTGTATGTATTCAGAAAGTAATCCGCTCTCGTATGCCCGATCAGTATAGGCAATCAAGGCGCATTTTTGTTCTGTTCCATTGATGGTAAAGGTTCCATAACTGTCGTAATGGCTCACATCAGGGAAAGAGATACGTTTCTCTATAAAATCAAGAGGAAAGCGTATTTCATTGTCGAGTATTGAGAATCCGATAACCTGATACATTGCTCTTTTGAATGCTTTATCATTGCGTGTCAGGATATGGAACAGTTCGTGTGCTATAAAATGTTTCAGTGTTTTTTCCAAGTTCAGTGTTTTTTCTCCCAAGGCAATCCAGTTCTCTCGTGAATAAGCCGGTGTATTTCCCTCTTCAGCCATTGTCGTTTTTACGAAAATGATTTCTTGAGGGAACGTAAGCGTACTTCCCAATCGCTTGATTTGTGCTTGCAGTTGTGCCATTATTTGGGTTACGGTTTCTTTCTCATGGCTGTCCCATGTTAAAGTCTGATTGATGCTCCACCGAAGAAGTTCTGATTTTTTGCCGCCTTTTTTCTGCAGGCGTGCTTCGATATCGAAGCGATTCCATCCGTTTGTAAACGGATCGATGTCGGTAATTAGCATTTGTGCTTCGGCTTGTGTTGCAAATCGGTAGGATATATTTTGTGCAAATCCTGTGACACACAACCAAAGGAATGAAGCGGTAAGCCAAAAGAATCTCGGTCTCATCTCTCGGAAAATTAGTTGTTTTGTTATTCTTTATCTTTTAGTGCAGTGAAGATTAATTGTTCCAGTTCTTCGGAAAGTTCCGGATTGTCTTGGATACATTGTTTGGCTGCATCACGTCCTTGTCCTAATTTTGTATCATTGTAGCTATACCAAGAACCGCTTTTTTTGATGATGCCAAGGTCTGCTCCCAAGTCAACAATCTCGCCGCTTCTGGATATTCCTTCGCCAAACATGATGTCGAATTCAGCTTTTCGGAACGGTGGAGCCACTTTGTTTTTTACAACTTTTACGCGGACCTGGTTTCCTATAACCTCATCGCCTGTTTTTAATTGTTGGATACGGCGGATATCCAATCGAACAGATGCATAGAACTTCAGTGCATTACCTCCCGTTGTCGTTTCGGGGTTTCCGTATGCAATTCCTATTTTTTCACGTAATTGGTTGATGAAAATACAGGTAGTGTTCGTTTTGCTTATGGTGGAAGTTAACTTTCTGAGAGCTTGTGACATGAGGCGTGCCTGCAATCCTACGCGGTTATCTCCCATATCTCCATCTATTTCTGCTTTAGGAGTGAGGGCTGCGACTGAATCGATTACGATGATGTCGATGGCCGAAGAACGAATCAGTTGTTCTGCTATTTCGAGAGCTTGTTCTCCATTGTCCGGCTGTGATATCCATAGATTATCAATATCTACCCCAAGTTTTGCGGCATAAAAACGGTCGAAAGCGTGTTCTGCATCAATAAAAGCTGCAATTCCTCCATTTTTTTGAGCCTCGGCTATCGCATGAATTGCCAGGGTTGTTTTACCGGAAGATTCAGGGCCGTATATCTCAATGATGCGTCCTTTGGGGTATCCGCCCACCCCAAGTGCGGCATTCAGCGCTATAGAGCCTGTAGGAATGACTTCCACTTCCTGAATGTGGGTATCGCCCATTTTCATGATTGAACCTTTTCCGAAACTCTTTTCTATCTTGTCCATTGCAGCCTGCAATGCTTTCAATTTTTCACTATTATTCGTTGTTGCGGAATTCCCTGTAACATCGTCAAATGCCAGTTCGTCTTTTTTTGCCATAAATTTAGGTTTTCGTGTTGGTTTTTACTTTAATATCTGTGCGGCATGTTCTTTTGTTTTTACCTCTTTGGGGGAGATGATGCGTTCTATTATTCCGTTTTCATCAATAATGAATGTGGTTCGGAATGTTCCCATATACTTGCGTCCGCACATGCTTTTCTCGCCCCATACGCCGAATTGCTGCACTAAAGCATGATCTGTGTCAGCAATAAGTGAGAAAGGTAGGTTGTTCTTTTCTATGAATTTGCAGTGCGATGCCGCATCATTTATGCTTACACCGATTACTTCATATCCGGCTTTGCGTAAGTTCTCATAATTGTCACGCAGATTGCATGCCTGTGCCGTACATCCGGGAGTCATGTCTTTGGGATAAAAATAAAGAACTATTTTCTTTCCTTTGTAATTGCTTAGACGAATTTCTTCACCTTTTTCATTGATGCCTAGCAAGTCGGGCGCTTTATCTCCTATATTCATATCTTTATTGAATGTGCCGTTTTTTGTTATTGTTACAGTTCTAAATCTTCGTTGATGATTTCATGCCAAGGAAGACCACAGCGGTTCAGCTCATCCATGAAAGGATCCGGATCGAATTCTTCCACGTTCCATACGCCCGGACGTTTCCATAAGCCTTTCAAGAACATCATTGCTCCGATCATAGCCGGCACGCCTGTGGTGTAACTTACGCCTTGCATTCCGGTCTCTTGATATGCTGCCTGATGTGAACAGTTATTATATATGTAATAAGTTTTTTCCTTTCCGTCTTTAATACCTCGAATGCGACAACCTATAGACGTTTCGCCTTCGTAGTTTTCTCCTAAGTCTTGCGGATTGGGAAGTACGGCTTTTAAGAATTGAAGCGGGACGATTTTTACTCCGTTGTACTCAATCGGTTCAATACTTGCCATGCCAATATTCTGAATAACCCGCAGATGGGTAAGGTATTCTTGTCCGAATGTCATCCAAAAACGTGCCCGGCGGATTGACGGGAAATTCTTTACGAGTGATTCTAATTCTTCATGGTAAAGCAGATAAGATTCGCGTGCTCCGATATTCGGATAGGTTAATGGCTTGTGGATTTCCAAAGGCTGGGTGGTGACCCATTGGCCATTTTCATAGAAACGTCCGTTTTGAGTAATCTCACGAATGTTGATTTCCGGGTTGAAGTTTGTGGCAAAAGCCTTATGATGATTACCTGCATTGCAGTCAACGATGTCTAAATATCTTATTTCATCGAAATGATGTTTTGCAGCATATGCTGTGTATACACCGCTTACTCCCGGATCAAATCCACAGCCAAGAATAGCTGTCAGTCCGGCCTGCTCGAACTTTTGTTTGTAAGCCCACTGCCAGCTGTATTCAAAATGGGCTTCATCTTTCGGTTCATAGTTGGCTGTGTCCAGATAATTCACACCGGATTTTAAACATGCCTCCATGATGGTCAAGTCCTGATACGGGAGAGCGACATTGATAACGATTTCGGGTTTGAAGCTGTTGAACAGATTTGTCAGTTCTTCTACATTGTCTGCATCTACTTGTGCAGTTTGAATGTTGAAGTTTCCGATAGCTTTTACAATTGCATCACATTTGGATTTTGTACGACTGGCAATCATTATTTCCGAGAACACATCCGGATGTTGAGCCACTTTATGTGCAACGACAGTTCCTACGCCGCCTGCACCGATAATCAATACTTTACTCATTTGCATTTATTGGATTAAAACAGCCCGGTAAACGCTACCGTTCTATTATGCAAAGATAGAAAAATTTCATAAACGTGATGCAGTATTTTACAGATATCGCTATTTTTGTGTAAAAAGAACGTTATGTTTTTATCAGAACATGGCGGCTTTATAAAAAGAACAATACGGTATTTAATATAAAATAATAGGTTATGAAGAAAACGATATTGAAGTGCGGAGCAATGGGATTGCTGTTGTTGATATCCGGTTGCGTTAGTAATAAAAGCATTGTTTCTCCGGATAAGTTGGAAGGACGGTGGGAAATAACACAGGTTAAGGGAGAAAGTCTGGAGGGAAAAACTGAAAATATGCCTTTCCTTGAGTTTAATGTCAAGGAAAACAAGGTGCACGGGAATGCAGGATGTAATATTGTCAACAGCAGTTTTACCCGTGAAGAAGGGAAAGACGCCTCGTTGAAATTTTCAAGAATGATGTCCACTATGATGGCTTGTCCCGATCTGGATGTGGAAAGACGCGTTTTAGAATCGCTTGAAGCCGTACGTTTTGTTGGAAAGGGGGAAAAAGGTTCTCTTGTCTTGCTTGATGGAAATAAGACAGAAGTGCTGAAACTGGAGAGAATGACGGAGGAGTAAACTTATATTATTCTGTCTTTAGTTTGATGCAGATAGCAGAGAACATACGTTTTATCATGCGGCTTTATGAGAAATCATGCCGCATGATTTTTATGTTGTGCGGTTGAAACGGTATTTGAATGCAACGAGAAAATAGCTTCGAATCTGTTCTGTATAACTTTCGTTGAAGGATGTGGCAGAGGCGGAGCGGGAGAAACTTTTCCGTTGGCTTAGAATGTCAGACCAAGTTGCCGATATTTCTGCACGTTGTCCTTTCAGGAATTTCCATGAGATGCGCATGTTCCATAGCACTTGATTGTCATCATTGCCTTCGATGCCCGTACCGCTTCGTATGTCATAAGTCGCATCGGTATTGAATTGCAGGTGACAAGGTAACTGGAAGGAGATGAATGTTCCCACAGAGTAATAGCGTGTGTAAGTGGTGTTGTCGTGAAGAGAGTTTTTTGATTGTTGGAAGTTCCATCGTCCAAACAGGTCAATGTTTCCCCACGAGGGTAAATAAGATGTACCGATGTTCGAGTTCAGTTGTGTGGAACGTGTGGTACTTTGTTCGAGTTCCTCCGTACGGTTTTCGTTTATCAGGCTGACTCTTCGGTTGAAGCTTCCTCCGGCATTTGTATATACCCGGAATTGCTTGAACCGCTTGTCGAAGTTGAAATTACCGTAAGTATTCCAGTTTCCGTTAATATTTGTGGGGTATGTTTCTCTTCCTCCTGTCTGCGGATTGTAAATGGTAGCCCGTGTTACGCTGTTGAACTCCTGTCCCCATCCGGCAGAGGCCGAGATTCCATTTTTGAAATTACGGAATGCCGCATTTATATTATGGCCGTACGATGGCTTCAGGCTCGGATTGCTTCGACGAATATTCAGCGGGGAACTGTAATCTGTGGGCGACATTAAATCGCCGAGCGACGGTTGTCTGGTGCGGCCGCTGTAATTGATGGAGACATGAATATCCTTTGTTTTATAGCGGAGGTTGGCCGAAGGGCTCCATTCTATGGAGTTGGCTGTAGTGTCGGCGCGATATATTCCATTCTTTTGTTCGAGAGAGCGTGTTTGAGGACGGATGTTTAAGGCAAGATTTGACCCCCATGTTTCACTGTTATAGTTGAAACGGATGGTAAACCGATGCCCTAAGGTACGGCTCTTTGTCGTGTTGCTCAGACTGTCAGTATAGCCGCTTTCGTATGCGTCAGGCAGATTCCCTATGACATAATTCTCGTCGGTAAAGGGGCTGAGATCGTATGTGTTTCGTTCTTGTTTCTCATTTGAGACGGAGAAGTTATAGGAGAATTGCAGACGGGTTTGTTTGTTTAGCACTTGTGTGTAAGCAAGGCTGAAGCCATTGCTCCTGTTTGTTCCGGGAGTATACCGATACTGGTTCCGGTAAAGGACTGAGTCGTTCCCGTAAATATCTTGTAGCTGGTAGTAAGTTGCAGTGGAAAGTGTATAGGAATGTCCCCGACTTTTTCTGAGGGAATGATTGAATGAAAAGCTCAGATTATTTCCTTTTTCATTTAATCGGCGGGTGACGCTTCCGTTGATGCTGTAATTTATATTCTTATTATTTGACTGTGATTGCTGAAGGTTGTCGTTAATGCGAGTGGATTCATCGATGTTTTCAATATTGGCGAAAGGGTCTTTTACATCCACATTGGGATTTTCATTGAATGTGGCAGAATGATTATTGCCTTCGCCACCGCTTTTTGACCAGTTGACGTTGCTCGAGAAATGAATCATGGTTTTCTCATCGGGATTCCATCTCACGTTGACACGTCCGGAGAGATTGCGGTTTCGTGATTTTGAATCGTTGTCCGAAGTCCGATATTGCGTTCCGCTGATAAGGTATTGCTCATTGTAAGATGAAGAGCCCGACCCGTTTCGGTTGAATCCATAATTTATATTTCCCGATACTTGCAGGTCTTTCCCGAATTTTTTGACAATATTTGTCCCGATAGAGTTGGAGATATTGTCTTTATTGGGCGTGGTAAAGTAACGGTTTGTGGAACTTCCTATGATACTGAAGTTATTTCCTCCTTCTTCGAAATAGAAAAGTTGTCCGTTTAAATCATGCTTATTGTAGTTTCCATAACCGGCTTCGGCTGCAGCCATTATCGAACCGTTCAGCTTTTTTTTCGTCTGCAGGTCGAGGACATAGTTTTTGTTTTCCGATTTTATACCGGTGGCTTTTTCTTCTTCTGTCTCTTTATCGTACACTTGTAGTTTGCTTACGAAAGAAGCCGGCAGGTTTTTTAGGGCAACTGTATTATTCCCTTTAAAAAACTCTTCTCCGTTTATGGTAATTTCATTAATGGTGTAGCCATTATATTTCATTTCTTGTGTTTTGGTATCGTAATTTAATCCTGGAATTCGTTTAACCAATTCTTCAAGGTACGCGCCTTCCGGCAGTTTGTAAGCCGCGGCGTTATATACGGTTGTGTCCCCCTTTTGCTCTTCCGGTTGAATCGGTGCAGTAATGACGACTTCATTCAGGCTTATGCCATATGACATTTTCAGTGTGTCGAGGCTGTATGTTTTTTTGTCAGATTCAATGATCCGGTACAAAGGCTCGCATCCGGTGAATGAGGCTTTCAATAGATATTTTTTCTTTGTATTCCGGTCGTATGTGAGTTGAAAGAATCCTTTATCATTGGTTGTGACACCTTTTACAAAAGAAGAATCGGGAAGTTGCATGACTACGATTCCTGCATAGGGGAGAGGTTCGGGATTCTTCTTCCCCGTTTCCGATAAGACAACGTTCCCCGTAAGGGTTTGTTTTTGTGCCGAAGCTGTGAACAGCGGCAACAAACATGAGAATATAACGAATGCTATGTGTATAATAAGTGTTTTCATTATTCGGCTGTTTTCGCAAAAGTATGAAAAAGATGAATAAGATTCATTGTTTTGTTTTATTTTTTGTCGGGATGTTTTTGAAATAACATACCGTTGTTTTCGTCAGTTTGTCCTGTCATTTTATACTGACAAAATGTCGTTTTATGTCATTCACCGGCATCTGTTCACTTTTGGCACACCGTTTGTTTAAAGATACACGTAACGTCCCGTTGCAAAAAAAGAAACAGTAATAAGAAAAAATAATAAAAACAGATACAATTATGGGAAAGATTATTGGTATAGATTTAGGTACTACAAATTCATGTGTAGCAGTATTTGAAGGAAATGAACCTGTCGTTATCGCCAACAGTGAAGGCAAACGTACAACTCCTTCAGTCGTAGGCTTTGTTGACGGTGGGGAACGTAAAGTAGGAGATCCTGCAAAACGTCAGGCTATCACGAATCCGAAACGTACGGTTTATTCAATAAAACGTTTTATGGGTGAAACGTACGATCAGGTGCAAAAGGAAATCTCTCGTGTTCCATATTCGGTTGTTAAAGGAGATAACAATACTCCTCGCGTTGATATTGACGGACGTTTGTATACACCTCAGGAAATTTCAGCAATGATTCTGCAGAAAATGAAAAAAACGGCAGAAGATTATTTGGGACAAGAGGTAACGGAAGCAGTGATTACTGTTCCTGCTTATTTCTCGGATTCTCAACGTCAGGCAACAAAAGAAGCCGGACAGATCGCAGGCCTGGAGGTAAAACGTATCGTAAACGAGCCGACAGCTGCAGCATTGGCTTACGGCGTGGATAAATCGAATAAGGATATGAAAGTCGCTGTATTCGATTTGGGAGGTGGTACGTTCGATATCTCTATCTTGGAATTCGGAGGTGGCGTGTTCGAGGTTCTCTCAACAAATGGTGATACACACTTGGGTGGTGACGATTTCGACCAGGTAATTATAGACTGGCTTGTTCAGGAATTTAAAAATGACGAAGGCGCTGATTTGACCACCGACCCGATGGCTATGCAAAGATTGAAAGAGGCAGCAGAAAAGGCGAAAATAGAGTTGTCTTCTTCCACATCAACTGAAATAAATCTTCCGTATATTATGCCGGTAGGAGGCGTTCCTAAACATTTGGTGAAGACCTTGACTCGTGCAAAATTCGAAGCGTTGGCTCATAGTCTGATTCAGGCTTGTCTGGAACCGTGTAAGAAAGCAATGAGCGATGCCGGCTTGAACAATGCAGATATTGATGAGGTTATCTTGGTCGGAGGTTCTTCACGTATTCCGGCAGTGCAGAAATTGGTTGAAGATTTCTTCGGAAAAGTTCCTTCAAAAGGCGTAAATCCTGATGAGGTTGTCGCAGTAGGTGCTGCAGTACAAGGAGCCGTGCTGACTGATGAGATTAAAGGTGTGGTATTGCTTGATGTCACTCCGTTGTCAATGGGTATTGAAACAATGGGTGGTGTGATGACAAAATTGATAGACGCCAATACGACCATTCCGTGTAAGAAGAGCGAAGTGTTCTCTACGGCTGCAGATAATCAGACCGAAGTTACAATACATGTTTTGCAGGGAGAACGTCCGATGGCATCCCAGAATAAGTCAATTGGTCAGTTTAATCTGACAGGAATTGCTCCGGCACGGCGTGGTGTTCCCCAAATAGAAGTGACATTCGATATCGATGCTAACGGTATTTTGAAGGTTTCTGCAAAAGATAAAGCTACCGGAAAAGAACAGGCAATCCGTATCGAAGCATCATCCGGTTTGAGTAAAGAAGAAATCGAACGTATGAAAGCCGAAGCAGAGGCGAATGCTGAAGCTGATAAGAAAGAAAAGGAACGTATTGATAAATTGAATCAGGCTGACAGTTTGATCTTCTCAACAGAAAATCAGTTGAAAGATTTAGGCGATAAGATTCCTGCAGACAAGAAAGCTCCGATAGAAGCTGCATTGCAGAAATTGAAAGATGCGCATAAATCTCAGGATCTGGCTGGCATTGATGCTGCAAGTGCCGAACTTCAATCGGCATTCCAAGCCGCAAGTGCTGAAATGTATGCTCAGACTGGTGCTCAGAATAATGCTCAGGGAAATGCAAACGGGAACTCAACTTCTGGGCAAAACAATGCCGGAGGAAACAACCAAGGTGATAATGTGCAGGATGCGGACTTCGAGGAAGTCAAGTGATTCCGATAAGTAAAGACATACAAAATCGCAAACAAAAGCGTGCAGCTCAATGAGTTGCACGCTTTTTGCGTTTATGGGGTTCTCGGTTTCTATGCCTTTTTTATAGGTTTTTTTATCTCTTATTTGCGACATATTTGCAACAAGACAAAAAAGTAGATAATGTGGAACAAAATCCCACTTATCCACACTTATACATACTTAAAAGTAGATAATATGCCAACAATCGGATTTGAAATCAAGAGAAAGTGTAAAGTCTGCGGCAAAGTCTTTGTCGCAAAGACTCTCGACAGCTACTATTGTTCGCGCAAGTGCAGCAATGTGGCATGGAAGCGCAAAAGGGATGAGAAACTAAAGAACGCAAGGCTGGAAGCTATTGCCCAACAGATTCCTGACATCAGAGAATACATATCGGTCAAAGAAGCCGTTGCCATGTTCGGTGTAGAGCGTAGCACGCTGTATCGGCTTATTAAAGAGGGACGAGTTCCGGCTATCAACATTGGCGAGAGACTGACGCGCATCAAGCGTTCTGACATGGAACGGCTGTTCTTAAGTAGGCCTGAGAGTGCGGTTGAAAAAGAGAAGCCTGCCCCCAAACTCTACAGCATGGAGCCGGAGGACTGCTATACCATCACTGAAGTCTGCGAGAAATATCACATCAATGACAGTTCCGTATGGGCTCATGTGCGGAAATACTCCATCCCTTCCCGACAAATAGGGAATCGTAATTATATACTATTTACACCAAAAATAAGATTTTCATTTGAAGTATCCAAATCGTACTAAAAGACACCTTTAAGTTCATTGTGTCGCCGATACACTTCTTCAACGGAGTACTCTAATTTTGAAGGTTCAATATAAGCATCTTCTTCAATGCGATGGGTGTTGTCACTAAAATACCCTAACTGGATTTTACCTTCAACTATTATGTTTGACACGACATAGAATTTCTTAGTCTTATCGTGTTTCAGACACACATATTCTCCGTTTTTGAAGTCACTTATCATACCAAATAATTTTGCTACAAATTTAGTTACTCTATTAAAAGTAACCAAATAATGGATTCGGTTTTTATTGAAGTGATTTAAACTTATTTCATTCTCTTAAAATCGTATCAAAATGTTAAAGCACAGCGTACAAATTGAATTGTTCCTTATATTATGGGTGACCAAACTCATATATAGTGAAAGTCCAATGTACACTGTGCTCGACA
>CASDXG010000019.1 GCA_949285025.1 uncultured Bacteroides sp. | reverse complement strand
CTGTTATGCAGGCTCTAAATCCGATTTTAAACTTTCCCCCTCAAGCCCGGATTCCCGGTCTGTACACCTCTAAAAACATTACGGTTAGAAATTTAATTTCTTGCGGAAGGATTCATCGTTTCTATTCGGAAGACTTACGGGTCTTTCGGGTAGAATTTTTCCTATGTTCAGACAAAAAGTTTAAAAGCCAAAGTCCGGCCACTTTTTCCTCCCTACTTCACGTAACACCCGGCATTTTGTTTATAATTGTTAAATCATATAGGCACGTGCAGTATATTCGTTAAGAAAACATTTATTTAGCGGCTTAAATACTGAAAAACATTTAGAAACCAAAAAATTAATTGAATATGAAGAAAATGAAATGGGCGGCGATGTTTGCCGCAGCTATGGCGATGTTGGGATTTACGTCTTGCTTGAACAGTGACGATAACAATTCTACGTATCCGGGATATGAATATGTAAAAATAAAAAGTGCCATCGGATATTACAGTTTCAGCAGTACTAACGGATTTACAATTACACCTATCAACCAAAAAGATTTATTCAATGTGAATTTTGGCAATGCGAATTACGCCCTGATGAGCTATCAGTATAGTCCGGACTCGGTTAATACCGTGACAAAATCGGTAGACGTGAACGTGATAGGCATCGCACCGGTTGAAACAGGCCGTTCTCTTTACAACGAAAATGAAATGACCAATTTTAATGCCAATGCTCCATTTTACGCTGTGGGCATAGACAGCTATGCTTTCCCTTATTTCGATAAAAACTCATTGTTCTTGATGGTGGCTTATTATGCAAAAATAGGTACAGACAATCAAGTAGATGCAGCAGAAGGCATTCACGATTTCGGACTTTATTATGATGTAAATGCCGACCAAGAAGCCCTTTATTCAGACGACTTGGTTTTGACCTTGTACCACAAGGTGTATAACACAGCATTAAACAAAGAACGCACCAAATACACAAGCAAGTATTTACATTTCGACATCGGATACGCCGTTTCGCAATATCAAAGCAAACACAACAGCTTGCCCGACAAGGTTGTCATCAAGTACAAGACCGTAGATACCTCGATGGGAGGAACAGATTATGAAAAGCTGTTGGATTACGCCAATGCCAAAGACGCAACAAACCCGTTGCAAATTCCTTACAAACAATACTTCGAAAAAGACGAAAGTACAAATAAGTAATGCTTAATTTATAATAAACAAAAAGGAGACATGCCGATAATGTCTCCTTTTTTTATACATTTGCGTTTCGTTCTAACCAAAGAATGAAGAAAAGATGAATTATAAAGAGTTATTCCATAAAATACTGGGTTTGCTTTCTGCTCCGGGAAAGGCGTGGGAGGAAATTTGTACTGAGAATGAAAGAAACAACATACTGACCGGATTTGTCTACCCTCTCATCGGAGTTTGCGGGCTGGCAGAATTTATAGGGACATTCATTGAACGAGGCATCTCGCCCGATGTGTTCCAGTACGCCTTACAGAGTTGTTGTGCCGTAGCTGTGGCTTTGTTCGGTGGTTTTTTCCTTGCTTCCTACCTGCTTGAGCGGATGGGAAAACGATGGTTCGGCTTATCGTGCTCCCGCGAAAGGATGCAAGCCTTTACGGGCTACTCGATGGTGGTTCTTTTTGTGCTTGATACCATTTGCCCGTTTTTCCCGATAGCCATATTACGCTGGCTGTTACAACTATATACGCTTTTTATTGTCTTT
>CASDXG010000018.1 GCA_949285025.1 uncultured Bacteroides sp. | reverse complement strand
TGTTTCCGGTTACGTTCACTTCCGAACTTTCCGAAGCCGCGCCGTCAAAACTTACCGACAAATCAGACTTTGTCGCCTGAATGATCTTGGCTATTCCGACAACATTTTTCTGATCCGGAAGAATGCTTACCGCGCCCTTGTTCACCTTTCCGGCAAAGAGCTTTCCGTGCGGTGTCGGGTCTTCGGTTGTTCCGCTGGAAATGCTGATATACCCCGCCCATCCATCTTCCCACATAATCACGCTTTTGTTTTTTGTGGATTTCACGACTGAAGAAATGACGCTTTCCGATGTTTCCGTTTTCTTCAGGATGTTTCCGGACGCGTCATACTCCGTGATGGTGCTCTGCGTCGAAGCGCACCCGGTAAACACAAACATTGCGAGAACCGGCAGAATCAGGGTGAAAAGTTTTGTTTTCATATTTTTTCCTTTCCGGCGTTTTTCGCCTGTTAAATTATTTTAAAATTGCGGCTATTATTCCAGCTATTGCAATGAGTGCAGTTATTACCCACTGCCAGGCTAGCTTTCTTTCTTTTTTTCTGCTTCGTTCATACTCAACTTTATTTTCATATTCTCTGTGGTGACGTTCAACACTTTCTTTTAGTGACCTGAAATCACTCAAAAGACCTGGTTTCCCGTTTCCATAAAGTGCCATTTCAATTTGATGAACAGTTTTATTGTTGTCATCAACCGTTATTTGTAACTTTGCTACATTTTCTTTCAACTCCGTTATTTGTTCTATTGCTCTTGCCATGTTTTAATCTTTCTTTTCTTCAATTTTATTCCAGCCCTCCCAGCCGAAGAACTGGCAGAGGTTCCGGAACTGCCGCGCCTTGTTCCACACCAGATACCGGCGTGGATCATACCACGAATAAGCGGAAAATGCCGCCTTCTTTCCGTTGCGGTAAAACCGGTCGTTTGATTCCGTGAACTGTTCGTATGTGCCTCCTTCGTGATATTCAATGTCATGGATCAGGGCCACAACCTGAAGCGTCGGATGGAGCTTGTTCAGGGCCTTCCGGATAATTGCCGGGAACCGGTCCGGCCCGATGCCGTTGTAAATTTTTCCGATCTCCTCTACCGAGTATTTGTCCAGAATGTGGACCCCTTCCAGATTGAGGAGATAGGCCTTTTGAATGAGTTCACTTGTTGTCATGCTGTTTCCTCCACATCAAGAGTCTAATATTGTAAATTCGCCTGCAAGAGCAAGTATTTCATTCTCCTCCAAACTCCTATTATAAAATCGAATTGCACCAATGTATCCAATATATTTTTCTACATCTGGGATATTATCAATTACCCATCCTCCTGGGAGACCGCCAATCGTAAGAGCGTTTGTTGCTGTTATTGATGGAGTATAGAGACTTCCTTCATCTACTTTTTCTCCATTAACATAAACTTTGAGCAAATATTGGGAGGAGGTAAATACAACATGAATCATTTCATTTGTATATTCAGGGGCTTCCCATATACAATTATCAGCTTGAGAAAAATTTGTGCTTCCTGCCGCTAAAGGATAAGTTGAACGGTTAGATGAACCAATGAATGTAAATCCAGTTCTGACAGAACCACTCTCATACATACCGAAAAAGGAGCATGCAAAAGTTCCAGCGTTATAAGCGTTACGGAAATCTTCCAAATTTCTTATTCTTAAATAACCGTTCTGTGTTGAATGAAAACATGGTATTCCGTTTTTCACAGTATATTCAGCATTGTATTCCTCTATGAGTTCTCCAGTTTCCGTTGTAGCTTTACTTTCTTCTAATGGTGCATAAAAAATAAGCCCATTTACTGGTATTCCTTGATATAAACTTGAAACTTTTGCT
>CASDXG010000017.1 GCA_949285025.1 uncultured Bacteroides sp. | reverse complement strand
ATCGCTTACTTTCGTTTCGCTTCCCGATGAAGAAGCGACCATTCCGGCAATGCTCATGATGCCGATAATGGTAAATACAACTCCTACGATGCAGACCCCGACAATGGCAGCCAGCATGTACTTTAAGAAATCTTTCATTTTCGTCGGTTATTTAGTTTTAAATACTTCGCACAAAGGTAACAAATTTCGCATACTTTGCAAATCGAGAGGGAGATATTTCGCCGCAAGAAGCCGAAGGTGCATGCATATAGCTGCATCAGCATGACGATTAATAATCGTAACGGCATCGCAGCTATACTTGCTCCAGACAGCCCTTAGGCATCCTTATTTATTCATCCTCCAGCAAATATTCATATACGGGACGGACGTGGATCTTATATCCCCCTTCTTCGATATCCTCGTACTGATGGTCAGTAACCAGTAACAGCTTCCTGCATCCGGTCTTTTTAGCTGCCAGCAGAAGTCCGGCGATTTCCCGCTTACGTGTCTTTGCGTTCAGAATATCATAAGAAACCTGAACGGCCTCTATGGCATGATTTCCCTGACAAACTACAAAATCGCATTCCCCGTAGCGTTCACTGTAATAGTAGATGTCCAATCCTTTCCTTCTGCACCTGCGCAGCAATTCGATGTATACGACTGTTTCCAGACGCCATCCTAAATTCTCTCCGGCAAAGGCATCGCTTCTTTGGTTCATCAGAGCCACATCGACCGGATAAACTTTTTCACCAACTATCCGCTGACGGCTTTTGGAGGAATATTTACGGAGGCCGATGAGGAGAAAAGCTTCACGCAGGTAGTTCACATAGTTCTTGGAAGTGTGTTCGGATTTGAATCCGAATGTTTCCTGCAATATCTTGTCTACAATAATGACCGGCGACACATTCAGAAGATGTTGCGCCATTTGTTCAAAAGCCGCCTTGTAAGTAATCTTAAAACGTTGCTCTATGTCCCTTTTCAGTACATTATCCACAAGTGTGTTTACATATTCCCGGGCATCAGACAAGGTGAGAAGTTCAGGGAAACCTCCCCGCTTCAAATATTCATCAAAAGCAGCCCTGCGGAAAGCTATGGCTTGTGTGGTTTGTCTGATGGCATCGACTTGTTTGTATTCGCAGTATTCAGCGAATGAGAAAGGATAGAGCGGTATAGGTTTGTGCCGTCCTGTCAGGTGTGTAGACAATTCCCCGCTGAGCAGTTTAGCATTCGAACCTGTTAGTATGATGTGCATATTTCTACGAAGAAGCCTGTTGACAAACAAATACCACTCTGGGATATTCTGAATTTCATCTATAAATAAATGGGTGAAGTTCCCGTATATTTTGTATAGCACCTCAAGTACGTCGTTAAGGTCTTCCGCTCTCAAACTAACCAAGCGTTCGTCATCGAAATTGGCATAAGCGTATTTCACCCCGGCACGTTGCAATACGTTATAACAAAGCGTCGACTTACCACTCCTTCGCACCCCTATTACAACTTGAGCCTGACTGCTTGCTAAGTCAATGAGTTCTTCCTCCTTTCGCTTACAAAAACGGGAAGGCGATTTCAGTTCCAGTTCTTCCTGCTGGTCAGAAAGTATCGTTTCAAGAATCCGTTTATCCATCATTGCAGTATTTATTGTATAACGCAAAGATAAGAAAACTTTTTTAGGAATTGCGATAGTTCGCTTAGTTTCTTTTATACAAAACGCGATATTATGCTGCAATTCGCAACCCGTCCATGCGATATTTGCTGTTATTAGCGCATTCAGAATGCATTATTTTACTGCAGCGTCTACTCATCACACAGAAGGACACAGGTTTACACAGATTAAATTAAGGCTGTACGGTGTCTGCACAGAAAAAAAATAAAATTCATGTTTCTCTGTGTATTTCTGCACGGTTCTTTCATTTAAAATGCTAAATGGATGAATATACCTGTAAGGGCAGGGTTTGCCTGCCCTGCGTAACAAGGCATCTGTGTGTCATGGTATAGGCTGCTAATGAGCGGTTACTTATCCCTTCTTAGTGGCGGCTATTAATCCGTGCGCTTCACAAACATATCCGTCCGAGAGAAGATGTGCAGTCCAGTATTCTATCTCGTCCATTACGGCAAGGATAGTCCCCTTGCTCAATCCCGAATGGTTGGCGATTTTCTCAGTCAGATCTTTGAATGTAACCGTACCTTTCGATACGATGCGGGGATAAAGCCGTTGGGAGTTTCCGTCTGTATCCGACGGTGGAGCAGGCAAGAAATCATAAAGAGCATTCATGACAATGTAATAGCTAAAGGTTTATAATCTGTTTATGGCCGTATAGGTTTTATGTTCCAGCGGGTGGAACATACGTTCCGGCTGGCGGAATATACGTTCCACCAGCCGGAATATACATTCCGCCAGCCGGAACGTAAAACTAATATGCCAGTAAAGATAATACAATCCGAATGCGAAAGCAAGTATTTTGAGGAGAAAAAGGAAAATGGGATTACGGATTTTTCATTTCTTGCCTGTGCCTCTGGAAAAAATCTTCCGACTACCCGTAATTACAAATCATGAGTGGTCGGAAGATTTGGTAAGGACGGTGGAAGCGTCCAACGATGCGTAACCGACAAAATCTTCCGACCACTCGTAATTACAAATCTGGCGTGACAAAGCATAGCACTTTATGATGCCTAAAATGAAAGAGCCGTAACTTCAGGAAAGTTGAACTTTCATTAGGAAGTCTCATTTATTATATTTATATTCGCAAAAAAGAAACAGCCTATGATTACAACAAATGAAATAATAACCTTACTGAAACGTTTTAAAGCAGAAACGGCATCCCGCTATGGTATTAAATCAATGGGGCTTTTCGGTTCGTATGCACGAAACCAGCAAACAGAGCACAGCGATATAGACATATTTGTCACTTTACAAAATTCAGATTTCTTCATCTTAGAAAAGATAAAAGAAGATCTGGAAAACTTGACTCAATCGTCTATCGATGTGGTAAACTTCCGCGACTCATTACGTCCACTTTTTAAACAAAATATACTGAAAGATGCAATCCTTATCTAAAGATGTACTGCTTGATTTATTAGAACTAATCATTGAAAAATCAACATTAGTCATAAACCGCAACAAACAAATACAAACTATCAACGATTTCCTTTCTTCACCTGAAAGAATGGAAAAATTTGATGCAGCTTGTATGCTTATCCAAGTTATCGGAGAAACTGCAAAAAAGATAGATGACCGAACTCACTCTAACTTATTTAAACTATATCCTCAAGTTTATTGGCGTGGTGTATTCGGATGCAGAAATATTATTTCTCATGAATATGGGAACGTTGACCCTGCACAAATATTAAGCATTATCAAAAAATACCTTCCTGAACTTATTTCATGCATACAGCAAATCATCAACGATATACATACAGGCAAACATGACAATTTATTTTAAAACCTAACATAAATACTTGCATCAGCTATCATGCCCGCCCAACACATATAACTGCACTTGAAATACGATTAGTAATCGTACCGACGTAGCAGTTATATTGCATCGGGAAGTCAGATTAATGCAAAAAAATGCAGCAAGCTGCATCCGGTGATGCAACCTGCTGCGACAATCGATAACTATATAACTAACGCTTCGACAAGAACAATATCAATACTTGAAGTTCCCTTCTTTCACATATACCTTAAAGTCCTTGATGCCTCCTGGCACATTGCTTTCCATGCGGGGCAAATATTGGATGGCGGTCAGGGTATGCTTTGCGCCCAAGTCGATTACGACCGTATGAGGATAAGCCGCACCGGCTTCGGTGCTCCAGTAAGTAGATTCCTGCAAGTCGAAAATCTTATCTGCCGAACGGTTCACTTGCGATACGTCTTCGCTATCGGCATATTTCACCACCCACGGCTCGCGCGAAAGGCGTTCTCCGTTTTCGTCAAGGAGATACATTTCAGCAATACATGCCAAGTCTTTTCCGTCTTGCGCATTCAAGGCTTCGATGCATAC
>CASDXG010000016.1 GCA_949285025.1 uncultured Bacteroides sp. | reverse complement strand
CAGAGCGCCCACCCATATTATGAAGAAAAAATTTATGCCTAACTTCATATATCTTCTTTTTACCGGCTTATAAATAACCAGGCGTCTTTATATTTGGGATTCTTCCGGAGCTTTTCCATATACTCCTCAGCGGTTTTACGGTCGGTAAACCGTTCCGCATAGACACGGTACTTGGATTTATTATGTACCATATTCATATTCGGGCAATCCTGCCTGCCGGCTTCATCCATATAGCGTTTGGCCTGTTCGCTGGTCGGAAAGCTGGCTATTACGACATGATACATTTTTTGAGATATAGGTGCCGGTTTGGGAGCCGGCTTTGCCTCTGCGGTTTTCTTCACTTCCGCTTTCGGAGCATCTGCCACCTTTTCCTCTTTGACCACCGGCTTCATCTCCGCCTTCGGCATTTCCACCGGCTGAGATTTCTTTTCCGTCCATACCTCCGGCGCAATCATCTCGGTCGGCACGAAACTGGCCGTATATGCCGAACGGTTTACCTCCTTGACCGGAGTAGATACCGCAAGGAACAAAGCTACCGATGCAGCTGTTGCCGCTACGACACGTACCAATCGGCGACTGACCGGAATATAATAGATTTCCGCCTTCTTCTTTTCCGGAAGAGCCATCGCCTCCGGCATCTGTTCGCTCAACGGTTCGAATGTAAAGTCTTCCAATCCCAACATCGGCGCATTCAGCCACCCTGCCTCATCCGCCTGAAAGATCAGTTGCCCCTCTTCACCCATTGAGAATGAACCGATATTCTCCATTTTCAACACGCCATCCCGTTGCAGCCCTGCCCTCAGCAAAGCCACATCTTCATGCATCAGTTGGCGTGCCGTCCGGTAATCCGTCTTTTCCGCCTGCATGTAAGCCTCTATCAACAAGCCATCATTATATTGTAAGGTCTCGTTGAATACGATATCCTTACGCATCGGTTCGAAGCGATGCATACCGGCATCATACCGCACAGGAAGCGTCTGCACGACAAAACCGCCAAAGTCCGGCACGATGACACAATCGTGAACCGACAGCAAATGTTCTATATGTCCAACTATTCTAAGCATACCACAAAAGTAATGTTTTATCTCGAAAATAGAAAACGACAAGTCAAAAATTATCCATTTTATCCACAGAGCTTCATTTAAAACAAAGAAAAAAAGCATACGCCCTTTCCGCCAAAAGCATACGCCCTTTCCAAAAAAAGGATGGGTGCTTTTTCGTAAAAACACCCCTCTTTTCCTGCCGATATTAAGGTACGCGCACGCGCATCTGCGCGATTTTTTATTTAAATAAACAAATTTGTTATAGTTTGTTTACTTAAAAAATAATACTTAGGCAGATAATAAATCCATTTCGGAAATGTTGTTAAAACTTAGTATTTACATAGTATTTCATTTGGTTTTTAAAAGAATTGTAGGTATATTTGCATATCGAAAATTGCAGCTGACCTTAATCCGCTGAAATATTATCGTTTAATAATTTTGATTATAAAATAAGAACCTTTTACTCTATTTAATTATGGTAATGACAACGAAGGGGATTCAATACTTCCCATTAGACGTCAACTTCTTTGAAGATGACAAGATAGCAGTAATCATTAACGATTACGGTTTTGAAGCAGTAGGAGTTACACTGAAACTTTTCTCCCAAATCTATAAAAACGGGTTCTACATGAACTGGAATGATAAGATTTGCAAAGTTTTTGCTACCACATTCCGTTCGGGCTACGATTCAGAAGAATTAAACCGACTGGTCCATGATTTAATTTCCGAAATGGTTTTTGACACGGAGATGTTCGAAAAATATC
>CASDXG010000015.1 GCA_949285025.1 uncultured Bacteroides sp. | reverse complement strand
ACAGGCGAGCTGCTGAGCGATTATTATTTCCGCCGCTTCGGCGTGGATACGCGCTCCGTACGCTTTCCGGGACTGATTTCGTACGTGACTCCTCCGGGAGGCGGCACCACCGACTATGCGGTAGACATCTACTATTCTGCCGTAAAGGGCGAGACTTTCAAGTGCCCCATCGCCAAAGACACCTACATGGACATGATGTATATGCCCGACGCCCTGCGCGCGGCCATTGAAATCATGGAGGCCGACCCGACAAAACTCGTGCACCGCAACTCGTTCAACATCGCGTCGATGAGCTTCGAACCCGATACCATCTACCATAAAATACAGGAATATATCCCCGAGTTCCGGATGGTGTATGAGGTGGACAGCCTGCGTCAGGGCATCGCCGAGTCGTGGCCGAACTCGCTGGACGACAGCTGCGCCCGTGAAGAATGGAACTGGAAACCCGAGTATGACCTGGACGGCATGACACGCGACATGATAGAGAAACTGAAAATACGCTTCGGGAAATAAGCGGAACCGTTTCCTCCCGATAAAGAAGAAACACAAGGGTCACGACGCTTTCACGCACCGTGACCCTTGTATTTTCCGGCATATAAAAAGGAGTTGCCCCTCACAGAGAGACAACTCCTTCGCAACTGATTATATAGGATTTCAATTCTTCTGCACTGCTTCCGCCTTTACGCTGTGCCGACGGTTAAGCATAAGGAATGCAACCGATGCCGCCACAAACAAAGAAGAGAACGTACCTACTACCACACCCAATATCATGGCAAAAGAGAAACTGCGAATACTTTCCCCGCCAAGGATAAAGATACAAATCAACACAATCAGCGTACTCTGTCCGGTATTCAAGGTTCGTGCCAACGTAGTGTTTAAAGCATCGTTGAACAACGTCTTCAAATCGCGGTTCGGATAAAGATGCGTAAACTCGCGCACACGGTCGAAAATAACCACTTTATCGTTGATAGAATAACCGATAACCGTCAATACCGCTCCTATAAAGGTTTGATCCACATCCAAAGAAAAAGGCATCCAGCCGTAGCACAACGAATATGCTCCAATAACCAGAAGCGTATCGACAGCCAAAGCAACGGTAGCTCCTACGCTATATGCAATGCTGCGGAAACGGAGCAATATGTACAAACCAATCGCAATCAAAGCAAATACAACCGCCCAAATCGCAGAAGTTTTCATATCATCGGCTATACTTGGTCCTACCTTCTGCGAACTGATGATGGAGCATCCTTCCTTATTATCACGGTCGATAAACTGTTCAAGCGTCAATCCTTCGGGAAGAAGGTTTCCTTTCTTCAGGGTCTCATACAGCAGACTCTCTATCTCTGCATCCACTTTGACATCGTTTTCCTCGATACGGTAGTTCGTCATGATACGGATTCGTTTCCCGTCTGTACCCAAGGCAATGGCCTGTACATTGGCATCGCCCACCTCAGCATCGAACAACTCGCGCACCGTTTCCGGCTGAACCTCCTTGTCGAACTGTACGACAAAGTTACGTCCTCCCGTAAAGTCGATGCTCTGCGACAAGCCGCGTACGGCAAAAGAGATGATACAAACCAGTAAAAGAATGCCCCACACCGTGAACGACCGTTTGATAATTCCCATGAAATTATAGTGTACATTCTTGAAGAGGTTCTTCGAAATGGCGGTAGAGAAAGTAAGATTCTGCCATTTACCCTTGGCAAGATAATGTTCGTAAACCAGACGGGTCATGAATACTGCCGTAAAGAACGAGCAGACAATACCGATAATCAAGGTAGTGGCGAATCCGCGAATCGAACCGGTTCCGAAAAAGAACAGGATGATACCCGTAATGATAGAGGTGAAGTTTGAGTCGAAGATAGCGGAGAACGCTCCGGAATAACCCGCCTTCTCCGCTTCTTTCATGTTCTTTCCGGCAGCCAGCTCCTCTTTAGTACGTTCATAGATAAGCACGTTCGCATCGACAGCCATACCCAAAGAAAGCACCATACCGGCGATTCCCGACAAGGTGAGCGCGGCCTGGAACGAGGTCAATATCCCGAAAGAGAAGAAGAAGTTGAACAGCAATGCTCCGTTTGCCACCATGCCCGGAATGAATCCGTACATGGAGCACAGATAAACCATAAGCAGAATCAACGCCACGATGCAGGAAACGAGTCCCTGATTGATGGAAGCCTGTCCCAAAGACGGGCCTACGATGTCTTCCTGAACGATATGTGCAGGAGCAGGCATCTTACCGGTCTTCAGCACATTCGCCAGGTCCTGTGTCTGTTCGGGGGTAAAGTTACCCGTGATGCTGGAAACGCCTCCGGTAATTTCATTAATCACATTCGGCGCACTGTATACATAACCATCCAAAACAATGGCAATGGCCTTATTGATGTTCCTTTTGGTCAGAGAAGCCCATCGGCGCGAACCATCGGTATTCATCGTCATTCCGACGCAAGGCTTGTTATACTGGTCGTACTCGGCGCGTGCGTCTGTCACCACGTCTCCCTCCAAAGGAGCACGTCCGTTGCGTTCCGTCACGCGGATGGCATAAAGTTCGAACAGATGTCCCGAAGCATCGAAGTCGGCCGCCTTCACTCCCCACATCAGTTTCAGGTCGCGCGGCAACACTTCTTTCACTTCTTTCAGATTCAGAATACGGTTCACTTCGGCCGTATCCTTATAGTTGGCATATCCGGCCACCGCACCGACTCCACCCTCATTGGGCTGCAATACGGCAAACAGCGGATGTTCTTTTTTCAACTGCTCAAGATTGGCGTTCTCTGTCTTTGCCGCATCTTCTCCGGTCAAAGCCGCAGTCAGGCTGTCTTTTGCCGAAACGGCAGCAGGCTGCTCACCGGTCTTCAGCGAATCGGCTCCGGCATTCCCGTCGGAAGCGGACAGCAAGGCATGTGCACGACTGTCGGCCGATGCCAGAATGGGCACGACTTCCTGCGCACTGTACGTCTCCCAGAATTCCAGATTGGCCGAGCCCTGCAAGAGCTTTCTTACACGTTCCGGCTCCTTGATACCCGGCAATTCCACCATGATACGTCCCATTTTCCCTTCGAGCGTCTGAATATTGGGCTGAACCACGCCGAAGCGGTCGATACGGGTACGCAATACATTGTATGAATTATCTACGGCCGCCTTTATCTCCGCGCGCAGCACCGCTTCGACTTCCGCATCGGTACTTCTCGTCGTCACGCGTTCTTTCAACTGCTGAGTGGCAAACAATTCTGCCAACTTTCCTTCCGGCGCCAGCTTTTTATACTCTCTGATGAATAAGGTAATGAAATCGTCCTGGCTTGTCACCTGCAGTCTTGCAGCTTCATCGACCGCTTTGTTGAATGCCTCATCGGGTTTATTGTCGGCCAACGTCCGAATCACGTCGGGCACAGAAACCTCCAAAATTACATTCATACCGCCTTTCAGGTCAAGTCCCAACCCGATTTCCATCTCACGACACTGTTTCAGCGTATAGCTTCCCAGCCATACCTTTTTATTCTGAATCGAATCAAGGTAATGCGCCTCTCCTTTCGGATCTTCGGCCGCCCGGTTCATGTGGTAACGGGTAACGAAAGAAAACGACAGGTAGAACACGCAGACGAGGGTAAGCAATATCGCAAAAACCTTTACAAATCCTTTGTTTTGCATGTTACTTTTTCTTTTTATATGATTTATTCTTTCTGTTTATATAGTTAATTCAAAGTTGCAAATATAGTTTTTTTTTCGTTTACACACGGAAATGTCCCTCAATTATTTAGCATTTAGCCGATAAAAAGCATTGTCAACGCAGGTGTGAGCGCAGAAAGTCATCTGTCTGAAGAAAAAAAACATCCCGACAACCGTCTTTCCGGCTGTCGGGATGTTTCACAAGAGCATGTCTTCCGGCCTTATTTCAGTCCGCGGCTGCGCAACAATGCATCGGCATCGGGCTCCGCACCTCTGAAGGCCTTATACAGGGTCATCGGTTCTTCCGAACCTCCTTTTTCAAGAATATTCTTACGGAACGACACGGCCGTAGCCTCATCGAACAGGCCTTTCTTCATGAAAACCTCAAAAGCATCGGCCACAAGCTGTTCGGCCCACAGGTAACTGTAATAGCCTGCGGCATAGCCTCCGACGATATGATTGAAATACGTGGCGCGGTAACGCGGCGCAATCTGCGGAATCAGTCCCAGCTGCTTCATCGTTTGTTTCTCGAATTCCATCACATCGAGTCCGTCGGTCGATTTCAGGCTATGCAGCTCCATGTCGAGAATGGATGCCGCAAGCAATTCCGTCGTCATGAAACCCTGATTAAACAAAGTCTGGCTTTCAATCTTGGCAATCAGTGAATCGGGTATCGCTTCCCGCGTCTTATAATGCTTTGCATATACCTTCAGCACTTCGGGAGCCATAGCCCAGTTCTCCATGATTTGCGAAGGGAGCTCCACGAAATCCTGTGCCACCGCCGTTCCGGAAACACCTTTATAACGGCATTGCGTCAGCAGGCCGTGCAGGGCATGGCCGAATTCATGAAACATGGTACGTACCTCGTCGATGGTGAGCAACGAAGGCATGTCGCCGCTCGGCTTGGTGAAACTCGCCACATTATAGACCAGCGGGCGTACTCCCTCCCACTCTTCGCGGAAGTTACTCATCCATGCTCCGCTGCGTTTCCCGGCACGCGGGGCATAATCGGCATAGAACAATCCGAGAAAGGCCCCGTCAGAATCGCTCACGATGAATGCTTTCACGTCATCATTATATACAGGAACGGTGTCGGTCGGTGTCAATGTTATGCCGTAAAGTTTGTTCACGACGTAGAATAATCCCTGACGGATGTCGTCTTCGCTGAAATAAGGCTTGATTTCATCCTCATTCAACGCGTATTTTTTCCAGCGGAGTTTCTCGGCATAGTACCACCAGTCCCACGCCTCGAGCGTACCATCCCGCCCGTCCTCGTTCATCATCGCCTGAAGTCCGGCGGCCTCCTTACGGGCATTCTCAACGGAATATCCCCACAGCTTGTTCAGAAAAGCCATTACCCGGTCAGGGGTCTTGGCCATATTATCGTCGAGCATATAGGCTGCATAGGTATCGAATCCCAGCAGATTGGCCTTTTCAAGGCGAAGTGTCAGAATCTGTTTCAGCACATCTTTGTTGTCGTTCGCATCGTCATGATTGCCCATTGAGGTATATGCCTCGTAAAGCTGCTTACGCAAATCGCGGTTATCGGCATATTGCAGGAAAGGCAAACGGCTTGCCTCGCGCAAGGTAAACACCCATTTTCCGCTCAGACCGGCAGCCTCAGCTTCGGCTGCCGCACCGGAAACGACCCATTCGGGCAATCCGGCCAAATCTTCTTCCTTATCGATGACCAGACGGAACGCATTGTTTTCGGCAAGGATGTGGTTTCCGTAAGTGATGCCCAACGACGAAAGTTCCTTGTTTATTTCACGAAGCCGTTCTTTCTTTGCGGCATCAAGCGCGGCTCCCGCCCGCAAAAACTGCTTGTAGTAGCGGTCTAACAAGGCATGCTGCTCGGTGTCGAGCGTCAACGCCCCCGATGTCTCCTGCTCATGAACGGCCGCCACACGACGGAACAAGCCTTCGTTCAGATAGATATTATCGCTGTGCTCCGACAACATCGGCGCGATTTTCTCTTCCAACGCCATCAGCTCCTCGTTGGTATCGGCCTCTGTCAAAGCGAAAAAGACGCCGCTCACACGCGACAGAATCTCGCCGCTCCGGTCGAGCGCGACAATGGTATTCTCAAAATCCGGCGCTGCCGCATTCTCTACAATGGCCTTTATCTCATCGCTTTGCTGCTTCATTCCCTGAAGGAAGGCGGGCTCATAATGGGAAATCTTTATCCTGTCGAAATCGGGAGCCTGATAAGGCGACTGAAACTCCGAGAAGAACGGATTATCTTCCGCCTTCTGCGTATTACTACATGCACACATCATACAAGTAAGGGTTAATGCAAAAACTAACGGTTTCATTTTCTTTTTCTTCATATTTATCTTTTTTCCAATATACACCACACGGGATAATGATCGGAAGCATAGAGGCTGCGGTCGGTCTTGCACTGCAACACGCGAAAAGCACTTCCGGCAAAGATATGGTCGATGCGGAAGTAAAAGCGGTTCTGATGATAAGATATGCCCGGTCCGAATCCGGCTTCCTCGTAAGCGTCCTGTAAATTTTTTCCGATAACGCGATGCATGTACGACAAGGGGGAGTCGTTCATGTCTCCACAAACCAACATATAAGGCGTTTCGTGCTGCTGCACCGTCCGAGAAATCGCCTCAGCCTGAGCCGCACGCAGGCTTGCCGCCGAAGAATATTTATGAATGAGATACGACCCACTCTTCTTCATTTTCTCTCCCGAAGGCGATTTCAAAAGGTCATTATACAATACTTTGTCGGAAGAGTCGAGCTTGTTCGATTCCAGATGATTGTTTATCACTGTCAGCGTATCGTCTCCGCATTTGATTTTATAGAGCACACTGCCGGCGTTCGTACTGTCGTATGAAATCTGTTCCGATGAAAGAATGGGGAAACGTGATAGGCAAGCCACCCCGTTGCCGTTTTGAAAAACGGTATATTTCCGGTACTTATACTCGGGCAACGCCTTTGCAATCTCTTTTTTCGACAATAAACGTCCGGGTATGAACTCTTGCAGACAAACAATATCGGCATTGCTCTCCTTGAGATAATTCAGTAAAAGGGACGCATTATCCTGTTTCTTCGTCTTATCTCCCCCGTTGAAATACAGCATCGCCACGTTATAAGTCAACAGTTTCAGGGTTTCTCCCGAAGGGTTTTCCGCCCGATTCACCGGACAATACAGAAAAACAGCTTTCCATCCAACGGCAAAAACCAGCAAAGGCAACAGCACGAACCGTTTTCTGACAAACGGCCAAACCACCAGAAATATCAGATTCAGCAGTAAAAAGAACGGGAAAATCAATCCGACAGAAGCTATCCACGGGTGTTTCTCCGGAGAGACATAGGAGCTGTATGCGCTGACAAGGAAACCGATTCCTGCCAGCAGATTCAGCAGAAAAAGCAAAGAGCAAACCAAATTTCCCAGCCTCTTCATCGCAATTACCTTTTACTTGCATCGAACAATGCCTTCTTCTCTTCTTCCGTCAGACTGCCGTATCCCGACTTCCTCAGCTTGTCAAGGATGCGGTCTATCTCGTCGTTCCGCTGCTTTTTACGCGCATTGAAATCGTAGTCCTGCTGTTTCCCTCCGTAATGTACGGTCATTTTAGGTCTCTTGCGGAACGGCTTCTTTTCCGCGAAAAGGAAATCCAATGCCGAATTAATCCATTTCGTCACATCGTGCCCGGCCGACAAGCCGGCAGCAAACCACCATCCGGCAAGTGCTCCGCCTAAATGGGCGATATGCCCGCCCGCATTCTCCGAAGTCATGAACAACAGGTCCAACAGCACCATAAAAAGGGCAACATACTTTAAGCGGACGGTCCCGATAAACATAAACTGCACGGGATAATCGGGTTCACGCACCCCCGTTGCCACGACAATGGCCAGCACCGAAGCCGAAGCTCCCAATAAACGGGCGCCATAGACCGTATCTTCGAAGTAAGGAAACACGTTATAGGCAAGCATATAAAGCAAACCGCCGAGGATACCGCCCAATAAATACAGACCACGCAAGTGCTTTGCCGAGAAAAAATTCAGGAACAGACGGCCGAACCAATACAGCCAAAGCATGTTGAACAACAGGTGAAACAGCCCCACATGCATAAACATATAGGAAAGAATTGTCCACGGCTGACGGAGAAACGTCTCAGGCCATGCCGGCAACTCCAGGTATCTCACCCATGCCCCCGTATCGTGTTTAAACAGAACCAACCCGATATTCACCAATGTCACCGCCAGAAAAACGGCCACATTGATATAAAGCAAACGGGTAACGACATCGCCCCTTCTGAACTTTTCCTTCCAATCAGTAATAAATCCGTTGGCCGCCATTTTTCTTTCTCCAATATAATATCAACACAAGCCCGAACAACATACCGCCCAAGTGTGCGAAATGTGCTACACCGTCGCTGCTTCCTAAGCCCAAATACAGCTCTAAAACGGCATAACCGACCACGAACCATTTGGCCTTTATCGGGAATGGCAGAGGGAAAATAAACAGAGGACTGTTTGGAAACGACATACCGAACGCCAACAAAATGGCATATACAGCTCCCGAAGCACCGACGGTATTAAACCAATTCAAGTACTCGCCCATCGGAATAGGTCCCGTTTCCGTACGGATATAATCGTAAGAAGACAACACTGCAGCGTAGTCGATATACTGCACAAGTTCCTGTATCAATCCCGCTCCAACGCCGCAAAACAGGTAATAGAACAGAAAACGTTTCGGGCCCCATACCTGTTCAAGCACCCGTCCGAACATCCAAACTGCAAACATGTTGAAGAAAATATGCCCGAAATTGACATGCAAAAACATATAAGTCAGGAGTTGCACCGGATTAAATTCTGAGGCCAGGAAGAAATGAAGCCCAAACAAATCGTTGATATCAATGCCGTATTTCCGGGCAACAAGCGTGCCGAAAAAACAAAGCACATTGATAATCAGTAAATTTTTCGTTATCGTTGGAAGATTATCCATTTGTATTTTTCTTATTTTATTCTATGAATTGCAAAAGTAGCACTTTATTCCGTTCTCCACCATTCTCTTATGTTTTTTTAGAAATCAGCCGAGATGCTGTCTTTTAATACCAATATACTTTCCGGTCCCATATTGAAAAGCAAGTCCACAATGCTCAGGTTCGGCAGAAAACCTGTCTTTTCACGAAAGACCTGATAGTAAGGTTTGGGAAAGAATGCAGGGTCGGCTTCACGGAAACTACGTTTCGGGTGAATGATTTCCCGAAAGTCATCGGCATCGGACGGAGAGACAAAAAAGTCTTCTGACGGCACGATATGCGGCTGAATATCGATTTGCTCACAAATCCAGCAACAGAGTTCTTCATTGAAATCGTACAGGAAATCGTATTTCCGCCTGAAGAAAGCATGAAACTCATCGGCATAATAATCGAAAAACGGACTGTGACGATAGGCCGACTCAAACGCATTCCAATGCACATGCCGCCAGTTGCCATGCTCGGATATGCGGATGTCTTTCATCAGACATTTCGCCTCATTCCCCTTTCCCACCGGAACGGTTAACGACAGGACTCCATCGGCAGAAGCAATCGTGCACCGGTTCCGATAGGTTTGCTTCGCATAAAAGTCGAAACGCTCCACATAAACCGTTTCATACGCAATAAGTTTCGTGTAATATTCTATCGGCGCCAGATATGCCGAACCGAGTATCGCCTTTGTATTCATTACTATCGGATATATTGAAAAAAACGTTCTTTACAGACCGGGAACCAGATGCGCCAGGCCTTTCCTATCAGGTGATCTTCCGGAACAAAACCGAAAAGACGGGAATCGCCCAGATTGGCCGGGTCATCGGAAGCCATCCAATAATAATTTTTTGTAAACGTATAGGCTGCTGTTATCCGACCTTCTACAAATAACGTATCGCCGCTTACACCGGCCTTTCTGCCTTCATGATTACGAATGGTGTTACAAAGCAGATTGACGTTCCACGAATTGACATCGACAGTACGGCCCTTTCCCGGCACCACAAAGGGATGAATACCGCAAGTATCGCCTTCTCCCAATCGTTCAAATCCGATTTCATATCCCATTGACTGCCTGATCAACGAAATTTCCCGATGACTGAAACTGCGTATATAACGCCCCTCTTCGGTATATCCCGCCAGCATATTCCCCACAATGCCTAAATCGCCCAACAAATGCAGGACACTGTCTTCTGCTGAAGAAGGATACGTATAAAGATTTTTCGCACACGGGGAAATCATCTCACCGCCGGCAGGAAGCAGATTCTCGTCGAGCATCAGCGTATCTCCCGGACATCCGAGACACCGGCTGATATAAAGTTCCCGATGATCTACCGGTATCTCCATATCGGAAGGATTCGGATTGTTGAACAGCACGACATCGCCTTTCTCTGCCACCCTCGCCCCTATCCGATGATAACCGAACCATGAAAGACAAGGCAGACGGAGCCCATAGCTCCACTTGTTCACCAATACCCCCTCACCCCGATACAAGGAATTCTCCATACCCGAAGAAGGAATAAAACAAGAAGTTACAAGCAAAGCCCTAACCAACAGCGCGGCAAGTATCACAACTCCGCCCCATTTCAGCCATGTGCTCCAATGTTTCAAATGCTTTATTTTATTGAACTGACATTTCTAAACAAACGTTCCCAACGGATTTTCCCATCGAACCAGCCTCTGTCCTGGTCTAAAGACAGCCAGATAAATATAGGTTTTCCTACAATATGGTCCTCCGGTACAAATCCCCAAAAGCGTGAATCGGCAGAATTATGCCGGTTGTCTCCCATCATCCAATAATAATCCATCTTGAATGTATAGCGTGTGGTCTCTTCTCCGTTTATATAAATCTTGCCGTTTTTCACCGTAAGTGTATTATTTTCATAATGCGTAATAGGACGTTCGTACAGAGGCAGATTGTCCAGATTCAGTTCAATCGTTTCGCCTTTCTTCGGAATCCATACCGGCCCATAGTTGTCAATTGTCCATCCGGTCCGCTTATTCAACGGATACAAACCGCCGGCATCACCTCCCGGAATATATGAAACCGACTCAACAATATCGGTCCTTGCCTCAAGCAACGATTTCGCATGGGCAGTAAGCGGCACACAAAGTGTTCCGTTCTCCGAAATGCTTCCGGCCAAATCATCTGCGCTGAGCCCACATTCCTCGATTAAATCTTCAGGCAAGCCGAGATAACTTTCTATATCCTTCATGGTCTTTCCCGGACAAAGCGTATAGGCAGACATCATGGAGTTCGGCATAAACAGTTCACTCCACAGTTCGGGACGTATATGTTTAAAACGAACTTCATAACGATATTCCACATTATCGGGTTCCTTGTTCGGCTGTCCGTCCAAATAAACAATACGGTCTTTTATTTCAAGCGTTTGTCCGGGCAAACCGACACAACGTTTAACATAGTTCTCCCTACGGTCAACAGGACGGGAAATTATTTCACCAAAGTCTTCAGGATGCTCTTTTATGTACTTCAAACCGCTTTGGTAATAAAACTCGAAGACCTGCCTCTGCTGTTCCAAATCCAGTTTTTCCCAATCGACAGGACGGGCTAATTGTTTCCCTATCGGGTAAGCCAACTGATATAAACCTTCCGCCTGAGCTTTTGCCGCAACACTGTCTCCTGCCGGGAAGTTAAAGACAACAATATCGTTCAGCCGCACCGTTCCCGTACCTTTCACCCGTTTATAATCCCATTTCGGCCACTCTAAATACGATTTACAATTCAATCCGGGTATTGTATGCTGGGTAAAAGGGAAATGCAACGGCGTCTGAGGGACACGCGCTCCATAGCTTATTTTACTTACAAATAAATAATCGCCTACCAACAACGACTTCTCTAATGAAGAAGAAGGTATCACATAATTCTGAAAAAAATAGAGATTGACGAAGTAAATCGCTACCGTAGCAAATACAATAGCATCCACCCATCCCATAATAGAGCGTACGGTCTTGTTCTTGGAACGTCTCCACCAATCCCATGGGATTTTCTTGGTGATGTAAGCATCAAAGATGAAAGGAACAACAACCAATCCCAACCAACTTCGCAGCCATAGCAGAAACAATAAATACAATGCCAGTACGATACCAAACCTTATCCACTGTTTACGTGATGCTTTTACCATAGCTTAAAACTGAAATAAATCGTTCATTCCTAAAAATCCTGTATGCAAAGCCGTATATTCGGCAGCAAGAACAGCTCCGAGGGCGAAGCCCTTCCGATTCTTTGCATCGTGTGTAATAATGATAGAATCGGCTTCCGACTCATAACGCACCGTATGAATACCCGGCACTTCTCCCCGACGAATGGCATTTATCGGCAATTCTTCCGGAGCAAACTCGTTTTTCCCGCTTACAGTTCCATCGGGCGATGTCAATGTACCCATCACCCATTTCTCTTTCCGGTCGAGATTCTTCAAGATATTTTCCGCCAGAGTAATCGCGGTACCGCTTGGAGCATCAAGCTTATGAATATGATGTGTCTCTGTCATTGACACATCGTAACCGGGAAAAGCATTCATAATTTTCGCCAGATAGTTGTTAACTGCAGAGAAAATAGCCACCCCCAAACTGAAATTGGACGACCAGAACAATGTCTTTCCCTCTTCAGCACATAAGCGACGCATCTCACTCTCATGGCTACTCATCCAGCCCGTACTTCCTGAAACGACTTTTACTCCTTCTCTGAAGGCCTTCATACAGTTGTCATAAGCCGTAGTAGGAGTTGTAAATTCAATTGCCACATCGGCAGAACGGAATGCCTCCGAAGAAAAATCTTCCCTATTATTTATATCGATAATACTTACAATATCATGGCCTCTGGAAAGAGCAATCCGCTCAATTTCCTTCCCCATTTTCCCATATCCTATTAATGCTATTTTCATAAATCCTATATTTTTTATTGGCAAAGATAGCGTTTTTCATTATTAATCATTACTTTTACCCAACATTTACACCTCATTAACAATGGAACAACTCTTATACTATGTCTGGAAACACAAGCTTTTCCCACTCAAACTTTTACAAACGACCAAAGGGGAAACAATTGAAATTATCGACCCCGGTATACAAAACATACACGCCGGACCGGATTTCTTTAATGCTAAAATCAAAATCGGTGACGTCACATGGGTAGGGAATGTGGAGATTCATGAACGGGCTTCCGACTGGATACGGCACAGCCATCATACAGACAAAAACTACGATTCGGTCATACTGCACGTAGCTTCTGATATAGACGCCGAACCCAAAAGGACAGACGGAACGCCTATTCCGCAATTAGAACTGCATTGTCCTCCGGCATTATTCCGCAATTATGAGAATTTATTAAAAGACGCTCCGTATCCTCCATGCAAGAATATCATTAAAAAGATGTCTGCCTTACAGCTCCACAGCTGGCTGTCTACACTTCAAACAGAACGGTTCGAAGGAAAGACACGGCAGATTGAACAATATTTATCGGCCAATGAAAACGATTGGGAATCCGTATTCTTTATCATTCTTTCCCGCAATTTCGGATTCGGAGTAAACAGCGACGCTTTTGAGTTATGGGCAAAGCAGATTCCTCTTTATGCCGTAAACAAGCACCGGGACAATCTCTTTCAAATAGAAGCGTTCTTTTTCGGACAAGCAGGACTCCTGGAAGAATTGCCTACGGATGAGTATATAAAAAGCCTTATCTCGGAATATGCTTATCTGAAGCACAAATTCAATCTCCGACCTTCGGTCGAATGTCGATGGCGTTTCTTACGGCTGCGCCCGGGAAATTTCCCGCATATACGTATCGCGCAACTGGCCTGTTTATACCACCGTTCACAAGGATTGCTCTCACAACTGACCGAATCTGCTACTCTGAAACAGCTTCGCGAACTGCTGAAAGGCGGAACATCCGAATACTGGCTGACACATTATTCTTTCGGCCATCCTGTTCCTCCACAACCAAGAACATTAAGTTCGTCATCCATCGACCTGCTTATTATCAATACCGTCATCCCCTTTCTATATGCGTTCGGGAAACATAAATGCAATGAATCATTATATAATCGTGCAAACAGGCTATTGGAAGAGCTCAAACCCGAAAACAATTATATTACCCGCATGTGGAAAGAATGCGGAATAGAGGCGGCCCATGCCGGAGACAGTCAGGCACTCATCCAACTGAAAAAACAATATTGCGATACAAAAAAGTGCTTGTTCTGCCGGATTGGTTACGAATATTTAAAACAAACAACAGAACCTCTCCGATGATAAATACTCATTTTACGTATCTTTGTAAAAGATGAATTTACTCACTTAACAAGATTATAGAACAGATGTATGGGAAAGTATATCTATGAACTGCAGATGAAAGTACGAGACTATGAGTGTGATTTGCAAGGTATCGTAAATAATGCCAACTATCAGCACTACATAGAACACACACGACATGAGTTCCTTCTCTCTACAGGAATCAGTTTCTCCCGCCTGCACGAAGAAAAAATCGACCCGGTAGTTGCCCGGATAACAATGGCATTCAAAGCTCCTTTACGCAGCGGAGACGAATTTGTTTCAAAATTGTACCTGAAAAAAGAAGGTATCAAATATGTATTCTACCAAGATATTTTCCGGCTTCCCGATATGAAACCGGTCTTGAAATCGACTGTTGAAACCGTTTGCCTCATCAGCGGCCGCTTAAGCGACAGTGAATTATTCAATACGATTTTTTCTCCTTATTTCGACCAATGAAGAACAACGAAACCCTTTTCCGGATGGCACTTACCCGTATTCCCGGACTGGGAATTACAGGCGCCCGCAACTTACTGAAGATTGCAGGAAATGCAAGCCGAATCTTTGAAGAACGGGAAAACCTTCACAATATCATTCCCGGACTGTCAAAAAGAATCTCCGATGCATTGCTTTGCCCGAACATTCTCCGCCAATGCGAGGCTGAGCTGCTATTTGCCGAAAAAAACAACATAGTCTGTCTTACCGAAGCCGACGAGGCATACCCCTCACGATTAAGGGAATGTACAGACGCCCCCTTAGTATTATTCTACAAGGGAACCGCCGATTTAAATAAACAACATATTATCAGCATCGTAGGAACACGGAATGCAACCGAATACGGGAAAGAGCTTTGCTTCAGTTTTCTGAAAGATCTGAAAGAAGTCCTGCCAGACACATTAATCATCAGCGGATTAGCTTACGGAATCGATATACAGGCACACCGGGCAGCATTACAATATGGATTAGAAACCATCGCAGTATTAGCACACGGATTAGACCGCATTTATCCTCCACTCCACCGAAACACTGCAGCTGAAATGACAGAACATGGAGGATTAATTACCGAATTTCCCGATAAGACACGACCGGAACGACAAAACTTTATCAGACGAAACCGAATCATAGCCGGGATGAGCGATGCTACGATTGTCGTAGAATCTGCAGAAAAAGGCGGTTCATTAATCACAGCAGACATCGCAAACAGTTACAACCGTGAATGTTTTGCTTTCCCGGGACGCACGAATGATCCTTTTTCCGCCGGATGCAATAATCTGATACGTAATAATCAAGCCGTTCTTTTACAAAGTGCTGATGAGTTTATAAAGGCCATGAATTGGGACAAACCATCCAAAAAAATTCCCGAAACAATACAACGTCAGCTTTTCCCCGACTTAACTCCTAATGAAGAACTTCTTGTTTCACTTATCGGGAAGCATCCGGAAGGAATCCAACTCAATGCACTAATCGTAGAAAGTAACATCGCCGTAAATCATATCACAACCCCGCTTTTTGAACTGGAAATGAAAGGAATCATTCGGACACTGGCCGGTGGTATCTATAAACTCATTTAAAAATGAAATCAATTTCTTATTTCCTATTAACCGTTTTTGCCTGTTCCATATTTTACGGATGCAATAATCGGACAAAACATTCCGAGAAACAGAATGATACAAGAACAACACAAGTATCTGAACTATCGCAGAAAGACAAATTTCCGTTTCCGGAAATCCCAACAACGATAACCGCGCAGGAAGAACGGAAGGCCTTTCTTTTAGAACATTTATGGGATAATTTCGATTTCACCGATACAGCCCTCGTCAAGAACCGCGACATCATTGAACAAGGATTTTCAAAACAAATCGCTCTGCTAAACGCGCCGTCTATAAATACCGAAGCCCTTTCCTCAAGCATCCAGCGGTTATGTTCTGCAATGGAAAAATCAGAATTATCACGACACGTCTTCATGGATTTATTCGATGATTACTTATTCGATCCGAACTCTCCCTGCTATAATGAAAACATTTATGCCGTTTATCTGCAACGTATGACGAAGAGTAATTTTTTAAGTGAAGCAGAAAAAAGCCGTCTGAATTTCCGTCTGAAGCTGATAAGCCGCAACCGGCCGGGAGAAGAAGCCACATCGTTTACCTATTAACCTCCCCAACGGGAAATATAAGACATTGGCACAAACAGCGGTAAAAGGGCAATATTTACTGCTCGTTTTTTACGACCCGGACTGCCCCAGCTGCCACAAACTCTTAAAAGAAATGATAAATGACAGGACTCTTGAAAAAGCCGTTTCCGGCGGGAAATTAAGTATTTTGGCCATATACACCGAAGGAGACGAAGACGTATGGCTACGCAACTTATCGGAAATACCGAATACATGGGCTGTAGGTAATGACCGCATGTGCATCAAAGACGGTGCATTATACGATTTAAAAACAATGCCTTCTCTCTATCTGTTGGATTCCAATAAACAAATCGTTCTTAAAGATGCTTCATTCGATCAGGTTCGTAACCAATTAAATCACAAATAAACGATATAAAAGGACGAATCCTTTTACAAAAACATCGGCCCGTTTTCATAAAAACAATGAGGCCTTTCAATAAAAAAGAACCCCCGAATCGGCTCATCCGACTCGGGAGTCCTTTTATTTTCTTTCCGCAAAATTCCAGACAAATCAGTCTTTCAATTTCGCTTTAATGAAATCTCTGTTCAAACGGGCAATATTGCTGATAGAAACACATTTCGGACATTCGGCCTCACAAGCACGTGTATTCGTACAGTTTCCGAAGCCCAGTTCATCCATCTTCGCCAACATCGCTTTTGCACGGCGCAACGCTTCAGGTTTTCCTTGAGGAAGCAAGTTCAACTGACTTACTTTCGCAGAGACGAACAACATCGCAGACCCATTCTTACATGCAGCTACACATGCACCACAACCAATACAAGATGCCGCATCCATTGCCTCATCAGCTACCGGTTTCGGAATAAGAACAGCATTCGCATCTTGAGGAGCTCCTGTACGGACGCTGATAAATCCGCCTGCCTGCATAATCTTATCGTAAGCAGAACGGTCTACCATCAAGTCCTTGATTACGGGGAACCCTGCAGAACGCCACGGCTCAACTGTAATTACATCACCATCGTTGAAACGACGCATATAAATCTGACAAGTAGTAGCTCCCGTTGCAGGACCATGCGGATGCCCGTTTATGTATAAGGAACACATGCCGCAAATGCCTTCACGACAATCATGATCAAATACAACCGGCTCTTTCCCTGCTTCAATCAATTGCTCGTTCAAGATATCCAACATCTCCAAGAATGAAGTATCGCCGGGAATATCTTCCATCTGGAATGTATCGAAATGACCTTTTTCTTTCGGTCCGTTCTGACGCCAAACTTTAAGCGTAAATGATATATTTTTATCCATGTCTAAGAATCTTTAATAATTTAACTTCACAGATTAGCTCTTGTAATTACGAGTCTGCACTTTGATTGCTTCGTAAACCAGCGGTTCCTTATAAAGAACCGGAGCTTTATCATCACTTCCCTGGTATTCCCAGCAAGCAACATAGAAGTAATTCTCATCATCACGTTTTGCTTCACCTTCTTCCGTCTGATATTCTTCACGGAAATGACCTCCACAAGATTCATTACGGTTCAAAGCATCATAAGCAATCAGTTCTCCCATCGTGATGAAATCGTTCAGACGAATCGCCTTGTCCAATTCGACATTCAGGCCTTCTTTCGTACCCGGAATAAACAATTCGGTTTCAAATTCCTTACGGATTTCCTTCAGTTTGGCTAAACCGGTCTTCAATCCTTCTTCGGTACGGGCCATTCCTACATATTCCCACATGACGCGTCCTAATTCTTTATGGATAGAATCTACCGATTTCTTTCCTTTGATGTTCATCAAATGGTCTATCTTATCTTGAACAGCCTTTTCAGCTTCTACGAATTCCGGCAGGTCGGTAGAGAAACGAGGAACGGTAATCTGATCTGCCAGATAGTTTTGAATGGTATAAGGCAATACGAAATATCCGTCAGCCAAACCTTGCATCAATGCAGAAGCTCCCAAACGGTTGGCTCCATGATCCGAGAAATTACATTCACCGATAGCGAACAATCCCTTAATTGACGTCTGCAATTCATAATCAACCCAAATACCTCCCATCGTATAATGGATAGCCGGATAAATCATCATCGGATTCTCATAAGGACTTACATCTGTAATCTCTTCGTACATATCGAAAAGATTTCCATAACGCTGAGCAACAACATCCTTACCCAAACGGTTGATTGCTTCTGAAAAATCAAGGAAAACAGCCAAACCGGTGTTGTTTACACCGTAACCTTTATCGCAACGTTCTTTAGCCGCACGAGATGCAACATCACGAGGAACCAGATTTCCGAATGCAGGATAACGGCGTTCCAAATAATAATCGCGGTCTTCCTCCGGAATATCACGGCCTTGTTTTGTCCCGGCTTGCAATGCTTTTGCATCTTCCAACTTCTTCGGAACCCAAATACGTCCGTCATTTCTCAAAGATTCTGACATCAATGTCAGTTTAGATTGCTTGTCACCATGCACAGGAATACAGGTCGGATGAATCTGTACGTATGCAGGATTTGCGAACCAAGCCCCTTTACGATAACAAGCCATCGCTGCAGAACAGTTACAAGCCATTGCATTCGTTGACAAGAAATATGTATTTCCATAACCTCCGGTTGCGATTACTACGGCATGTGCAGCGAAACGTTCCAATTTACCGGTCACAAGATTCTTGGCAATAATACCGCGGGCACGCCCATCAATAATTACCACATCTTCCATCTCATAACGGGTATACAGTTTTACTGTTCCTGCACCAACCTGACGGCTTAATGCGGAATAAGCACCAAGTAACAACTGCTGTCCGGTCTGACCTTTCGCATAAAATGTACGAGAAACCTGCGCACCTCCGAAAGAACGATTCGCAAGCGTACCGCCATATTCACGGGCAAAAGGAACACCTTGTGCCACACATTGATCAATAATGTTGTTTGATACTTCAGCCAAACGATAAACATTCGCTTCACGAGCACGATAATCTCCTCCTTTTACCGTATCGTAAAACAAACGATAAACGGAGTCTCCATCGTTTTGGTAGTTTTTTGCAGCATTGATTCCGCCCTGAGCCGCAATAGAATGTGCGCGACGAGGAGAATCCTGAATACAGAAATTAAACACACGGAATCCCATCTCGCCCAAAGAAGCTGCAGCCGAAGCACCAGCCAAACCGGTACCTACTACAATAATATCCAGGCGACGTTTATTAGCCGGATTCACCAATTTCTGATGAGCTTTATAATTGGTCCATTTTTCTGCTATCGGACCTTCAGGTATTTTAGAGTCTATTATTTTAGTCATAATGTATTCTTTTTTTAAGATAATTGCACTGTCTTAGAAAATAATTCTATCCCATACAGAGGAACATTAGGAATATGTCCGCACCCTGCGCCGGATATTTTCATACAATTACCTGATTAACACAAATTCTTGCAGAAAAAAACAATTGCAACCAACGCAAAACCTAATACAATAATTGTAGAATAAATATTAGAAATACACTTCCAACGGTTTATCCATATTGTATTATTCCAACCTAATGTCTGCATTGCACTCCAGAATCCATGCGTCAGATGGAACCACAAAGCGGCCAGCCAAACCAGATATAACACAAACAATACCGGATTGGAAAAGGTTTGCATAATATAACCATATCCATCGGTAGCATGAAGACCGCCCATCATCGGATCTCCGATAATCTCAGCAAATTGCATTTTATACCAAAAATTAGCAAAATGCAGGCCTAATCCCAAAATAACGATAATGCCTAAAACAAGCATGTTTTGAGAAGCCCATTCAACATTTTTGGGACGTGCACTAACAGCATAGCGTTCATTTCCCCGAGCCGCACGGTTTTGAATAGTCAGCCAAAACGCATACAGGATGTGAATCACGAAGAGAGCTGCCAAAGCAACCGTAGCAATTAAGGCATACCAATTGGCGCCTAAGAATTCACAAACTGCATTGTATGCCTCACCGGAAAACAATGCAACAAGGTTCATCGCCATGTGAAATGTCAAAAAAAGGACAAGGGCAATGCCAGTCACGCTCATCACCACCTTCCTTCCAATAGATGAATTACTTAACCACATAAATGATTGAATTTAAATTATTTAATGATTTATGATAAATTTTCTGTCCTATCCTTATAAAAATCCTTGCAAAAGTAAATGTTTTCTATTGATAATACAAAAGAATTAAAGAAATATTTCTTTAATAAATAGATACTTATCTCATTTATAAACGCTTTTTTTCATCTATTCGTCTCGTTCCTCTCAAGAAAAGCCGCCGGGATTTATTCATAAACATCGCGGAATTTTCCAAAAAGAAAGGCAAGAATTTTATCATCTTACTTGTCAGACAAATCCCTATCCGGACATCCGAGCAGTTCTACAGCCTTTTTTACACTGCCGTCTAAACGGTTAATTACCTGAAAAAACTCGTTCATTCCCCACAAATCACGGGCAATAAGTGCTTTCAAATATGTCTCAAGTAAAGGTTTGGATTGTATAAATTCCTTTTCTTTGTATTCAATGCCTAAGGCTTCCCCCGAACGTTTCAACTCATCCAACATACCGGAAGTTACCTGAAAGCCTTCATCAAATTGAGAAAACGACTGATATTCACCTAACCATTTCTCACGGTTTTCATCAATCCATTTCAGGTTTTGCTGAAGAATAACTCCTTTATCACGTAAAGCCAAATAGTAAGGTGTGTACATTGATGTATCCAAAGGGACAAAATAATCGGGCATAATACCTCCCCCGCCATAGACTGTTCTCCCCAACTTCAGCGTGCGATATTTCAAAGAATCCGGAAAGTGAATACTATCTGCACTAACCATTTCCCCGTGTTTATAACGCATTGTCAGATCTTTATTATATGCTTCGACGTCAGTATAAGGTTTCTGTATACAACGCCCCGAGGGGGTATAATAACGGGCTACGGTAAGACGGATCATAGAGCCATCGGGTAAATCGACAGGGCGCTGCACCAATCCCTTACCGAACGTCCTTCTTCCTACCACAATACCCCGATCCCAGTCTTGGACCGCCCCGGTTACGATTTCGCTTGCCGAAGCGGAAAACTCATCAACAAGAATAATCAAGCGCCCTCTTTGGAAATCTCCTTTTCCGTCTGCCCTATATTCCATACGAGGATTCTTCCGTCCTTCTGTATATACAATCAATTCTTTTTTCCCAAGAAATTGGTCGGCCAAATCAATCGCTGCCTGTAAGTATCCGCCACCATTGCCTTGTAAATCGAGAACAAGGTTTTCCATCCCCTGTGATTTCAAGCGATTCAATGCGTCGGAAAACTCCTTTCCGGTTGTCGCGGCGAAACGATCTATGCGGATATAACCGTTTCTTTTATCAATCATATAAGCCGCATCAATACTGTACATCGGAATCTTATCTCGCTTTATGGCAAAAGAAAGCAAATCTTTCATGCCTCTTCGCATAATTTTCAGGTTCACAACTGTACCTTTTTTCCCACGCAAACGACGCATTATCTCATCGCTGTTCATTTTAACTCCGGCGATCACCGTGTCATTAACCTGAATTATGCGATCGCCCGGCAGAATCCCTGCTTTATCAGATGGGCCTCCTGACACAGGTTGAATGACAAAAAGCGTATCGGATGCCATATTGAACTGTATGCCGATACCGTCAAAATTTCCTTGAAGCGGCTCATTCAATTTCCGGACTTCCTCCGGGTTGGAATAAACAGAATGCGGATCAAGTCCTTCAAGCATTCCGACAATGGCCTGTTCTACCAGTTTTTTCTCATCGACCGAATCGACATATAAAGTAGAAATGGCCAGTTCTGCCATCTGAAGTTTCCGCGTAGGAGAATTAAAGAAGCGGCTTTGCGCTCCAACCGATGCTATAAAAAAGAAGCAGCAAAAAGCTGCTTCAAATATCTTTTTCATCATCATTACTATATATTAATATCAAAACCTTCCGGTATAAACGGCGTAACATCCTTCCCATATTGAAGTAATTCCCGTACAATGGTAGAACTTACAGAAGTAAGTTCCGGTTCTGTAAACAACAATATCGTTTCTATTCCTGCCAATTTTCGGTTTATATCGGCAATCGTTTCTTCGTATTCAAAATCGTGTACGGTACGAATTCCGCGTACGATAAAGTTAGCCTCGCGCTTCCGCGCAAAATCGACAGTCAGTCCATCGTACGCTTCCACATGAATTCTCGGCTCGTCCGCATAAAACCGACGAATCATTTCCACACGCTTATCAGTAGGAAACCAAGTTCGTTTACTTTCGTTTACGCCAATGCCGATAATGATTTCATCCATAAAAGTCAACGTCCGTTTCACAACCGAATAATGTCCGATAGTAAACGGGTCAAACGTTCCGGGAAAAATTGCTCGTTTTATAACCATATCAACTTATTCTTTTCTACAAAATATACGGTGCCTCAGAATTTATCAGCTGACAATATCTTCCTCCACGACCAGATTATTTATGATAAAGTTCTGACGTTCCATCGTATTCTTTCCCATATAGAATTCCAATAATTCATTCACTGCATCCGTTTTACGCAGTGTCACTTGTTCCAAACGCATATCCTTCCCGATGAAGTTACGGAATTCATCGGGAGAAATCTCGCCTAATCCTTTAAACCGAGTGATTTCAGGATTAGGTCCTAAACGTTCGATTGCGTTCAAACGTTCTTCTTCCGTATAGCAATAAACCGTTTCATACACTCCTTTTTTACGGTTCCGCACGCGGAAAAGCGGCGTCTGCAAAATGTAAACATGCCCTTTTTTTATTAAGTCCGGAAAGAACTGCAAGAAGAAAGTTATCATCAGCAGCCTGATATGCATTCCATCCACATCGGCATCTGTCGCCACAATCACTTTATTATATCGCAATCCGTCCAATCCGTCTTCTATATTCAGCGCTGCTTGCAACAAATTAAATTCTTCATTTTCATAAACAACTTTTTTCGTTAATCCAAAAGAATTTAAAGGTTTTCCCCGCAGACTGAATACCGCCTGCGTATTGACATCACGACTTTTGGTAATAGAGCCACTGGCAGAATCGCCCTCTGTGATGAAAATCGCACTTTCCAGACGAAGATCATTCTCATCGTCCTTCCGCACACTTTTCTGATCATTCAGATGAATACGGCAGTCGCGGAGCTTTCTGTTATGCAGATTTGCTTTCTTTGCCCGCTCTCTTGCTATCTTGGTAACGCCGGCTATCGCCTTTCTTTCTTTCTCGGACTCCTGAATCTTCTGCAAAAGAATTTCCGCGATATCCGAATGTTTGTGAAGATAATTATCGACATTTTCCTTTACAAAATCTCCTACAAATTTATTAACGCTTACGCCTGACAACGGATACGGGTTGCCGTCCGAGTCTTTTTCCGGTGCCATAGTCAGTGATCCAAGCTTGATTTTTGTCTGACTTTCGAAAGTCGGTTCAATGACATTAATAGCTATTGCTGCCACCAAGCCATTACGGATATCCTGAAATTCGAAATTCTTCCCGAAAAACTCCTTGATGGCGCGGGCTATATGTTCTTTGAATGCGCTTTGATGAGTGCCGCCCTGCGTTGTATGTTGCCCGTTGACAAATGAATAATATTCCTCGCCATACTGCGGACTATGCGTGAAAGCAATCTCAATATCCTCACCAGACAGATGAATTATCGGATACAATCCCTGAGAAGTCATATTATCATTCAGCAAATCTTCCAAACCATTCCTACTGACGATGCGCTGCCCGTTATAATAAATAGACAGTCCTGTATTCAAATAAGTATAGTTTCGCAACATAACTTCTATGAATTCCGGGCGGAAACGATAGTTCAAGAAAAGCGAATTATCAGGTTCGAAGAAGATAAATGTCCCGTTCTCTTCATCTGTAGCCTTCATTGTATCACTTAAAAGTTCACCTCTTTCAAATACAGCTTCGCGCATCTGTCCGTCACGAATACTACGGGCTATAAAACGAGAACTTAAAGCATTTACCGCTTTTGCGCCAACTCCGTTTAATCCGACACTCTTTTTAAATGCCTTCGTATCGTATTTTCCTCCCGTATTCAACATGGAAACTGCATCTACCAAACTGCCGAGAGGTATCCCTCTCCCGTAGTCTCTTACGGAAACACGGAGATTATCTTCTACAGTGATCTCTATATTCTTTCCTGCTCCCATCTTAAATTCATCGATACTGTTATCGATTATTTCTTTCAAGAGCACGTAAATTCCGTCTTCTTCTTGAGAGCCGTCACCCAAGCGACCGATGTACATACCCGGACGCGTACGCACATGTTCCATATCACTTAAGTGCCGAATATTCTCTTCGGTGTAATTCACAGACATATTCAATTCCTTATTTTCTCCCATATCCCCCCACGCTAAAAATAAAAAGAATTCATATTACAACTGCTTTTTGTAAGCGCGGCGACGTTTGTGTTGTACCGATTCAAAAGCATTCCACTGAGATTGTACCTTTGTATTCACCTCCAATTCCGGATTCGATTCGCCATACCGGAATCCTAATTGCTGGAAAACAGGAACCAAGTCGTAAAACAATAAAGCATTCACGCCCTTCCCTTGATACTCCGGCTTAACGCCTATCAACAGTAAATCAAGGATTTTCGGTTTCTTCACAAACAAAGTTTTCAGCAAATAATACCATCCGAACGGCCAGATACGTCCTTTTGCTTTCTGCAAGGCGACCGACAACGATGGCATTGAAACGCCCACAGCCACCAATTCCCCCTGTTCATTTTCCACCAAGGACACCATCCTCAAGTCAATTAGCGGGAGATACATCTTTATATAACTGTTGATTTGTCCCTGAGTCATGGATGAATAACCATAAAGGGGAGCATAGGCTTCGTTTATCAAACTGAAAATCTTTTGTCCGTAATTCTTTTCTTTAATCTCTCTCCGCTTGAGTTTTTTAATCTTCAAGTTATATTTCTTGAGAATGAGTTCAGATACTCTGATGAATTTTTCCGGAAGCTTGTCAGGAACGGTTAATTTATATTCTACCCAATCGACTTCTTTTTCATATCCCAACTGTTCGATATGCTTCGAATAATACGGATAATTATAAATAGTAGACATTGTTCCCAATTGATCAAAACCATCGATCAACATTCCTTCGCCGTCCATATCCGTAAAGCCCAAAGGTCCGACAATCGTATCCATTCCTTTCTCTTTACCCCACTTCTCAACAGTCGTCAGCAAAGCGGCAGAAATTTCCGCGTCATCTATAAAATCAATCCAACCGAAACGGACTTCTTTTTTCCCCCAAGTTTCATTTGCCCGATGATTAATAATAGCGGCAACACGCCCCACTACCCGATTATCTTTGTAAGCCAAAAAGTACGTTGCCTCACAAAACTCGAAAGCCGCGTTCTTTTTCGGGTTGAACGTATTCAACATATCATCGTATAAATCGGGGACCGAATAAGGATTATTTTTATAAAGCTCGTAATTAAAACGGATAAATGTCTTCAGGTCTTTTTTTGTACTTACTCTTTTTACAACGACGTCCATCGGTATAATATATGTAATTTTTCGGGGGGTAAAGATAATATTTTTTATTCGAAATACCGACAAGAAGAAGTTTTTATGTTCATTTTATCGGATTCTCCTGCACAGAAATAACCATACCGATAACTTCGGCATAATTCTTTTTTCCTGAAACAATCTTATTCCTTTTCAGGTAAAAATCATATATTCTATCTTGTATATTCCCTAAAAACGGACTGTACTTCCGGTTCCAGTATTCTTCTTTGTGCCGTAACTCTCGAATGACTTCAGGACGAAGTGTTGCAAACCATGCCTCAAAATCAGTTTTCCCTAGTAACTGCCTGGCATTTACAAGGACATATGGCAACAAGCCAAAATAACCGCTATAACAAAGATATGGATGCGAACTATGGACACAAACCTGATATGCCCAAAAATTCGCCTCAGCCTCATTGCTCACTCCCAACAGATGCGATAGTTCATGAGCATACGTAAACGGATACTGAACAGTAATTAAATCCTTGTTTATATGCGATTCCAAGAAAAACGGTCCTATAAATCCCAATACACCAACCCGAGAATACAATGCATTAAACAACGGAGATTTCGGATACTGAGACGATACGGGGGATAAAAGGCCGTAACGTTCCGGTATTTGTCTATATTGTTCTGTTATCAAACGCTCTGTTATTTTTTTTGAGAAATAGGGTTCTGCCGTATAATACTTATTTATACTATCGGCATAAGACGATAAGAATTCCTTGAAGCAGGCTTTATCGTACCTTACCGGTTGCAGGTCGGCACGGGAAAAGAAATCAGCACGAAAATAAGTCATCCCCCATCCCCAGTAAAACCATGCATATATCCATAAAAGGATCTCGCATTCTTTTAGAAAAATCATCCGCCACTTTTCGTTCTTTTTCCAGCGCCAAACAGGAAAAAGAACGAGAAGAATTCCCATACTCACCACCAGACATTCATCAAAAGAAATTACAGATACAGACGATATATGAGAAAAAAAAGATGAAATTACAGGATAAACATGCAAAACATACCACTCCCCGACAGAAACATTCCAACGGCAAATGCCTACACCCATCAGCAAAACGCCCAGTATTCCCCAACGAAAATATCGTAAATGATTCTTTTTCATATCTACAAAAGTATCTTTTTCTTTAGAAAATCCCTATTTTTGTCAAAACAAAAAACAACCAACTTTCATAAACACGTCATCATGGTTTTAAATTACATCTGGATTGCTTTCTTCCTCACCGCTTTTGTCGTTGCCACTATCCGGTTACTTTTCTTTGGCGACACAGATGTATTTCCAGCAATCATTAACTCCACATTCGATTCCGCAAAAACGGCTTTTGAAATTTCATTGGGACTGACCGGCGTGCTTTCGCTGTGGATGGGGATTATGAAAATAGGAGAAAAAGGAGGCATCGTCCTTTTCTTATCAAAAATATTGAGTCCGCTTTTTTGCAAACTCTTCCCGGAAATACCCAAAGGACATCCCGTTACCGGAAATATTTTCATGAATCTTGCCGCAAATATGTTGGGGTTGGACAATGCCGCTACGCCTTTAGGCCTGAAAGCAATGGAAGGTTTGCAAGAACTTAACCATAAAAAAGACACTGCAAGCAACCCGATGATTATGTTTCTCGTACTAAATACTTCCGGATTGACGCTGATTCCCATCAGTATCATGGTATACCGTGCCCAATTAGGCGCCGCCCAACCGACCGATGTATTTGTTCCTATTTTATTGGCGACCTTCTTCTCTACACTAGCAGGTATCGTTGCCGTGAGCATTTATCAACGGATTAATCTGCTAAACCGTACAATCTTTTTGTTTTTAGGAGGAGCAAGTTTGTTCATCGCAGGCATTATCTTCTTCTTCAACACGCTGACACAACAACAAATCAATACTTACTCTTCTACGTTTGCAAATGTATTTCTGTTTGTAATCATCGTGGGATTCATCATTGCAGGCATACGCAAACGAATCAATGTATACGATTCATTCATAGAAGGAGCAAAAGAAGGTTTCCAAACTGCCGTACGCATCATACCGTATTTAGTGGCAATATTAGTGGCAATCGGCATCTTCCGCACTTCCGGATGCATGGATTATCTCATTAAAGGAATCGCAAGTTTATTAAATATCTGCGGAATTGATGACAGTTTCGTCGGCGCTTTACCTACAGCCCTCATGAAACCTTTAAGCGGAAGTGGCGCACGTGGCTTAATGATTGACGCAATGAATACATATGGAGCCGATTCGTTTATCGGAAGACTTTCCTGTATTTTTCAGGGAGCAACCGACACAACGTTTTATATCCTGGCCGTATATTTCGGCAGTGTAGGCGTTGTAAAGACCAGACACGCTGTTCCCTGCGGCTTGTTAGCCGATTTTGCCGGAATCATCGCTGCGATTTTTATTTGCTATCTTTTCTTTAACTAAATAAATCATGATAACTTATCAAACCGATGGAACAGACATGCCATCAATAAAAAAACGAGAAACTACATCATGGATCAAGAATGTAGCATCAACGTATGGGAAAAAAACAGGAGAAATAGCGTATATTTTTTGCTCCGATGAGAAAATCCTCGAAGTGAACCGTCAATATCTTCAGCATGATTATTATACAGATATCATCACATTCGACTACAGCGAAGGCAATAAAATAGCCGGAGACTTATTCATCAGCCTTGATACTGTACGGACAAATGCCGAGAAATTTCATACTGCATATGAAGACGAATTGCACAGAGTAATCATTCATGGCATTCTGCATCTCTGCGGCATAAACGACAAAGGACCGGGTGAACGGGAAATAATGGAAGCAGCCGAGAATAAAGCGCTTTCAATGTTAAGAGAGATTGAATAAGGATATTTTCTGGAAACATCTTTTTATACGGCTGCAACAAGCAGGAATTTACTTATTTTCTTACTTTTGCAGGACATAAAAAAAAGCAGTAAAAAATGGATTTTAAGTACGATGTTATTGTCATTGGCGCCGGACACGCCGGCTGCGAGGCGGCAGCTGCCGCAGCAAATCTCGGTTCAAAAACATGCCTCATCACAATGGACATGAATAAAATCGGGCAAATGAGTTGTAACCCGGCGGTAGGTGGAATTGCAAAAGGACAAATCGTCCGAGAAATAGATGCGCTTGGAGGATACATGGGATTAGTAACCGATCGTACATCCATACAGTTCCGCATGCTGAATCGTTCCAAAGGACCTGCCATGTGGAGCCCGCGAGCTCAATGCGATCGCGCAAAATTCATTTGGACTTGGAGAGAAATTCTTGAGAATATCCCTAATTTACATATTTGGCAAGACACGGTAGAGGAAATAATCGTTGAAAAAGAAAAAATTGTAGGCCTCACCACTTGTTGGGGAATAACCTTTTATGCCAAATGCATCATACTTACAGCCGGTACATTCTTAAACGGACTTATGCATATAGGACGAAAAATGTTACCCGGAGGACGGTGTGCCGAACCGGCATCTTACCATTTAACCGAATCCATTACACGGCATGGCATAAAAGCCGGACGCATGAAAACAGGGACACCCGTGCGCATTGATGCACGCAGTGTGCATTTCGATTTGATGGAAACACAAGACGGAGATAATGATTTCCACAGCTTCTCCTTCATCAGCGAACCACGCCGGTTAAAGCAATTGCAATGCTGGACATGTTATACCAACGAAGAAGTACACGCTGTTCTTCGAAGCGGACTGGCAGACTCTCCCCTATACAACGGACAGATTCAGAGCATCGGGCCGCGTTATTGCCCCAGCATAGAAACTAAAATTGTGACTTTCCCCGAAAAACCGCAGCACCAGTTGTTCTTAGAACCTGAGGGTGAAAGCACACAAGAATTATACCTTAACGGATTTTCTTCTTCTTTGCCTTTAGAGATACAACTCAATGCTCTCAAGAAAATACCATGTTTCAAAGATGTCTGCATCTACCGTTCCGGTTACGCAATTGAGTATGATTACTTTGATCCGACCCAACTTACGCATACTCTCGAATCGAAAATTATCAAGAATCTATTCTTCGCCGGACAGGTAAACGGCACAACCGGCTACGAGGAAGCCGGCGGGCAGGGCATCATTGCCGGAATCAACGCACACATAAATTGCGTAGGAGGAGAACCATTCATCTTGGGAAGAGACGAAGCATATATCGGAGTCTTGATTGATGATTTAGTGACAAAAGGTGTAGACGAGCCATACCGCATGTTTACATCACGGGCAGAATACCGCATATTATTACGACAAGATGACGCGGATATGCGTTTAACGGAGCGCGCCTATCAGCTCGGATTAGCAAAAAGGAACCGCTATGACGCTTTATGCAAAAAGAAAAAAGAAATCGAACGCATTATAAACTTCGTAAAAACATATTCCGTAAAAGCAGAGAAAATCAACCCGGCTTTAGAAAAAATGGGCACGACCCAGTTGACACACGGCTGCAAACTTATTGACTTACTCTGCCGTCCACAAATAAATATCGCCTCTATCTCTCCATATATCCCGGCATTCCAAGAGATATTAGAGCAAATCAGCAACAGGAAGGACGAAGTTATAGAAGCAGCTGAAGTCTTAATCAAATATAAGGGCTACATAGAACGAGAACGGACAATCGCAGACAAGATTCATCGTTTGGAATCAATCCGCATAAAAGACAAGTTCGATTACGCAAATCTACAATCGCTCTCCACCGAAGCACGCCAAAAATTACAAAAAATCAACCCGGAAACATTGGCACAAGCCAGCCGAATTCCGGGAGTATCCCCTAGCGACATAAACGTATTATTAGTTCTTCTTGGAAGATAAAAATACATGTTTCACGTGAAACATATAGTTTAATATATCAAAATAAAGCATTGTTTATGAACAAAGAAGCATTACTAAAACATCTTCGTGAAGTTCCTGACTTCCCTAAGCGCGGAATCTTATTCTATGACATTACTACATTATTGAAAGACCCCGAATGTCTGCAATTCCTCATTGACGAACTTTATGAAATATACAAAGGAAAGGGGATTACAAAAGTGGTCGGCATTGAATCCAGAGGATTCATTTTAGGCGGAGCTTTAGCCGCACGTTTGGGAGCAGGTTTCGTTTTAGCCAGAAAACCCGGAAAGCTTCCGGCAGAAACATTTGAAGAAAGTTTTACCAAAGAATACGGCATCGACACAATAGAAATACACAAGGATGCAATAGAAAAGAACGATATCGTGTTGCTTCACGACGACTTGTTAGCCACAGGAGGGACGATGGTTGCAGCCCAGAATCTGGTTCAAAAATGTGGAGCAAAAAAGACTTTTATCAACTTCATCATCGAGTTGAAAAGCCTTAACGGGCGAAAAGCCTTCCCTGAAAGCACGGAAATCACCACAATCCTGCAATTATAACAGGAAGAATGCCCCGAAATATGGGAAGAAATGTTTCCATCTTTTCTAAAAAAGGCCAAAACGTATGACAGAAAACAACGAGACAAATACGGAAGAATACCTACGCGGCATCGTAATGAATCTGCCGGAAAGTCCGGGCATCTATCAATATTTAAATGCAGAAGGGACTATAATATACGTTGGGAAAGCGAAGAATCTGAAAAGGCGCGTCTATTCTTATTTTTCAAAAGAGCAGCATTCTGCAAAAACACGCGTCCTTGTCAGCAAAATAGCAGACATACGTTACATCGTAGTGAACACGGAAGAAGATGCACTTTTACTTGAGAACAACCTTATAAAAAAGTATCAGCCCCGATACAACGTAGCGCTAAAGGACGGAAAGACTTACCCTTCTATCTGCATAAGCAACGAATACTTTCCCCGTGTATTCAAAACGCGTAAAATCATTCGTAATGGTTCTATCTATTACGGCCCTTACAGTCATTATCCATCCATGCAGGCTCTGTTAGATCTTATCCGCAGGCTCTACCCCCTCCGCACCTGTCGACTTGCATTGACTCCGGAGAATATCAATCAACATAAATTCAACCTTTGTCTGCAATATCACATAAAAAACTGTAAAGGACCATGTATCGGTCTTCAGACCCACGAGGAATATATACAGAACATCGCAGAAATAAAGGAAATTCTCAAGGGGAACACACAGAATATAAGCAACGCTTTGCTAAAAGAGATGAAAGAACTGGCTTCGGAACTTCGCTTTGAAGAAGCACAAAAATTAAAAGAAAAATATGAACTCATCGAGAATTATCGCGCTAAGAGCGAAGTCGTGAGTTCAGTACTTCATAACATTGATGTGTTCTCCATCGAAACGGATGAGAAATCGGCCTACATAAATTATCTGCACATCGCTAATGGATGCATCAACCAGGCCTTTACTTTCGAATATAAAATGCGGTTAAACGAAACAAAGGAGGAACTGCTCCAACTGGGTATTATCGAGATGCGCGAACGATACAAAAGCCTTTCCAAAGAAATTATCGTGCCGTTTGAACCGGATTTTGAGATGAGCGGTGTAACCTTTACCGTACCGTTACGGGGAGAAAAGAAGCATTTGCTTGATTTGTCTGTATTAAACGTAAAACAATACAAAGCAGACCGGCTCAAACAGGCTGAAAAGCTTAATCCGGAGCAACGAAGTGTACGGTTAATGAAAGAAATCCAAGACCAACTGGGGTTAGAAAAACTTCCGCTGACAATAGAATGTTTTGACAATTCAAATATACAAGGTTCCGATGCAGTTGCTGCTTGTGTTGTCTTCAAAAAAGCAAAACCAAGCAAAAAAGATTACCGCAAATATATCATAAAAACGGTTGAAGGACCCGACGATTATGCATCAATGCAAGAAGTCGTACGCAGACGTTACGCCCGTATCCTCGAAGAGCAGGGAGAACTTCCCGACCTTATTCTTACAGATGGCGGGAAAGGGCAGATGGAAGCCGTAAGATTGATAATAGAAGACGAATTGAAACTGTCCATCCCGATTGTTGGATTAGCTAAAAACGCACGGCACCGCACGTCGGAAGTACTGTTCGGCTTCCCCCCACGCGTCATTGGCATCAAGCAAGGAACGCCATTATTTCATCTGCTCGAGAACATACAAGACGAAGTTCACCGTTTTGCCATTACATTCCACCGCAATAAACGTAGCAAATCACAAGTAGCGTCCGCCTTGGACAATATCAAAGGTATCGGTGAAAAGCGGAAAACAACCTTGTTAAAAGCCTTCAAAAGTGTGTCACGAATCAAGCAGGCATCTATCGGTGAAATTGCAGCAATCGTAGGAGAAACAGCCGCAAAAAACATAAAAGAATCATTGGACTCTCAGAATTAATTCATCCATTCAACCAAAGATTCCCCGAATTTTATTTATACTTTTGCAAAAACGACAAACCGAACATGAGAATTGTTATACAAAGAGTGAAACATGCTTCCGTGACTATCGGCGAAACATGTAAATCTGCCATCAAAGAAGGATTCATGATTTTAGTTGGAATCGAAAATGCCGATACGGAAGAAGATGCAGAATGGCTCTGCAGAAAAATAATAGGCCTGCGTGTATTTGACGATGAAAAAGGAGTCATGAATAAATCTATCCTCGACATAAATGGAGAAATTCTGGTTGTAAGTCAATTTACTCTCATGGCTTCCACCAAAAAAGGGAACCGTCCGTCATACATCCGTGCCGCAGGACATGAAAAAGCCATTCCCCTCTATGAATATTTCTGCCGCAAATTAAGTGAAGACTTAGGGAAAGAGGTCGGAACGGGCGAGTTCGGGGCAGAAATGAAAATCGAACTACTAAACAACGGCCCGGTAACAATCTGCATAGATTCCAAAAATAAAGAATAATATGACTATAAAAGAAGCACAGGAATCCGTAGACAAATGGATTCAAACATTTGGAGTCCGCTACTTCAGCGAACTGACAAATATGGCGGTTCTCACCGAAGAAGTGGGAGAATTGGCACGTATTATGGCCCGAACTTACGGAGATCAGTCATTTAAGCCCGGAGAAAAATCGGATTTGGGCGATGAAATGGCCGATGTGTTATGGGTACTTCTTTGTATTGCAAACCAGACCGGTATTGATCTGACGGAAGCATTTCAAAAGAATCTGGAGAAAAAAACCACAAGAGATAAAGACAGACATAAGAACAACCCCAAATTAAAATAAACATGAAATATAATCAAAACGACAACGAAACTTGCGAAAGCAAGCACGAACATCACCATGAACATTCCTGCGAATGCGGACATTCCCATTCTGACATAACGGGAAACGACTGCGATTGCAACCACGATGACTGTGACTGCAACAACGAAGATGAGGACAAAGAACGCTTGCACCAACCAAGCAAATACGACACGGCCTTAAGTAAATATGCCACCCGATTAAAAGATGACGAAATAACTGCACAAACAGCCCGTATCTTAGATAAATACAAACAAGAGAATGAAACGAAAGAGGTAAAGAAATTATTGTTAAACTGCCTTGATCTGACTTCTCTCAGAAGCACAGACAATGACCCGGGAATCATGAAACTGACAGAAAAAATAAATGATTTTGTCGATAAATTTCCCGAATTGGATAATGTTGCAGCAGTTTGTGTTTATCCCAATATGGCAGAAATCGTAAACGATACCCTCGAAGCCGATCACGTAAAAATAGCATGCGTCGCCGGAGGATTCCCCTCTTCACAGACATTCAGCGAAATTAAAGTAGCGGAAACAGCGATGGCAATTCATGCCGGAGCCGACGAAATAGACATCGTTCTTCCCGTAGGGAAATTCCTTATCGGCGATTATGAAGGAATGTGCGACGAAATAGAAGAATTGAAAGATGTATGTGGAGATAAGACTTTAAAGGTTATTCTTGAGACAGGCATCCTGAAAACCGCATCAAACATTAAGAAAGCGTCTATCCTGGCAATGTATTCCGGTGCCGATTTCATCAAGACATCCACAGGAAAAGAAAGTCCTATGGCTTCTCCGGAAGCAGCACTCGTAATGTGTAAAGCCATCAAAGAATACTATCTTGAAACAGGCAGAAAAGTAGGTTTTAAAGCCGCCGGAGGTATAAAAACGACAGAAGAAGCACTCACCTACTACACTATAGTAAAGGAAATCTTAGGAAAAGAATGGTTAAACAACAGGTTATTCCGCATAGGAGCAAGCCATCTTGCAGATCAGTTACTGTCTGAATTAGTAGAAAAAGACATTCAGTTTTTTAACTGATAAAGCAAAAAAGAAGGCATACTCTTCTGAATATGCCTTCTTTCTTCTATATATAAAAAATCAATCATCAAAAAAAACGTTCATCCCTGACGTCACTTATCCCGATCAATCACATAATCAATGAAAGCCGTCAAAGCCTCACGAAGTGAAGCTTCTGTTGAATCCGGCAATAAAGCCAATGCCTTATCCCGATAAGAACGCATCACCTGTTCGGCATACGTTATTCCTCCTACCTCTTTGATATAAGCAATAAAGTCGGAAATCTCCGTTTTCGAAGCAGTCAACGAGCGAACCTTCAAAGCAATGCCGCGCATCGTCTCACTTTTATTCAAGTTCAATGCATATAAAGCCGGTAACGTAAGTTTTCCTTCAAGCATATCATTTCCGGTAGGCTTCCCAACGTTTTGGTCTTCATTATAGTCGAATATGTCATCTTTAATCTGAAAAGCAATGCCAATCATCTCGCCCAAAGAATACGCAAGTTCCGCTTCTTCTTTCGAGACCCCGACAGAAAGTGCTCCGCTTTCTGCACATGCAGCAAACAAAGCAGCTGTCTTTTTGCGTATTACATCGTAATATACCGCCTCCGAGAAATCGTTGTTCGCGATATTCGCCAGCTGAATAATCTCCCCCTCCGAGAGTTCCTGTCCCAAACGAGCTACCAAATCTACTAAAATAATGCTCTTCGTATAAGCAGCCGATTTCAGACTTGCCGCCAAGAGATAGTCACCCACCAAGACAGAGACCCTATTATCATAAATTGCATTTACAGAAGTTTGTCCACGCCGCTCATTACTTTCATCCACAACATCATCATGCACAAGACTGGCCGTATGCAACAACTCCAAAGCAAGTGCCGCATGCTGAGTGGAAAGAGTCGGTTTTCCAAATAATTTAGCGGTGAGAAATACAAGCATCGGACGCATCATTTTCCCATTCCGCCGCTTAATATATGTCAACACCTCATCGAGCAACGGAGTATCACTCCGCAACGATTCATTGAAAAGCGACTTAAAATCAGCCATTTCTGCTTCAATCGGTCTTTTGATTTGTCCTATCTTGTCCATAAAAATCCTTTTGAACTACAAAAGTAATAATAAAACAAAGATTCTAATATTTTTTTGTATTTTTACATGAAAAAACTTATTTATTCAATAAATGGAGAAACTTTTTCTACTCGATGCCTACGCATTGATCTACCGGGCTTATTATGCTTTTATCAAAAATCCGAGAATCAATTCAAAAGGATTCAATACCTCTGCCATATTCGGTTTCATAAATACGTTGGAAGACGTGCTTAAAAAGGAAAATCCAACCCATATCGGGGTTGCATTCGACCCACCGGGACCAACGTTCCGCCATGAAGCTTTTGACCAATATAAAGCACAACGCGAAGAAACGCCGGAAACAATCCGTCTGTCTGTTCCCATCATCAAAAACATTATCCGAGCATACCGTATTCCTATACTCGAGGTTCCCGGATATGAAGCCGACGATGTAATCGGTACTTTGGCCACAGAAGCCGGAGAGAAAGGGATAGCAACCTACATGATGACCCCAGATAAAGACTATGGCCAATTAGTAAACGAGAAAGTATTCATGTACCGCCCTAAATACGGAGATAAAGATTTTGAGATACTGGGAACGGAAGAAATCAAATCAAAGTTTGAAATTGAGTCACCAAAACAAGTTATAGATATTTTGGGGCTAATGGGCGACAGCGCCGACAACATACCCGGATGCCCAGGAGTCGGTGCTAAAACAGCACAAAAACTTATTGCGCAATTCGGAAGCATCGAAGAATTGCTTGCTCACACCGATGAGCTGAAAGGAGCCATAAAAACGAAAATTACAGAGAACCGCGAGCAAATCATTTTCTCAAAGTTCCTCGCAACCATAAAGACCGATGTCCCTATTTCTCTCAACATGGAAGAACTGAAACGCGAAGCTCCTTGCGAAGAAGAACTGAAACAAATCTTCGAAGAAATGGAATTCCGCACATTAACTGAAAGAATCTTCAAGGCAGAAAATAAAACTCCCCTACCCGATTCTTCCGCAAAACAAGGCGATCTCTTTGGATTTTTCGCGTCCCCGACATCGAACGACTCAAAAAATTCAAATCTCACGCACCTTGAAATGCTTGATTACGATTATAAAATCATTGAAAATGAGGACGAAATCAACCTATTCTTACAAAATATCCTTACAAAAGATTCTTTCTGTTTAGACACGGAAACCACAGGAATCGATCCGATAACTGCAGAACTTGTCGGCATAAGCTTTAGTTATGCCGAAAATCAGGCTGTTTATGTTCCGATACCTCCCCGATACGAGGATGCAATAAAAGTGACGAAAAAATTCAAGCCACTGCTGGAAAACGAACAAATCCTCAAGGTCGGACAAAACATCAAATACGACATGATCGTATTAAGCAAATATAATATTCAACTGAAAGGGGAATTATTCGACACCATGATTGCCCATTATGTCTTACAACCGGAGTTACGTCACAACATGGATTATCTTGCGGAAATCTATCTGCATTACGAGACAATCAAAATAGAAGAACTTATAGGAGCTAAAGGAAAGCATCAAAAAAGTATGCGCGACCTCTCGCCTTCCGCCATTTATAAGTACGCTTGCGAAGATGCAGACGTAACTTTCAAACTAAAACATATCTTGGAGCAAGAACTTAAAAAGAACGATGCCGAAGAACTCTTCCGTTCCATCGAAATGCCATTGGTTCCTGTGCTTGCATACATGGAAATAAACGGAGTAAAAATAGACACAAAAACGCTGAACGAAATATCCAAACATTTTACAATCCGCCTGAACCAAATAGAAGAGGAAATATACAGGATGGCCGGAGAACCGTTTAACATTGCATCACCGAAACAGGTCGGCGAAATATTATTCGATAAACTTAAAATCGTAGAAAAGGCCAAAAAGACCAAAACAGGTCAGTATGTTACCTCAGAAGAAGTGTTGGAAAGCTTAAAACATAAGCATGAAATTGTAGAAAAAATATTGGAACATCGCGGATTAAAAAAACTGCTTAGCACATATGTCGATGCGCTTCCTCAGCTTATCAATCCGAAAACCGGAAGGATTCATACGTCCTTCAACCAAACCGTTACAGCTACCGGCCGGTTAAGTTCCAGCAATCCGAATTTACAAAACATCCCTATCCGGAACGAAAACGGAAAAGAAATACGAAAAGCTTTTATTCCCGATGACGGATGCGAATTCTTCTCGGCCGATTACTCGCAAATAGAACTCCGCATCATGGCACATTTAAGCGAAGATCCGCAGATGATCGAAGCATTTCAAAACGGACAAGATATTCATGCCTCAACAGCCTCCAAAATATACAAGGTCAATATAAACGAAGTAACGCAAGAACAACGCAGAAAAGCAAAGACAGCCAATTTCGGTATTATATACGGAATTTCCGTATTCGGGCTTGCCGAGCGACTGAACATCGACAGAAAAGAAGCCAAAGAACTGATAGATGGTTATTTTGAAAACTACCCTCATGTAAAAGAATACATGGATAAAAGCATCCGCATAGCAAGAGAAAAAGGATACATTGAAACAATATTCAAACGAAAACGTTACCTCCCGGATATCAATTCACGAAATGCCGTTGTAAGAGGATACGCCGAACGCAATGCCATAAACGCACCGATTCAAGGAAGCGCTGCCGACATCATCAAAATAGCAATGATACGTATCTACAAACGATTCCGAGAAGAAGGGATAAAATCGAAAATGATTCTGCAGATACACGACGAGTTAAACTTCAGCGTGTTACCAGAAGAAAAAGATACAGTACAGAAAATTGTAATAACGGAAATGGAAAATGCCTATAAAATGAAAGTCCCTCTATGCGCAGACTGCGGATGGGGGAACAATTGGCTGGAAGCCCACTAACAAAAAGCCCGCCATTTTTTTAAAAAAGGAAACAGTCTTTTGGTAAAAAAACTTCCACCTTTTCAACAATAAATCAGCATGATTAAAAAAACTTCAATAGCCGAATAATAAATATATCGTTTAGAGACACCAATTATAACTGAATATATGAAAAAAGTCACCTTTATTTTAACAGTACTTCTCCTGAGCATAGTCCCTTCTTATGCCGACAATCACCCGAAAAATCCTTTAAACATATGGTTCGACAAGCCCACTCCATCCACACATACGCCTGTATGGGAAGGAGCTCCCTGCATATTAACAGCAGGAGGAGGACTTGAAACACCCGACCCGCAATGGGAAAATTATTCACTTCCGCTTGGTAACGGGAATATCGGTGCCAATGTATTGGGCTCTGTCTCTACAGAACGCATCACGTTTAATGAAAAGAGCCTATGGCGTGGCGGCCCGAATACCTCAAAAGATGCCGGACATTATTGGAATATCAATAAACAATCGGCACATATCCTGAAAGACATCCGACAGGCTTTCATCGACAAAGACCTTGAAAGAGCAACAAAACTTACGGAAGAAAACTTCAACAGCGAACTGCCATATAACCCCGATTCCGAAACACCGTTCCGTTTCGGCAGCTACACCACCGCCGGAGAATTTCTGATTGATACAAACATCCCGGAAGAAAGCATCAGCGAATACCGCCGAAGCTTATCGCTCGATTCGGCATTAGCAACTGTTCAATTCCGGTATAACGGCGTTTCCTACAAACGAAACGTCTTTATCTCCTCCCCCGACAACGTAATGGTCATTCGCTTCAGCGCATCACAAAAAGGGAAACAAAACCTGACCTTTTCTTATACAACCAATCCGGTTTCTACCGGTTCCTTCAAGAAAGACGGGAAAAACGGCATATGCTATATCGCACGATTAAACGACAACCATATGCAATATGCCGTACGCATAAAAGCAATTGTCAACGGAGGTACGCTCGAAAACAAGCGAGACCGGTTCATTATAAAAAGAGCCGATGACGTAATGTTCCTCATAACAATGGATACTGACTACATTCTTAACTTCGATCCCGACTTTAATGATCCAAAAACTTATGTAGGCATAGATCCGGTAAAGACAACAAAAAAATGGATGGAACAGGCTGTTCAAAAAGATTATACAACGCTTTTACGTACACATTACGAAGACTATCATGCTCTTTTCGGACGTATGGACTTCATTTTAAACCCTCAATGGGACAATACGGCCGCACACTCTCTCCCCACTCCCGCCCGTCTGGAACGCTATCGCACGGGGGCTCCCGACTACGGACTGGAAACACTTTACTATCAGTACGGACGATATTTACTAATAGCCTGCTCAAGACCGGGAAACCTTCCGGCAAATCTGCAAGGTATTTGGAGTAACAATGTTGATGGTCCTTGGCGGGTAGATTACCATAATAACATAAACCTACAAATGAATTACTGGCCGGCATGCTCCACTAACTTGCCGGAATGTGAGTTGCCTCTCTTCGACTTTATCAAAGGACTTGTAAAACCCGGAGAGAAAACCGCACAGGCTTATTTCAACGCACGCGGATGGACTACCTCCATTTCCGGAAACATATTCGGTCTCACCACCCCTCTGAATGCCACAAGCATGGCATGGAACTTCATCCCGGTAGCCGGCGCATGGCTGTCAACACACGTATGGAACTATTACGACTATACGAGAGATATCGACTTTTTACGCAATACCGGCTACGAACTGATTAAAAGCAGCGCGGATTTCGTCTGCGACTATCTGTGGAAAAAACCCGACGGAACTTACACTGCGGCACCTTCCACATCACCGGAACACGGCCCTATAGACGAAGGAACAACCTTTGCTCATGCCGTCATACGCGAGATTTTACTCGATGCCATTGAAGCAAGCAAGGTTCTGAATACCGATGAAACAGCCCGGAAAGAATGGACAGAGGTTTTAAACAAACTGGCGCCTTACCGCATCGGCCGATATGGGCAATTGATGGAATGGTCGGCTGATATCGATGATCCCAAAGACGAACATCGCCATGTAAACCATCTTTTCGGTCTTCATCCGGGACGTACACTCTCTCCTATTACCACTCCTGAACTGGCACGCGCCGCCCGTATCGTATTAGAACACAGAGGGGACGGCGCAACAGGCTGGAGTATGGGATGGAAACTGAACCAATGGGCACGACTGCAAGACGGAAACCGAGCTTATACACTGTATGGAAATCTGCTGAAAAACGGGACAAACAATAATCTTTGGGACACACATCCTCCTTTTCAGATAGACGGCAACTTCGGGGGAACAGCCGGAATCACCGAAATGCTCCTGCAAAGCCACATGGGATTCATACAGATTCTTCCTGCCCTGCCGGCCGTATGGCACGAGGGGAAACTCACAGGGGTACGGGCTCGAGGCAATTTCACCATTGATATTCAGTGGAAAGACAATAATCTGACACGCGCCGTCATTTTATCCGGTTCTGGCGTTCCATGTATCATACGATATAAAAATCAGGAAATCAAGTTCGAAACCAAGCAAGGAGAACGCTATATCGTAACCTACACAAACGGGAAACTGCAAGTAAACAATTCTCTCTGAAATTTATATTGACTTGATATTTTTACCCGACAATGGCGGCTTACACGGAGATAAGCCGCCATTCCTTTGTTTAAACCATAGGAAATGAATACCTTTGCAACGATATTTTTTTTAGTGTCTCTATAAGAAATAAATAAAAAAACATACTTATGGCTTTACAATGTGGTATCGTCGGCCTACCAAATGTAGGCAAGTCTACTTTATTCAATTGTCTGTCGAACGCAAAAGCACAAGCTGCCAATTTCCCGTTTTGCACGATAGAACCTAATGTCGGTGTCATCACAGTCCCGGATGAACGCCTCAATAAACTGGCAGCATTAGTAAATCCGGACCGCATCGTTCCTACAACAGTTGAAATCGTTGACATCGCCGGTCTGGTGAAAGGTGCCAGCAAAGGAGAAGGATTGGGAAATAAATTCCTTGCAAACATACGCGAAACCGATGCTATTTTACACGTTCTACGTTGCTTCGAAGACGAGAATGTTACACATGTTGATGGCAACATCAATCCGGTACGCGACAAAGAAATCATTGATACGGAACTACAATTAAAGGATCTCGAAACAATAGAAAGCCGTATTCAACGAGTACAGAAACAAGCTCAAACGGGAGGCGATAAAACGGCTAAGCAGACATACGAAGTCCTGCTTCGCTATAAAGAAGCTTTATCACAAGGAAAATCGGCGAGAACTGTACAGTTTGAAACCAAAGACGAACAGCGTATCGCTCACGATTTATTCCTGCTGACCGCAAAGCCTGTCATGTATGTATGCAACGTAGATGAAGGCAGTGCCATAAATGGAAACAAGTATGTGGACCAAGTCCGTGAAGCAGTCAAAGAAGAAGGTGCAGAAATCTTAATTGTTGCAGCAAAAACAGAAGCCGACATCGCCGAACTGGAAACATACGAAGACCGCCAGATGTTCCTGCAAGAAATAGGTCTGGAAGAATCGGGAGTGAACCGCCTGATCCGATCGGCCTACAAACTTCTGAATCTTGAAACGTTTTTCACTGCAGGAAAGATGGAAGTTCGTGCTTGGACTTTCCATAAAGGATGGAAAGCTCCTCAGTGCGCCGGAGTAATTCATACCGATTTTGAAAAGGGATTTATCCGTGCCGAAGTCATAAAATATAACGATTATATCAGTTACGGCTCGGAGGCTGCTGTACGAGAAGCCGGTAAACTGAACATAGAAGGCAAGGATTACATAGTGGAAGACGGCGATATCATGCACTTCCGTTTCAACGTATAACATACATAATATGAGAAAATATCTGATCATCGGAACCGGCGGTGTCGGAGGATGTATTGCCGGTTTTCTGGCTTTGGCAGGGAAACAGGTTTCCTGCATCGCAAGAGGAAAACACCTTGCTGCCATTCAACAAAACGGTTTACACCTGAAATCGGATTTAAAAGGTGAACACTTCTTGCCGATAGAAGCCTGCACTTCGGAAGAGTATAACGGTAAAGCAGACGTAATTTTCGTTTGTGTGAAAGGATATTCCATTGATTCTATCAAAGATTTGCTGAAACGTGCTTCCAAACCCGAGACATTAGTCATACCGATTCTAAATGTTTATGGTACAGGACTGCGTATCGGCCAATCCGTTCCCGGTATCAAGGTGTTAGACGGCTGCATTTATATCGTAGGTTTCGTCTCGGGAGAAGGAGAAATCAGCCAGATGGGAACAATCTTCCGATTGGTTTACGGTGCCCGTCCCGAGCAGGGCATCGATAACAGACAATTAGAAGAAATTGCCGATGAACTTCGCTCCTGCGGCATAAAAGCCGATGTGTCCGATGATATTAACCGCGATACTTTTATAAAATGGGCTTTCATCTCTGCAATGGCATGCACAGGCGCTTTCTTCGATGTACCGATGGGCGCAGTACAACAACCCGGAGAAATACGCGACTTATTCATCGGACTTTCACAGGAAAGTGCAGAAATCGGAAGAAAATCGGGCGTCAGTTTTCCGAAAGATCCCGTAACTTACAATCTAAAAGTTATAGACAAACTCGCACCGGCCTCGACTGCCTCAATGCAGAAAGACCTTGCTCGGGGACATGAATCGGAGATTCAAGGTTTGCTTTTCGACATGATTGACTTGGGAGAACGCCTCAACGTGGATATGCCAACCTATCGCAAAGTGGAAAAGAAATTTATTCAATACCGCAAAAACTGAACCGATATCCTACAGACATCGAAATCAGTAAAAGAAAACATCCCGATATTTCATAAAAAAGACGACATCTTTTAACTGAAATATCGGGATGTTTCTCTGCATATCACAGCGTAATTTTTAAAAAACTTACTGATTGAGATAAGCACACAACGCCTGCACCGCACGAGCACGGTGGCTTATTCTATTTTTTTCCTCACCCCCCATTTCGGCAAAAGTCTCATCATATCCTTCAGGGACGAAGATCGGGTCGTAACCGAACCCTGTTTTACCGCGTTTTTCTTCGATTATTTCACCTTTTACCACGCCTTCGAACAAATGCTTCACTCCTGCCTCTATCAGGCAAATTACAGTACGAAATTGCGCCATACGGTCTTTCTGTCCGTCAAGTTCTGCCAGCAACTTTTTCATATTCGCTTCCGAATCGTGTCCTTCACCGCCGGCATAGCGTGCAGAATATACGCCCGGAGCTCCGCCCAAAGCCTCAACTTCCAAGCCTGTATCGTCTGCAAAACAATCTATTCCGTATCGCTTATAAATAAATTCCGCTTTCTGTACAGCATTCCCTTCCAGCGTATCAGCAGTTTCGGGTATATCTTCATGACAATTTATATCGTTCAAACTCAGAATCTCCACAGTATCGCCCAATATAGCCCGAATCTCTTCCAGCTTATGGGCGTTCTTCGTTGCAAAAACCAATCTTTTTTTCATTGTTCCGTATAGTCTTCTTTTCTTTATGCAAAGGTACGAATTTTATCGGTTATAGCCGTTCCAATTCTTCATTGGCCGCGCCGGTTCCCTTGTATTTACTTGATGATGCATTGAAACGATAGGTTATGCTTAAAGATACACCCCGTTCGTCGTTATAACAGTCTTTGTCGAATGTCATGGATGTACCGCGAACCAAATATTTTTGACGGTTTGTTGCAAACGGATCCTTTACGTCCAGACGGAAGTTTAAACAGTCACTTAAAAAAGATTTATTCACACTCAGATTGACATACGCTTTCGGCCGAAGCTCTAAAATTCCGAATTCTCCGGCCGTCTGAGCATATATCATGGCATTGGCTGTCCACCCTTTTCCTAAACGGAAGTTATTATCCAACGTAAATATCCCCGTAGGATTGTTCATTTTACGCTCTGCCCCCAAATTTTCTATGGAGAAATATTGTTGAGACATCAGCAGGCTCAACACAGGTTCCCAGCATCCTATCTTAGGGGAAAGCACCAAAGAAAGATTCAAAATCTGCTGCTTGTCGTAATTCTTCGTGGAAAACAGCGTTATTTCCGGAGCACCCTCATAAGGCTCTCCCGACATCTGAATCGCATCTTTCTTGTAAATGTAATTAATCATCAGCTGAGCCCAACGATAATTCCCCATCACCGTCATATCATGAAGAGTTTCCGGCTGTAAAAACGGGTTGCCTCCCTCGTAAGTAAAGCGGTCATTATACTGAACGTTACTGCTCAATTCCCCATAAGAAGGACGGCGCGTTTTGGCCGTGTAACTGACAGACCATCGGGTTTTCCGAAACGGGAACGACAATGAAACGCCCGGCAATATATTATCATACGTACGGCTTTGCTCATCCATCCGCATTTCCCCGTTGAAATAATCCGAAACGACATGTTCATAGCGCAAACCGGCCACTGCCTGCAATTGCCCGAAAGCAATGGAATATTCGGCAAAAACAGCTGTTTTGTCTTCTTCGTTTTTCGTATCCGATGAAGGAAGATAAGATTGTTCATTGTCATACCAATCGGTACGACGGGTTGCACTGAACTCCGCACCACCCTTTATCTCTCCTTTTCCTGCCGGATGTGTCAATACCAACTTCGCCGCATACAACCGATTGTTTACTTCATTTTGCGAAGAGACTTCACGGCTCTCCTGCGATTCGCTCGTCTCATCGGTCAATTGAGCCCTTGTATCTCTCCCCCGATAGTAATCGGCATTGAAATCTATACCCAACTTCCCTACCGTCCCCGCATAATATATATTCAGAAGATGTGAATAATCTGAACCGGACCACACACGCTGATAGGTCTGATTATCGTACCATTCTCCATCAAGAAGAATATGATAGAATGAAGGCAAATCGGCAATCATCTCCGGAGTTCGGGAAAAACTGTATTTCGCCCCCAATGAATGACGGTCGTTTACCATATAGTTTATTCCCCCGTCGGCATTCAAGTACTCTGTCTTTGAGTATATATCGAGCAATGCATCATGATCCCATACATTACTCGTTTCGATATGATGTATATCATGCTGCGCTGTATGTCTGTTTTGATGTGAATAATAAAAACTGCCGAACACATCGAATCCCCCTTTACGATAGTTCAGACTAAGTTGTTCCTCGTGATTGAATTTTTCATGCCGGGCACCTTTTACCCATAACTGCCCGCCGGCTCCTTCGCCTTGCGGTTTCACGGTTTTGATTTTTACCACCGCCTTGACAGTCGCATCGTATTCCGCACCTGGATTTGTAATGACTTCTATATTTTTTATATCTTTTGCATTCAACCGTTTCAGCTCATTCATATCGCGCAAAACTCTCCCGTTCAAATAAATAAGAGGCGTTCCTTTGCCGAAAACCGTAATCCCTTCATTGCTTTTCTGCACCAAAGGTATATGAGATAACACATCTTCCGCACTACCCAAATTGCTTAAAAGAGAATTTGAGACTTCAGTTATCAGACTGTTCCCCTCCATCTTATACGTAGGACGATGTCCCGTAACTACAGCTTCTTGCAGCAAAACAGCATCGGGTTTCATCTCCATCACCAATTCGGAATACTGATTTTCCGGCAAAAGGTGATACTCCGTGCGGTAACCAATGGAAGATATCCGTATCAGACAAGCATTTTCTGATACCTTAAACAACGAAAAACGGCCGTCCTTATCGGTTACCGTTCCTTCCACAAACACCGAATCCTGCGATGTCAGCAACACCACATTTGCATAAGGTAACGGTTGTTTCAGTTCATCAAATACTTTACCTGTTAATGTCTGCGCCTGTACATGTAAAGAAATAACGACAGAGAATACATAAAACAATGGGATTTTCATTTGCAAACATTTTAATATTTCAGCCCAAAGTCAAAATCTTTCCACAATAAAAAACAATAGGTTTCTTATTACTTTACTTTTAGCTTGTCAAACCCTTCGCCATATACTCCCACAACATTGCTTTGTGAAACAAACGCGTCCGGGTCGATATCTTTCACCAAACGGAATATGTCAAGAGATTCACGCTTTTTTGCCAATACGACCACGACCTTGATATCCTGCTTACTGTACCATCCTTTTCCATCAAGAAGAGTTACTCCCCTATCTATCTGCGTGGAAATTGCTTCGGCTATCTCCTCGTATTTACGGGAGAAAATAAGGAACTGTACAGACTGACGGGTACTGTTGACCACATAATCGATAACAATGCTCATAATAAACAGCACACAGAAGCCGAAAAGTACCCGTTTCCAGTCATGGAAGATAAAATAACACGATGAAATGATGATAATATCACAATACATCATCATGCGCCCCAATGTTATATCGCGGTATTTATTGATTATCCAGGCTATTATATCTGTCCCCCCGGTACTGCCATTATTACTGAAAACGATACCGATTCCAAAACCCAACATTCCGGCTCCTATCACACACGCCATGAAATCTTGCCCGCTTCCCAACAGTTGAGGCAGGTTTCCCCCTTCATCTTTCATCAGAAGCTGGAAGAACCATAACAGGAATGTCAGCATAAAAATAGCATATACCGTCTTTAAACTAAATTTAGGCCCCAATATTTTCAATGCAAAACCGAGAAATACCGCATTGATAATAAAGTAAGAATACTGCATTTCTACCCCCGTAGCATAGTAAATAATGGCCGCTATACCGCTTACTCCGCCTGTCGTTATCTGATAAGGCAAAAGGAAAGCCACCCATCCGATGGCATAGCATACCAAACCGAATGTGATGGCCAAATAATCCTTCGATTCTCTTTTTATCTTCTTCTGAAGAGTTCCTACCATAAAACCGGATTATAACACGATATTTACAATCTTCTTCGGAACGATAATTACCTTTTTCGGAGTTTTCCCATCAATCCATTTTTGAGACAACTCATGGTTCATTACCGTCGTTTGAATCGTTTCGTTATCGGCATCTGCCGCAAAATCTAAAGTAAAGCGTGCCTTCCCATTGAAGGAAATCGTATATTTTACGGTATCTTCTTTCAGATATTCTTCATTAAAAGCAGGCCACTGAGCATCGCAAACTGAAGTGGCATGACCTAATGCCTCCCACAGTTCTTCTGCCAAATGCGGTGCAAACGGCGCAATCACCGCAATCAAATCACTCAAAACGCCCTTATTTCGGCATTTCAACGCCATGAGTTCATTCACACAAATCATAAATGCACTGACAGAAGTATTGTAGGAGAACACTTCAATGTCGCCCGATACTTTTTTAATCAACTTATGTATTGATTTCAATTCGTCGCGAGAAGGCTCCCCGTCTACGGGCAGGAATTCCCCAGTGCGACTGTAAAACAACGTCCAAAGTTTCTTAAGAAAACGATGCACACCGTCTATCCCGTTCGTATCCCACGGTTTTGATTGCTCTACAGGACCTAAAAACATTTCATACATACGCAGAGTATCTGCTCCGTACTTCTCGACAATCATATCGGGATTTACCACATTATACATCGATTTACTCATTTTCTCTACCGCCCATCCGCAGACGTATTTGCCGTCTTCCAGTATAAATTCGGCATTTGCATATTCAGGTCTCCATGCTTTAAATGCCTCAACGTCCAGAATATCGTTCGAAACAATATTCACATCTACGTGAAGCGGAGTGACATCGTATTCATTCTTCAAGCCGAAAGACACAAATGTATTTGTATCCTTAATACGGTAAACAAAGTTACTTCTGCCCTGAATCATCCCCTGATTTACCAACTTTTTAAACGGTTCTTCCGTTACGCTTACCCCCAAATCGAAAAGGAATTTATTCCAAAAACGGGAATAAATAAGATGTCCGGTAGCATGTTCCGTACCACCGACGTAAAGATCCACATTCTGCCAATAGCGTGCGGCCTTGTCTGAAACGAGAGCTTTATCGTCATGCGGATCCATGTAACGCAAATAATATGCGCTTGATCCGGCAAAACCGGGCATGGTATTCAGTTCAAGGGGGAAAACGTTTACGTTATCGATTCTCGAATTTTCTACTACTTCACCCTTTTCTACATCCCAGGCCCAACGGTTAGCATGTCCCAAAGGCGGTTCTCCGTTCTCAGTAGGAAGGAATTTATCGACTTCCGGCAATTCGAGCGGCAATCTGGTTTCATCAATCATATACGGGATTCCTTCCTTATAATATACAGGAAAAGGTTCGCCCCAATAACGCTGGCGTGAGAATATTGCATCACGAAGACGGAAGTTGACCTTTACACGTCCCAAGTTATGTTTTTTTACATATTCTTTTGTTGCGGCAATAGCTTCCTTAATTGTCAGTCCGTTTAAGTTCAAATCACAATAAGGAGTTACGCCCGCCTTCGGAGAATTACATACAATTCCTTCTTTGGCATCGAAGCTCTCTTCACTCACATCACAGCCTTTTACCAAAGGTACAATAGGAAGATTAAAATGTTTTGCGAAAGCGTAATCCCGACTATCATGCGCCGGAACAGCCATAATAGCGCCGGTTCCATAACCGGCCAGCACGTAATCGCTAATCCAAATTGGCACAGCTTCACCGGTAAACGGATTAATTGCATACGAGCCGCTGAAGACGCCCGTTACACGACGATCGGAAATCCTTTCACGTTCGGTGCGTTTTTTTGTTCTATCCAAATAAGCATCCACTTCTGTTTTCTGTGCCGCTGTAGTCAACTGCGGCACAAGTTCACTCTCAGGAGCGAGCACCATAAATGTAACACCAAACATTGTATCGGCACGGGTCGTGAAGATTGTGAACTCCAAGTCGCTGTCTTTTACCTTAAAACGAACTTCTGCTCCTTCCGACCGGCCTATCCAATTCCGCTGGGTTTCCTTCAGAGAATCTGTCCAATCTACCGTATCCAGTCCGTCAAGCAGCCGTTGTGCGTAAGCAGAAACGCGCAAGCACCATTGACGCATCCTCTTCTGCACCACAGGATAACCGCCGCGAGCAGAAACTCCGTCGATAACTTCGTCGTTGGCCAACACAGTCCCCAGCTTCGGACACCAGTTTACCATTGTTTCTCCAAGATAAGCAATGCGGTAATTCATCAGTATCTCCTGCTGTTCCTTCTCTGTTTTCCCATTCCATTCTTCGGCTGTAAAATCCAAATCTTCGCTGCAGGCCACATCCAAATCCTTCGTTCCTTGCTTTTCAAAAGCAGCAATCAACTCACTGACCGGACATGCTTTTTTCCGACGATTACAGTAATAACTGTTGAACATCTGCTGGAAAGCCCACTGAGTCCAATGGTAATATCCCGGTTCGCATGTACGCACCTCACGAGTCCAGTCAAAAGAAAATCCGATTTTATCTAATTGTTCACGATAACGATTAATATTGTTTACCGTTGTAACGGCCGGATGTTGCCCCGTTTGAATGGCATATTGCTCTGCCGGCAAGCCGTAAGCATCATACCCCATAGGGTTTAATACATTAAAACCCTGCTGGCGTTTATAACGGGCGTATATGTCGCTTGCAATATATCCTAACGGGTGTCCAACGTGAAGTCCGGCTCCCGATGGATAAGGAAACATGTTCAACACGTAAAACTTCTGTTTCGAGTCATCTTCCGTAACCTGATAGGTTTTATTTTCCACCCAACGTTTTTGCCATTTCTGTTCGATCTCTCTGAAATTATATTCCATAACCTGACGGTATTTATATAGTTGATTTTTATTTATGATTCTTTATGCCGTGCAAAGATAGCAAGAGTTTGGGAATTAAGAGAATAATCAATTTATAAAAACAACGCCATGTTTTCTTGAAAAGCACTGCGGAAACCGTAAAAAACAACGGGGCGAAAATACAAACCATACCGTTTTTGTATCTCCACCCCGCCGGCATTTCAAATAACAAATGCCTCTATTTCAGAAAATCCGCCCAATCGGTCAAACGCATATCGCCCTTCATCATAAAGACCTGATGCATTCCGAGAGCGGCAGAAAGGCTATGACATGTCTGCCCTTTCGTCGAAATCTTCAGATAATCCCAAAGCAATTGCTTGTAATCTGGGTGAGCACAGTTTTCTATCACCGCCTTAGCCCTCTCCATAGGACTCTTTCCCCGAAGATCGGCAACGCCTTGTTCTGTGATAATTACATTGACAGAATGTTCACTATGATCCAAATGTGAAACCATAGGAACGATAGAACTGATACATCCCCCCTTCGCCGTCGACGGACAAGAAAAGATTGAAATATAAGCGCTTCTCGTAAAGTCACCCGAACCGCCGATACCATTCATCATCTTCGTGCCACAAATATGCGTTGAATTTACGTTCCCGTAAATATCAGCCTCGATAGCTGTATTCATGGTTATCACGCCGATACGACGAACGACCTCAGGGCAATTCGAAATTTCCGACGGACGAAGAATCAGTTTGTCCCGGAAGAAGTTCATGTCATCGTAAATCTCTTGCAAACAATCATTCGTTACACTGAGAGAACATGTGCTTCCAAATTTAATTCTTCCGGCCTTGATTAGGTCAATAACTGAGTTTTGTATAACCTCCGTATACATTTCAAATGCAGGAATATTCGGGTCTTTTCCCAAAGCACTAAGCACTGCATTTGCTATATTTCCTACGCCCGACTGAAGAGGCAAGAACGTGGATGGAATAATTCCCTTGCGCATATCGGAAGCAAGAAACTCAGCCACATTCTGCCCGATGCGGTCTGTAATAGGATCGGATGCATGAAAACCTCTCGCCTCATCGGGTATATTAACTTCTATCACTCCGACAATTTTAGAAGGATCCACCTGAATATAAGGCAAACCGATACGGTCGCTCGGATGAACAATTTGAATCGGTCTGCGGTAAGGCGGGCGCTCCATTTCATATAAATCGTGCATCCCGATAATATTTTTACTATGCGCTGCATTCAATTCCACAATAATCCGATCGGCCAAACGCGCTATTGTCGGTGTAATTCCCACACCCGCTGTAAGATAAATACGCCCGTCTTCTGTAATATCGCAGGCTTCTATAATCGCAGTCCCGACATGTCCTAAGAAACCGGAACGCAGACGTTGGGCAACTTGCGACAAGTGTATGTCCGTATACCTGATTTCTCCGTTATTAACCGCCTTACGGAAATCCGCATTTGTCGTGTAAGGTGCACGAAAACGAATCGCCTTCGCACGGGTAAGAGCCCCATCGCACGAGTCACCCGTCGAAGCCCCTGTAATAACTCCTATCTGAAATTGTTCCCCACGAGCATGTTTTTCTTCAGCTATTTTCGCCAGTTCCGCCGTAACAGCTTTCGGACTTCCGGCAGGGGTAAAACCGCTCAATCCGATAATTTCTCCGTCTTTTATCAAACTTGCAGCCTCAGCTGCGGTCATAAAATTAAAACCCATATGGCATTAGATATTATCTTATTAATTATTTTTTCAGTTGTATTTCCGGTTGAAAATCTCAGAATAAATAAAAGCCCGCCGCGCATCTTCCGGAGTTCTCAATGAAATGTCTCCCGATTTCTCCGGCTGGTTTTTCAATGACGGCAATGCTTTCTCTTGATTTTTCCCGACCTTTTTTACCGTAGATTCCGATTTTTCAGGAATAATTTCAGGTATTTCTTCCGAATCCTCCTGCATAATCGTAAATACAGGCTCTTGCTTTCCCTTAGGTTTGCTCGCTTGTTTTTCCTTTTTATAACTTTTCATTACAGAAAAGCCCATTGCTACCGCTATGATTACAACAGTCAGGACAGAATCTATATCCATAAGAATTTATCAATTAAAAGGTTGTTTTTCCAAAGATAGCAACTATTTTTGAAATATAAAAATTTCAATTTATCACATCCCATAAACTATCTTTTATAAGAATATTCCATACTTATTTTCTTGAAAGAGCCGGCGTATTCAGCCCGATTTAGTATATTTGCAAAATATTTATCCGTTCTTATCTTCACGGATAAAACTTTATTATAAACAATCTACTCTGTAATTTATGACAAAGGACAAAGCGGGAGCAGACTTTAAATCTGCAACCGAAAATAAAAACAAGAAATTGTTTATCGAAACATACGGCTGCCAGATGAATGTAGCCGATAGTGAAGTTGTTGCATCGATTATGCAAATGGCCGGATATGAACCGTGTTTTACCCTTGAAGAAGCCGATGCCGTATTTCTGAATACGTGTTCGATTCGTGACAACGCCGAACAAAAGATACTGAACCGCCTGGAGTTTTTTCACGCATTGCGCAAGAAACACAAAAAAATGATTATTGGCGTTTTAGGATGTATGGCCGAACGAGTTAAAAACGACTTGATAGAGAATCACCATGTTGACCTCGTGGCCGGACCGGATGCCTACCTTACCCTGCCGGATTTGATTGCATCGGTCGAAGCCGGAGAGAAAGCGATTAACGTAGACCTTTCGACAACCGAGACCTATCGCGATGTTATACCTTCACGTATATGCGGAAATCATATCTCAGGCTTTGTCTCTATTATGAGAGGCTGCAATAATTTTTGCCATTACTGTATCGTTCCTTACACTCGCGGACGGGAACGAAGCCGTGACATTGAAAGCATACTGAATGAAGTTCGCGATTTAGAAAAGAAAGGATACAAAGAGGTTACGCTCTTAGGACAAAATGTAAATTCATATAAATTCGAGGCAAACGGAAAAACCATCACTTTCCCCATGCTGTTACGTACCGTTGCCCAAACGGTTCCGGGCATGCGTATCCGCTTTACGACCTCACATCCCAAAGACATGAGCGATGAGACACTGCACGCCATCGCCGAAGTTCCCAATATTTGCAAGCATATCCACCTGCCCGTGCAAAGCGGCAGTTCACGAATCTTAAAGTTAATGAACCGGAAATATACCCGCGAGTGGTATTTGGAACGCGTGAAAAAGATTCGTGACATTATCCCCGACTGCGGACTCAGTACCGACATTTTTTCCGGATTCCACTCGGAAACAGAAGAAGACCATCAACTGTCACTCTCACTCATGCAGGAATGTGCCTACGATTCTGCTTTCATGTTCAAATACTCAGAACGTCCGGGAACATACGCTTCGAAACATTTACCGGACAACGTGCCGGAAGAAATAAAAATCCGCCGCCTAAACGAACTCATCGCCCTGCAGAACCGTCTCTCGGCGGAAAGCAATAAAAAAGATATCGGCCAAACATTTGAAGTCTTGGCTGAAGGTGTGTCAAAACGGTCAACCGCACAACTTTTCGGAAGAACAGAACAAAACAAGGTAGTTATCTTTGACAGAGCAACATACCGTCCCGGAGATTTTGTAAAGGTCCGCATCGTTGAAGCAAGCTCCGCCACATTGAAAGGAGAAGTGGTTACGGAATAATATAAAAACATCGCGACGGATTCATCCATTCGTCGCGATGTTTCTCTTAAAAGACGGAAACATTTAAATTTATCCTTCCGGCTCTTGAGGTGCAACCGGCATAAGAATCCATAACAACAGGTAAACAAGCACACCGGAAAATACGGTAAGAAAAGTCAGGAGCACATACACTATACGCAATAATGTTACATCCCATCCCAAAAAATTAGCTATTCCGGCACATACCCCAGCCAACATCTTTCCATTGGCCGGACGAGTTAGTTTTTTATTTCCTTTCATAATTCAGATCTAAACAATACGAAGTAAAGATACAGATTCTTTTCCATTCTATGCAATACTCTTAAAAACTTTTAAATAAATTCCGTCAATCCCCAATTTATTTGTTATTTTGCAGCAAATTAGGGAAAGAAGTGAACATAGTAAACATAACCGAATGCCCGTTATGTGGAAAGACCCTTTTCAAAAAGTCTGCCACATGTATCGACCATTATGTAACCGGCGAATCGTTTGACATTTGCCGCTGTTTACATTGCGGCTTCCTGTTTACACAAAATGTTCCGTGCGAATCAGAAATAGGAAAATACTATGATACGTCTGACTATATCTCACACTCAGACACACATAAAGGTATTATCAACAGTATTTATCATCAGGTTCGCCGATACATGCTCTCAAAAAAAGCCCGTCTGATAGAACGGATCAGCGGATTGAATAAGGGTGTTTTACTGGATATCGGCACCGGAACCGGCTACTTTAGCGGCTTCATGAAAAAAAGAGGATGGCAGGTTTATGCAACCGAAAAGAGCCCTCAAGCAAGAAATTTCGCCGAAAAACAGTTTAAAATACACGTCGACGAACCGGAGATGCTGAATGACTATAAAAAAAACTCTTTCGATGTCATCACACTATGGCACGTCATGGAGCATCTGGAAAGACTGAATCAGACATGGGAAAAACTAAACTTTCTGCTAAAAGAACGAGGCATACTTCTCATAGCTGTCCCTAATGCAAACTCTTTCGATGCAAATAAATATAAAAACATGTGGGCAGCCTACGATGTACCGCGACATCTTTGGCATTTTACCCCGTCAACAATGCAGCAATTCGGCGCGAAACACGGATTTATTTTAGCAGAGACACATGCTATGCCATTCGATGTCTTTTATATTTCCATCCTCACGGAAAAATATAAAAAAAGCCGTTCTCCTTTATTAAAAGGCTTGATAAACGGCACAAAAGGATGGCTTTCTTCTATGGCAAGAAAAGAACAAAGCAGCTCCATCATTTACATATTCAGAAAGAAACAATTATGAGTAAAAAAATAGGTACACTGTTCAACATGCAATTCATAACAGCAAGTATCAGTACCACACTGGTACTTTTGTTATTAGGAGGGGTTGTCTTTTTTTTGCTGACGGCAAACAATTTATCCGTATATGTACGTGAAAACATTGCACTTTCGATACTAATCAGCGATGACATGAAAGAAACAGACTTATCTGATTTCCGAAAATCATTAAATTCCAAGCCATACGTAAAACAAACAAACTATATATCCAAAGAACAGGCCCTCAAAGAACAGACAGAAGCGATGGGAACCGATCCGGCAGAGTTTCTCGGATATAATCCGTTTAATGCCTCCTATGAAGTAAAACTCAATGCGGATTATGCCAATACAGACAGTATAGAAAAGATAAAGAAGGAAATCTTATCCGACAAACACATTCTCGAAATAGATTATCCCAAAGATCTTATGGACGCCGTGAACCGGAATATAAAAAAAATCAGTTTCTTCTTATTAGGATTGGCCGCATTGCTTACAATGATTTCTTTCGCTCTTATCAACAATACAATTCGCCTTACAGTCTATTCAAAGCGTTTTCTCATTCATACGATGAAATTAGTAGGAGCAAGCCGGGCTTTTATCCGACGGCCTTTTCTTACGTATAATATCAGAATCGGCCTGTTATCCGCTATAATAGCCGACATTCTTCTGGCAACCGCAGCCTATTTCTGCATACAATATGAACCCGACCTGGTTGAAATCATTACGCCCGGTGTGGTCATAACTGTTGCAGGAACCGTATTAATATTCGGAATCTTTATCACAACATTCTGCGCTCTCATCTCCATAAATAAATATTTACGGATGAAAGTCAGCGAATTATATAAATAAAAACAATATAAGAAACAATATGGACAAACAAAACTTGGCTTTCAACAAAAAGAATTTCATTTTATTAGGAATCGGCATGATTATCATTATTATCGGTTTTTTGCTGATGACAGGACCGGGTTCCACTGAAACAACATTCGAAGCAGATATCTTCAGTACACGAAGAACGAAAATCGCTCCATTTATATGTTTTTTCGGATTCGTCTTTATGATTTACGGAATATTACACAAACCCTCCGATAAAAAATAACAAAAAAACAACAGATTATGAATTGGATTGAAGCACTTATCTTAGGCATCTTACAAGGCTTGACGGAATACCTTCCCGTAAGCAGCAGCGGACATTTGGCCATAGGCTCCGCACTTTTCGGAATAGAAGGCGAAGACAATCTTACTTTCACCATCGTTGTTCACATTGCAACGGTATTGAGCACACTGGTTATTCTTCACAAAGAAATCACATGGCTACTGAAAGGACTGTTTAAATTCCGCATGAACGATGAAACACAATACTTCATCAACATACTGATTTCAATGATTCCTGTCGCCGTGATCGGGTTGTTCTTTAAAGATTATGTAGAACAAATCTTCGGTTCCGGATTACTGATTGTGGGAATCATGTTGCTATGTACGGCAATTCTGCTTGCCTTTTCTTATTATGCCAAACCGCGTATAAAGGAAAATATAAGTAAAAAGGATGCATTCATTATCGGACTCTCACAAGCATGCGCCGTTCTTCCCGGACTCTCGCGCTCCGGTACCACCATTGCAACAGGACTCCTTTTAGGAAACAAAAAAGAAACTCTCGCACAATTCTCGTTTCTTATGGTAATACCTCCCATTATTGGAGAAGCTTTATTGGACGGAATTAAAATCGTAAAAGAGGCTTCTGCAGCAAACGCCGAAGTATCTGTACTGTCACTGGCTGTCGGCTTTGTAGCTGCTTTCATTGCCGGATGTATTGCATGCAAATGGATGATCAACATTGTAAAGAAAGGGAAACTGATTTATTTCGGCATTTACTGTGCTGTTGTAGGAATAGCAACGGTATTATACAGTTTATTATCCTAAACCCAACGATATATGAATTTCAAAGAAGGAGAAATATTATATATTAACAAGCCGTTAAAATGGACATCCTTTGCTGTTGTGAACAAAATAAGATACCACATAAGCCGTAAACTCGAGCTGAAGAAAATAAAAGTAGGACATGCCGGAACACTCGACCCTTTGGCCACCGGAGTCATAATCATCTGCACGGGCAAAGCAACAAAACGTATCGAAGAATTCCAACACCACACAAAAGAATATGTTGCAACGTTATGTCTCGGAGCAACAACTCCTTCTTTTGACATGGAAAAAGAAATCGATGCCACCTATCCTACCGAACATATTACAAAAGAACGGGTAGAATCCGTGTTGCAACGTTTTATCGGAACCATAGAACAAGTGCCTCCCTCCTTCTCCGCCTGCAAGATTGACGGAAGACGCGCATATGACCTTGCAAGAAACGGAGATGAAGTCCCCTTAAAACCAAAGACTTTAACCATAGATGAAATAGAATTATTAGAATATAACCTTCCCATTGTCAAAATCCGTGTCGTGTGCAGCAAAGGAACATATATACGGGCTTTGGCAAGAGACATCGGGAAAGCATTGGAAAGCGGGGCATACCTGACCGGCCTAATACGGACACGGGTGGGAAACGTTACACTATCCGACTGCATGGATGTAGAAACTTTTCCACAATGGCTTGAAGAACAAGAAATAGAAAATACAAATGATTAAGGAAAGAAGCATATGAAACTATCACAATTCAAATTCAAACTTCCGGAAGAACAGATTGCGTTGTACCCGACACACTATCGGGATGAATCAAGATTAATGGTGGTTCACAAAGCCACCGGAGAAATTGAACACGTTATGTTCAAAGATATTCTGAACTACTTCGACGACAAAGATGTATTTATTTTCAACGATACAAAAGTTTTCCCGGCCAGACTTTACGGAAACAAAGAAAAAACCGGTGCACGCATTGAGGTTTTTCTCCTACGTGAATTGAATGAAGAATTCCGGCTTTGGGACGTATTGGTGGATCCGGCACGGAAAATCCGAATAGGAAACAAACTATATTTCGGCGAAGACGACTCAATGGTTGCCGAAGTAATCGACAACACGACATCAAGAGGACGTACATTACGCTTTTTATACGATGGCCCGCACGATGAATTCAAAAAGGTTCTTTACAGCTTGGGAGAAGCTCCTCTTCCCCCATATATCAAGCGGCCGGCGGAACCGGAAGACGAAGAACGATTTCAAACAATCTTTGCTAAAAATGAAGGAGCCGTAACAGCTCCAGCAGCCGGACTGCATTTCAGCCGGGAATTAATGAAAAGAATGGAAATAAAGGGTATCGACTTTGCATTCATCACTATGCATGCCGGACTTGGAAATTTCCGTGATATTGATGTAGAAGACCTGACAAAGCATAAAATGGACTCTGAACAAATGTTCATAAACGCCGATGCTTGCCGCATAGTAAATGCAGCCAAAGACCGTGAAAATAAAGTCTGTGCCGTAGGAACCAGCGTTATGAGAAGCATAGAAACAGCGGTAGGAACAGACGGACACCTGAAAGAATTCGAAGGATGGACAAACAAATTTATCTTCCCCCCGTATGAATTTTCCGTAGCCAATGCAATGGTCAGCAATTTCCACATGCCATATTCTTCCATGTTAATGCTGGTTTGCGCCTACGGAGGCTATGAACTCATAATGGAAGCCTACAACACTGCTCTGAAAGAAGGCTATCGCTTTGGAAGCTACGGCGATGCCATGTTGATTTTAGACAAATAAAACCGATAACAGCATATGCATATTGTCTACCTTGGATTAGGAACTAATCTGGGAAACAAAGAAGAAAATATACACGCAGCCGTAGAAAACATAAACAGAAAGATAGGGAAAATCATATCCCTATCTTCTTTTTATGAAACAGAACCTTGGGGCTTTTCTTCAGAAAACATGTTTCTAAATGCTGCAATCTGCGTGCAAACCGACTTATCCCCTACAGAAGTCTTACACACAACTCAAGAGATTGAAAAAATTACCGGACGGACACAAAAAACAAAAAACCATATTTACCACGACCGCATCATCGACATCGACCTATTACTTTACGATTCACTGACCATCCAGACGACAGAACTGACCATTCCACACCCGCTAATGACGCAAAGACCTTTCGTGATGATTCCATTGGCTGAAATCGCTCCTGACATTATTCATCCGGTCTTTCACAAAAAGCTGAAAGAATTCCTTTAAAAACATCGAAATGTTTTTCTGAACATTTTCCATTCTTTTCTTTTCTTCATCTCGGCATTTTTATGTACCTTTGCCCGAAATTTAAAAGGTGGACAGATTTGAGTAGCTTGCAACCACGGAAAAAAATGCTAAAAAACATTCGCGACTTTCCTATATAGATTCCCCTACTCTCATCCGTACACGGATATTAATTACATCAACACTTCTAATTTTTAACAAATTATGGGATATCTATTTACATCCGAATCCGTATCTGAAGGACATCCTGACAAAGTAGCCGATCAGATTTCTGACGCAGTTCTTGACAAATTGCTGGCATACGACCCCAACTCCAAAGTCGCATGCGAAACATTAGTTACCACTGGTCAGGTTGTTCTTGCCGGAGAAATCAAGACAAAAGCCTACATCGATTTACAAACGGTAGCACGCGAAGTTATCAACCGAATAGGATATACCAAAAGCGAATACATGTTCGACGGTAACTCTTGCGGTGTTTTCTCTGCCATACATGAGCAAAGTCCCGACATAAACCGCGGTGTAGAACGCGAAGACCCGATGAACCAAGGAGCAGGCGATCAAGGCATGATGTTCGGTTATGCCACAAAAGAAACGGAAAACTATATGCCACTCTCACTTGACCTTGCACACAAAATACTAATGGTTTTGGCAGAAATCCGCAAAGAAGGGAAAGTCATGACATATTTACGCCCCGATGCAAAAAGTCAGGTAACCATAGAATACGATGACAACCGCTGCCCCATCCGCATCGACACCATCGTTATTTCCACACAGCACGACGAATTTATCTGCCCGAAAAACGAGACGAAAGAAGCACAGCTCAAGGCCGATGAAGAAATGTTGTCTCAGATAAAAAAAGACATCATCGAAATACTTATGCCAAGAGTAATAACAGAAATACACAATCCGTCAGTTTTAGCTCTCTTCAACGACAAGATAAATTACCTCGTCAATCCCACCGGAAAATTTGTAATCGGAGGACCTCATGGCGATACAGGGCTGACAGGCCGTAAAATTATTGTCGATACCTATGGAGGTGCAGGAGCACATGGCGGTGGTGCTTTCTCGGGAAAAGACCCAAGCAAAGTAGACCGAAGTGCAGCTTACGCAGCACGTCATATAGCAAAAAACCTTGTTGCTGCGGGTGTTGCCGATGAAATTCTGGTACAAGTTTCGTATGCTATCGGCGTAGCACAACCCATTAATATCTACGTCAACACCTACGGACGGAGCAATGTTGCCATAAGCGATGGAGAAATAGCACAGAAAATAAACGAAATATTCGACATGCGTCCACATGCCATCGAAGAACGCTTAAAACTTCGTAACCCCATCTACAGCGAAACAGCAGCATACGGGCATATGGGACGTGAACCAAAAATCGTCACCAAACACTTCCAATCAATCTATGAAGGCAATAAAACTGTCGAAGTAGAGCTCTTTACATGGGAAAAATTAGACTATGTAGATAAAGTAAAAAATGCTTTCAAACTAAAGTAAACACAGACATTCGGACATAAAGACAGGCACGAACCGATGAAACAACAAAATAAACAATCGGATTCGCGCCTGTCTCTTTTTTTCTCTTCCATTAAATCTCTATCTTTGTACCGGCTATCATTCAATAAACACCCTTATGAACCCTATTAAAAATGTATGTGTGTACTGTGCTTCGAGCACACAGATAAATGAAACCTATTTTTCTGCCGCAAAAAGACTCGGTCAGCTGTTGGCACTCCATCACATCAATTTAATAAACGGCGCCGGACGGCAAGGGTTAATGGGCGCAATAAGCGATGCGACATTAGAGTCGGGTGGTACAGTCACTGGTATTATTCCGCATTTTATGATAAAACAAGAATGGCATCATAAAGGACTCACCCAACTGATAGAAACAGAAACAATGCATGAAAGAAAACGCCGTATGGCTGAAATGTCGGATGGAATAATCGCCCTTCCGGGCGGATGCGGAACCATGGAAGAGCTACTTGAAATCATCACGTGGAAACAACTTGGATTATACCCGAAACCAATCATCATACTCAATACCGACGGATTCTACAACTCACTGCTGGATATGTTGGAACATGCCATTACGGAACACTTCATGCGCAATGAGCATCACCAAATATGGCGCGTATCTTCCACTCCGGAAGAAAGTATCGAACTTTTATATCATACTCCCATATGGGATAATACCATAAGTAAATTCGCCGTAATATGAACAATATTTGCCATATATTACAGCAAGAATGCGTAACAAAAGAACACGGTCTGCTCCTGAAACGAAGCGGAAAGGTTTTTACTGAATACTCCCAAAGTCCGGATATCTTGGGAATGAAAGGAGAACCCCGCCCCGAACATCTCTATTCCGACCCGGCCATAATCATTCCATTGTTACTTTGTTTTATCCTATTTTGTCACGCATTAAAAAAGGCAAAGGTATCATTAAAACAACAAATGTCTGATTTCATCCAGCACAAAGAACACAACCATCATTATCACTTATCGTTAAAACCCGATATAAGATACTTTACCATTTTAACCGGAATCAGCTGTGTTTTGTGCGGAATTTGGTTTTTCCATTACTTTACATCCACAAATATACCGCTATCACATCAAGTTTCTCACGAAATTCTTTTAAGCATTTATACTATTTTAATAGCACTTCTCTATTGCTGTAAATACACATTATACAGATTCATCAATTGGATTTTTTTTGACAAAGAACAAAATAAAACATGGCTTAAAGGATATATTTTTCTCCATGCCGGCATATCAATCATCCTTTTCCCTTTCATTATAACCATCATTTTCTCTCATTTAAACTTAAATATCTCATTATTAATAGCCACAGTTATTTATATCTGCTGTAAAATATTATTGTTTTACAAAAGCTTCAAGAACTTTTTTTATAATTTATATGGCGCAATCCATTTAATTTTGTACTTTTGCGCTCTGGAAATAGTTCCCGATTTTCTTTTATGGAAAGTGATGGAATATATTAATAGCATTTCTAATTTTAATTTTTTACTACATTGAAGATTAAAAAAGTTCTCGTTTCTCAGCCAAAACCGACCTCAGAAAAGTCTCCTTATTACGATATCGCTGAGAAATACGGCGTGAAAATAGATTTCAGACCGTTCATAAAAGTTCAAAGTTTATCGGCAAAAGAATTCAGACAGCAGAAAGTTTCCATATTAGATCATACTGCCGTTATATTTACCTCCCGACATGCAATTGACCATTTCTTCAATCTTTGCGTCGATTTACGCGTAACTATTCCGGAAAGCATGAAATACTTTTGCACATCCGAACAAATAGCTTTATATATTCAAAAGTATGTCCAATACCGCAAACGCAAGGTATTTTTCGGAACAACAGGGAAATTCGCCGATTTGATGCCGCTTATTGTCAAACATGATACTGAAAAATATTTCATCCCAATGTCGGATGTACACAATGATGAAGTGAAAGATTTGCTTGACAAACACCACATTCAACATACGGAAGCTGTCATGTACCGTACAGTAAGCAATGATTTTACGCCGGAAGAGCAATTTGACTACGATATGCTTATATTTTTTAGCCCTGCTGGAATACAATCACTAATGAAAAACTTCCCTAACTTCGAACAAAAAGATATTGCAATCGGAAGTTTCGGGCCTACAACAGCAAAAGCAGTACGGGAAGCAGGTTTGCGGCTTGATCTGGAAGCACCAAATACAGTAGCGCCTTCCATGCCGGCAGCATTGGATATGTTTATTCGTGAACATAATAAGTAAGCAACTATTTTATCACTGATAAAATTTGAAATATAAATATAAAGAATGTGTAAATATCTTCTCTATTTACACATTCTTTATTTCTTTACGGAAAACAGATGTAAATATTCATGGAAAAACAATCTACATATACTTTTCGTAAATCGGAACGTTTAAACAGCCGAAAACTAATAGAAAATTTATTTTCCGGAGGAAGTAAATCTTTTTCTGCTTTCCCGTTACGGATTGTATATACAGTTTCCGATAAAGACAATCTTCCTGATGTTTCCGTTTTAATAAGCGTTTCAAAAAAAAGATTCAAACGAGCCGTAAAAAGAAACAGAGTAAAACGCCAAATCCGCGAATCGTACCGGACAAACAAACAAATACTTCTTGATGTTACAACGGAATCAAAACAAAAACTTATCATAGCCTTCATCTGGTTAGACAATAATCTTCACCCTTATTCAACCGTAGAAGAAAAAGTAAAGAAACTTTTACAACTCATAGCAGAACGCATTGCATGAAAAAATTTCTCACATATTTGTTGCTGCTTCCTATCTATTTTTACAGAAAGTGTATCTCCCCGTTTATTCTTCCGTCCTGCCGTTTCACTCCTACATGCTCACAATATGCCATCGAAGCGCTGAAAAAACATGGTCCTTTTAAAGGACTTTATTTAGCTATCCGACGCATATTACGCTGTCACCCGTGGGGAGGGTCAGGCTATGACCCCGTTCCATAACACACACACCATCAATCATGATACTTGATGTCCATACCCATAACATCCCGAAAAAGAAAGATTCGGCTATATTCAGCTGTTGCATGTATGACGCCCCGCTGCCGAATAATGCTGTCTATCTTAGCATTGGAATCCACCCATGGTATCTAACAGAAGATAGTTTCCCATTGCAAAAAAAATGGATAACAGATATGCTTGCAGACAAACGGATCATTGCTTTAGGAGAAAGCGGAATGGACAAACAATGTAACACCCCGTTTGACTTACAATTAAAGGCTTTTCTTTTTATGATTACACTATCAGAAGAAAAAAGCCTCCCGATATTTATCCATTGCGTAAAGGCTTTCAACGAAATCATTGCTCTTAAAAAAAGCCTAAAGCCGAAACAAACATGGATTATTCATGGCTTCAGAGGAAAAAAAGAATTGGCAGAAAGTTTAATAAAAAACGGATTCATACTTTCTTTCGGAGAAAAATATAACCAGGAAACTTTGCAAACAGTACCTCAAAAAAGCTTTTTGTTAGAAACGGACAACAACACTGTAAATATATCTTCACTATACAAAAAAGCTGCAGAAACAAGAGGTATATCAAACCATACATTAGTAAAAGAAATAAAAGAAACCGCTGATAAACTCTTTTTTAACCGGCCAAAAAACAGCTTATTCGACAAAAAGTCGTAATTTTGTCGCAATCCTATAAAAAAACTAATAATTTAAGTATTCATTCGATGAACTTTGTAGAAGAATTAAGATGGCGCGGAATGATTCATACGATGATGCCGGGCACAGAAGAATTGCTTGAAAAAGGAATGGTAACTGCTTATGTCGGCATTGATCCGACAGCCGATTCTCTTCATATCGGACATTTGGTCAGCGTAATGATTTTAAAACATTTCCAACGATGTGGCCATAAACCTTTAGCCCTTGTAGGCGGAGCTACCGGTATGATTGGTGATCCTTCCGGAAAATCAGCAGAACGGAATCTGCTTGATGAAGAGACATTAAGGCATAATCAAGAGTGCATAAAAAAACAATTAAGCAAATTTCTTGACTTTTATTCCGATGCTCCCAATAAAGCAGAATTAGTAAACAATTACGATTGGATGAAAGATTTTTCTTTCCTCGACTTTGCCCGCACAGTAGGAAAACACATCACAGTAAACTACATGATGGCTAAAGATTCCGTTCAAAAACGCTTGAACGGAGAAGCACGCGACGGACTTTCATTCACTGAATTTACATACCAACTACTGCAAGCCTACGATTTCTTACATTTATACGAAACAAAAAACTGTAAACTTCAAATGGGCGGCTCCGATCAATGGGGAAATATTACGACCGGTACAGAATTAATCCGCCGCACAAATGGAGGAGAAGCTTTTGCCTTGACTTGTCCTCTAATAACAAAAGCCGACGGAGGTAAATTCGGCAAAACAGAATCCGGAAACGTATGGCTCGATCCTCGTTACACTTCTCCTTATAAATTCTACCAGTTCTGGCTGAATGTAAGCGATGAAGATGCAGAAAGATATATCAAAATATTTACTTCCCTCAGTAAAGAGGAAATAGAAAGTTTGGTAACAACTCACAAAGAAGCTCCACATTTGCGCGCACTTCAAAAACGACTGGCACGCGAAGTTACGGTAATGGTTCATTCGGAAGCCGATTATAATGCCGCAGTAGAAGCATCGGAAATACTATTCGGAAATGCAACATCAGAAGCATTAAAGAAAATAGACGAAGCTACACTTTTATCTGTTTTCGAAGGAGTTCCTCAGTTTGAAGTATCAAAAACCGATATAGAAAACGGTATAAAAGCTGTCGATTTACTCACCGAAAAAGCAAATGTATTCCCTTCAAAAGGCGAAATGCGCAAATTGGTTCAAGGCGGAGGCGTATCGCTTAACAAAGAAAAACTGGCAGCATTCGATCAAGTAATAACGACAAACGATTTGCTGGACAACAAATATTTATTGGTTCAACGCGGAAAAAAGAACTATTTCCTGCTGATAGCTAAATAAAATTCACTTTTATACTACAGATATTCATACGTAAAGTTGAAAAAAATAATTTCAACTTTACGTATTTTTATTTCGCAATACCATACAAAGGAAAGAAATATTCTCAAAAAAGATAATAAACAAACGGACAAAAGAAAAAAGTAAATGAATTATTTGGATTATATCGTTTAAAACAATTATCTTTGCAACGCTTTCTAAGGAAAGCCAAAAAGTTTGGACTATGGTGTAATGGTAGCACAACAGGTTTTGGTTCTGTTTGCCCAGGTTCGAGTCCTGGTAGTCCAACTTATAAAGAAGTTATCTGTATAATTTATAGATAACTTCTTTTTCTTATTCGATATTTCGTAACGAACACTTCAATCTTTCCATAAAAACATCTTTAAACTTTCAACGAATCCTGTCCAATAAAAAATTTTTTATCCCTTTCATTTCCACCCAGAAAAAGCAGTAAAGACAAAGCCAACTTTGATTTTTTGAAGAATTTGCGTATTTTTGCAAGTAAAGTTGTCTACTTTTTAAAGTAAAAAAACGTATTATTTAAAATAATACGAACCGTTTTTTTTTACTTTTTATCATATACAACTTCTGAAAAATCAGCCTTTAAAATCGCATACTTATTTTATTCTTTGAAAGAAAAAAAAGAAAGGATTACAAAGTGACAAAAAATAATGACATCGTAATGACTCCAATGATGAAACAATATTTCGAATTGAAGTCAAAACATCCCGATGCAATTATGCTATTCCGATGTGGTGATTTTTATGAAACATATTCTGAAGATGCTGTCATCGCTTCAGAAATATTAGGTATCACACTAACAAAACGTGCAAACGGTCAAAATAAAACAGTAGAAATGGCCGGATTTCCCCATCATGCACTTGATACTTATTTACCAAAACTTATACGGGCAGGAAAACGTGTAGCTATTTGCGATCAGTTAGAAGACCCTAAAACTACAAAAAAACTGGTGAAACGAGGCATTACCGAACTCGTTACACCGGGAATAGCAATAGGCGACAATATTCTTTCTTACAAAGAGAATAACTTTCTGGCTGCCGTACATTTTGGAAAAACAACCTATGGTATTGCTTTTCTTGACATATCAACCGGAGAATTTATGACTGCCGAAGGTAGCTCCGATTACATAGATAAACTAATAAACAACTTCGCCCCTAAAGAAATTTTATTTGAAAGAGGGAAAAGAATTTTATTTGAAAGTAATTTCGGTAATAAATTCTTTACCTTTGAACTCGACGATTGGGTATTTACCGAAACTTCAGCAAAAGAAAAATTGTTGAAACACTTCGAAACAAAAAGTCTAAAAGGTTTTGGAGTAGAACATCTGAAAAATGGCATTATTGCCGCAGGTGCCATCCTACAATACCTTGATATGACACAACACTATCAAATAAGTCATATCACTTCACTCTCCAGAATAGAAGAAGAACGCTACGTCCGTCTGGATAAATTTACAATTCGTAGTCTGGAATTGATAGACAGCATGAATGAAGACGGAACTACTCTTTTAGATATATTAGACCATACAATAAGTCCGATGGGTGCACGCTTGTTAAAACGTTGGATAGTCTTTCCTTTAAAAGATATACAAACAATAAACAAACGCCTGGACGCTGTTGAATATTTTTTCAAAGAACCCGATCTAAAAGACTTTATTGAAGAAAAACTTCATTCCATAGGAGATTTGGAACGTATTGCATCAAAAGCTGCAGTCGGTCGTATATCTCCACGAGAAATCGTGCAGATAAAAACAGCATTATATGCCATTGAATCTATAAAAAATGCCTGTCTTAATTCTGAAAACGATAGTTTAAAATCAATAGGAAACCAACTGAACTTGTGCATTCCTATAAGAGAAAAAATAGAAAAAGAAATAAAAAATGATCCGCCTTTATTGGTTAATAAAGGTGGAATCATAGCTGATGGAGTAAACAAAGAACTGGATGAATTACGAAAAATATCTTATTTAGGTAAAGATTATCTGCTGCACATACAACAAAGAGAAATAGAAAAAACCGGTATATCAAGCTTAAAAATAGCCTATAATAATGTATTCGGTTACTACATAGAAGTGCGGAATACACATAAAGATAAAGTTCCTGAAGAATGGATACGAAAACAAACTTTAGTAAATGCCGAACGTTATATAACACAAGAATTAAAAGAATATGAAGAAAAAATATTAGGAGCCGAAGACAAAATTCTTATTCTTGAAACACAACTATATAATGATTTAGTAAAAGAACTATCCACTTTTATTCCTGCTATTCAGACAAATGCCATAAAAATAGCAAACTTAGACTGTTTTATTTCTTTTGCCGATATAGCTAAGTCTAATAATTATATACGACCGGTCATTGAAAACAATGATATTCTTGACATAAAACAAGGTCGCCATCCGGTAATAGAAAAACAATTACCCGCAGGAGAACAATACATAGCCAACGATGTTTATCTGGATACACAAAAACAACAAATAATTATCATCACAGGCCCCAATATGGCAGGTAAGTCGGCTTTATTACGACAGACAGCATTAATTACATTAATGGCACAAATAGGTTGTTTTGTTCCTGCTGAAAGTGCACATATAGGAATAGTAGACAAAATATTCACAAGAGTAGGAGCAAGTGATAACATTTCTGTAGGAGAATCAACTTTCATGGTAGAAATGAATGAAGCTGCCAATATCTTAAACAATCTTTCTCCGAAAAGTCTTGTACTTTTTGATGAATTAGGCAGAGGAACATCTACATACGATGGCATATCTATTGCATGGGCTATTGTAGAATACATCCATGAAAATAAAAAAGCCAGAGCACGTACACTTTTCGCAACGCATTATCATGAACTGAATGAAATGGAAAATTCATTCTCTCGAATAAAAAACTATAATGTTTCGGTGAAAGAAGTGAATAACAAAGTCATTTTCCTTAGAAAATTAGAAAGAGGTGGAAGTGAACATTCTTTTGGTATTCATGTTGCAAAAATGGCAGGAATGCCTCAAAAAATAGTAAAACGTGCCGATGAAATATTACATCTGTTGGAAAAAGAACATAAACAAAAAGATTTATCTCCTTCCATAAAAATAAATGATAAAGAAAACAATTCTGATGGAATACAATTAAGTTTTTTCCAATTAGATGACCCTGTATTATGCCAAATCCGAGATGAAATACTTCATTTGGACGTAAATAATCTTACACCAATCGAAGCATTAAATAAATTAAATGATATAAAGAAAATAGTAAAAGGCAAGTAAATAAAAAACGAGGATAATTGTTATCCTCGTTTTCTTTATTTATAAACCTAAACTTGCCGAAATATCCAACATCCGATAAATAGATTTCACAGCCTTTTCCGATACTGATTTATCAACATTAATCTCCGGCCATTCATATTTTAAAGTATTATATAACTTTTCCAACGTATTCAAACGCATAAAATTACACATATTACATTTAGATATATCTGAATCAGGTGATGCAGGTATAAATATCTTTTCAGGACACTTTTTGCGCATTTCATATAAAATACCACTTTCCGTTGCTACTATAAATACAGTATTTTCACTCGAAACTGCATATTTCAGTAATCCGGCAGTAGAAGCAACTTTATCAGCTAATCGTACAACTTCTTCTTTACATTCAGGATGAACCAAAACAGCAGCCGAAGGATATTGCCTTTTTAGTTCAATAATATTCTGCGCAGAAAACCTTTCATGTACATGACATGCTCCGTTCCATAATAACATATTCCTACCTGTAATAGCATTTATATAACGTCCCAAATTTTTATCAGGGCCGAATATGATACGTTCATTTACAGGAAAACTTTCTACTATTTGCCTGGCATTCGTAGATGTTACTACAACATCTGTCACAGCTTTGACCGCTGCACTCGTATTGACATACGATATAACCGTATATCCGGGATGATCTTTCACAAAACGTGAAAAGTCTTCTGCCTGACAACTATCGGCCAAAGAACATCCTGCATTTAGATCCGGAATCAAAACTTTTTTGTCAGGACAAAGTATTTTTACCGTTTCACCCATAAAATGAACACCGCACATTATAATAATATCTGCGTCTGTTTTAGAAGCTTTTTGCGCTAAAGCTAAACTGTCACCCGTAAAATCAGCTATTTCCTGTATATCATCCGGTTGATAATAATGCCCTAAAATAACGGCATTTTTCTCTTTTTTCAGACGATTTATTTCTATCTTTAAATCGATATGCTTATCAATAGGTTCTGTAACATACCCATTCTTTGTCCATTCTTCTTTATTCATATATAATATATATAGTAGTTATTTTTATAAAAGATATTTATGATAATGATAATAGCTTGTTTATTGTGTTTGTAAAAATGAGCTGGATTTTTTGTTTATTTGCTTATTAATATAAAGAAAACTATATTTCAATATTCATAAACATGCTTACTCGTTGATATTATTATAGTTATATAATATATTAACACTATGTATATATTTGGCAAAGTTAATAACTTTCTTCTTCTTGTTACCTTATTTTCGTATGAAAAAGTGTTCAAACTATATTGTAAATTTCCTCTTTTTATTTTTGGAATGTTTGTTTGTTATTGCATATAAAATATTATCTTAATATGTATACATCATTTTATATTTTTCTTTTCCTTTCTTTTCTACATCTTTTTAACCGTTTTCAACAGGGTTATTAATATAGTCTTTATCTTTGCAAACATACTATATGTGATAATGTATTTGCTGTAAACTTAAAGATATGTCTTATTTAAGAAAATTGAAGATAACAGAAATGAACCGCCTTTCTGCGGAAGAGTTTAGAAAAACTTCTAAATTCCCAATATCAGTGATATTAGATAATGTAAGAAGTATGCATAATGTGGGAGCAGTTTTTCGTACTTCGGATGCTTTTTTGTTGGAATGTATTTATTTATGCGGTATTACAGCTGTTCCACCTCATCCTGAATTACATAAGACGGCTTTAGGAGCTGAAGATACGGTAAACTGGATGTATTTTAAAGATACTGTTGATGCAGTGAAAAAACTTAAAGAAGAAAAATATACGATATTGGCAGTAGAACAATGTAAAGGAAGTATATTATTGAATGATTTAGAGTTGAATTATGATAAAAAATATGCCGTTATATTGGGAAACGAAGTAAAAGGTGTTCAACAAAACGTTGTTGATATGTGTGACGGTTGCATAGAAATACCTCAGTTTGGTACAAAGCATTCTTTAAATGTATCTGTGGCTGCAGGAATTGTTTTATGGGAATTTGTGAAAAAAATAAAGAGTTGTTTTTAATTCCATGCTGAATTTTAAAGCTATAACTGTCCGTTTTCAACAAGGATAACTATTTTTTCTATTGATTTGTCTTTATCTTCCGGGTGATATTCTTTTTTCAAACTTGCACCAAATAAGGCTGCAAAAGTTTGATAAAAACCGGCTTTAAAAGAACCCATAAATGATTTTACCAACTGATAAGACGATGAGTTACACTCTCTGTCAACTAATTTTATAAGCAATTTGCCTTGTGCAAAGGTAAGTTTTTTCATCTTTGGAGTATATTGCTTCTTTAAACCTTTCTCTACATTTTTAAGATGTTCTTTTCGCATTTCTTCGTTTGGTAAAGTTTCCAAATACTCATAAGTTTCTATAACAGCACGTCTTATTTCCTTTGCTAAAGGCAATGTTTTTTTTACGTCACGTACAAGTTTGTTATAACGCCTTCTTTCTTTTTCATTTTTAAACTTAATTCTCGGGTATATATAGACAGTATTAAGCGTTATATAAGGTATAGTATCTCCTTTATAGACGCAAACAGGACGAAGTTTTCCTTTAGTTGTCTGAGAAGATACTTTTTGTATGTTTATTGTTTGCAAGAAAACAGATAAAATACTCAAAAGAATTATATGAAAATAATTATTCATCAATACAAAAGTAGGAATTATAATGTAAAAAGAATACTATTTTATTTGAAATAGAAAGAAATAAACTATGAAAAACATACCGTTAATATGTTGGAAACGTCGGGTTCTTTTTCTTTTCATGACGTTTTCTTTTTTTGTGAATGTTTCCGCACAGTCTACATGGGCGGAATTGGAGTGGGATGTATTTGATAAAGAGACTTCCGGGAAATGGGAAGATATGTACGAAGAACTGGCATTATTGGCGGAAAATCCTTTGAATATAAATACTGCGACAAAAGAACAATTGGAGCAGATTCCTTTTTTATCGGATAAACAGATAGAGTCTATATTGTATTATTTATATAAGTATGGTCCTATGAACAGTTTAAATGAACTGATAGGAGTGGAAGGATTGGACTGGCAGACCCGAATGTATTTAAAAGATTTCGTTTATGCTGGTGCTGTAGAAGGAAAAGAAAAATCGGTAAAATTAAGAGATGTTTTAAAATATAACAAACAGGAATTAATCATAAGAACAAATATTCCTTTAAATGAAAAAGCGGGATATGCATCATATAGCAAAGATGTATTAGAAAAAAATCCGAATAAGAAATACAACGGATCGCCATTATACAGTAATATGCGTTATTATTTCCGGTATAAGGAAAACGTTTATTTTGGGTTTACAGCTGAAAAAGATCCGGGAGAACCTTTCTTTAAAGGTATAAACAAAAAAGGGTATGATTTTTATTCTGTCTATCTATTTTTTCGGAATATGGGCAGATGGAAAGCATTGGCTCTAGGAAATTATAAAGTAAGTTTCGGTTATGGTCTTATACTGAACATGGGATTCAACATGGGAAAAGCGGGTAATTTGATGGCATTGAGTAAAAAAGGAAATGGCATTACCAAACATTCTTCAGTAAACGAATACAATTATTTACAAGGACTGGCAGGAACATATAGCATAAATAACCGATGGGAACTTTCAGCTTTCTATTCCTTTCGTAAAATGGATGCCCGCGTAGAAGATATGTTTATAAAGTCGTTGAAAACAGATGGGTACCATCGTCTTCAGAAAGATATAGAAAAGAAAAATAAAACATGTAACCATTTGATGGGATGTAATTTAAACTATAACGGAAAATATGCCGAAATAGGATTAACAGTTGTGTATAATATATTCGACAAAGTGTTGAATCCCGATTCACATCCTTATAATGTATATTATCCTCGTGGCAGATATTTTTATAATATGGGAGGATATTATAAATGTTTTTTGCGGGATTTTATTATTTCCGGAGAGGTGGCATTTGACAAAAAAGGTTCGTTTTCTACTTTGAATATGTTGACTTATTCACCGAATGCTGAAACAACTCTTTTATTTATGAACAGGTATTTTGATAAGCGTTATGAGGCTCTTTTTGCTAATGCATTCGGTAAAAATTCAAGTGTAAGAAATGAATTAGGTTTTTATTTTGGACTGGAAACCGTTTTGTTTAAGAGATTTAAATTATTTTGTAGTGGAGACTTTTTTTATTTTCCCTATCGTTTATTTCAGGCAGATAAAAACAAAACAGCAGGATTTGAGAGCATAATCCAATTAAGTTATTCACATCCTAATTCACTTATGATGTTGATAAAATACAGTTGTAAGGACAAAGCAAAAAATTATAAGGAATATACAGGAGAAAAGTATGTATTGCCTTATATTCGTCAACGCCTTAAATACAGTTTGTCTTATCAGATAAATAAACAGATGCTGTTGAAAACCACATCGGAATATGTACGCACATGTTATTGGAAGAAAGCACATGCCAACGGTTATTCGGTGAACTGTACATTGAAAAGTTTGTTTTCTCATTTTCCTCTTAATGGAAGTATTAGCGGTTGTTGGTTTTTTACAGATAATTATGATTCGCGCATATATATGTATGAACCCGGTTTGCTTTATTCTTTTTCTAATTATTCGTTTTTCGGGAAAGGATTCCGTTGCGCCATCAATTTACAGTATAATTATAAAAAAAGGTTTTCTTTTCAGGCAAAATACGGGTGGACACATTATACGGACAGGAATAAAATAGGAAGCGGAACAGAAGAAATACAAGGTAACAATAAGGCGGATTTACAGTTCCAAATGCGGTTTAAATGGTAAAATAAAAATCTTTTTTGTCTTTCTTTATATGTAATGTTTTATTATTTTCACGCAGTTTTTAAAATAGAAAGTATGTCTACGGTAATTTATCCTTCTCCTATCTTTGGACCGATACATAGTCGGCGCTTAGGAATTTCGTTAGGAATTAATTTGCTTCCCGGTGATGGAAAGTTTTGTACGTTCGACTGTATTTATTGCGAATGCGGATATAATAAAGATCATAGGGCAAAGCAGCAACTCCCATCCCGTGAACAGGTTGCTATTGCTTTAGAACGTAAATTAAAAGAGATGAAAGATGAGGGAACTATTCTCGATGTTCTGACATTTGCGGGAAATGGAGAGCCTACATCTCATCCGTTTTTTCCGCAAATAATAGAAGACACTTTGGTTTTACGTGATAAATATTTTCCGAATGCGAAGATAAGTGTTTTGAGTAATTCTACGTTTATTCATAAACAAGCCGTATTTGATGCGCTTAAAAAAATAGACAATAATATACTGAAATTAGATACTGTTTCTCCGGATTATATTGGGAAAGTAGATCGTCCGTCAGGGCATTATGATGTAAATGAAATAATAGAAAATATGAAGCGTTTCGACGGGCAACTAATCATTCAGACAATGTTTATGAAAGGAAAAACAGAAGATGGACAAGATGTCGACAATACATCTGACATTTATGTGAAACCTTGGTTGGAAAAAGTGAAAGAAATAGCCCCGAAACAGGTGATGGTATATACAATAGACCGCGAAACTCCGGATAGCCTGTTGCAGAAAGCTACACCGATGGAATTAAACCGTATTGTAAAGATGCTGGAAGAAGCAGGTATTGACGCAAGTGCTTCTTATTGAAGTATGGCATAAATAAAAAAAGGAGTACCGCCGTACTCCAACCTTTGTTAACCTTAAATCTAATACTATGAAAAACACATTGCAAATGTATTCATCTTTTTTTTATATTCCAAGAAATAGAATATAAAAAACATCTTATTAGAAAGTTTTAATAAATAGTTTTTTCTGCTTAAAATCTTTTAATGATTTATTTTAGTCCTTTATTCATTTCAACTATTTCTTTCTCAGCAACCGCTAATGCGATGTTGATGTTGCTACAGATATTCTCTTTTCCCAACAATTCATAGAACCCGGCTTTTTCAAGAGTTGCATGCACGTTTTCGTTTACTCCGGAGAGAATGATATGAATATTTTCCTTTTGTGACATTTTACATAAGGTTGTCAGGTTATGAATTCCCGTAGAGTCAATGAATGGAATCTTTCGCATTCGTAAGATTCGGATTTTGGGACGGTCGCCTAATTGTGCCATTATTTCTTCAAATTTTGTAGCTATTCCGAAGAAGTACGGGCCGTTTATTTCGTATACTTCTACTCCTTTCGGGATGATAAGATGTTCTTCATGCGTTTCCATATCCGATTCCTTATTCGGGTCGATTTCATCTGTTATGACCGAAATTTCTGTTGTTTCCATGACACGTTTCATAAACAATATGCAGGCTATGACCAGTCCGGTTTCAATGGCTACGGTCAAATCGAAGATGACTGTCAGGAAAAATGTAATGAGCAAGACGGTAACATCCGATTTAGGGTTGCGTAAAAGTCCTTTGAAAACTCGCCATCCGCTCATATTGTATGAGACGATTACCAAAACACCGGCCAGACATGCCATCGGAATATATTGTGCAAGAGGCATGAGGAAAAGTAAAATCAACAAAAGAATAATGGCATGTATAATACCGGATACGGGAGAACGTCCGCCATTATTTATATTCGTCATCGTGCGGGCGATGGCTCCTGTAGCAGGGATTCCTCCGAATATAGGAGAAACGATGTTTGCAATGCCTTGAGCTATAAGCTCTGTGTTAGAGTCATGCCGGTCTCCTATAATACCATCGGCTACGGTGGCAGAGAGCAGAGACTCTATAGCTCCCAAAACAGCGATGGTTAAAGCTACCGGGAAAAGGTTTTTTATGGCTTCCCAGTTGAGCGATGGTACATTTGCTTCCGGCAGTTGACTCTTTATGCTGAAGCGGTCTCCTATCGTGTCTATGCAATCGATTCCTCCATAAGTTCTCAGTAAATACACACCGGCAGTTACCAAAACAATAGCAACCAATGAGCCGGGTATTTTTTTCAAAAACTTTGGAGTAAATACAATAATGGCAATGCTTATGATGCTTACGCCGAAATTCCACCAATTTACCGAATCGAAATGCCGGAAATAAAGAATCCATTTTCCTATAAAATCACCGGGAATTTTTTCGCCGTTGAAATTCAGTCCGAATATATCGGCTATCTGAGTGGTGAAAATTGTGACGGCAATACCACTGGTAAATCCGATGATGATGGGATAGGGTATGAATTTTATGATTGTGCCAAGACGGAATATTCCGAGCAGTATAAGAATAATTCCTGCCAGCATTGTGGCAATCATTAATCCTTCTATGCCATATTCCTGGATAATGCTATAGATGATGACAATGAATGCGCCTGTCGGTCCGCCTATTTGCACTTTGCTTCCTCCGAAAAAAGAAATGATAAATCCGGCTACAATGGCAGTGATGATACCCTTTTCCGGTGTTACTCCCGATGCTATACCAAATGCGATGGCTAAAGGTAAGGCTACAATACCTACAATGATTCCGGCCATTATATCGGTTGTCAAATCACTTTTTGTATAATTTGACATCGATGTAAATAATTTAGGCTTAAACTCGTATCCTTTCATTTTGAACTTTATATTATAATAAATGCAAAAACAGCTGCAAAAGTAGGAAAAGAATGGCTATTAGAAGGTATATTTTCCGATAATATTTGAAATAGATTAAGGAAATATTAATAGTTGTTAATCATAAAATGTAATGATTACAAAATTGAATAATTATATTATCTTTGTAAAAGCAAAGGGACAATCAAATAAAAACATAACCAACTAATAATTTGTCATTATGGAAAAGAGCTTAAAAGGAACACGGACGGAGAAGAATCTGATGGTTTCGTTTGCCGGTGAATCACAGGCAAGAATGCGTTATACTTACTTTGCAAGTGCTGCAAAGAAAGAAGGATATGAACAAATTTCCGCCATATTTACAGAAACGGCGGATCAGGAAAAGGAACACGCAAAGCGTATGTTTAAATGGCTGGAAGGTGGTATGGTGGAGATTACAGCCAGCTATCCGGCAGGAAAGATAGGCACTACTTTGGAAAATTTAAAGGCTGCAGCAGCAGGAGAAAATGAGGAGTGGTCATTGGATTATCCGAAATTTGCCGATATAGCCGATGAAGAGGGTTTCCCTGCCATAGCAAAAATGTATCGCGAGATTGCGGTCGCAGAAAAAGGGCATGAGGAACGTTATCTGGCTTTTGTGAAAAATATTGAGGAAGGAACAGTATTTAAGAAAGATAAAGAAGTCGTTTGGCAGTGCCGTAATTGCGGTTACCTGTTTATAGGGACTGAGGCACCGGAAGTATGTCCGGCTTGCTTACATCCGCAAGCGTACTTTGAAGTGAAAAAAATGAATTTCTGAAACGTATATAAAGTATATTTTCATCCGGAAAAAACATCTTGATGTTCTTTTTAAACGTCCCGCTGTTTTTAGAAAAACGCCGGGACGTTTTTATGTTCTTCTCGGGAGCCTTTCATGGAAAAACAGGCTTGTTGAAAATACCTAATTTGAGGTATTGTATCAGGAATAATAATGATTGATATTTGTAAGTACGGATTTAAAAAGGAAAAATGGTATGAAAATCAAATCAATTAAAGGACGGGAAATCCTTGATTCTCGGGGAAATCCCACTGTAGAGGTAGAGGTTTTGTTGGAATCGGGAAGCATAGGGCGGGCATCTGTTCCTTCCGGTGCTTCGACGGGCGAGCATGAAGCTTTGGAACTGCGTGACGGAGACAAGAAAAGATATGGCGGAAAAGGAGTCTTGAAAGCAGTTCATAACATAGAAAATATCATAGCTCCGGCTTTAATAGGCCGTTCTGCTCTTGAGCAGCGTGCCATAGATAAGAAAATGATTGAGTTGGATGGGACAAAAACAAAATCCAATCTTGGAGCCAATGCGATATTAGGTGTTTCCCTTGCGGTGGCTAAAGCTGCAGCAAACTACTTGAATATTCCGTTGTATCGCTATATAGGTGGTGTAAATACATTCGTTATGCCTGTTCCCATGATGAACATTATTAATGGAGGTTCGCACAGTGATGCTCCAATAGCTTTTCAGGAATTTATGATACGTCCTGTCGGTGCGTCTTCTTTCCGCGAAGGTTTAAGGATGGGAGCCGAAGTTTTTCATGCATTGAAGAAAGTGTTGAATGAAAGAGGCTTGAGTACCGCAGTAGGGGATGAAGGTGGTTTTGCTCCCGCCTTGAAAGGAACAGAAGATGCGTTGGATTCGATTATTTCGGCCATTAGGACAGCCGGATATGAACCGGGAAAAGATGTGATGATCGGAATGGATTGTGCGTCATCGGAATTCTATAGAGACGGCTTTTATGATTATACCGTTTTTGAGGGAGCTTCGGGTAAAAAATACACATCCGATGAACAGGTTGCTTATTTGGAAGATTTGATTTCCAGATATCCCATAGATTCTATTGAAGATGGGATGAGCGAAAATGACTGGGACGGGTGGAAAAAACTTACTGAACGGATAGGCCATCGCTGTCAGTTGGTGGGCGATGACTTGTTTGTTACGAATGTAGATTTCTTATCGAAAGGTATTTGTTTGGGATGCGCAAACTCCATTCTGATAAAAGTTAATCAGATAGGTTCGTTAAGCGAGACAATGGATGCCATAGAAATGGCGCATCGGCACGGTTATACAACAGTAACTTCGCATCGTTCCGGTGAAACAGAAGATACAACGATTGCTGATATTGCAGTGGCCACAAACAGCGGTCAGATAAAGACCGGCTCGTTGAGCCGCTCCGATCGCATGGCAAAATATAATCAGTTACTTCGGATAGAAGAAGAGTTGGGCTCGTTGGCTGTGTATGGATACAAGCGTATGAAATGATATTGTGTACTGTATTTACATAAGGTGAAAATGTTCTTTTAGGGCAGTATTTCCGGTGAATAAGGAATTATTGCCCTATTCTCTTCAGAGAAAAAGAAATCGCTTTGTATTGATAATGAATAGTTTTCATGAGAGAAGAAAATTAAGTTTATTCTTTTTGTGAAAAAACTTGCAAGAATAATATCTTTATTATACCTTTGCATCCGAAAAGAAGAAAAAAGATTTCTTCTTCCATAAAAAAGGTGCGTTAGTTCAGCTGGTTAGAATACATGCCTGTCACGCATGGGGTCACGGGTTCGAGTCCCGTACGCACCGCATAAAAAGGATAGAAAGGACTTCCTAAGCATTTGAGTTTAGGAAGTCTTTTTTTTGTTTTCGGGTTTTATTTTGGGTTATTCTTTTGTTTTCTCCTTATTATTGTTTTTCAATATTTCCGGTTTGTGCTTTTTTAACCCGGACTAATCGTGCTTTTGTTTCGGATTTTTGTAACTTTAAAATCATATGACAGCGTGAATGTTATACAAATAACTCTGTAGTTTATTTTTAGATATGCACTCACGTTTTGTGTTAGGTGATATTTTTCTATAAATATGAAAATATGCGTTTTAGATTAGTATTAGATGTAAACAAGTACGCTTTTGGAAACAAGCTTCCGATCAATTACCAATATGAACAGTCTGCTGCTATTTACAGGATATTATCGGAAGCAGACGATGCGTATGCTTCTTGGCTTCACGATAATGGTTTTCGGTTGGAAAGTGGAAAGACCTTCAAATTTTTTACTTATTCACGTTTCAAGATAGAACAATATCGGATACTTCGTGAGACAGAACGACTGCAAATATTGTCAGACACCGTTGAGTGGCAAATAGGCTTTTTGCCAGAGAAAAGTACGGAAAAGTTTATACAAGGAATATTTCAAAACCAAGTATTTGAAATAGGAGATACCCGGTCTGTAGTACAATTTGTCGTTCGTAGCGTAGAAGTCATGCCTGAACCGGAATATTCGGAAAAGATGATTTTCTCTACCTTATCTCCGATTTGCTTGAAGTTCCAACGTTCCGATAACAAGGTAACTTATTTGGCTCCGACAGACGTACGTGCTCCTTTTTTGTTATTCAATGGTTTGTTTGATAAATATAAATTGTTTTATGGTAAAGACTGTCCTTGTACCTTATCCGAATGTCGGTTGAAAATACTTGACATCCCTAAATCTGCGTTGATAAAGATTAAGACAGGTATGCCGGAAGGAACAAAAATACGTGGATTTATGTGTAATTTTGAAGTAGAAGCTCCCGTAGAACTGATGCGGTTGATGTACGAAGGAGGTGTGGGTGTGCTGAATTCACAAGGATTCGGGTGTTTGAAGGTTATGGAATAAAAAATAAATGATTATGATACGAGAGATAATTGACTTTACAAAAGACATTATAAAGGATTGTCCGGATATAATGCAAAGGAATCTAAAGCCTAACGGAGGTCTGTATATATTCGTAGATATAGATGGGGAAGGCAATTGGGTAAATGAGAATGGTACGTATGGACAGGATTATTTGTATTTGAAAGCAGATGCTTCAGAAAGTCCTATCCCTATTTCAACGATTACGGCTTTTGAAGAAGAAGTGAAACGTGTAGGGACCACTATGAATAAGGTGCTGGATAAAAAGAAACAAATATTTTCATGTTCTCCTTTTGCGGTCGTATTTAAAAAGAAGTCATTATCAAATGGAAAAATAGAGGGAATAAAAGGTGAAAAGATTAGCAAATTGCTTTCTGGCTATTTTGAGAATACAAAGAAGTTGTGTCCTTTAGAAACCTATCAACAGGTTGTTGATTTTGAGAAAATTTGCGGTATAGTATTGAATGGATTGGAGAATTTTATTAGGGTAAAGTCTGATGGGGAAAAAAATGTGCTCATTAATCAATTGAAAGATGATGAATATATTAGCATTTTATTTAAAAGTGTCTCACTGGAAACTTATACGTATGCACATGACTGCTACTTTAAAGATAAATTATTCAACACAGATAAGTTTAATAAAACAAAAAAAGGTATCCTTTATGGATTGAGTGGTTTTTTAAATGGCTTGAATTCTAAGAAAACCTTTTTACTCCATCGTACAGCTTCTATGGACGAAGGGCTTTGTGGACGAATCTCTTCTGAAGATGCTTTGTTTCTTGACAAATTTCAATCTCTGATATTAAGGAGAGTCTTGCCTAATCCATTGCCCATAGCAATTAATCAACGGAAAATTAACCAACTTCTCTTAAATTTATTTCATGAGAATGAAACGCCATTGTCTTATCGAGAGCTTATAAAGAGTTTATTCGAACAACATGAAATCAAAGAGTTATCAGAATTCTATTTGTTAAACTACTCTAAAGCGAAAGATATTGTGATCAATGACATTGATTTTGTTCCTATGTTCCGTTATTATTTTGATAATCCGATATTGATTGAGAATGTAATGTTAGTAGGGGAAAAAATAAATGGAGTTTTTGAGGAGGAATATGCTATCCGTTTAGAAAACATTTTTGACTTTGAACGCATAGTAGTAAAAGAAATTTTCAATCGCAGAGAAGACGATCTTTATTCATGGTACTTTATGAATATTAAAAGCAATCAAAGTAAAAGTGGATACCTTATGTATCAGTTAAATATGAAATATAGGATTCCTTTTTATAACTATATTTATAAATCGAAACAGAATGCTATTAATACACTGATGTTTGATGAAATAATGTTTACTTCTATATTAGTAGATATTGTAGATAAGAAAAAGGAGGTAAAAAATCGTTTTTCTTTAAATTATGGGATAAAGAGAAAATTGAATATATGGTTTAGCCTATACAATTTATTTAATAACAATAAAAAGAAAGAAGTTATGGCATCCAATGTAACAGACTTAATGTCTAAAATGAGAATTGTAGCCAGGGGAGAGGCTGTTTTGGAAACTCCTGAAGAATTCGCGTTTGCTGCCGGACAGCTTGTGTCCTATCTAATGGACAAGAGCGTGGCAAGTGACAAGACCTATTCCATGCTGGAGCCTTATTTGCAAAAGACAAAATCTAAGCACCTGCAAGATGCAATTGCACACGTCTTTTCGCAATACAAGCATGCAGTATCTATTTATGGAAAAGCTTTTAAAGCTTTAGCTTCGAATGTGTTGACGTACAATGAGGATATAGACATGAAACCATTACTGAAATATTTCCTTGCAGGATGTTTCAGCAATTGCGTTATCTACGAGAAAAAAGAAGAGAACTAAATTAACTATAAAAGAGAACATAATTATGACAGAATTTGAAAACAGAGTTTTTGGTTGTGTTGTTGTAAAAGCTATCAACTCAAACTACAATGCTGATTTTTCAGGTCAGCCTCGTACATTGCCTAATGGCAAAGTGTATGCAACGGATAAAGCCTTGAAATATTTAATTAAGAACTATCTGAGAGAAATGAATGAAGAGAAAGTCTTTTATTTTAAGACTCTTAACGATAATCTGAATCCCATATCACTGGATGAAACTTATAAGAAATATTTTGGCGATTACCCTAAAGCCTCAGGAAAAGATAAAGGTTCTGTAAAAAAGGTCATTGCTAAGAATTTACTTTCTTGTCTGGATATCCGATTGTTTGGTGCGACCTTTGCAGGAGAAACGAATATTTCTTTGCATGGTCCATTGCAAATCAATCACGGCATAAATATTTGGCATGAAGATAATATCTATACAGAACAAATTACCTCACCTTTCAGTAATAAAGCCAATGATCCAGATGCGGAAAAAGGCATGACTACGATCGGCCGTCAATCAAAATTGGAAGAAGGGCACTATATGCATCATTTCTCCATCAATCCGCAGAACTTAAGAGATGTAGCTTCATTGGTAGGCGAATCAGCCCAAGTGCTTTCCACAGAAGATATCGAGAAGTTGAAAGAGGCTATGCGCCGAGGAGTCACCTATTATGATTCAACCTCGAAAGCTGGGTGCGAGAACGAAATGTTGGTATGGATTCAGTTAAAAGAAGACTCAAAAGCCGTGTTGCCGAGTCTTATGGAACTGATCTTGTTAGAGCCAGAGAAAAAAGAGGGCAAGTGCGTATACGATTTCACCAATTTAGAAGAAATGATTGAAAGGCTGAAAGATGAAATTGAATGTATGGAAGTTTATTATGATAAGCAGACCGTGTCTGTGAACAATCTTCCAGAAAATATGAAAGAAATGGACTTATGATATGATGAATGAAAGATTAATCTCTTTTGATCTAAAATCGGACTTTGGTTTCTTCAAAAAGCCAGATATCAATGAAACATATTTAACCTATAATATGCTTCATAAACCAGCTTTATTGGGAATCTTAGGTGCGATCATTGGCTTGAAGGGATTTGAACAAAATAAAAGATTACCTGATTATTATACATTGTTGAAACATATAAAAATAGGAATCAAGCCTTTAGAAACGGACAATGGTAATTTCTTGAAATGCTTCATCGGATATAATAATGCTACAGGTATGGCAAGTGAAGAGGAAGGCGGTATTTTGCAGGTCAATGAACAAACCTTGATTCATCCTGTATATCGTTGTTTCCTGCTTTTGAATGATGGGAATGAAACGGAACGTATTTTATATGATTACTTGAAGTCATATCGTGCGGAATTTTTGCCTTATATGGGCAAGAATGATTTTTCTGCATGGTGGGATAATTTTATAGAATATACTGCCTATTCACGTTTTAGCTATGACCGGAATTATCGGATAGATTCTATTTTCAGAAAATCGGGAATGAAAGCGTCAGATTTCAACCCTAAAGCAGGGGGAGGACGCGGAAATAGAGCCAATAGTCAATCAATGTTTTTCTATTTTGAGAAACTTCCTGTGTCTTTTCATGAAGAATTGTTCCAATATGAGTATGGTAATTTTGTTTATTCACCGAATGTCACATTTGATAAAGATACGAAATTCTCTGATGGCGATTTTTATGTCGTAGAAGAGAACCAAGTTGTCGAGTTGTTTTAATTAGGAAAAGGTATGGACAGGATTTGTTATGATAAAAGATTTTTTGATCGGCTAATCAAGAATAGCTCTGATTATTATGCACATCTTCCAAAAGATGGTGAACAGCGCAAGCCGGAAACATTGTCAGAGCATTCTGGATTAACCTACGCATACGCACAGTCTCTCATAGAATCGTTATCTTTGAGACCGGTTTTATCGAAATTAATAAGCCTGTCCATACCTCCTACCTTGTCGAAGAAGGCAGATTATATAACCCGTGAGGTAGAGACCCTATTTATGCAGTCAATTGTTTTTCATGATTTAGGTAAAGTAAACCATAGATTTCAACAGGTTAAGATGAAAAATGCTGCACCTTGTCTAAAGGTCAATCATGATTTTAAAAGTGACCATTCCAGCATAAGCATGTACATATTCCTCGCTTTCTATTATAGTAGAACAGAGTCATTGAAAGATTCTGATTTGCAGGATTATTTGGACAATGTAGCTGTCTTTTTCAGTTATTCTATCTGTCAGCATCATAGTCCTTCTCTTCGTAACGCTCAGGATGTCAGTGTATGGAATGACGAGAGACTTTTCAAACTATCTTCATATCTTTCTTTATTTAACATTAATCTTTCAGACATACAATGTTTCCATGACTATTTATTAAAAAATTCTGCAAACCTTTTTAATGTATATAATGATGAAAATAATAAATTAGTAACTCCTCAATCTTCGCTTGCACTTTACGCATTGCTGAAGCTAAATTATTCACTCCTAACAGCATGTGACTATTT
>CASDXG010000014.1 GCA_949285025.1 uncultured Bacteroides sp. | reverse complement strand
GGACAATGAAAGGGTTGGGTTTGTGTTGTCCGGTACATGGGGATGGAATTCATTGGTCTGATGGCCGAGTGGCTAGGCAAAGGTCTGCAAAACCTTGTACAGCGGTTCGAGTCCGCTTCAGACCTCACAGAAACCGCGTTGTAGATGCCTGCAACGCGGTTTTCGTTTTGTTTTGTCATACATTTGTCATACAACCGTACGAAAATAGAAAAGCTCGCATCTTTCGTGCGAGCTTTTCTATTAATCATTGATAAGAGGAAGTCCCAGTTCTTGGAGGTATTGATTATGTTTGTTCAATGCTTCTTTTGATTTCTTTGCAATAGCGTTGAGCTCTTCATTGACTTTTTGTAGATCAATAGGTTCCTCGTCTTGTGCTGTGCTGACGTAACGTGTAATATTCAGGTTAAAATCTTCTTGTTCAATTCGTTCTAACGATATGCGTTTCGAATATCGAGGCTCTTCTTTACGGAATTGATATGTTTCTACGATTTTTTGAATATCATTCGGTTCTCCGTTTTCACCCTCGCGCAGCCGGTTTTGCCGTTTATCCTTTTTATATCCTTCGCTGGCATTTATGAATAGTACATCATCGGATTTTTTGCATTTTTTCAGCACCAAAATACAAACAGGTATTCCCGTAGAAAAGAAAAGATTTGCAGGCAATCCGATAACTGCATCGATATTTCCATCCTTCAGTAGCTTGGTTCTGATTTGTTTTTCTACCCCTCCGCGGAATAAAACACCGTGAGGCAAGATAATAGCCATTGTTCCATCTTCACGTAGAAAGTGGAATCCATGTAATAAGAAAGCAAAGTCTGCTGCTGATTTAGGGGCAACACCGTATTTTTGGAATCGAAAATCGTTTGCAAACTCTTCTTTGGGTTCCCATCGATAACTGAAAGGTGGATTTGCGACTATTGCGTCGAATTCCATCTTTTTGGAGGGATTCATTTCACTCAATATATCCCAGTCGTTAAGTAAAGAGTCTCCATGGAAGATCTCAAATTCAGAATCCTTTACTCCATGCAGCAGCATATTCATACGAGCAAGGTTATATGTGGTTATATTTTTCTCTTGCCCATATATTTTACCGATACCACGACCGCCGCTCCGTTGCATCTGGTGGCGAACATTCAAAAGCAAAGAACCAGATCCGCAAGCAAAATCAAGCACTTTGTCAATTCTTTTTTTAGGGCCTGTTGTCGGATCCTGGCTGTCTAATATTACAATTCTTGAGAGAATTGTCGAAACCTGTTGGGGTGTGTAGAATTCTCCGGCTTTTTTCCCGGATCCAGCCGCGAATTGCCCGATCAGATATTCATAAGCATCGCCTAATGTATCGGAGTCATTTGAAAATTCAGCTATGCCTTCTGCGATCTTTTTAATGATTGCACAAAGCTTTTCATTTCGTTCCGTATAGTTCTTTCCCAACTTCTCCGAGTTCAGATTGATCTCGGAGAAAAGTCCTTGAAATGTGCTTTCAAAGGACTCGTTTTCAATGTGTTTGAATCCGTCCTGAAGAGTTTGCAATAGCTCGGTACTTTGAGTCCGTGCCAGTTCATATATGTTTTTCCATAAATACTTCGGCTTTATTACATAATGGATTTTTCGTCGCATTTGCTTCTCGAAATCCGCAATGTCGTCCGGATTCTTATCATACCAAACCTGTAAAGGAATAAGGACACGCTCGTCGTCCGAGTTGGTATCTGGTAAAACGGGATAATCAGAACCGAGTTCTTTCTTTACGGCATCTTCATAATTGTCGGATAGATAGCGTAAGAATAAGAATGAAAGCATGTAATCGCGGAAGTCATCCGCGTTCATTGCCCCTCGCAGTTTATCTGCAATACCCCAGAGGGTTTTCCCCAATTTTTGTTGTTCTATGGCTGTCATT
>CASDXG010000013.1 GCA_949285025.1 uncultured Bacteroides sp. | reverse complement strand
GTACGCAGGGGCAAAGGTTTTCCTTCACCCAGCGAAGAGCGTTCCCATTTGCGGCTTATCTCTTCGAAGGTAAGGCGTCCGGCTTGAATCAAGGTATTCACCAGCCAGATGTAGCGGTTGAATGTCGTGCTTATCATAAGCGGTTTGATTGAGGTCAGGTAAAAAGAAAGTGTGGAGTTTTCGTTCATTGCGTAGGAGGTTCTGACAAAACCCGGAAACAAATAAACAATACCCCACACTTGTTAGTATATGTCTTACGGACATACGCTATCCAAGTGACGAATGTGTCATTGCTTATCCCTGTTTCCTTGAAACTGTCAGATTTCCTACACAGGATGAAAGCGAAACATCTTCACTATCTAAAAATGCCGCACCTTGCGGCAAGTGCAAAGATAGTAAAGTTTGTCAAATAAACCGCATATCCGCCAAGGAATATTGTCGTCTTTGTTTCCGGGATGCTTCTATTTATAAAAAATCAACTAATCTCGTACCTTTAAAAGCCGGGTTAATGGTTTTCCATTATCATCGTAATATAAGTCGTTTGATTCGTGTCGGAATACTCTTACGTGATGACTTGACAAATTAAAGCATTCTTCATCGTATGTCAAAGTTTCTTCTAAATAATCTTTAGGAGTATTTTGCCCGAAAATGAATTTGTAATCGGCTTCGGTCTGATAAAGAACCGCTTTAAATGCCATTCCAATGATGTTTTCTTGAAAGATTTTGTCTATATCTGCATAATAGTCTTTGAACAGGCGGGTATGCGGAAGAAGCGATAACCAGTCTTTAACATAATAGAGGTCTTCTTCTGTGGCGAAACGCGGGGCAAACCAACCGGCATAATTGATTCGAAGAAATTCCCAGTCGAATCCTCCGTAAATATATACGTAAACCTTGTCGTCCTCAATTGTAAAGATAGCTGCATTCGTGTCGTCTTCATACACATCTGCCACATCATAGATTTGGAACTGGCGGCAATGCAAGTCTGGATAAGGCTTCGCTTTGTCTTTCTTATGCAATGCGAGCATTTCGTTATAAACGGTTTTGGGGATAGCCCGGTTTCCGATATAAACGAAACAATAAGAGCCTTTTGTGACATCGGTGATTTGATGCTCTTTACACCAGCTTACGTTTGAAATCATCTTCAAGTGGCGGAGCATCGCGTCACTTTTACGTTTGGGTTCTACATAAAATTCACCGAGCTCTTGGTTGAATACCGGTGTAGGATAGACAGGATAGTTGATTCCGTATTCAGGATAATATCCATCATCGAAACTAAAGTGTCCGCAAATGAGGCTGGTATCGGCAGAGTTGATAAACCGGAGCGTATCTCTTCGGATAAGTGCGGAGGTATTCGTTGAAAGAGAATCAGCATTTCCCGTTGCATGGAATCCTTTGGAGAAATCGAATAGCGAAAAACAAAATCCAACGATGAATGTGGCTAAAGCGATTAAAAAAACTTTTTCTTTTCTCATGGCTATATAATCTTTGTTTTTTATGTAACTAAGTATGGTGTTTCACGAAGCAGGCTTCATCAGCCTTCGAAGCCGTATGCATCGGGCGATGCAGCCTGCTTCGATGGGCGATGAAGCTATATGCATTTTTGTCAGTAGTTGTATGCCAATATGGCGGTTGGCGTTATAAGTATCTTCCGGT
>CASDXG010000012.1 GCA_949285025.1 uncultured Bacteroides sp. | reverse complement strand
CTGGCAGCGGAAAAGGAAAAAAATGCCGCATTGCTGAAAATGAAGGATGCCGAGCTGGCGCTTGAGAAGGAGAAATTTGCGGCGGAGCGTCTCAAATTTCTGCGCGACATTGAGCGCATGAGTTCCGACAACGAAAACATTGTCCGGGATCTCAAGCGTCAAATGGATCAGCGGAATCCGGATCCAGGAAAGCAGTTGCCGGAAGATATGAAATAAGAACGAATGCAATTGGTTTGGAAAAACTCTTTGTATTCTTTTCATGTTTTTACACGATTGCTTCAGAGGAGCCATGCGGAAACATGGAAATTTTATCAGGGCTTTTCTCCATTTTGATTTGAAATTATGGAAAAACGGATTATAGTCCGGTATTTCTTTCATCAGGGAAGAAATTTCGGAGAGATGCCTGAGTGGCCGAAAGGAACGGTTTGCTAAACCGTCGTACGGGTAACACCGTACCGCGGGTTCGAATCCCGCTCTCTCCGCCATTTGATATGAGAATGGAATTTTCAACGATTGTCTAAGACAGTTCAATTCCATATGAATAATAGAGAGTGTCCCGATCAAGGTTATCCCCGGTCGGGATGTATTGTTTCAGGCTTCTTTTTCCCCGCTCACAAGCTCGAATTCGCCATTTCTATACATTTCTTCAATTTGATCCGGTGTTTTATACCCTAACTTCTGATGGAGTCTTTTGGAATTGTAAAAGTTGACATATTCAGCAACGTCTTGAAAAAACACCTCCGGTTCTTCGTAAAAATGATGTGACAACTCCTCCACTTTCATGGATGCAAAAAAAGACTCTGCAACAGCATTGTCGTAGGGCATGCCCGGATAAGAGAAGGACTGTTTTACCCCTAATTTGCGTAAAAATCTCCGAAATTTATAAGCGGTATACTGCGCACCCTGATCGCTGTGAAACAGTAGTCCATCCGGTTTATCCCGTACAGAAAACGCCTTTTCAAAGGTCTTTATAATCAAATCGCTTGTATTATTTTCTGCAATTTCATAAGCGATGACTTTTCGGGAAAACAGGTCAATAATCACACAAATTGAATAAAAGTTATGAGCAACCCGAACATAGGTTACATCGCTTACCCAAACGAGGTTGGGCGCAGTCTGTAAAAATCGCTGTTTTAATTTGTTGCGCCGATACATATATTTCCGGTTGGATGACGAAAAATATTTGAGTTGTGACTGTTTGCATTTGAGATTCAGCTCTTTCATGTATCGCCGCAGCCGTTTCAAAGAAACACCATAACCTCGCTTCTCCAATTCAGCTTTTAGTTTCCTGGTTCCATAACGGCCCTTGCTTTCTTCAAAGATCTGGAGAACAATAGGGCGGAGAATAAGATCCTCCTGTTCCCACTGTTTTAATTCCGGACTGCGTAAACTATAGTGATAATATGTTGAACGCAAAACATTCAATGTTCGGCAAAGGACATGAACTGAATATTTTCCTGACAATCTGTCGATTCCTGCCAGCTTTTCAGAAAGAGGCGCATCAATATAACAACCGCAAGTCTTTAAAATCTCATTTTCCTGTCGCAGTCGTTCTAATTCCGACTCCATGC
>CASDXG010000011.1 GCA_949285025.1 uncultured Bacteroides sp. | reverse complement strand
GAAGGGGAAAAGGGTTTAATCAATAATTCGATGTTGGTAGGACATGACGGCGGCATTATAACTGATGTAGAACATAGTCTTGGGTTTGGTTGGGCGGATCTGCTTGCTTATCCGCAGTATGACCTGTTATCTAACGTCTATTTTTACAAGTCGCTTACCAGAATGAAATACTTGGAAGAATGTGCGGCGGCTTTGGGTATTACGGCTGAAATGCCTACGGTGTATGCGCGGAATAATGTGGATCAGGTCACTTATTCGGAAACGCCGCAGTCTTTGCAGGAACTGGCCGATACGGTCAAGGCAAACCTACAAAAACCTGTGGATACTTCTTCAAAAACTGGATTTTACGATACGAATAAGGGGCGTTTTATTGAAGGTTTCGATAAATACGGAAACGTGGTGGATTATGGTTACGTACAATTCAATCTTGAACTAGTAAATGAAGGGATTGCCACACCCGAACAGGAAAAGCAGGTTATGAGCTGGATTAGCGGAGAACGTATCGTGCAAAGCGATATCAATTCCGATGTGGAACAAAACTATGCATCCGGCAAAGTTGGTACGGCTCGTTTAGAAGACGGAAGTTTTGATTTGGAAGGTACGTACGGTATTTATGACTATGAATTTGCTCCGAGATTTTCTACTGTAAAAAATTATCAGCACTATGCGTTTATTCATGACGGGGCAACACCGTTCGGGCAACAAGTACAGGACGGCGGTGTCAGTATGCACACATCTTATTATGACATTGCCGCGCGTATGCGCGTTTACGGCGAAGACAATGCTTTCGGGCGTTTGAAGGAAATCAACGCATGGTATAACAAAGTATGGGATGCCGCAAAAGAGAGCGGGGTCGGAACAGATATTGAAAGCGATCAGTTCTATCATGCGTATTATGACGAGCTTGGTATTACGTTGCAGGGTAACGGTGTCTGGGGCGGTGTCGGATTGGATGCGGAATTTTTGGAATCCGCGATGCTGTATGTGACAGTTCCGGATGTGTTTTTCGGTATGGGTTCTTCTTCGGTCAATACGTTGGATGTTTCACCGAATCTGCCTTCGGCACTTACTTTCTGGAAAATGGAAAATTTACGTTTTAACGACGTTATGTATGATTTGACGATTTCCGAAAATGCTGTTTGTGTGGATAGGGTACTTGGAAATACGGACGGTTTGCGCTTGAATGTTAAACTGAAAAAATCTTCCGACAAAAGCACGGTTTATGTAAATGGAAAAAAGACATCTGATTTTATTGAGAAAGACGGCTATGTGATTGTCAATGTTCCGTTTGCCGGATGTACCGTTGAAGTGAAATAATTTAAACAATGAAAAAGGAGAAACTTCCTATGAAAAAAATAATTTCGATTTTGTTGTTGCTAATTTTGGCTTTCAGTCTGATAGCTTGTTCTTCACCGTTTGATGACAGTTCAATGGGGGAGGATGAAGTGGAAGGGAAAGTGACCATTCGCATCGGAATTCGTAACGATCCTTATGAAAAAGCAATGATGAATGCTTTAAAACGTGAGTTTGAAAAGCAGAATAGTTTGGTTAACATTAAATATACAAATATTCAGTCTGATTATCATAGCGGTATGGCCAC
>CASDXG010000010.1 GCA_949285025.1 uncultured Bacteroides sp. | reverse complement strand
CTGTCTGCCACGGAGCGAAATCCGAGGGGAGCATTCTCCACTGCACGCCGGTCTTCACGATGTACAGGATGCCGTCAAAAACAGAGCGCAGTGAATATTTTCTGAATCTTTCTTTGGGGTCTAACATATTTTTTATAACTTGCCATTGTTTATCAGTCAGGTTGGTTGGGTACTTATGCATAACTTTAATGTCTTGATAACCATAAAGTTACGAAAAAATACCCCAATTAACCTACTGATTTACAACTAATTATAAATAAATTTAAACAGCTTCTTATAATAATTCCTTAGCTGTCCATGCACAAGCTTCCGCATCATCTAGCTATGTATATTTTTGAAGTTGTGGCATATTCCTTTTTTGCTAGTGGTCGTAAAGTTAACAAAAAACTTACAAAATCAATACTCATTGCAATTGTTTCAACTTGTATCGCGATTGAGCCAGCAACGCTTTATCTTTGTAACATAAAATAATATTGCATATTTCCGACACGCATGGCTGCCACAGGCAAATGCTTGACTTGCCGTCGGCTGACATGTTGTACACTCCGGTGATTTTATCATGAACGGCAGTAAGCCGGAAGCATTGGATTTTTGATCTGGTTCTGCAACCTTCTGCATCCGCAAAAGATATTCATTTGCGGCAATCATGATGACTGCATGTATCGTGTCGCCATTGACTGGCTCGACAGCAATATGCATTACATATGTAATTCTAGAGTAGAAATCTAAAGTCTGAAATTCTATGGTGTTCCTATGTTCAAGAGTGACAGCGTAACATACAGCCAAGCCATGAATTATGTCAAGATCCCCAAAGATACGGATATTCTTATTACAATACGCCTTCTTACGGTATTCTGAATTTTGGCGACAATGTCCATTACGGTTCTTAAGAACTTCTCTATTGCATAACAGCCGCTCACCCCCGACTGCATCTTTTCGGGCATATACATTCATATGGAATATGATTCTTAACGAAATCACCTTTTCCAATGAAACGATTATGAATGCATATTATTCTGATTTAAGAGCAGCGAATCTCATAGAATATCGGAAAAGATAACCGAAATCTAATTTTCTTCAACCAGTACCGAATTTCCGAAAATTGGCTTAATAGAGAAAATTTTTAGTGTTAATTCATAACGTTCCTGAGAATGTTTTCACGGGATTTCCGCGCATAAGTGCAGTATGCCTACCCCATTTGGACGCACGGAAAGATGCTGCGGCGGAGTCTTTTCTTTGCTGCAGTTTCAGGAGAAGCAGACCGCGTGCCGTTTCTTTGTTCTGTGACTGCGACCGTTGTGTGCTGCATTTGACAGAGATACCGGTCGGCAGATGGGTGGCCCGGACAGCCGTCTCCACTTTGTTTACGTTCTGTCCTCCGTGTCCTCCCGAGCGCATTGTTTCATACACAATGTCTTTATCTGACACATCCGGAAGTGAGATGGGTTCAATAAACTCCACGCCGACAAACCAGTTCCTGCGAGGATGGCCGGGACGGTAAGGGTTTGATGCCGCACGCCAGAGAACCGTCCCGCTCCACTCTTGTTCCTTGGCCGGATCTACTTCGGCAAGAAACAGCATCGACATGTAGCAGTCCGGCTCCGT
>CASDXG010000009.1 GCA_949285025.1 uncultured Bacteroides sp. | reverse complement strand
CTGATTGATTATTTTGTGGGGAGAAACGCAAAAGACCGGGTGCTGTGGATGGAAAAGATTCCGTTCTTTCTGGTTGCCTTGTTTTTCGGACTGCTTACCATTCAGTCGCAAGGCGAGCCCGGAAACAGACCGGTTTACCCTATGGGAGACCGCTTGGTGCTGGCATGCTATACGCTTTTCGAGTATATCGTAAAATGTTTGATTCCGATAAAACTTTCTTATCTGTACCCGTTCCCTATGCAGCCGGGCGAAGCCTTGCCTTCACGGTTCTGGATGTATCCGGTCATCATCGTGTGCGCCTTGCTGTATCTGTACAGTAATCGGAAGAATAGGGTGCTCGTTTTTTCCGCATTGTTTTTTGTTGTCCATGTGGCGGTGGCGCTTCATATCATTTCGTTGTCGCGTTTCGCTGTCGTGGCCGACCGCTATGTATATGTGTCCTGCATCGGTTTTGCTTTTTTATTGTCGTATGGTTTTGCGGCCTTTCTGCAGAAAACCCGGAGCAGGAGAAAGCGTGTCGGCGTTTCACTGCTGGTATTGTTTTATGTGCTTTATTTGGGTGCTTACACTTCCATATACAGCCGGCAATGGAAAGATACGGATACGCTGAAAAAACATCTCAGAGAACTGATAGATTCCCGTAAGGATGTAAAAGAACTGATAGAGCAGAAGGAAAATGAAAATAAGCCCTTATAAGGGTAATCATATATGTAAAACAAAAAAAATAATGATTATGAACAAAAAACAGGTCATTAAATTTATTGGCAGCATTGCTTTTGCTGCGGGCGTAGTCGCTAACTTGCAGTATGCATGGAATGACTACGGTGTGTTGACCAACTCCTTGCATGTGGAGGTGTTAGCCCAGAGCGCTTCGGGCTCGGGCGGAGAAACCGGCGGAGGAACAACCGGCGGCGGGTACGGAGATCCTATTTATGTGAAGGATACTTTCGATTGTAAGTATAAGGGAACAGCGACAAGAGGTTCTGTAATAAAATTGGGATCCGTTACCATAGAAGTTGGTAGAAGTGGAGAGTGGGAATATATTGCATACGATGCCGATGTGCGTTGCAGAGCAGGGGGAAGCGAATTGTGCATTCCGCAGAACTGTCATCCTTATCCGGGACTAACAACTTAAGTCGGTATTATTCGCTTTTAGAGAATTTAAAAGGGAAGCTATGGCATTTAGTACTCGGCGGATTTGTAATCCGCCGAGCCATGCTTCCCTTATTAAACGGATGTGTAATCTAAATCTTTATAGAAATGAGAACGAAACAATTTATATTTTTCCCGTTAGTTTTTCTGCTTTTATTGGCTTCCTGCCATTCGGATAAAAAGCAGGAAGTGACTCAATCGGTCACAACAATCCGCGTAGATAACATTGACGATGCTGAAGATATTGAGGTCACCAAAGACAAGTATATAAAATCATTCCGCTATATCCAGTTGGAGACCGATACGACTGCACTGATTGGAGAAATGACTAAAATACTGTATGAAGATAATCGAATTTATATAATGGATCAGAGTGTAACCAAGTCTCTGTTTATTTTCGATAAGGAAGGCAATTTTATCAATAAGATTTATCGTTACGGTCAGGGGCCGGAGGAATATTATGAATTGACAGATGCGTTTTATGACCCCAAAGAAAACACCATCAACATCTTATCTTTTGTAGGACGCAATAAATATAAGATTATGGTATTCGATGCCGACGGGAAAACCTTGTTAAAACAGCTGCCTATAAATTTGAATTTGGCGGAGGCCATGAAATCCAAAGACGGTTTTCTTGTGTGCAATTCCAAACATACGCTGAATGCCTCCTCTTCGGTGAACAGGCTGACCGTTTACTCGGATAACCTCAAGAAGCTGTATGATGCCGTACCGATTCTTCCCCAGTGGCGGGACAGAATGGGGTCCGGTTATCCCGAATTGTTCCGGTCTAAAGACGGAGCGATTTTCTGTGCTCCTCATCATGAAACGGATGTGTATCAGGTAACGCGGGACTCCGCTTTTTTGAAGTACCGGTTTGATTTTGGGAAATACAATTATCCCGAAGAATTCAATACCCCCGACCAGTATGAGAATATGGCGAGAAATTATCAAATTTCAAATTATGTTGCAGATTTGAGAAACTTTTGTGAAACCGATGATTACGTAGTGGCTACGTTTTTGTTTAAAGGACAATATCGTATTGCTTTCTATGATAAAGCAACAAAAAAGACAGAAGTTTTCTTTTTGTCGAGTAATCCGCTTTTGTATGACGTTTTCGGTAGTTTCGCTTGCATGAGTAAAAATGTGCTGATAGCTACAAGGTCTGCAGCTGAAGAATTAAGGCTTTTTAATGACCCTTCCATTTTGGGTGAAAAAGAAACAGCAGAGCTTAAGAAACAGTTTAAGAGACCTCTGCATGAAGATGATAACCCTATTCTATATGTATATGAATTACGGTAGCCGGATGACGGTTTAACATCGCGGCGTAAACAGATAAGATAAACGTTTTAAATAAATAATCACATTAAAATTTTAAAGACTTATGAAAGCTAAGAAATTTATCGGCTTGCTGGGAGCCGTTGCCTTTACCGCAGGCGTAGTAGCAAATTTGCAGTATGCATGGAATGACTACGGTGTGTTGACCAATTCTTTGCACGTAGAAGTATTAGCCCAAAGCGCTTCGGGCTCGGGCGGAGGAACCGGCGGAGGAACGACGGGCGGAAGTGAAATTCCTGTTTATGTAAAAGTAACTTACGATTGTAAATATGAAGGAACCGGAGCTCCATATTCAGAACTAATATTGGCTCCCGGTATTATCGTAAAAGTTGATAGAGATGGAACATGGGAATATATTGCACACGGTCTCGAAATTCGTTGTAAACGAGGGGGAGAGGAATCGTGTATTCCGGAAAGTTGTCCTACCTTACCGGGACTAACGACTTAAGCGGGTAAATTCGCTTAAATGAAGCTTAAAGGGGAAATCTACGGCATTCCGCCTTTTGCTCAATCGGATTTGTAATCCGATTGGCACGCGAATAAGGATTTTTAATCCGCTATAAGTAAAGATGCAGATTTTTATTGGATAACATCCTTGCGTTCGCTGCCCGGCGGATTATAAATCCGCCGAGACATAAAATCTACGGTGTTCTGCCTTTTGTTCAAGTCGCCGAGACATATTTTTATAAAAAACGGATGTATAATTTAAAAGACTGTAATGATGCGAACGAAACATTTCATACTTTTTCAACTCGTTTTCCTGCTTTTATTGGCTTCCTGCCATTCGGATAAAAAGCAGGAGGGAAATCTTTATCCCTTGACAATCCATGTGGATAACATTGACGATGCCGAAGATATTGAGGTCACCAAAGACAAGTATATAAAATCATTCCGCTGTATCCAGTTGGAGACCGATACAACGGTGTTGATTGGGTCGGTAATTAAAGTGCTGTATGAAGATAACAGGATTTATATCACTGATAGAAACGGTAAAAACGTATTCATCTTTGATGGGGAAGGAAACTTTATTAATAAGATTTATCGCTACGGGCAAGGGCCGGAGGAATATACTTATGTGAGGGATATATTTTATGATTCCCGCGAAAAGACAATTAATCTTTTGGCTCATGGCGGTTCCAGTAAAACGAAAATAATGGCTTTCGATGCCGATGGAAAAGAATTGTTGAAACAGACGCCGATAGATTTATATCTTCATGAGGCGATGAAATCAGACGAAGGTTTTCTGATATGTAATTCTCAGCAAAGTGTGAATGATTCCTCTGCTTTCAACAGACTGACAGTTTTTTCGGAGGATTTCAAAAAATTGTATGATGCCGTACCGATTCTTCCGCAGTGGAGAAATCAGGGAGGCGGACCTGCTGAACTGCACAAAAGTAAAGACGGTAAGATTTATTGCTGCCCGGATAATACAAGGGATGTATATGAGGTAACGCGGGACTCCGCCTTTTTGAAATATCGGTTTGATTTTGGCAAATACAATTTTCCCGATGAATATAATAATCCGGAGCGAATAAGGGAAAAACCAATGGGGCATGTTATGGCATTGAGAGATTTCTATGAAACCGAAAATTACATTGCATCTGTTTTTTTGTTTAACGGGCAAGAGCACCTTTCCCTATACAATAAGGCTACGGCAGAGACAGAAACTTATTCCTTATCGGATAATCCGATTTTACCGGAATTCAGATTTGGCTTTTTCTGTGGCATAAGTAATAATAGGCTGATATCCGAGCTGTCTCCTGCAAGTGTTTTAGGCAATCTTGAAAATCCCAATTTGAGTAAAAAAGAAATTGAAGAATATAAAAAACACTTAAAAGAGCAGTTTAAGAAGCCTCTGCATGAAGATGACAACCCCATCTTGTGCATATATGAATTTGCATTTCAATAGGCGGTAAAATAATCTGTTTTTTATTATGACGAATAAGATTTATTGGGCTATATCGTTTTTCACTATGATCGGAGTCGTGCTTCTTGGCGTATGGTATGTGCGCAATGCATCCAAGCCGGAAGCGGAAGCGGCATCACAAAGCGATGTTTCTTATGAATGCTATTTTCATGAGACGAATTTCCGCCTGAATGCCAAGTTGCGCGGCTTGACCGCCCGTGATATATCCTGTGAGAAATCCGGAGAGAAACAATCGTTGTCGGAACTGGTTCACGACGGCCCTATTCTGGTTTACCGCTATTCGGATGTGAGCTGCAGCGCCTGTGTGGAGAACGAGTTTCACACGCTGCGGCAATATTTCAAGAAGAATCCCGAAAAGGTGGCGATTTTCTGCTCGTATGAACGAGAGTCGGACATGGAAAGCTTTCGGCGAATCAATCTGTTGAAGTATCCCATTTACAAAGCCGACAAGAAAGCGTTTGCGTGGGATGCGGAGTTTTATGACCGTCCTTACTATTTTGTCTTGCATCCGGATATGAAAGTTTCAGACTTTTACATGCCCGAGATGGAATTTTCCGAAGACAGCAAAGCCTATCTGACCGGCGTGGAGCGACTGATAGGCGGCAATTAACTTCTGATTTTAACTTTAACAACTCGGCAAGATATTCACAGATATTAAAAAATCATAATACGCGTTCTCTCTTAAACGAAGAAAGCAACCGCCCGTCATTATCCATTCCTTCCAGCAAAAGAAGCTTTCCTTTTACGGAAAGTCCTCCGGCATATCCCGTAAGACTCCCGTCGCTTCCCACCACACGATGGCAGGGAATGAAAATGCTGACGGGATTATATCCCACAGCTCCGCCAACAGCCTGTGCCGCGATGCGCGCCTTCCCCGTCCGAAAAGCAATCTTGCGGGCTATGTCGCCATAAGTAATCACAGTTCCGTAGGGTATCTCTTTCAGAATATTCCATACAGACATCCGGAAAGAAGAGCCGTCCAAATATACCGCAGGGCATTCTCCCGGATTCTGCCCGCTGAAATAACAGTCCAGCCATGCTCTCGCCTGCCGGAACACAGGCAAATCGGTTTCCTCATAAACACCGGTCAACGTCGAGGCAAAATACTTTTGTCCGTCGAACCACGTGCCGGTCAACGCCTCTCCATTGGAGGCCAATGTCATATCTCCCAGCGGAGAACGATATTTACATATATACAACATCTTTACAAAACACGATTAAAGCGTTCACCTATGGGAAATCTTTCCTCCTTTAACATCCGGCAAAAAACAGGCTACAACCCCCAAAAGAGGCAGTAATGTACTGATACGGAAAATAAACTCTATGCCGGTATGATCGGCCATCCATCCGAAAAAGGCTGCTCCCACACCACCCAAGCCGAACATCAGTCCGAAAAACATTCCGGCTATTACCCCTACCCTGTCCGGCATAAGGTCGGTGGCATAAACCAAGATGGCCGAAAATGCCGAAGCTATAATCAGCCCCACCAACACCGACAATATAACAGTCCACACCAGACCGGTATAAGGCATAAGCAATGCAAACGGAGCCGCTCCCAATATAGAGCCAATAATGACGCATTTTCTTCCGAATTTATCACCCAACACACCGCCCACAAGCGTACCGACGGCCAAAGCCGCAAGAAAGGCAAAAAGACATAATTGGGAGTGCTGCACGGAAACGCCAAAACGCTCCATAAGAAAGAACGTAAAGTAATTCGTCATAGAAGCGATATAAAAGTATTTGGAAAAGACCAGTACGACGAGAATAATCATTGCCCAACGTATCCGTACAGCCGACAGCCCGACAGGTTTAGCCGCCACTGTCCTCGCATGTGCGACCCGATACGCCAGCATCATGCCATACCAATTACCGATTCTTATGAGCACAAGAATAGCCAGCAGCGCAGCCAATGCAAACCACCCGATAGAGGCCTGCCCGTAAGGTAAAACAATCAGCGCAGCCACCAAAGGACCAAACGCGTTTCCCCCGTTTCCTCCCACCTGAAAGATAGACTGAGCCAGACTTTTCCTTCCACAGGAAGCCAACTGCGCCACACGCGAGGCTCCGGGATGAAACACCGATGAACCGCAACCGATAAGACTCACGGCCAACAATAACAAATGAAAATTCCCCGCATAAGCCAACAAACATAATCCAACGAGTGTAAAACACATGCCCAATGCCAGTCCGTAAGGATGCGGATGCTTATCGGCATACCACCCGGTAAACGGCTGCAGCAAGGAAGAGGTAAACTGAAAGATCAAAGTGATTAACCCGATTTGCACGAACGAAAATCCGAACTTATCTTTGATAACAGGATAAATAGAAGGGATGACCGACTGAATCATGTCATTCAACAAATGAGCAAAACCGATGGCAAACAATACGGCATAGGCTGTTCCTTCCGAAACATTGGGCTTGCCTTTCAGATATGAATAAAGAACTTTTGCATTCACAGTTGCATCTTTTTTATAAACCGCTGCAAAATTAACGAATCCTACAAAAACGCAAAAGCAAAAATCCTCAAACAAGTCATGGATTCCCGTGCCGTTACCACAACAGACCTTCCATGACATCATCGCCGCTTCCTGAAGATTCGCTTAAAAAACAATTGCCACCAAGATACTCCGGCATACAAAGAGTTACACCAGATCAAATCCTCCCAAGCAAAAATCTCGATATCCGATTTATAGCCCGCCACATTATAGCGTATTTTAACGATTGTCATAGGGGAAAGAGGATAATAATTTTCCACCACACATACGGTAGAATTGTCGTCTATCTTCGATTTCACCTCATCTTGAAAAGAATCGTAAAGCATACACATCGGTTCACCTCCTTCCGATAAGATGTCTTCCCTTATCTTCCCGCTGTTGTCTTCCACCAAATGTCCGGGCGCGGAATAAAGTCTACTTATCTGCAAAGAAGAAAGCCAGTCCTGCATATAGATTTGATTTATCACCATTACGACAGCTTCTGTCAGATTCTTATCAGTAAAATCCGCCTCATCTCCCCTTTTCCGTTCCTGTGTATTTTGAGCAGGAACCAATACTTTCATACACATACTTGTCATTGAAACGTTTGATTATCTGTGTACAATTCTTATTATCGGACTTTCCGCTTCCATGACATGCGGCACACACTTTCATTCCTTCCCCCTTACACTCCGGACAATGAATCTTTCCCGTACCATCGCAATGAGAACAGGTCTTTGTCCTCCTCCCCGCCTCTCCGCCACAAGTATCACAAATCACCCAACCCGTACCGTCACAATACCGGCATGGCTCTTCCCCCGTTCCTTCGCAATACGTGCAAGGCGGTATATTCTCTCCCCAAATCGTCGACACCGAATAAACCACATTATCCAACACACTTCCGACAGACAATAAAGAATCCATCCTTTTTTCCAGATTAAAACGGTCTATCATATAAGGAAAATCGTTTTTGCTTCTCTTCATTTCTTTACGCTCATAGCCCTTAACAATACTTTCACTCTCTTTTTCTCTATCACAAGACACCATGACGTACACCGCCATCAGCGGCTTCCGGACCGTTTTAACCGAAATGCCTTCCGCAAACATATCCGGATTTTTCAAGAAACGTTTTTTCCCGGATTCTATATTTCCGTCACAGCATTCCCATTTTATAGTCTTCAACACATTTATCCAATACTCTCCGTCAGCAACATCTTTTCTCATACCGGCAGGCAAAGTTCCGACAACTTCCGCCTCTTCCCTGATAATTTCTTTCACTTCCTCCAGAAGTTCATTCCCTAATCTTTGCATAATAACAACTGTTTTAAATTCCATCGGGCACAAAAAAAGAGCGAGAACTACATTTTACTTCATTTGTCTACTTAGGCTCTCGCATTGCCTTGCTCCACAAATAAGTAAAAGCAGTCCACGCCCTATCAGGGTGTGAACGTACGCTTATACTGTTTCTTGTTGGAGCCCGGTTAAATTTGCGAGATTTAAGTAGACCAATAAAAACAGATATTACGTCAAATCACATTATGTTATTATATTCCTATACTCTTCTTTTTTCCCTTTTTAATTTTTTTTGTGGTTAATCTGTTACAAAGATAGTAAAAATAACTGAGACCGAGGTTGAATCGCAGAGAAATAATTGCAAGTGAATGATTTAGGAGTGATTGGCTGCTTAAGAGTGACGCCACTTGAAGCTTGAAAACTGCCACTTGCAACCGGAGTTCAGTTACTATCCCGTTACTTTTCTTCCGGTCGGCACTGAGTAGTGAAGACAGCGGAAAAGCACTGCAAATATACCTCAAATACAGGTGTATGACAAGTGATTTCTGAAAAAAGTCCCATGGCGGATTTGATTGCGGCGATAGGCTATATTTTGCGTATCGACAGACAACTCTACAAGGAATAATTTTGTAACAAAAAAATTGTAGAGCATGAGATCAACATTCAAAATTCTGTTTTACCTGAAGCGAAATGCTCCCAAAAAGAGCGGGCTTGTCCCTGTAATGTGCCGTGTAACCGTGAACGGAAAAATTATGGAACGTGCAGTCGGGAAAGATGTCCGGCAAGAGCCTTGCCTCGCAAGAGGCAAACCGTATGCTTGACAAAATCCGTGTCGGTGTCACGAAAGCGTATCAGGAAATTTGCGACAAGGACAATTATATGTATGTTACCGCAGAAAAGGTGCGTAACGCCTTTTTGGGTATGGGGCAAAACCACAAGACCCTTCTTGCCGTGTTCCGTCAGCACAACGAGGACTACGCCAAGCAGGTCGGCAAGATGAAAAGCCAACGCAGCTATTGGAAATACTGCACTGTATATAACCATTTGGCGGAGTTCATCAAACAACGCTATAAAATGAGCGACATTGCGCTAAAAGAACTTACTCCTGCGTTCATCACGGACTTCGAGTTGTTCCTGCGCATCGAAAAAAAGCACTGCACCAATACAATATGGTCATATATGATGCCTTTGAAACGGATGGTTTATCTGTCCATCAACAACGGCTGGTTACAGCGAGACCCGTTTTACGCATACAGCATCAGTCCCGAACCCACCAAACGCGGCTTCCTTACCAAAGAGGAAATAGCCTTGCTGATAAATGGAAAGTTCAAAAAGCAGAGCTATGAGCTTATCCGTGATTTGTTCATCTTCTGCACGTTCACCGGATTGACATTCATAGATATGTATAATCTGACAAAGGAAAATTTGCAGACTTCATTTGACGGGCA
>CASDXG010000008.1 GCA_949285025.1 uncultured Bacteroides sp. | reverse complement strand
CGTTTTTATCTGTTATTTGTAGAATTGAGCTGAGCCGATCCGGTTTGGCTCAATTTTGAGGTAAGATAAAAAGAAAACCGCCGATAATTGAATCTTATCAGCGGTTTTCTATTAAACTTTTTGGTGATCCGCTTGGGGCTCGAACCACCCTATTTTTTATCTGATACTCAATCCCTTATCAATGGTAGATTTTTAAGTCCACCTATTTCACCTTGTTCTAACTTCTTTATTTCGCAATCTTTGCAACTGCTTTCTGTTTGCAAAGGTAAGAAAATAATCTGAACCTAAGATGTTTTCTCATCACTTTTATTCTATGTAATGATAAAACATATTTTAGCAAACATATTTTAGCCTTGAATCGAAATGCCTATTTAACCAAAGACGCTATCACTTTCGTAAAATCCGAAATGTCACCCTCCACACTGGCCTTCTCCAACGCCTTCATATATTCCAGCCGCCGTTCAAACGGAATGACCATCCAGTTATATCCGCCGGATGCGAGCATGACGTTCAAGATAAAACGCCCCATTCTTCCGTTCCCGTCCATATACGGGTGAATGAATACGAAAAAGAAATGTCCCAACACAGCCCTTACTGCCGAATTCGGTTCGTTTTTCAGTAGGTCAAACAATACGGGCATGGCATCCCTGACGGCTTTTGGATTAAGCGGGATATGTTGCGAGCCGCGTATATACACTTGCCCGGTACGATAACCCACCAAATCTTCTCTTTGCAGAATCCCTACCGCGGCAAATGGCATCCACATCTGTATGTACCAAGTAGAATGGTCGGTTTTCACCGCTTCTCCGGCATTCTTCCCTTGCAACACATCGGAAATTGTCTTTTTAACAGCCTGAAATGCCTGATAATAGCCACGTGCGACCAAGGCATTTTTATGTTCCTTATCCTCATCTTCCGGTTGCCAGCTACCGGACCTGACTTTTTCGATTAGCTCAGGTGACACCTTATACCCTTCTATGGACAGCGAATGGTAAGCATCTTCCGAATATTTTTCATCCACACGTTTCAAATACCCTTCCACATCATCTATACGACCGGGAGCTTCCAGGAAAAGTTCGATTACCGTCTCCCTCATATTCTCCCACATCAAACGCAAACGAGTGACGTATGGTGAGGCTTCATAAACGACAGGTGCTTGGGACTTTTCCTCGAAAGGGTCTTCTTCCCGTACGTCATATCCAAATCCTTTCATGGTGGAAAGTATACTGTCTGCTATCTCGTTGTTGCCGATATTACGGAACGCCCCGGCAATCCTTCCGGCACGGCGCGAAGCTCCGTTTCTTGTCAAGACTTTTAATATATCAGCGGTATCTTGAACCATGGCCAGGCAGGTGCGGGCAGCAATCTTTTCCGCCTGAAAGTATCTCGGAGTGGCATAAACCAATGCTTCCGCAAGGGGATAAAGGTTTAGCCCATATTCCGGTTCTTGATATGGCTGTTCCGGTATGTCGCTCCGATATGCCAAAAGCGAAGTGCCATACATCAATTTCTGCACATTATTGCTGCCGTTCGGCGATTTGATGATTACCTGTGTCGGAACAGTCGTCTTCCCCGAATACAAATCCAACGATTGTTCAGCGGTCAGGCACCACCGTTCCCCCCATTTTGCAGCCGCATATTTCGCAATAAAATACCAAAATGCAGTATACCATACCGTCGTGTCTCCTTCCGCTCCCGGTCTGGCAGCGATGTACCAGCCCCTCATTACTTC
>CASDXG010000007.1 GCA_949285025.1 uncultured Bacteroides sp. | reverse complement strand
TCGCTTTTCCTGAAGTTGTCTTCATGACATTCCTCCTTTTATTCTGTTATTTATTATACTCCGGATTTGATGTATCACAATAGCCATTTGTCTCAATACAGATCATTTTCGTCTCAATTTTCACAATGAGACTATTTTGATATTTATTGAGACAAATCTCTATTGTGATACATCAAATCCGGAGTATAATAAATAACAGAAAAAAAGGAGGAATGTCATGAAGAAAACTTCAGGAAAAGCAATCTTATTAAAACAGTTGCCGGGCTGTGGACACATTCAAACCATGCCCAGCCGCATAACTGTCCATGTCAAACCTGACCATATTTCGCAGCGCGAAACGGTCTTCAGTAAAAAACACAGTCTATCCCGATCCTGCTTCGCTTCTTCTTTCTTCCTTCCATTGCTGAATTGTTCTGATGTTCGATTGTTCCATTGTTCTCCTGTTCCTTCCTCCTTCCGTGTTCCTTGTTCGATATTCTTACTTCACAGGGTGAAAACAAGGATTTTCACCCTTATAGAGCTCCTCGTCGTGATTGCGATCATCGCCATTCTTGCCGGTATGCTCCTGCCCGCATTGGGAGCGGCGAGAGAGAAGGCAAAAGGCATTCAATGCGCCTCGAATCTGAAGCAGGTCGGAGTAGCGTGGAAGTTTTACTCCGGAGATTATGATTATAATATGAAAATAGATAAATGGCTTGGCAGTAAAGGTGCTAAAGTAGGGGGACGATATGGTTCTCATTATGTATATAAATGGAAGTTGGATGAAGGATATATGGGGGCATATCTAAGCCCTAAAACGATTCATATGATGAAGTGTCCGACGATGGTGCAAAGTTTTGATCCTGATGATGATCTGGTTGTATTGGGCGCCGGCGGTTATGCTTATAATGTGAATGTAGGTTCGCAGATTTATTTTTTACCCTCAGGTTCACGCACAACAGGCAAATCTCTTGCCGGATTGAAAGATTCCCAGATTGAACAGCCCAGCCAGACGGTTGCTTTTGCTGATTATGCCAGTCCGCAGATTTCCGGCGCCATAGGCGAGGTGACAGCTTATCCGGAACTTTACGGATATCATTCTGTCGGGAGCACTACGAATCCGAGCACCCGGACTTTGACCGCTTTTAACAAAGGTGCGGCGAAACAAGGGGCAGGAATTCATTTCCGTCATGGAGGAGCAGCCAATATCCTTTGGGTTGATGGACATGTCGCTTCTGAAAAAACGCTGACCTATGTGAATGAGCATGGCGATTGTTCCTCTTACAAGCCTTTCAATCTGGTTCATAAAATCGGAGATTTCGGTCCCAGGAACAACATGTATTACGACCCGTGGAGCATTACTGAATAATGAAAAAGCTTATTACAATTCTTTTGTCGGTTCCCCTGCTGCTTTCCGCCGGAATCGTTTTCGAAACGGCGGACACGATTTCCTATCAGCAGAGCAACGGCGAGACCGTGACGGTGCATAAACTTCCGAAACGCCCGGTCGTGCTTCATATCTCCCTGACGGGAATGTGGTATGCGGCAGGGGGAAAGGCGATCGCCAGACC
>CASDXG010000006.1 GCA_949285025.1 uncultured Bacteroides sp. | reverse complement strand
CGGGCAAAAGAGGAAGGGTATTCCGAACCAGACCCGAGAATTGATTTGAGCGGCAAGGATGTTATCAGAAAACTGGTAATTCTGGCACGTGAAGCGGGCTATCGTCTGGAACAGGAAGATGTAGAAAAACGATTGTTTATCCCTGAAGAATATCTGACCGGCTCGCCGGATGATTTTTGGAAGAATATCAAAAAGATGGATGCCGATTTTGAAGCACGTCGTAAAATATTGGAGAAAGAGCATAAACATTGGCGTTTCGTTGCCCGCTTTGAAGGCGGGAAGGGAATGGTTGCATTGGAAGAAGTAGAGCAGAAGCATCCGTTCTATAATTTGGAAGGAAGTAACAATATTATTCTTCTTACTACGGAAAGATATAAAGAATACCCGATGCTAATACAGGGATACGGTGCTGGAGCTGATGTGACAGCAGCCGGTGTTTTTGCGGATATTACGAGTATTGCTAATATTTGACGTGATGAAACATCTGATTATTTTAGGCGATGGTATGGCCGACTGGCCGGTGCCTTCGTTGAATGGGAAGACATTGTTGCAATACGCCGAGACTCCTTATATGGATTATTTGGCGGCAATGGGTAAAACAGGACTGTTGAAGACGGTACCCGACGGCTTTCATCCGGGAAGCGAGGTCGCGAATATGTCGGTTTTGGGCTATGATTTGCCTAAGGTTTACGAGGGACGTGGCGTACTTGAGGCGGCGAGTATCGGTGTTGATTTGCAACCGGGAGACATGGCAATGCGATGTAATCTGGTAACAGTCGAGGGTGATTTGTTGAAGAACCATTCAGCCGGACATATATCTACCGATGAAGCGGATGAGTTGATTCGTTTTTTGCAGGAGAGATTAGGGTCTGATGTCATACATTTTTATACAGGTGTGCAGTATCGTCATCTTCTTACCGTAAAGGGAGGCAATAAAAACCTTGCATGTGTGCCGCCTCATGACATACCTTTGCAACCTTTCCGTCCGAATATGGTTCGGGCTTTATCTTCAGAGGCGCAGGCAACGGCAGATTTGTTGAATGCATTGATTGAGAAATCTCAGGAAATTCTTTCCGATCATCCGGTAAATAGGAAAAGACAGTCCGAAGGGAAAGATCCGGCAAATAGCATTTGGCCTTGGAGTCCGGGCTATCGTCCTTGTATGAAGAGGCTGTCAGAGATGTATTCGGATGTACGGAAAGGCTCGGTCATTACGGCTGTCGACCTGATACGGGGTATCGGGTCTTATGCAGGATTACGCCGCATAGAAGTGGATGGAGCGACAGGTTTGTATGATACCAATTACGAGGGAAAAGCAAAAGCTGCTATTGATGCGCTGAAAACGGACGATTTTGTTTATCTGCACATTGAGGCAAGTGATGAGGCCGGTCACGAGGGGAATGTGGCATTGAAGTTGAAAACGATAGAAAATCTGGACAGCCGTATCGTAAAACCGATTTATGAAGCGATAAAAGACTGGGACGAGGCGGTTGCCATAGCGATATTACCAGACCATCCGACGCCTTGTGAATTGCGTACACATACGGCAGAACCTGTTCCTTTTCTGATATATTATCCGGGAATAGTGTCGGATGATGTACGAACATTCGATGAGATATCCTGCGGTGCAGGCGGATATGGCCTGTTGGAGAAAGATGAATTTATGAATGAATTTATGCAATTGGGAAGTAAACGATGAAATATTATAGTACAAATAAAAAGGTTGTCGGAGAGACTTTAGAGGCAGCTGTTGTTAAAGGACTTGCCGCTGATGGCGGATTATTTATGCCTGAAACGATAAAAACGTTGCCGGCTTCTTTCTTTGATGAGATTGCAAACTTGTCATTTCAAGAGATTGCTTATCGGGTGGCAGACGCGTTTTTTGGTGAAGACATCCCTTCAGAAACATTGAAGAATATCGTCAAGGATACTTTAAACTTTGATATTCCGATTGTAGAAGTGAAGGAAAATATTTATTCTCTGGAACTGTTTCACGGGCCGACATTGGCGTTTAAAGATGTCGGTGCCCGTTTCATGGCGCGCTTATTGGGCTATTTTATTCAGAAGGGAGATGCTGGTCGGGTAAATGTTCTTGTGGCTACTTCAGGAGATACGGGTAGTGCTGTGGCAAACGGCTTTTGGAATGTAGACGGTATCCGCGTCTTTGTATTGTATCCGAAAGGGAAAGTCAGCGAAATTCAGGAGAAACAGTTTACCACGTTAGGATGTAATATTACGGCAATCGAGGTCGACGGGACATTTGACGACTGTCAGGCGTTGGTAAAGCGCGCTTTTATGGATGAAGAGTTGAATAAGAATTTAAAACTAACCTCGGCGAATTCTATCAACATCGCGCGGTTTTTGCCTCAGGCGTTTTATTATTTTTACGCTTATGCGCAGATGAAAAGGCTTGGACACGCCGATAATCTGGTGGTTTGCGTGCCGAGCGGTAATTTCGGAAACCTGACGGCCGGGTTGTTTGCCAAGCGTATGGGACTTCCCGTAAAGCGTTTCATTGCTGCAAATAACCGCAATGATATTTTTCTTCAGTACTTGAGAACCGGGAAATATATGCCCCGTCCTTCCATTGCAACGATAGCAAATGCGATGGATGTCGGCGCTCCTAGTAACTTTGCCCGAATTATGGATTTGTATGGAGGCAGTCATTCGGCGATTTCAGCAGAAATAAGCGGGAAGGCTTATGATGATAATCAGATCCGTGAAATTATAAGAACGACATATGAGGATACGAATTATCTGCTCGATCCTCATGGCGCTTGTGCTTATGGCGCTTTGTGTGATATGCTTCTTCCCGCAGAGAACGGAGTGTTTCTTGAAACGGCTCATCCCGCAAAGTTTTGTCAGACTGTGGAACGTATTATCGGAAAGGAAGTGGAAATACCCGGAAAGCTGGCTGCATTTATGAGAGGAGAGAAACAGGCTGTCCCGTTATCAAAAGATTTTACGGACTTTAAGTCGTATTTAATGCGCTTGTAAACAAAACGACCTTTCAGGAGAATATACTTGAAAGGTCGTTTTGTTTATGTGAGAATATCGAATTGTTATTGTAAGGATATCAGCGGTTTTTATACATGTTTTCGTAATAATTCTGGTAATCGCCTGATGTTACATTTTTAACCCATTCCTGATGCTCCAGATACCACCGGATTGTTTTTACAATACCATCCTCGAAAGTCGTTTCCGGTAACCAGCCAAGTTCACGGGAGATTTTCGACGGATCAATGGCATAGCGCTGATCGTGTCCTAAGCGGTCTTTGACAAAACTGATCAGAGAATCGTTTATCCAGTCGATTCTGATTTCGCCTTTTTCGTCAAGTTCTTTTTTCTTTAAGATTTTCCGATATTCCGGTTGTTCGGACATCAGGTGATGTATGGTGGCAATTGTCAGCTTGACTATTTCGATATTTTGTCTTTCGTTGTGTCCGCCGACATTGTAAATTTCTCCGTTTTTCCCTTTATGTATCACTAAATCTATCGCTTTGCAGTGATCTTCCACATATAACCAGTCACGTACGTTCGTGCCGTTTCCGTAAACGGGCAAGTGTTTCCCTTCAAGAATATTTTTTATAATAAGCGGAATAAGCTTTTCCGGGAAGTGATATGGCCCGTAATTATTGGAACATCGTGTAATGGTAACCGGCATTTTGTAGGTATCCCTGTAAGCTAAAACGATGAGATCTGCTCCGGCTTTCGATGCACTGTACGGACTATGCGGCGATAAAGGAGTATTTTCGGTGAAATATCCATTCTCGTCTAACGAGCCGTAAACCTCGTCTGTCGAGACCTGATGAAAACGGATATCCTTTCTCCATGTCGGATACCCCGATTCATCTTTCCCGGTTGTCCATGCCTTGCGTGCGGCTTCCAGCAAGTTTTGGGTTCCTAATATATTTGTTTGTAAGAAAAGTTGCGGGTTGTCAATGCTGCGGTCTACGTGGCTTTCAGCCGCAAAATTCACGAGATAATCGAATTTATATTCGGCAAACAGATGCTCTACCAGCTCTCTGTCGCAGATATTCCCTTTTACGAAGAAGCAACGTTCATTGTCTATGTCTTCGTTGATTGTATTTAAATTTCCGGCATATGTAAGAGAGTCGAGCACAACGACCTTTATGTCATCATATTTTGCTAAAATATATTTCAGATAATTGGCGCCGATAAATCCAGCAGCACCGGTAACTAAGTAAGTTTTCATAAAGATGTCTTCTTAATTTGTCATGCAAATTTCGGAAAGTTTTTTTAATGTGGCAAGTAAAAATGTTTCATTTCATAGGTGGAAATAACCTTTGCATTGTCATTCAGTCGCTTAATTCAATGACTTCTAAATCGGAGAATTTTCCTTCGTTTATGCTGAATCGTATTAAGGTTCTTACTTTGTGGAATCCGTATTTCCCGGCAGCTCCGGGATTGATGTGCAGCATGTTCAGCGTCTTGTCATACTTTATTTTCAGAATATGCGAATGCCCGCTGATAAAAAGGGATGGGGGATTTACAAGAAGTGTTCCGTGAATGGAGGAATCATATTTGCCGGGATAGCCGCCGATATGCTTGATTAACACGTCGGCCCCCTCGATGTTAAAACGGTTTATGGCCGGAAACATGTGGCGGATGTCCTGACCGTCTATGTTGCCGTACACAGCTCTTAACGGGCGGAAGGCCTGCAATTTGTCGGCTATTTCCATATAACCGATGTCTCCGGCATGCCATATTTCATCGCAACTGTCAAAGTATTTGAGATAACGTGAGTCCCAATAGCCATGTGTATCCGATAAAAGTCCGATTCGTTTCATAGATTTGTTGTTAGTTGCGGCAAAGATAGTATTTTTAAGAAAACATTGCTTCTCATAATGTTTCAGGTACGGTTCTACGGAAGATAAAGATTCGTGCGCAACATGCTTCCTGTCATTATCTTAAAAGAGGAGCATGTTTTGAATGAAACAATGTCGTGTTTCATTCAAAACATGCTCAGACATTTATTATGGTAATTGCAACTTTTGTTTGATGAACTGTTTAACGAAGGTAACTGTTCCATCGATTCCAAGAACAGATGAATCGATGCACAGATGATAAGTCGCTGCCGCTCCCCATGTATTGTAACTGTAGTAGTTATAATAAGAGGAACGTTTCTTGTCGGCTTTTTCCATTAGCTCTTCCGCTTCTTCTGCGCTGATGTTGTGAAGCTTCATCAAGCGATTGATCCGTGCTGCAGGTGTAGCCGAGATAAAGATATTGGCACAACGCGGGTGGTCGCGTAAGATGTAGTCAGCGCAACGTCCGACAAAGAGGCATGACTGCTTTTCCGCAAGGTGACGGATTACATCGCTTTGAATCTTGAACAGAGAGTCATTGCTTAAATAAGAATTATAAGGGTAGGCACTTTCCGTGATAAAAGGGAATCGTGCCCCTAATAATCCTCCTAAAATGCCTTGAGAAGCTTTTTCATCAGCCTTCTCAAAGAATTCGCGGCAAAGGCCGCTTTCTTTCGATGCCAGGTTAATTAATTCTTTGTCGTAGAAAGCAATTCCCAAATCGCGGGCTAATTTCTCTCCGATTTCTTTTCCGCCGCTTCCCAACTGGCGGCCGAGATTTATTACGTAATGTTCGCTCATGGTACAATGGTTTTGATATTTGTTTAGAGCAAATATACGCAGAACCTGTGAATGTTGGTGCTTTTTTAAGAATTAAAAACAGGTCGTATGAAAGATTCTGCCGGCGGCTTTTATGGCAATGATGTATAGGCTGATTGCCTTTATGGTATACGTTTTATTAATTTGGCCGGAACTCCGCCGACGATTGTATTGGCGTCCACATCTTTTGCTACAACGGCTCCGGCTGCTACAACGGCATTGTCTCCGATAGTTACGCCCGGTAAGATAGTGGCGTTAGAGCCTATCCATACGTTCTTCCCGAGAACAATGGGAGCAGGACGCGTGTATTTTCTTGTCTGAGGTGACAGCTCATGATTAAGAGTCGCGAATACAACATTATGGCCTATCTGGCAACCTTCTCCGATTGTGATGCCTCCATGATCTTGAAAATGGCAGCAAGCATTTATAAAGACGCCTTCGCTTACGGAGATATTTTTCCCGAAGTCGGTATAGAATGGAGGGAAAACCCGGAATGTGGCCGGCACCTGGTAACCGAATAATTCAGACAGGATTGTCCGGACTTCTTCGGGATTGTGGTAGGCTGTATTCAGACGAAAGGTGATTCGTCTCGCTTTATTGCTCATGTTGTCCATGAATTGTAAGATATTGTCGTTATTTAGCGGGGTACGTGTTTTGACGATTTTCTTAAATTCTTCGATGTTCATAACTTATTTTATGGGATGAAGTTGAATGATGTTGTAAAAACAGACGATTCCATTCGGAACCGTCTGTAAAGATCATGTCGAATTAATTATTTGGAACTCTCAAGTTTTTTGTATTCTTCATCTGTTACAGGCTCAAGCCATTCATTGGAAGTATTTTCTCCTGTGACTTCGAATGCAAAATGAGCAAACCAGCTGTCTGCGGCTGCTCCATGCCAATGTTTCACGTTGGCCGGTATATGGATTACCGTTCCCGGAAGAATTTCCACAGCAGGTTTCCCTTCTTCCTGATACCATCCGCGTCCGGCTATTCCGATGAGCATTTGTCCTCCTCCGTTTGTTGCATGATGTATGTGCCAATTGTTCCGGCATCCCGGCTCAAATGTAACATTGGAAATATATACTTGTTCCCGTGAAATGGGGGCAAGATAGCTGTTCCCTATAAAATATTTGGCATAAGCCGTATTGGGTTCTCCGATGGGGAAAATCATTTCACGTTGGAACGCTGCTTTTGCGTCTTCACCTTTTATATCTTCTGTCCATACGTCTTTAGCTAAGCGAAAGGCTGCCCACGCTTTAGGCCATCCGGCATAAAACCCGATTTGCGTGAGAATTTCTGCGATTTCTGTACGGGTAATACCATTTTTCTTGGCAGATTGCAGGTGGAATGTCAGAGAACTATCGGTAATACCCTGACTGATAAGTGATGTAATGGTGACTAAACTGCGGTCGCGCAGGCCCAGTTTATCTGTGCGGCTCCACACTTCTCCGAAAAGAACATCATCGTTGAGTTCTGCAAATTTGGGCGCAAAATCCCCCAATTGGTCGCGTCCTGCTGTCTGTTTAATCTTTTCTTGTGCCATGATAATAGGAATGTTTATAATCAGTGCAATAAATAAATAAAAAAATCTACGTCTCATATTTGTGTGATTTACGGATTGGATGCAGTAATCGTTGATTTTATTATTGCAAAGATAACGAATCGGAATGGGATTGGTTGTATATGATTTACTGATATTCATACCAAGTTCTTTGATTTTATCAAGGGAAAAGTTCTTGATATGATTCTTTCTGCATTCGGAGAAACTTTCTTTATATTTGCATTAAAACTGGAAAAGATAAGAAAGATGACGAAATATTTATGGCTGTTTATCCTGTTTTTTTTGCTGAAAGATGCCGAAGCTTTTTGTAAAACGTACCGGTATAGAGTTCAGTTTACCGATAAAAAACAGACGGAATATACACTGGACCGTCCGGAAGAATATCTGTCTGTCCGTGCTATCGAGCGGAGGATGAGACAAGGTCTGGCAATAGATTCTACCGATTTGCCCGTTTGTCTGTCATATATCCGTGACGTTTGCGGGGAAAATGAACGCTTGCTTGCTTCCAGTAAATGGAATAATACCGCGCTGGTCCTTTCTACCGATTCTCTTTTTTATCAGCGGATAATCGGATTGCCTTTCGTAAAAGGGGCGAAATTAGTGGGGGTATCATCAGAGAAATCCCATTTGCGTGACAAAGAACGTAAGGATATTGTGGTGAAGAAATGGGATAAGACCGACAGTCATTACGGACAGGCGGACGAACAGATTCGCATGCTGCATGGCGACAGTCTTCATGAAGCAGGATTCTGCGGGGAGGGAATGCAGATAGCTGTGATAGATGCCGGTTTTTATAATGTGGATGTTATAAAACTGTTTCGCGGTATGCATTTGCTCGGAACACGTGATTTTGTGAATCCGGATTCGGATATCTACGAGGAATATAGTCATGGATTGAAAGTCCTCTCATGCATGGCTGTAAACAAGCCGAGAGTAATGGTCGGAACAGCTCCCGAAGCTTCTTACTGGCTGCTTCGAAGTGAGGATAATGATACGGAACAGTTAGTGGAAGAAGATTATTGGGCTGCAGCAATAGAATTTGCCGATAGTGCCGGTGTGGATGTGGTGAATACCTCATTAGGTTATTATGCTTTCGATGATTCCTCATGTAATTATTCTTATTCGGACTTGGACGGTCTGACTTCTTTGATGACCTGTTCGGCTTCACGTGCGGCAGATAAGGGAATGATTGTGGTATGCAGTGCCGGGAATGAGGGAAATTCTTTGTGGAAAAAGATAACACCTCCGGCCGATGCCGGCAATGTGTTGGCTGTAGGGGCTGTAGACTCTACCCGGAAGAATGCCACATTTTCTTCGGTAGGCAATACGGCCGACGGAAGGATTAAGCCGGATATTATGGCAATGGGCGTGCGCTCTGCTGTGGTAGACATCGATGGAAGAGTGATAAACGCGAATGGTACATCGTATGCATCGCCGATATTATGCGGACTTGTGGCCTGTCTGTGGCAGGCATGTCCTTGGCTTACGGCAAAGCAGGTCATGGATACAGTCCGTCGTTCGGGCGATCGTGCCGATAGTCCCGATAATATTTTCGGATATGGCATTCCGGATATGTGGGAAGCCTATAGATTAGGTTTGGAATTGAAGGATTGAAATTATGGAAAACAGACCGTTGTCTTTGTATGAGTTGAATACCCTTGTACGCAAGAGCATTCGTACTTGTTTGCCCGATTCTTATTGGCTCCAGGCAGAACTCAGCGAGGTGCGTACGAATGCATCGGGGCATTGCTATGTAGAGTTTGTGCAGAAAGATACCAAAAACGATGCTTTGATAGCGAAAGCAAGGGGCGTTATCTGGAGTAATACTTTTACTCTTTTGAAATCGTATTTTGAAAGGGAAACCGGGCAATCGTTTTCTTCCGGCATGAAAGTGCTGGTAAAGGTAAATGCTGATTTTCATGAGTTGTATGGCTATTCTCTGACTGTTACAGACATTGACCCGTCGTTTACGATAGGAGATATGGTCCGGCGCAGAAGAGAGATACTTCAGCGTCTGGAGCGGGAGGGAGTGCTTACCCTGAACAAAGAGCTGGTCCTGTCTGAATTTGCCCAGCGTATTGCCGTGATATCTTCGGGAACAGCAGCCGGTTACGGTGATTTTTGCAGTCAGTTGCTTCATAATCCGTTCGGTTTTGTCTTTTATCCCCGTTTGTTCCCCGCCGTAATGCAAGGAGAACGTGTCGAGGCTTCGGTAATAAAGGCTTTGGAGGCTATTGATGCGACAAGGGAAAACTGGGATGTTGTTGTAATTATTCGTGGCGGAGGGGCGGTTTCCGATCTCGCAGGTTTCGATACATATAATTTGGCGGAGCATTGTGCTCAATTTCCTTTGCCTGTTATTACGGGAATAGGTCATGAGCGTGATGACACTGTGCTTGATATGATTTCATATAAACGTGTGAAAACGCCTACTGCTGCGGCCGAATTTCTGATCGGACATTTGCGGGAAACAGCAGAAAGGCTGGAGACGTTTTCTTCTTTTTTCCGTAAAGATTTACCGGAAAGACTGCGGCGTGAAAAAGAAAAACTGGCGCAGGTTGTGGCACATATACCGTTGTCGGTGCGCGTTCGTATGCAGCATGAACAGTTTCGCCATACTCTTTTGAAGGACCGGATGCAGAACTTATGGGCGCAACGAATGGAGAAAGAAGTACATAAACTGGATTTAATGGAACAGCAAGTCAGGAATTTATCACCGGAGCATTTGTTGAAACGGGGATATACATTGACACTGAAAGACGGGAGGCCGGTGAAACATGTGTCGCAAGTAGCCGACGGCGACTTTATCGAAACAATAATCTCAGACGGGCGGTTCGGCAGTATAGTGAAGATAAATAAATAAGTTTTAGATATGGTACAGAGAAAAATAACATACGGTGAGGCGATGAAACGCTTGGAAATGCTTGTAAATGAAATGGATAGTGAGGAACTTGATATCGATACGCTGAGCAACCACTTGAAGGAAGCGCAGAAACTTATCAAGTACTGCCGTGATCGTTTGTATAAAACCGATGAAGAGATAAGAAAACTGTTGGATGAAGATGAAACTTTCAACGTGTAAGGTATTTTGCCTTATATAATTGTTTTGTCTTGAAAAAAAGATATAAAATTAGTTTTTGTAAATAAATAACCGTAATTTTGCTCAAAATCTTATTGAAATTATGAAATATTAAATACAAAAGAACAATGAAAGAAATCGATTGGTCTAATCTGCCTTTCGGCTATATGCGGACAGATTATAATGTACGTTGTTATTATCGCGACGGGAAATGGGGAGAATTGGAACTTTGCTCGGAAGAGACTTTAAATATTCACATGGCAGCTACTTGTCTTCATTACGGACAAGAGGCTTTTGAAGGGCTGAAAGCCTTTCGTGGAAAAGACGGAAAAATCCGGATATTCCGTCCGGAAGCAAATGCAGAACGCTTGCAAAGCACTTGTAACGGCATTTTAATGCCGGAACTTCCTACCGAACTGTTTTGCGAGGCAGTGCGCAAAGTTGTGAAAGCCAATGAACGCTTTATTCCTCCTTATGAAAGTGGTGCATCGCTTTACATTCGTCCTTTGCTGATAGGTATCGGAGCCCAAGTGGGAGTTCATCCCGCAAAGGAATATCTTTTCGTGGTGTTTGTTACTCCGGTCGGGCCGTATTTTAAAGGAGGATTTGCTACGAATTCGTATGTAATTATACGTCAGTACGATCGGGCGGCTCCGTTGGGTACAGGTATTTATAAAGTAGGAGGGAATTATGCTGCCAGCCTTCGTGCCAATAAAATGGCGCATGATGCCGGATATGCATGCGAGTTTTATCTGGATGCCAAGGAAAAGAAATACATTGACGAGTGTGGAGCTGCCAATTTCTTTGGGATAAAGAACAACACTTACGTAACTCCCTTGTCATCTTCTATCCTTCCTTCCATCACAAACCGCAGTTTGATGCAGCTGGCTGAAGATATGGGCTTGAAAGTGGAACGCCGCCCTATTCCGGAAGAAGAACTTGCCACATTCGAAGAGGCGGGAGCTTGTGGTACGGCAGCCGTAATAAGTCCGATAGAACGTATTGATGATTTGGAAAACCAGAAGTCGTATGTGATTGCAAAGGACGGGAAGCCCGGTCCTATCAGCGAGAAACTATATCATAAACTTCGTGCTATTCAATATGGTGACGAACCGGATCCGTACGGATGGGTGACTGTAATCGACTAAAAAGGGCGGTATATTCACATTCAAATTATTATATCGGCATGAAATCGAATACGGAACTTCGTAGAACCGCACGGATATCTTTGGTCGGGAATTGGGGTATTAGTGCTGTTGTTTCGCTAATTCTTGTTCTTATTGCAGGTCTTCCTCCTTCCATACATGAGAGCGGACTTTTGGTTTATCTGCTAATTGGAGTTGTGGTAGAATACGGATATGAGGTGCTGTTTCTGCAGTCTGTCCGTAAGGAAAAGGAGATGGATCTTGATGGGTTGATTGCAGGATTCAAGGATTACGGTCGCATCTTCGGGACGGGAGTATTACGTTATCTGTATCTCTTTTTGTGGACTTTATGTTTGATTGTACCGGGAATTATAAAGCATTATTCTTATGCAATGACCAATTTTGTTCTGAAAGATGAATCGGACTTACGGTATGATGCGGCAATAGAAAAGAGCATAAAGATGATGGAAGGCTATAAGATGAAGCTTTTCCTGCTGGACTTAAGTTTCATCGGTTGGTATTTGCTCTGCATACTGACGCTGGGTATCGGATTTCTTTTCCTCTATCCTTATGTCACTTCTGCCCATGCCGCGTTTTACGAAGACTTGAAAGCCGGGTATAAAGCGGAAACAATGGAGGAAGAAAGAAACGCCTGAGCGGTGGAATAATCAGATTCTATTGCTTAAAAGATAAGGAGGGCCATTCCATACATTCGTATAGAGTGGCTTTCTTTTATTTGTGCAATTTACTGAAAACCGCTAAATTTGCACATTGTAAATTGTAATAAAATGGGAAAAGGAAAGCTGGCAAAGTTTGCAGATATGGCGGAATATCCGCATGTGTTTGAGTATCCTTATTCGGTGGTAGACAACGTTCCGTTTGAAATGAAAGGACGGTGGGGAAAAGATTTCTTTAAGAATGATTATCCCATTGTGTTGGAGCTGGGATGCGGACGGGGAGAATATACAGTAGGATTGGCACGCCGTTATCCGGAGAAGAACTTTATCGGTGTGGATATTAAGGGAGCGCGTATGTGGACAGGGGCGACTGAGGCGTTGAACGAAGGCCTGAAGAATGTTGCTTTTCTGCGCACAAATATCGAATTGATAGATCGTTTCTTTGCTCCGAACGAAGTAAGCGAGATATGGCTTACCTTTTCCGACCCGCAAATGAAGAAAGCGACCAAGCGGCTTACTTCCACCTATTTTATGAATCGTTACCGGAACTTCTTGCAACCGGATGGATTGATTCATTTGAAGACCGACAGTAATTTCATGTTTACATATACTAAATATATGATTGAGCGGAATGGCTTTCCTGTAGAGGTACAGACCGATAATTTGTATCATTCGGGGCTTGCGGATGACATATTAAGTATTCGTACTTATTATGAGCAGCAATGGCTTGACAGAGGGCTGAACATTAAGTATATTCGCTTCCGCCTTCCGCAGACAGGAACGTTGCAGGAGCCTGATATAGAAATAGAATTGGATGATTATCGAAGTTATAATCGCAGTAAACGAAGCGGATTGGCAACAAGCAAATAATGCATGTTTCGTGAACCGCGAGGAATCATTATAAAAAAACGAAGAGATGACTTTATATCCGAAATTAATTCTTGACGCACTGGCAACCGTGCGTTATCCCGGAAACGGGAAGAATATTGTTGAGGCGGAGATGGTTGCCGACAATATCCGTATCGATGGAATGAAAGTAAGTTTTTCGCTTATTTTCGAGAAGAATACCGACCCTTTTATGAAATCGGTCATTAAATCGGCCGAAACAGCGATTCATACTTATATATCAAAAGATGTAGAGGTGACAATAACGGCCGAAAGCAAGCAGGCGGCTCGTCCGGAACCGGGAAAAATGCTTCCACAGGTGAAGAATGTGATAGCCGTATCTTCGGGGAAAGGCGGCGTGGGAAAATCTACGGTTGCGGCAAATCTTGCCGTTGCTTTAACGAAATTAGGTTATAAGGTGGGTTTATTGGATGCCGATATATTCGGCCCTTCTATCCCGAAAATGTTTCATGTGGAAGATGCCCGCCCTTATGCCGAGTCGATTGATGGCCGCGATTTGATTATTCCGATAGAGAAATACGGTATAAAGATTTTGTCGATTGGTTTTTTTGTTGACCCCGATCAGGCTACGCTATGGCGGGGAGGAATGGCAAGCAACGCATTGAAACAGTTGGTTGGCGATTCGAACTGGGGAGAACTTGATTATTTCGTGCTTGATACGCCTCCGGGAACAAGTGATATTCATTTGACTTTGCTGCAGACATTGGCCATTACGGGAGCAGTTATTGTGAGTACTCCTCAGGAAGTCGCTTTGGCCGATGCACGTAAAGGTATCAATATGTATACAAACGACAAGGTGAATGTTCCTATATTAGGGCTGGTTGAGAACATGGCCTGGTTCACTCCTGCCGAGCTTCCGGGCAATAAATATTATCTGTTCGGTAAGGAAGGGACAAAGAAACTTGCCGAAGAGCTGAACGTTCCATTGTTAGGACAGATCCCCATCGTGCAGAGTATTTGCGAACATGGCGACGAGGGCGTGCCGGTTGCATTGGATGAAAATTCGGTAACTGGGGGTGCTTTTGTCGAATTAGCCCGTAATGTCGTTGCGCAAACGGAGAAACGGAATGCCGAACTTGCTCCTACGCAAATCGTGAAAACTCATAAGTGAAGAAATAAAATATTCTGTAATTTCAACAAAAACGTCCCGATGTTTTATTAAAAGCATCGGGACGTTTGGTTTAATTTTGTTCGGTTCAGTTTATCCGATATTCTTTACTTTTATCAGATATTCTGCTATTTGTACGGCATTCAGTGCGGCTCCTTTTTTTATCTGGTCGCCGACAATCCAGAATGTCAGGCCGTTATCGTTTGCCAGATCTTTACGGATGCGTCCTACGTAAACAGGGTCCTTACCGGCAAGGAAGAGCGGCATCGGGTATTCTTTTTTCTCCGGATTGTCCATCAAAACAAGTCCTTCACCTTCGGAAAATGCTTTTCTTGCTTCCTCTACCGATACGGGTCTTTCCGTTTCAATCCAGATGCTTTCCGAATGGGAGCGGAGGGCAGGGACACGAACGCACGTTGCACTGACCTTTACGTCGGAATGCATGATTTTACGGGTTTCGTTATACATTTTCATTTCTTCTTTTGTATAACCGTTTTCTGTGAAGACATCGATTTGAGGGATGAGGTTGAATGCTAATTGATATGCGAATTTCTCTACTTTTACCGGCTCTCCTGCCAATACCTGACGGTATTGTTCGTACAGCTCATCCATTGCGGCAGCTCCGGCTCCGCTGGCAGCCTGATAAGTAGAAACGTGTACGCGTTTGATATGTGTGAGGTTTTCGATGGCCTTTAGCGCGACAACCATCTGGATAGTTGTGCAGTTTGGATTGGCGATGATACCGCGAGGGCGATTTAATGCGTCGGCAGCATTGACTTCGGGCACCACCAAAGGAATATCCTCGTCCATACGGAAGGCACTGGAGTTGTCAATCATTACGGCTCCGTATTTCGTAATGGTATCGGCAAACTCGCGAGATGTGCCGGCACCGGCCGAAGCAAATACAATATCTACTCCTTTGAAATCATCGTTGTGTTGCAGAAGTCTTACTTCGATTTCCTTGCCACGAAAAGAATATTTCCGTCCGGCACTGCGTGTGGAACCGAATAACAACAGTTCGTCTGCAGGGAAATTCCTTTCATCTAAAACGCGCAGGAATTCTTGTCCTACGGCTCCGCTTGCACCAACAATAGCTACTTTCATTTTTTTAATGCTTTATTGAGATTAATAAAATTTACACTTCAATAAACGGTGAAATTCTGACGTTTTGGTCAAAACTTTTGTTTAATGCTGCAAAATTACGACATTCTGTTTTATTAGGTAAAGAAATAGAAAGATTTTTTGTAATTTTGTTTTTAATAACATCGCTGTATAAACCGAATATATGGAAGAATTGCTGAATCAAATTGATTTCGATATACATTTTCCCATAACAGACCCGACATGGATATTCTTTCTTGTGTTGGTGATCATACTTTTCGCTCCAATTTTATTGGAGCGCTTGCGTATACCGCATATTATCGGGATGATTTTAGCAGGAGTTGTCATCGGAGAACATGGATTTAACATACTTGCACGTGACAGCAGCTTTGAATTATTCGGGAAAGTAGGGCTTTATTATATCATGTTTCTTGCAGGTCTGGAAATGAACATGGAGGATTTTAAAAGCATTCGTGTTAAGGCTACAGTCTTGGGCCTGCTGGCTTTTATTATTCCGTTGGGCATTGGTATCTGGGCGAATCTGTTTTTATTGGATTATGCATTGATGACTTCCATCCTGCTTGCAAGTATGTATGCCTCACATACACTTATTGCTTATCCGATTGTTATTCGTTACGGTATTAACAGGCAAAGGGCGGTGAGCATAGCCGTTGGAGGAACAGCTGTGACCGATACCTTGACTTTGCTTGTATTGGCCGTAATTGCCGGCATGCACAAAGACGGAATGTCTGACATGTTTGTGCTTTGGATGGTGCTGAAAGTTCTCGTTTTGAGCCTTACGATAATGTATGCTTTTCCTCGTATCGGGCGTTGGTTCTTCCGGAGATATAATGATCTTGTTGTGCAATATATCTTTGTGATGGCAATGGTCTTCTTGGGAGCGGGACTGATGGAATTCGTTGGTATGGAAGGAATTCTCGGTGCTTTTCTGACAGGACTGGTGTTGAATCGTTTGATTCCGCATGTATCTCCGCTGATGAGTCATCTAGAATTTGTGGGGAATGCCTTGTTTATTCCGTATTTCCTTATCGGTGTAGGGATGCTTATTAACGTAAATGTTCTGTTCGGGCATATAGATTCGTTGAAGGTTGCCGGGGTGATGATTGTTGTTGCTCTGCTTGGAAAATGGATTGCATCGTGGCTTACCCAGAAAATTTATAAGATGCGTGCTTTGGAGCGTGAACTGATGTTCGGTTTAAGCAATGCACAAGCTGCAGCTACATTAGCGGCAGTGTTGGTAGGGTACGGAATTATTTTGCCGGATGGCTCGCGGTTGTTGAATGAAGATGTGCTGAACGGAACGATTCTTTTAATTCTTGTGACGTGTGTGGTAAGCTCATTTATTACAGAACATGCAGCCAAACGTATTGTCATGAGCGATGTCGGAATGACTGGTGAAAAGACAGAAAGACTGGAAAAGTTCCTTATTCCGGTAGCGAATCCCGGCACTTTGGATAATCTGATGAACCTTGCTTTAGTGGTGCGTGACGAGAAACGTGTAAATAATCTGGTCGCATTGAGTGTGACGAATGACAGCAATGATTCTGAAAGACAGGAAATGCAGGGGAAACGTAATCTGGAACGTGCCGGACAAATAGCTGCTGCAGCAAACGTGAAACTGGAAACAGTCAGTCGGTTTGACCTGAATATTACGGCAGGTATCTTGCATACGGCAAAAGAGCATCAGGTTACCAATATTATTATCGGGTTACATTATAAGACGAGCATCGTAGATTCCTTTTTCGGGAATCTTGCTGAAAATTTATTGAAGAACACTTATCTGCAGGTAATGGTGGCACGTTTTCTCATGCCGGTCAATACCTTACGGAGAATTATTGTAGCCGTTCCGCCCAAAGCCGAGTTTGAACATGGATTTATGATGTGGATAACTCACATGTGCCGTATGAGTTCCCAATTGGGATGTCGTGTGCATTTTTATGCCAACCTGCAGACATTGGGGTATATTAGGGGATACATTTTGAAGAAGCATAAAGACACCCGGGCTGTTTATTCAGAACTGGAGGATTGGAATGACTTGTTGTTGTTGACCGGACAAGTCAACTTTGATCACCTTTTGGTGCTTGTCAGTGCCCGGCGCGGTTCGATTTCTTACGACTCTTCTTTCGAGCGTTTGCCTATGCAAGTGTCGAAATATTTCAATAACAATAGTGTAATGTTGCTTTATCCTGAGCAAAAAGGAGATCCCGTAGAATCTCTTTCATTTGCAGACCCGCGTGGGTTTGCAGAAACGCAATACTACGATAAGGTTGGAAAATGGTTTTATAAATGGTTTAGAAAGGACTCATGATAGAGGATGCATTAGAATGGCAACAGCGGAGTGAGCTGTTGCTTGGGAAAGATAAGATGGAGCGTTTGAGGAAGTCTCACGTTTTGATTGTCGGTCTGGGAGGTGTGGGAGCTTATGCGGCCGAGATGATTTGTCGTGCAGGGGTAGGAGAAATGACCATTGTAGACGCAGATATCGTGCAGCCTTCCAATATCAATCGTCAGCTCCCTGCTTTGCATTCTACGATAGGAAAATTGAAAGCTCAGGTCTTGGCCGAACGTTTTAAGGATATCAATCCGGCCGTGCGTTTGAATGTGTTTCCGGTTTACCTGAAAGACGAGGATATCCCGGCTTTATTAGACGGTGGGCATTATGATTTTATTATAGATGCGATTGATACGGTATCCCCCAAATGTTATCTTATTTATCATGCTTTGTTGCGGGGAATAAAGATTATAAGCAGTATGGGAGCGGGGGCGAAGCGTGATATTACTCAGATACGTTTTGCCGATTTGTGGGAAACTTATCATTGCGGATTGAGTAAAGCGGTGCGCAAACGGTTGCAGAAGATGGGAATGAGGCGTTCACTGCCGGTGGTATTCAGTACGGAGCAGGCTGATGAACGTGCGATAGTGTTGGTAGACGGTGAGAAGAACAAGAAGTCTACTACCGGTACGATTTGTTATATACCGGCGGTGTTTGGATGTTATTTGGCTGAATATGTGATTCGGAAATTGTAGAAAATATGATTCAATTAGAAGGAATAACGAAAAGTTTCGGTGCTTTGCAAGTGCTGAAAGGCATTGATCTTACGATAAATAAGGGAGAGGTTGTAAGTATTGTCGGCCCGAGCGGAGCCGGGAAGACCACATTGCTGCAAATAATGGGAACGCTCGACCGTCCGGATGCGGGGTGGGTTGTTTTGAATGGTACGGAAGTGAGCCGGATGAAAGGAAAAGAACTTTCGGCTTTTCGGAACCGGGAAATCGGATTTGTATTTCAGTTTCATCAATTGCTGCCGGAGTTTACGGCATTGGAGAATGTAATCATTCCGGCATTAATACAAGGGAAATCGTTCGATGCGTCGAAGAAACGGGCAAATGAGATTCTTGATTTTTTAGGATTGCTGGCGCGTGCTTCACATAAGCCTTCGGAACTGTCGGGCGGTGAAAAACAACGTGTGGCAGTAGCTCGTGCTTTAATCAATCATCCGTCTGTCATTCTTGCCGATGAACCGTCGGGAAGTCTTGATATGAAAAATAAGGAAGATTTGCATAAACTGTTCTTCCGTTTGCGGGATGAATTGGGACAGACTTTTGTGATTGTTACGCATGATGAGACACTGGCGGTGCAGACTGACCGGACCATACATCTGGTTGACGGGAAAATAATTTCGGAAACGGGGAAAAACGCTGAATCGTTTTTGTGAAATGTCGTGAATAATCGGAGAAAAGAACAGGAACTTTTTGATAAAACAATGTATAATTTAAAAGGAAAAGACCGGAAGAAATCATGGGACATATTCGATTGGGCAAATATAACCGCTTGACGGTTTTGAGAAAGGTGGATTTTGGGGTGTATCTTGACGGAGAAGATGATGGAGATATTCTGCTTCCCGCGCGATATGTCCCGGCCGATTGTAAAACGGGCGATGTGCTGGATGTCTTCGTTTATCTTGATAATGAGGAACGTTTGATTGCCACTACCGAGAGACCATATGCGCAAGTCGGAGAGTTTGCTTGTCTTGAAGTGGCTTGGACAAACCGTTATGGCGCATTTCTGAATTGGGGACTGATGAAAGATTTGTTCGTACCTTTCAGTGAGCAAAAAGAACGGATGGAGAAAGGACGGCGGTATGTGGTTTATATTTATGTGGACGATACAAGCTATCGTATTGTCGCTTCGGCTTATATATCCCGTTTCTTATCAGACGGAGTTTCCGGTTATGAGCCGAATGACGAAGTTGACATTCTTGTCTGGCAGCGTACGAATTTAGGATTTAAGGTAATTATAGACAATCGCTTTGGCGGGTTGTTATATCATAACGAGATATTCCAGCCTGTTGAAGTAGGTATGTCATTGAAAGCATACGTAAAACAGGTGCGTGAAGACGGAAAGATTGATTTGATGCTTCAGAAACAAGGGATGGGTAAAGTGAAAGAGTTCTCGGATGTTCTGTTACAATATCTGGAAGATCATAACGGATTTATTCCGATGACCGACAAGACCGATCCCGAAACAATTTATCGGATTTTTTCCGTCAGTAAGAAAACGTTTAAAAAGGGCGTAGGCGATTTGTATAAGAAACGGCTTATTGTGCTTGAAGATTCCGGCATCCGGTTAACGTTAGAATGAGGGTTTCTCATTCTAACGTTAGCGGAATTCCTTTATAGAAATCTAAAATCTTGCTGCGGAACAAATATTCATATTTGGCTTGTATGCGGTCTGAAACTGTCTTCAGCCAGTTTGTTCTTCCCTCATTGTACTCGGTGGCTGTAGCTTTCCCGTTCTCATATTTTTCTTTTGTAAGCATGAAAGAAGAGTATGCGGCTTCATCGGCCGTCATACTGCTTTGATATTGTTTCTCTGATGCAACAGCATTATAGTAAGCCTGCTGTATTTCTTTATAAAGAGTTTTCTTGCTGTCCTCCAGTTGCCAGCCCAGTGTCAGCTGCTGGACCCGTGCACTTCTTACTCTGTTGCGCGTGGCAAACCGGTTGAAGATGGGGATGCTAAGAGAGATGCCTACATATTGGCTGAAATTGTTCTTTAGTTGGGAACCGAAACTTTGGTTGTTGTTCCCTGACATCTTGTAATAGCTTGTACCCAATCCTGCGCCTAAACTGAGTTGCGGGTAGTATGCACTTTGTGCAATGCGGATATTCTTTTCTGCGCCTTCCAAGCGATATTGGGCAGCTTTTATACCGGGTTTCGATTGGACAGCATCGGTATAAATGTCTTCGGGTGGTGTGAGAGGAGCAAAAGAGTCTTCTCCTTCAGTGTCGGGCGATACGATGCTGAATCCGTCGGGCGTAGGCAATTCAAGGAGTTGGGTGAGTTCCAGCAGTGAGATGTTGTAATTGTTGTCTGCCTGAACTGCTGAAAGCTCATCTTGTGCCACTCGTGCTTTGGCTTCAAGCCATTCGGCTTCCGAGGCTTTCCCTGCTTTGAAAAAGGCTTCTTTTTGGGTAAGAAGTTCCTTACTCAGTGCCACTTGTTCGTGAGCAACTTTCGCCAATTCCTGATTGAAAAGGATTTGAAGATAGGCAGATGTTATTTGAATGCTGATGTCTTCTTTCGCTTTGTTCAGGTCTTCGATGGCGGCTTTCAGATTAAGCTTGGCCAAAGCTACATTGTTTATTAGCTGTAACCCTGTGAAAATAGGAATGTTTGTTGACAGATTGAATCCGGTATTCTGTGTGTTGATGTTTTTGTATGTGTTATCGGATTGCAGACTTCGACCGAAATTGAACGAATGAGATGCGCTACCGTTCAGGTTGGGCAAACGGTTCCATCTGGCTGTGCTGAGTTCAATCTCGTTTTGTTCTTGTGAGGCTTCCTGCTGTTTTATGGTGATGTTATGCTCAATTGCATATTCAATACACCGTTTCAGGTCCCATTGTTCATCGGCTTGTGAGGGAAGCATGCAGGCGGAAGCCAGAAATATCGTTGCGATGTAAACTTTTTTATTCATGATTTCAGAAAGTTTTCTTCAGTCCGCGTACGCGGTCGTTGTTTTGTAAGCCTTGTTTTATCTCGATTTTTATTCCGTCGCTTATGCCGGTCTTTACGGAGCGACGCTCGAATTTTTGCGTGGGTACGCTGTCTGTCAGAACGTATACATAGGTTGAATCGCCTTCGTACTCTACAGCGCTTTCGGGAACGGCCTGCACGTTATGTGCTTCCTGCAGTGTCATTTCCGCATTGGCACTGTATCCCGAACGGATGGTGACGCTGTCGGGTACGGTAATGGCTGCTTTTATTTCAAACTGGTTCGCACCGTTGTTGGCTACGCTTTTCGGAGAAATGTATTCCAAAGTCGCATCGAATTTCATGTTTTGCAGAGCGCCTAATGTGATTTTTACCGGGATGCCTTCTTGAATACGTCCCACTTCGGTCTCATCCACATTGCCACGGAAGATTAAATCACTCATGTCTGCTACGGTGGCTATCGTTGTCCCGTCGTTGAAAGTATTGCTCATGATGACTGAGTTTCCGACCTTAATGGGCACATCCAATATCAGTCCTGTGATGGTGGAACGGATTAAAGTGCTGCTGAAAGAAGCGCTGCTTTTGGTGATTCCCTCCTTTACGATTTCCAGATTATCTTTTGCTGCCTGCAGTTCCTCGCGGGCTTGTTGTGTGGTCAAGAGCGTTTGTTCATACTCTTCGTCGCTTACAAGCTTGCTTTTATAGAGTTTTTCCATTCTGCTTAAGTCGGTTTCTGCCTGCTTTCCGTTCATTTCAGCAAGGCGGACACGGCTTTCAGCTGCATTCAGTGTTCCCAGTTCAGGGATGACTTTTACTTTTGCAATGACTTCTCCTTCCTTGACCTTTTCTCCGGCCTCCTTGTATACTTCGGAGATGATGCCGGAAATCTGCGGTTTGATTAGCACTTCATCGCGCGGTTCAACCCTACCTGTGGCGATGGTTGTCAGTTTAAGGTCGGCTGTTTCTACCGGTAGAATCTCATAAACAATTTCTTTCGGTTGTGATTTCCGGTAGAGGAAAACAAAGGTTCCTACAAAGATTAAGGCAATGATTGCCAAGACAATTAGTCTGATATACTTTTTCATATTCCAATAAATAGTTTTGTTTCTTCATAAATGATTTATTCGTCTCGGATGGCATCAATGGGCTTTACAGACATTGCGCGGAATGCAGGCGCCAGTCCGGCCAGCAATCCGAGAACGGCCACAAGGACGCATGTGCCGATTGCTTCCCAGAAACCGATTTGAAAGTGCGTGGGAGAGAGCGGGGTTGATGTGCCCTGTTCTACAACGCTTAGTACAAATACGGCAAACAGAATGCCGAGCATGCCGGAAATTCCCGTCAGGACAATACTTTCAGACAGTATTTGTTGCAGAATATCTCCGGGACGGGCTCCGATGGCTCTGCGTATGCCGATCTCGGTTGTCCGCTCTTTTACGGTTACCATCATGATATTGCTTACTCCGATAGCGCCCGCAAGCAGACATCCCAATCCCACTAACCAGCTTAGAACACGTATGCCTTTAAACAGATTGTCTACCATAGAGAATATGGCTTCTGCATTCATGTTCATGACTGCTTGGCTGTCATCAGGGTGAATCATGTGGGCTTTTTTGATTACCTGCTCTATTTTTTTCTCTACTTCGCTGACGGAATATCCTTTTTTTACCGTATAAGAGAGGAGTTCTATCCGTTGTCCCATGTTATAATTCATCTGTAATGTGGTGAAAGGTATGCTGACGGATGTTTCCGGAAGGCCTTGTATAGACTGTGTTCCTACCGCACTGCTGACACCGATAATCCGGTAATAAATGCCGTTTATCTCGATGAATTTGCCGCACGGATTCCCTTTTTCGGGGAAAAGCGTTTCGTAAATCCGGTATCCGATTACACAAACCTTCCGGTTCTCGCGTACATCGAACTCGTTTAAATACCTTCCCATGCATATTTTCGGGTCTTCTATAGCCTTGTATTCAGGGAAAAGTCCTTTCAAGGTTCCCGAGAACGTATGCTCTTCATAGTTGATGTTTACTCCCCATTGTGTGTTGTTTGCCGTAATGATATCCACTTCAGGCACACTTTTGCGGACACGTTCGATGTCTTTGTTTTCCAAGTTCCAAGTCCTTCCCTGCTGAAAACCTTTGTAAGCTTTTTCAGTGGGGTTGGCAAACATGAAACCGGAGTTTGTGGCGAAACCCTCAAAACCTTGTGAAAGTAAGTCTTTCATTCCTTTGGCTCCGCCCATCAGTGCGATAAGCATAAAGATTCCCCAGAAGATACCGAAGGCGGTAAGCAGGCTTCGCGTCTTGTTCCTTGTAAGGGTAACCAGTATCTCTTCCCATGTATCTAAGTCGATTCTTTTCATAAACTAATTGGCTCTAAGTGCGTCTATCGGTCGTATTTTTATTGCTTTCAGTGCAGGAAACAGTCCGGCCAGCGTGCCGGCTATAATTAAAGTCAGTGTTGCTTGTATGGCAATTCCCATATCTACTGTAGGATCTTTGAATACAGTTACGGAGGCTACTCCGATATCCATGACCTCTTTTCCCGCCACAATATTCATATATTCCGTTACACCAATGCCTGCAACCATGCCGATGTATCCGAAAATGGTGGTGATTGCAATACTTTCCGAAATAATCAGCCACAAGATTGAAGACGGCTTGGCTCCGATAGCCTTGCGTATCCCGAATTCGTGGGTGCGTTCACGCACGGTTATCAGCATGATATTGCTGACGCCCACGATTCCGCTAAGCAAAGTAAAGATTCCTATGACCCAAATGGCGATATGTAAAATATTTGTGGCGGTTTGTTGTTGCAGATAGTTACTGAACCTGTTCCACATCCAAATGGCACCTTCGTCGGTCGGGGCGAATTGTTTCTTCAGTCCGATGGCTTTTCTGTAATCTCTTTCAAATTGCGTGTTTTTGACTTCATTGGTAAGACCTTTGGTAACAAAGGTGAGATTGTCTATCGTATCTCCCTTATTATATACCGATTGCATGGTGGAAAATGGAATCAATATCGTGGGAGAAAAAGTATCGAAGTTGTCGTATATGCCGACAATCCGGTATATTACCCCCTGTGCATTGACGTATTTCCCCAAAGGATCGGTCTTCGGGAACAGAGTTTCCGCCGGTTCTCTGTGAAGGACGGCTACTTTGCTCTGTTCTCTGATGTCGCGTTCATTGATAAAACGTCCGCGCAGCATCTCGAAAGCTTCCAGGTCGGGGTAGTTAGGGAAGACACCGTTTATCGTGAGTGTCACCTTTTCTTTTCCATATGTAATGATTGTGTTGTCTCTTCCTGTGGTTGCTCCGGCGGTAATGACGTTTTCGGGAAAATGTTCTTCGGTGAACTTCCGGTCGTCTCCTCTCAATATAATCCGCCGGTTTTCGTTTAAACCCTTATAGGGTTTGGTCGTGTATCCCGGAAAAATCTTTATCGAATTCATTTTCATGTTTCCGGATTGTCCTTCAAAGGCATGGAGTATTCCGTTCCCGGCTCCTAATAAGACGATCAACATAAAGATACCCCATGCAACGGATAAGCCCGTGAGTGCCGTGCGCAACTTGTTGCGTCTGATTGTTCCGTATATTTCTTGTATTAGATCAAGCATAAGTTTTTCCGATTTATTTCATTATACCGTTTGTGCCAAAGAGGGAAGCCGTATGGTCGATGTTGTTCTCTATTCTTTCAATCAGGCCGTCTTTGATATGAATAATCTTATTTGTTTGGTTGGCCACCCCGCTTTCGTGCGTAACGACAATAATCGTCAGGTTCTCTTTCTCGTGAAGTTCCTTCAGAATATCCATGACTTCTATGGAAGTCTTGCTGTCTAATGCCCCGGTCGGTTCGTCTGCTAAGATGATTTGAGGCTTTGAAATCAGTGCACGGGCGATGGCAACCCGTTGCTTTTGTCCGCCCGATAATTCATTCGGCATGTGATGTGCCCATTCTTTCAACCCCAGTTTTTCGAGATATTCCAGTGCAAGTGTATTTCTTTTTTTTCGGTTCACTCCTTGATAGAACAGCGGGAGTGCTACATTTTCCAGTGCATTTTTGAAGGAAATCAGGTTGAACGACTGGAAAATGAATCCGATCATTCGGTTGCGATATTCGGCAGCTTTGGTTTCGCTAAGGTTTTTTATCAGGACATCGTTCAGGAAATATTCACCGGAATCATAGTTGTCAAGAATCCCAAGAATATTTAATAATGTAGATTTTCCCGAGCCCGATGCTCCCATAATCGATATGAACTCACCCTTTTCCACCGTAAGATTGATGCCTTTCAATACGTGGAGCGGTGCTCCGTTATGGTAAGTTTTATGAATGTTTTCTAAGCGTATCATATATTAATAGCCGTATTATGATTGTGATTTTGTCTGTTTAGACAGCATAAAAATAGGGAGGTTACAGTAAAACGGGGAATAAATCGGGAAAAAATTTGCGAAGTTATTCCGTATTCCTTACATTTGTCGAAACAAATTAACCCTAAATAAAAAACTGTCATGACTATAAACATGGAAAAACCCTACGTAGTAGGTATGGATATTGGCGGAACAAATACAGTGTTCGGCGTAGTTGATTCTCGAGGAAATGTGCTGGCTTCAGATTCGGTTAAGACACAGCAGTTCGAGAAAGTAGAAGATTATGTAGATGCAATCTGCAAGAAACTTTTGCCGCTGGTTGAGCAGTTTGGCGGTGTAGATAAGATAAAAGGAATGGGTGTCGGTGCACCGAATGGTAACTATTATAAAGGAACCATTGAGTTTGCTCCCAATCTTCCGTGGAAAGGAATCATTCCTTTAGCTGCAATGTTCGAGGAAAAATTAGGTATTCCTACCGCTCTTACGAACGATGCGAATGCGGCTGCCATTGGTGAAATGACCTATGGAGCAGCGCGCGGATTGAAAGATTTTATCATGATTACGCTGGGAACCGGAGTAGGAAGCGGTATTGTTGTCAATGGTCAGTTGGTATATGGCCATGACGGTTTCGCAGGAGAGTTGGGACATGTAATCGTAGAACGTGACGGACGTGTATGCGGATGCGGACGTAAAGGTTGTCTGGAAGCATACTGTTCGGCTACGGGTGTAGCCCGTACGGCGCGTGAATTTCTGATTGCACGTTCCGAGCCAAGTCTGTTAAGAAACATACCTGCTGAAGAAATTCAGTCGAAAGATGTTTATGATGCTGCTGTTAAAGGAGACAAATTGGCGCAGGATATTTTCGAATACACAGGTACTCTGTTGGGACGTTCTTTCGCTGATTTTATCGCATTCTCAAGTCCGGAGGCGATTATTCTTTTCGGAGGATTGGCCAAATCAGGCGATTTCCTGATGAAACCGATTAAGAAAGCTCTCGATGAGAATATATTAAAGATTTATGCAGGCAAGACAAAAATTTTGCTTTCACAGTTGAAAGATGCCGATGCTGCCGTATTGGGCGCAAGTGCTTTAGGTTGGGAAGTAAGAGAAAATTAAGCTCGTGTAGCAGAAATATTTCGATGTAATTATAAGGCGGCCGTGTTTGTTGACAGACACGGCCGCCGTCTTTTTATATAGAGGTCGGGGACTTTTAGGAAAAACATTACGCCGTTTGGAGCAAAAGACGGGGCAGATTTGTCTGTAAAATTAGTTTAAAATAAAAAAATAATTACTATCTTTGCCACAAGTAGACAAGAGAAAAACTATGAGCTATAATTTGTTAAAAGGGAAAAAAGGCATTGTTTTCGGAGCCTTAAACGCGCAGTCCATTGCTTGGAAGGTAGCTGAAAGAGCCGTTGAAGAAGGTGCAGAGATTACACTGTCGAATACTCCGGTTGCAGTTCGGATGGGAGAAGTATCTGAATTGGCCGAGAAGTTAAATTGTGAGATTATTCCGGCCGATGCGACGAGTGTGGAGGATTTGGAAAATGTCTTCAAGCGCTCTATGGAAGTATTAGGCGGAAAGATTGATTTTGTATTGCATTCGATAGGAATGTCGCCGAATGTCCGTAAAAAACGCACTTACGATGACTTGGATTATGACATGCTGAACAAGACATTAGACATATCAGCCATATCATTTCATAAGATGATTCAGACCGCAAAGAAGTTAAATGCCATTAATGATTACGGTTCGATTCTTGCATTGAGTTATGTTGCTGCACAACGGACATTCTATGGTTATAACGACATGGCCGACGCAAAAGCATTATTGGAGTCCATCGCTCGCAGTTTTGGCTATATTTACGGTAGAGAACACCACGTTCGTATCAATACAATTTCGCAGTCGCCTACTGTTACGACTGCAGGATCCGGAGTGAAAGGAATGGATAAACTGTTGGATTTCTCGGACCGTATGTCTCCTTTGGGGAATGCATCAGCCGATGAATGTGCGGATTATTGTATCGTAATGTTTTCCGATCTGACCAAAAAAGTTACGATGCAAAACTTGTATCATGACGGAGGATTTTCAAGTGTCGGTATGAGTTTGCGTGCTATGGCTACGTATGAAAAAGGATTGGACGAATACAAAGACGAAAACGGGAATATAATTTACGGATAAATTGGTTTTATGAGGAATCCTATTCTCATATTGTTGACGATGTTCGTGTGCACTGCGTGTCATTTCGATATGCAGGAAGTTGACATGTCGTCAGGAAATGTAGGAATGAAGGTTTCCCGATATGATCATTTACAGTACGAGGCTACGGTATTAAACAGCGTTTCCGCATTGCAGAAGATGAACTTGGATTTTCCACGTGCCACAAAGTTGTTGATAGAAGATATCCTTGTACTTGGACGAGTTAACGATCCGGAAATAAACGAACACTTATGCGCTTATTACTCTGATTCGGTATTGGTTCATTTGATGGAAGATGCTTTGGCAAAATACGAAGATATGTCTTTCATAGAAAAAGGATTGGCAAAAGGATTTAAAGCCTTGAGAAAGGAAATACCGGATATCCCTATACCGAAAGTTTACTCTCAGATTTCGGCATTAAACCAGTCGGTTGTGGTAGAAGACAGTCTGCTTGGGTTCAGTATCGATAAATATATGGGAGCCGATTATCCGTTATATCGGAAATATTATTACGATTCGCAACTTCGTTCGATGACTCCGGAACGCATCTTGCCCGACTGCTTTACATTTTATCTTTTCAGCCTTTATCCATTCCGTTGGGATACAAAATTCCGTACGCTTTTCGATATTATAGTATATCGTGGGAAGATTAATTGGGTCGTTCGTCAGATTCTTGATATAGAGTCGAATGAAGAATTAATGGGTTATACGGAAGAGGAGGAGAATTGGTGCCGTAAGAACAAAGAAAGACTGTGGGAATGGATGAAAAGTCGGGAACATCTTACCAGTACTGACCCGATGATTATCCGGGCTTATACGCATCCGGATCCGAATGTGGTATTTAAAGGAGAGAAAGTTCCTCCCCTTATCGGTTTATGGTTGGGAACGGAATTGGTAGATGAATACGTTGAAAAACATCCGAATATCAGCATGACCGAATTGTTGGATTTGCAGGATTTTCGTGAATTATTGGAGAGATAAAATGGAAACAGCTCTATATCTTTTACCCGTTACTTTGGGAAATACTTCGTTAGACCGGGTTTTGCCTGCATACAATAAGGAAATTATTAAGGGTATAAAGCATTTTATTGTGGAGAATGTGCGTTCTGCCCGTCGCTTTCTTAAGCAAGTTGATTCGGAATTGAATATCGATGATTTGCAGTTTTATCCCTTAAACAAACACGTCTCTCCTGATGATGTATCCGGTTATTTGCGGCCTTTGCAGGAAGGGAATTCTGTCGGAGTAATATCGGAAGCCGGTTGTCCGGCTGTTGCCGACCCGGGAGCCGATGTGGTGGCGCTGGCACAGAGAAAAGGGTTTCGGGTAATTCCTCTTGTCGGTCCGTCGTCTATTTTGTTGTCGGTAATGGCTTCCGGCTTCAATGGTCAGAGCTTTGCGTTTCACGGATATCTTCCTATTGAGGCATCCAACCGCATTAAACGCATAAAGGAACTGGAGCAACGGGTATATGAGGAGAATCAGACCCAGATATTCATTGAAACGCCTTATCGGAATGCGAAGATGCTGGAGGACCTCTTGAAGGCTTGTCGTCCGCAAACAAGATTATGTATTGCGGCAAACATTACTTGCGATGGAGAATATATCAAGACGCGCAGTGTGAAAGAGTGGAAGGGGAAGACTCCCGACTTGTCAAAAATACCTTGTATATTTCTGATATATAAATGATAACACTATAGGATTCGTTCAAAATCGTATACATCAAGTCTACGGTCAAACTTATATCCTACTTCGTAGAACCGGGAGACCTGTTGAAATCCAAGCGATTCATGTAGCTTTACGCTTGCCTCGTTTGGAACGGTAATACATGCGATAAGTGCGTGTATTCCCTTTTCCTTACATGCATCAATAAGAGTGTTCATTAATTCTTTTCCAATCCCTTTTCCACATTGATTGCGCTTTAAGTAAATGGTTGTCTCGGCCGTGTGGTTATAAGCTTTCTTTTCTTTCCATTTATGGGCATAGCAATACCCGATGATTTCTCCGTTTTTTTCATATACGAAATAGGGATAATGAGCAGAGATATCCTGAATGCGTTTTCGCATTTCTTCTTCGTTTACGGGAGAAGTTTCGAATGTTATGGTCGTTTGTTCAATATAAGTATTGTAAATTTCCGCGATGTCTTTTGCATCTTTCAGGCAGACTTCTCTTATCATGATGCGGCGTTTTATTTAAGATGATTCGTTCTTTTTATCAGTGTTTCTCCTGCGTGATAGGAAGAGCGTACCAACGGGCCGCTCTCAACACTCGAAAAGCCTTTCTGTAAACCGATTTCTTTATAGACAAGGAATTGTTCGGGGGTGACATATTCTGCTACGGGATAATGCTTTTTGCTTGGTTGAAGATACTGCCCGATTGTGAGCATTTCGCATCCGCAGTTCCGCAGGTCGTTCATTGTTTGTTCTACTTCTTCCGGAGTTTCTCCCAATCCGACCATAATGCTCGACTTGCTGGTTATTCCGCTTGATGAGATTTGTCTGATTACATCGAGGCTTCTGTCATAAGTGGCTGCACTCCGGACAAAAGGAGTTAGCCTTCTGACGGTTTCAATGTTGTGGGAGATAATTGTAGGGCATGAGTTGATGATGTGTGATATCAGGTCTTTTTTCCCTTGAAAATCGGGAATAAGGGCTTCTATTGTTGTGTATGGATTGAGCTTTCTTACCGCATTTATGGTGTTTACCCAGTGTGTCGTTCCTAAATCTTCCAAATCATCCCGGTCGACGGAAGTGATAACCGTGTGTTTTAAATTCATTAATTTGACAGATTCGGCAATACGTTCCGGTTCCTTTTCGTCAAGAGGATATGGTTTTCCGCTTTTGGTATTACAAAACTTGCATGAGCGGGTACAGATATCTCCGCCAATCATGAAAGTAGCCGTGCCCTTTCCCCAGCATTCCCCGAGATTGGGACAACGCCCGCTGCTGCAGATTGTGTGCAACTTATTGGTATCCACGATACGTTTCGTTTCTGTGTATCGTGGATTTGTCCTTATGTCTATCTTCAGCCAGTCAGGTTTTCTGATGTGCTTTTCTTCCATTCATCCGGCGCTGTTAGAGATTTTTAAAAAAGAAATTACAGATTCTGTTCAGCAAATGATAACGGGTATTTCCTCCTGATATACCGTGATTACGGTTGATATAAATTTGTGTTTCAAATTGAACGCCGGCCTGTACTAATGCTTCGCTGTATTCAGCCGCATTCTGATAATGGACGTTATCATCGGCTGTTCCGTGTATTAGCAGTAGTTTGCCCTGCAACTTTGACACCCGATTTATAGCGGAGCTGGCCTGATATCCGTCTCCGTTTTCTTTGGGAGTGCGCATGAACCGTTCGCTATATACCGTGTCGTAGAAACGCCAGTCGCTTGGTGCGGCAATTGCAACTCCGGCTTTGAAAGCACCTGTACCTTCGCTTAAAGACATCAGCGTGGTATAGCCTCCGAAACTCCATCCCCAAATTCCGATCCGGTCGGGGTCAATATAGGGAAGAGAACCTAAATATTTGGCTGTCTCAACCTGGTCTTTTGCTTCTTTTACGCCCAGATACAGATATGTGCATTTCTCGAAATCAGCGCCTCGTCCTCCGGTTCCTCTTCCGTCAACGCAGGCCATGATGTAACCATTGTTGCACATATAGGCTTCAAACAGGCCTCCATTGCCGAAACTTCCGATGCCCCATTGGTCTGTTACCTGTTGTGATCCCGGTCCGCTGTATTGGTGCAGTATGACAGGATATTTCTTGTTTGGGTCAAGATTACGGGGCTTCATGATCCATCCGTTCAATTCTATTCCTTCGCTTGTCTTGAAGGAGAAGAACTCTTTACTTGGCATGTTGAGTTCGGCGATACGGGCTTTTAATTGGGCATTGTCCAGCAACGTTGTCAGCGTTTTGCCTTTATTGTCATTGATAGTGATGACTGTCGGAGTATTGATGTCGGAATATTTGTTGATATAATATTTTAAATTTTTACTGAATATAGCAGTATTTGTACCTTCCTTTGCGGAAAGTTTTGTCTTTTTCCCCTTTGCATCAATTTTATAAATTGAGGTTTTCAGAGGGCTTCCCTCGTTGCTGCTGTAATAAAATATATTGTTTTGCTGATCCCAGCCCAGAAAATCTTTTACCTCGAAGGTCCCTTTGGTGATTTGTTTGCTCAGATTTCCTCCGATGGTGTATAAATATAAATGATTGTAGCCGTCTTTTTCACTCATCAATATAATGTTTTGCGGATAGAATGCAATATTGGCAAATTCTTGTTCTTTTATATATTGTTCTGCCTCGTCGCGAATGATAAGTTTGCAGACGGCGCTTTTAGGATTAGCCATGTATAAATCGAATCGGTTCTGATGACGGTTAAGGGTCATGATGGCCAATTTCTCCGGGTCGGAAGTGAATTTGATACGCGGGATATATCCGTCTGAATCTAAAGGCAAATCCATTTTTTTTGTGACGTGGCTTTTAATGTCGAAAGTATGCACGCTTACCTTTGAATTTTTTTCTCCGGCTTTCGGGTATTTATAGTTATACGTTCCCGGATAAGTCTCGTAGGCTTGTATAGAAGGAGCCATACCTTTATATAAAGGGAAAGAATACATGGGGACTTCACTCTCGTCGAATCGGATATAAGCTATCATTTTGCTGTCGGCACTGAAGTCGAAAGCCCGGTTGAAGCTGAACTCTTCTTCATAAACCCAATCGGGAATTCCGTTTAAAACTTTGTTATATTCGCCGTCTTTTGTTACTTGTGATTCTGAATGGTCAAATAGCAATTTAACAAGAAAAATGTTGTTGTTTCTGACAAATGCGATTTGTGTTCCGTCGGGAGAAAACAAAGGAACTTGTTGGGCCCCGTTTTCTGACAGGGGTCTTAACCGTTCGTTTTTTATGTTGTAGATATAATATTCGGCGGTGAATGAGCGGCGATAGATAGGTTTTGTTCGGGTTTGTATGAGAATAAGCTTTTCATCGGGCGACATGATATAGTCGTCGAACGATTTAAACGGACAGTCACTTACTGTTTCTGCATTGAATATTGTTTCAGTCTCCTTGCCGGTCTTAAATGAATATTTGACTATTCGTTTCCGGTCTTGGCTGATTTGTGTATAATGTTCGCCATCAGCCATTGGCTTGATACCGTAAATGTTTTGTGCAGAATACTTACCTTGTGCTATATCTTTCAAGGTGATGTCCTGTTGTGCTTGCAGTCCGAGACTGAATGTAAGCAGAGAAAAAATTATAAGAAGTTTCTTCATTGTTTCAGAAATTTAATTGTCTATTGACAAAGGTAGGTAAAATGTATTACTCTTAAAACTAAAATTAGAACAATGAAAGAAAAAAAAGAAGGAAAACTATTGTCAGAAAGAGTTTTTAACACAGTGATGTCTGAACTTATTTGTAAGATGAAACAGGAAAAACGTTATGGGACATCAGCCAATTACCGGGCGGCTTTTCTTTGTTTTTCCCGTTTCCTTCGGGAAGAGAAAAAGCGGTTGTTCCTGTGTCAGGAACTGATTTCCGAGTATGAATATTGGTTACGTGGGAGAGGTGTTTTGCGTAATAGTATTTCTTTTTATATGCGTAATTTGAGGGCGATGTGCCGTAGTTTGTCGGATAGGGGCATACTGTTGCCGGGAAATTTATTCGGACGGGTTTATACGGGTGTTGATAAGACGAAGAAACGTGCTCTTTCCGAAGACATCATGGCTCGAATTCGTTATGCGGATCTCGAGGCTTATCCGGATTTGGCGTATTCTCGTGATTTGTTTCTGTTCTGTTTTTATTGTCGGGGAATGGCATTTGTTGATTTGGCATTTCTGACGAAGCAGAATATACAGGGAGAGCGTATTTGTTATGTGCGCAGGAAGACAGGGCAGTTGCTTGAGATAGCCTTGGAACCTTGTATGAAGGAAATTATAGAAAGATATCCGGGTGTGAACGAATATTTATTTCCGTTAGTGAGATCGTCTGCCTCTGTTGAGGCATATCGTCAGTATCGTGTGGCGATAAGTGTCTTTAACCGTAATCTAAAACGGTTGGCTGTACTGTTGGATATCCCTCCGCTTTCATCTTATATGAGCCGCCATTCATGGGCTACGATGGCGCATAACCGCAATATTCCTCTTTCGTTGATTAGTGAGAGCATGGGGCATTCCTCCGAGAAGATTACCCGTATTTATCTGGCTTCTTTCAATCAAGACCTTATAGATGAGGCCAACCGGAATGTAATTAGCTTTTAAATTACCTCTGTGTATTGTTTGTTGGAGTAAAAACGGCGTATAGTTATGGTTTAGATGTCGGGACGTTTTGTATAATTCGCCCCGATGTCTTTTGAGAGGTTCCGGCTTCTTTTAGTTTAAATTGTATGGGAACAGAATATTTATATCGCACTGTATCTCCATGGTCAATGGCCGGTATCCATGGGGGCATACTTTTTATCATAGATAAAGCGGCGCTGTCCATGCTTGTTTCCAGCCCACGTATGATAGCCGGATTGGTGATGCTGCCATCTTTTTCTACAATAAAGCGGACAACCACAACGCCTTCGATTCCGGCTGCTTTGGCTTCAGCCGGATAAGATAAATATTTCTTCTGGTAGTCGAGAAAAGATTTCATGCCTCCCGGAAAACGGGGAATCTGTTCCGCTGTGGCATAAATCTGTGTGGTGTCTTTCGGTGTCATATATACCGGATAGGCTTCTTCCGGGTGGTGTAGGAACGGGAAAATGTTCATTGAACGGTTTTTCATCCCTTCAGCCCTTATTACGATAGGGTGGTTGAAATCGGCATCGATGGAGAATAATCCGATTTCGTCCGAGATTGTTTTGCGGTTTGTTCCCTGTATGGCGATGATTGCTCCCGGTAGCGGCTCGCCTTCTTGTGTTTGCACGATACCTTCTATCCGTTGTGTAACAGCGTTTTGTTTGTAGGCCGCAATTTCATTCGGACTGTCCAAATATAATGTCTTATTATTGATGCTGTCGGTCAGGCGGAAAGTGTAGGCTGCTTTATCTTGTTCGTCGGGGAAATATAGAGAAGCATGCTGCGGGGTTTCCTGAATTGTTTTATAATTGAACGTAATGACTCCGTTTTCGTCGCTTTTATATTCCTTGTTAGTCCCCATGATGTGCAGAATGATTCCTTTTTGAGGAGTCAGCGTAGAGCTTAGAATGGTGAGGCGAAATTCGTCATTGGCCTTTTGTGCAAAGGATGAAAGTCCTTTTGAAGATATGAAGAATACGGCAATTGCAGAAAGGAGATAGGGAATGATTCCTGAAGTGAATAATGAGGCTTTTTTCATATATTTAAAGTGAAATTGAAAAAGTTCAGATAAAGATATTGGGATTAATGGTTCGTTTTTTTATGTTTTAGACGGTAATTATAGAGACGCTTCAGTGCGTGTAACCGACTTATCAGTATATGGTGGCGGTAGACAAGGAATGTCGTGATAAAGTAAATGCCGGTCTGGAGCCAAAGCGCACGATACTCCGGTAAAACTTCATGTAGTGTTGCTCCCATTGTGTTGATGCGTATATAGCCATTGATGCCGAATGTTGATGGGAAAATCCATGAAACTACTTCCCAGAATTTAGGAACGGAAGCTCCGGGCCATGAGATTCCCGATATGAATAACAGCGGGATTGAAGTAAAAACAAACAGCATCATGCACAATTCTCTTTGTCGGACGAAGGTGGAACATGTCATCGCAAAAAAGATACATGCCAGGAGATAGGGTAAAATGAACGCGAATAATGTTCCGGCTTGTGCGATCTGTACCAGGTGAAATATCTTTGGGACAGCGCAAAGGATATAGCTTGACATTACGGCGTATATCAATAAATAGGCAAAGGATTTGCCGAGTATGATGCGGAATGTTCCGTTGTAGTGACGGGAATTGGGGATAAGATTATGAAAACGGTTGTTCTCGCGTGCTGTTCCGGCGGAAAGTCCGATACCGAGCAACAAAGTCTGTTGAATGATAAGTATTAATACGGCAGGGATAAGAAAACAGGCAAATCCGTCTTGCGGGTTGAAAAGAGAGATAGCTTCATATGATATGGGAGCTGTTCCAATCTCGTCTTCCCGTTCGGTCGTATTGCCGAGTCTTTTGATTTGTATGGCCTTATTCATGTTAAGCGAGGCTTCTGTATTGGCCAGTAGCAGGGCTTTATAGTATAAAATTCCGCTCATGTCACAATAAATGCTGACATGGGTCTGTTCTCCTTTTGCAATATCCTTGCTGAAACTTTCCGGTATGTAAACGATGCCGTAGGCTTTGGTCTCTTTAAGAAGCGTTTTTGCTTCTTCCATGTCTGCGCAATGAGATTGGACTTTAACATCTGGACTTGCATCGACCATCCGGATGAACTCCCGGCTTAAAGAAGAATTGTCTGCATCGACAACCGCAGCCGGGACATCGCGTACTACTTCATTTGTGTAAATAAATGCATAAATCAAAGGATAGGCAAGCGGTACGAGAATAAAAAATATCAGTACGCCTTCGTCTTTGAAACAAAGTCTTAGTTCTTCCTTGCAGATATGAAAGAGTCCTGCAAATCCCTGTTTTATGGAATGTTTGAAAGTATCTTTTCTCATATGTCGGCATATTTAAGGGATATAAACGTAATGTAGCATTGCATTTCTTAGCCTTTTCAGGACGAGAAAAGGTAACAGAAGGAATAGCAAAAGGGCAACTACAGAATGCCATGCATAGATCATCGGGTAACCATTTAGGGCTGAATTCACATAAAGTAGGAAATAATGTCGTAAAGGGAATAGGTTGCTCAGTGCCTGAAGTGAAGGGTGCATAGCCATAACGGGATATGTAAATCCGCTGATGGAGAAGGAAATTACTCCCCATAAGCTGGATGCACTGAGGGATAAGCGCAGGGTGCCGAACATTCCGAAAAAGAAGATTCCCACAGCCTGCGATGCCAGGACAAGTAAAAAACCGGCAAATAGTATGGGGAATATGCCCCCGTTACACGGATAATGAAGGTAGCCATACAGATATGCATCGGCAAAAGCAATCATGAGAGTAAAGATGATTGTTTGTGGTAATAGCTTTCCTACGAGTGCTGTTATGATGGAATTATCGGCCAGTTTCATTAATTCTTTGGCAGAGTTCTCCTTTATTTCACGTCCTAAGCTGTAACATGTTGTCAAGAATATGAGCAACATCAGGATGCCCGGCAGTAATGTATTGCATAAATAAACGGAATAATTTATCCAAGGATTGTTTAATGCATGGGTCTCTATAACGATGGGTTGTAGGAATCCCATCGCTTGTGTTTCTGTTGCGCCGCGTGCATAAAGTTGTGCTCGCCCGATAGAGCCGGACGCGAGTTCTGTCATCATGCGTTGATCCCGATATAATAATGAACCGGCGATGAGGAAAGAATAATTGGTATAAAAAGAAACTTTGGGCTGTCTGCCGGCAATCGCATCTTCTGTTGTCCCTTCGGGGATATAATAAAACGAATAAATTTCTCCGCGTTGAACAGCTTCTCTTGCTTCATTAAAACTGCTGTAATGTGCAATGACTTTCGTTTGTTGGAAAGCATCAAGATTGCGTATGATATTACGGCTCGTGGAGGTATTATCTAAATCGACAATTCCTAAAGGCAGGTTTACGGGCAATCCTTCGCTCATTAATGTAGTAAAGAAAACATAACAAAACAAGGGGGCAATAATCATGCAAAATAAATAAATGGGATTCTTTGCAATGTGATGTATTTCCCTTTGTGTTATGAGAAGAAATTGTTTGTGAATGGCGGCAGACATGATTTTGTTTTTCTTATTTCTCTATGATGGCCGACATGCCGGGGCGTAAGTTCTTTACCGGTTGGACAGGCTTGGCTTTTACTTCAAATGTTTTTAAATCGAATTGACCGGTCGTTTTTGTTGCTTTCCATGCTGCGTATGTTCCGAGGTCTTTCATGTAGGTGATTTTGAATGTTACTTCTTTTTCGAGAGCAGGAATATATGCAGTTATTTCATTACCAACCGTAAAGTCTTTCAGAAAGTCTTCCCGTACGTTGAATGTGACCCACATATCATTTAACTGGGCAAGGTTCATTATCGGAGCTCCAGTTCCCACCAGTTCGCCTTCTTTGGGGAATATTTCTGTGACTTCCCCGTCGGCTGTCGCGATAAGAAATGTTTCGTCGATGTATGAAGATACTTCTTCTACGATGCCTTTTGCGCGTTCCACTTGTGCTGCAGCCATTTCTTTGTCCTCTTTTTGTGCTCCGTTTTGTGCCATTTCGTATTGTGCTTTCGCAGCATGTTCTGAGGCGAGCATGGCTTCATATTGCGCTTTTGCTTCATCTCTTTTTTGGGCGGACATTACACCTTCTTCGAACAATCGGTTGATGCGTTGGTATGATTTCTCGGCAATGTCCAGTCCGGCTTTTGCTTTTTGCCATAACTCATATGCCGTTTGCAGTTGTTCTGCGCGAGTTCCGCGTAAGGCTTTTTCATTGACAGCCAAAGCGGCCTGTTCGGCAGCCCGCGCTTGTGCCAGTTTTGCCATTACATCGGGTGCTTCAAGGATGGCCAGCGTATCACCGGCTTTTACGTTGTCTCCTTCATAAACGAAGAGTTTCAAGATACGTCCCGGAACTTTGCTTGATATGCGATATTCCGTAGCTTCAGCCTGTCCCTGTATAATTTCCGGTCCTTTCCCCAGCGTGAGGAATCCGATGATACTCACAATTGCAATCACAGCAACCAGTGCAATGAGTGCCAATATCATGTTGTTTCGTTGTGTTTTTTCCGCCATATGTCTTGTTTATTTTAAAATACCCATTGATTTATTCAGATAAACTTCGCTCATTTTCAGGTCGATTTGAGCATCGATTTTACTGGATTGTGCAGAAAGCCATGCCGCTTGTGCTTCAAGGACATTGCTTGTCGGGATAACTCCTTCTCTAAAGCCCAGGTTGGCATATCGCAGATTTTCTGCCGCTTTTTCCATGTTTTTTTCAGCCATTGCCAGTTTTTTTGCAGCTTCTTGTATTTTGTATGAGTTTTGTGTGACTTGTAATTCAATTTTTTCTTTGGCATCTTCCAGCTGATAGCGTGCAATATTGGCTTCGGCTTTGGCTGCTTTTACTTTATATATTCCTTCTCCCCAGTGGAAAACCGGGATGTTTACGCTGATGCCGATTCCCCACATCCCGTGAAACTCTTTCTCGAATCCGTTCAGTAATGAGGGGTTGGTTGTCAGGTAGTTTGCAGATAATCCGATAGAGGGCAGGAAATCTGCACGTGTGACATTTACTTTTTGTCTGTAAATCTTCGATGCGAGTTCCAGGCTTTTTAATTCTTCCCGGTTGGCAAGTGCGGTGTTTACATTACCTTCTGTATATGAATTTGGCAGAGGAAGGTTTTGCATGTTTTCATCGCTGAGGCGGATATCGCTGTCGAGTGGTAATCCGCACAGTTGACATAGTACCATTTTCGACAAGTTCAGCCCGTTCTCTACCTGTGTTAATGTCATCTCTGCCTCATTAACTTTCACCTTTACGCTGAGTCCGTCTGCTTTGGTGACCAAACCTTCGCGAATCATTTTGTCGATATCTTGGTCTAATTTTGTTACTAACTGAAGGAAACTTTCGGCAACTTTTTTCTTGTTTACCAATGAAATTACCTGCCAGTAGGCTAAATCGGTATTAAGAATGACGTCCTGCATGCCGGTTGCATGCTGTGAGCGGGCTAACTGTTCCGCATATTTGGTGATTTTATTATAGGCAATGATCCGCCCTCCCATGAAGATAGGTTGGGTTAAAGTCGCCGCACCTATGTAGAGATTACGTGTGTCTGTGCGTAAGGCATCAACCAGATTCTGGCCTGCATTGTCCAAAGATGCGCTTAGCGGTTGAATTAGCGGCTGGAGAATTGTCCCGATAAAAGGATTACTTGCCGTGATTCCCGCAAACATTTGTTCCAATTGTGCACCGGTTGTTGTTCCAATATTGCCGATAAGTCCTTTTTGCTCATTGCTTAATAGGGAGATTTCTTTTTGGGTATGCATATAGCTTCCCGTCAGATCTATTTTGGGTAGAAAGTTTGTGAAAGCGGCTTTCCTTTGATATTTTGCAGCATTTATTTGTTCTTGTGTGATATGCAGTTCTTTGTTGTTCTCAAGAGCAAGGGAGCGGCAACTGTCAATGTTCAGTATGCGTTGGGCATGACTTCCAAGTGCAGCCGTAAATAGAATGATGAAAATCAGAATTTTTTTCATGCTAAAATGCTTTAGTGTTGAAAGTAATTTAAGCAACAAACAAAGATAAGATATAAACGTAAAAGTGGGATATTAAAAAACGAGAAAGATTGTTTTTTATAATTATCTCTTTGTGGTATGAGGTTTTTCGGCTATGGAGTTGTAAATGACCGGCAGCTTTTGAGAAAAATGTCTCGTTTTTTCTGATAAATACTCGGGGAGTTCAGGAGTATCTATTGCCGGGAAATTCCCGGTTTCGATGTGTGTTATAATAGTTTGTAGCAAGGGCTCTTCTGGAGAGCCGAATTCTCCGAGGTCTCCGCTGTAGTCTTCTGTCTGCTCATAATCCGGTAAAAGTCCGGTTGTATAGTAATCGTAATACCCGTCGGCATTGGCCAGATAACAGGTTGTCAGCCATAATTCTACTTCAGGATATTGGGGATTTGTGAATTTCTCTTGGGCTACATTTTTACCGAAAGTGGTACTTCCCACCTGTACGAGGAGTTCTCCCAGATAAGGTTTCAGGCTGTTTATCAAAGCTTCTGACGCCGATGCTGTATTTTCTCCTGTTATGATGTAAAGATGTTCGTAGGGCAGATCCGGCCGATTCCCGGCTAGGGCTGCATCAAATAGCAACGTTTCTTTCCGGTTGAGCTTGTCATTGAAAATCAGATCGAGAAAAGTCTGTCCGATGGCTTCCTGCGGAGCGATCAATGTTCCCAGTATTTGCGCGGTTTCAAGGTAACCTCCTGTATTATATCGCAGGTCAAGTATAATATCGTTTATATTCTGGCTGCTCCAGTTTGCTAACGTTGTCTGCAGTTCTTCTCCGTCATTTTCTCCGAATTCATTATATAGCAGATATCCGGCTTTCTTGTTTCCTGTAGAAACTACTGTGGAATGGAATAAATTATGAGACTCTACAATGCGGGGAATTATATTTTCTGTAGTGCGTAGCGTATCGAAATCATTCCCGTTATAGCTTCCGATGATAAATGAATGCGGTTCGGTCGGCTCTTTAATGTAGGTTGTGTAATCGTTTGATGAAATTCGTTGATTATCTATTCCGATAATCCAATCCCCTCTTTTCAGTTCAATCCCGGGATCGGTTGCCGGAGAATTTGGTTGTGTGTATAATATTCTGATTGCATAACTCCCGTTGGCGGTGCGTGTAGTTATTCCTTCGATACCGAAACTTGGCTTTTCTTCTGCACTGCGGGCCGCGTTTATTGAGTCGATATGCGAGAAAAGGACATTGCCTTTTCTGTCTCTTGGTGAGGCAATCGCGGAGAGGAATTCCTGCGGTTTTAGGAAAAAATTAATATTCTCTTCGGCAGGCAGGTCTTCATAGAACAGGTAGTTCACCTGCATCGTATCGTATATCCATGTTTTAGGAGCAATAAGTGCATAATATTCTCCCGAGCGGTCTTCTCCGCAGGATACGAATAATCCCGGTAGGGTGATTAGGCTTATGGCGATGGATATAGGGAATTTTCTCATTGTATGGCGTGATGAAGATGGTTGTTTAATCCATCTCGAAAGAGTTTTGGCCGATCATGTTTCCATCGGCAAAGACATAAATGCTATAATTTCCTGCAGGCAGGAATTCTTCTACATCCCAATAAACCGTTACAGATTGTTCCTCTCCTGTGTATTCAATATACTTTTTGATGGAATAAGCAATTTCTTTATCTTCATACGGGAACGTGGTATTTCCTTTTGTCAATACGCTGTTGTCCGGCTTGGTTATGCGGATGTATATTGTTTTGTTTCCGGTTTCGGCGGTAATGTTTTTGACGATGGTGAAAGAAATCGCGATTTTCTTTACATCTTTCACCTTTCTTGCTTTCTTTCCACGCTTGTTCATGGGAAGAGCTGTGATGTTGGTCGCGTCAAGTTGTGCAGCCAGTGAGACTTTTTCGTTTAGATCTTTTTTTTCGGCTGTCAGGTTACTTATCTGGCGTGTCGCTACATTATATTTGTTTTTTACTTCTATATTTTCCTTTGTAAGGGCTTCATTCAGTCTGTTCAGTGAATCGATTTGAATAACATATGTTCTTAATACGGCGCGAACGGTCTTTAATTCTTTTTTTAATCGGGTGATTTCTGCCGCATCACTGCTTTTTACTTGTCGGAGTTCTTCCAGTAATCGTTGGGTCTTTAACTTTTCGCTTTCCAGCTTTTCCCGCAGAGAATCGTTGTTGATTTGTATTTGCAATTCATCATATTGCGTGGCGAATGTACTATATTCATTCTCCATTTCTTCTTTCTCAATGGCGAAAAGTTCGCTCATTTCCTGGTTCTGCTGGTACTGAGTTACAGTTAAGATACACAAGGCAACGGCCACTACAACGAGAGTGGCTATGATGATAATTAATTTCTTATTCTTTTCCATACTGACTTGTTTGTGACAAAAATACAATATTTTCATGAAGCACGTGGAAAAGAGTATTAAAAAAATGTATAATAGCTCTAAGCTAAATTTTTATTCTTGCAGCACATGGGTCAGTGGAGGGGCGTTTTTGTCACTCCATTTTGCGTAAGTATCATTGGGAATTGCAGTAAGATTTTTTGTCTCTACCCATTCATTCAGTATGTCCAACAGCAAGTTTCCGTTGTTTAGCTCCCATGAATCCGGGTTGTAATGGAGCAGGTTCCCTGTGACAAGGTTGCCTTTAGAGTTGATAGCTGCCCTCTTTTTGTCGTAATAACAGTTTCGTATCGTGCCTGACACTCCGTTGAAAATCAATTCTCCCGAACTTTTCCCATTAACGATACTGTATACGTAGCAGTTTTCAATAGAACCTTTTTGGTCAAATGTATGACATAATCCGCCGCTTTCTGCTGTTTCTTTGAGATTACATTCTGCCGCATAGCAATTTTTTATATTGCCATAGTTGACAGGAATTAAGGCTCCTGCCCAAAGTTCCTTTGCGATTATCGATACATTTGTGACGGAACTGTTTCTGACTGTCCCGGTATTTACGGCGACAAGGCCTCCGGCATATTCCGCTTTTGTAAATTCGATTGTGCTGTTCATTACCCTGCATCTGTCAATAAGTCCGTCATTTTTGCCTATAAATAATGCGATATATTTGCTGCTGTATCCATCGGTTGCAAAGCGGGAATCGGCAACGGTGAGATTCTTTACCGTACCGTTTGTTGTAATATATCCGAACAGACCGCTGCATAGGGCATTGTAATATGTGTGGATTGTCAGGTTGGACAAGGTGTGTCCTTGCCCGTCGAATATGTCATCGAAGCCCTTTTCTGAATTCTTAAGATATAATCCTATGGGTAAAAGACGGGCACATTCTTCTTCAGTGAATCTGATGTCCTGTTGTAAACGATATGTCATTTTTCCGTTGATAACGGAACCGAATTCGTCTAACGTACGGTTTTCATAGGCTTCTCCGTTTATTAGGTGTGTAAAGGCAATGAAGTCTTCTGCCGTATAAATCCCGATAGATTCTGAAGCCGATTTCATCTGGCAAATATAATGCCGTCCGCTTTGGAAATTATGTGAGGATATTTGTGACTGTATTACACCGTTATCTGTCTCTATGTGGATGTCAATATGCATGTTTTCGGCGGGTGGAATCAGAAAAGTGTAGTTCCCGTCAGAAAGATTGTCCATTTGTATGGATGGACCGGCGATAGAGTCGTAAATAAGTTCTCCGTTTTCCGGTGTTAAAGAGCGGATAGATTTAGAAGGAGTGAACAGAATACTGTGTAACGTACTGTTGATTGTAGGGCTGACTTGTACTGTTATTTGAGAGAAAAGGTGGCTGAAGTTCAGTCGGATGATTTCTCCGTGCGGGACGGATTGTCGGCATGTCAGGATGTCTTTTAGCAGCCCATTGGTTTCATAGATGGAAAAATTTTCTTCTAATGCCGGGTAGTAAGCTGTTATTTCGGCATTTTCTTTACCGGAATTCCACCTGTCAGGAAGTGCTCCGCACCACTTCCCTTGTGTGTAAGTAAGTGCTTCTCCTGAGACGATGAGGCCTCCTTTGCTGAAGAATGTGATCCGGCTTCCTTCGGGAAGATTGCGATAGTCGGTTGTACGAGAAGGGGTGTTTGTTCTAAAAGATGTATATTCGTTGCCTTGTATAGTGACAGATGTCTGGTTCTTTGTTTCCGGCAACTGGGAATCGCATCCGCAGAAAAGGAGCAGCATTACGGATATATTGGCTAAGAAGTGCTTCATATAAGGAAGAATTTGTTTAATTTATAACGTTTTCTGGGGCCGTTTGTTCACGCTTGTGATTGTTAAAAAACGAAAAAGCGCCGGCTTGTTTTTAAAAGCCCGGCGCTTTAAACTTTTAAGATGTATTTGTCCTTTTATGAATCTGTCGGTTTATACGATGCCTTGTGCCATCATGGCATGGGCAATTTTCATGAAGCCTGCGATGTTTGCTCCTTTTACGTAATTGATATAACCGTCGGGTTCCGTTCCGTATTTCACGCATTGTTCATGAATGTTATTCATAATAGTGTGCAGTCTGTTGTCTACTTCTTCTGCACTCCAGCTGAGATGAATGGCATTCTGACTCATTTCCAGTCCGGATGTCGCGACGCCTCCTGCGTTGACTGCTTTGCCGGGAGCGTACATGATTCGGTGTTTTATGAACAGATCGATGGCTTCCGGTGTGCATCCCATGTTAGAGATTTCTCCTACGCATAGCGCCTGATTGTTTATAATGTTGCGTGCATCTTCTTCGTTCAGTTCGTTTTGTGTGGCACAAGGAAGGATAATATCGGCTTTTACTTCCCATGGACGTTTCCCTTCGACGAAGGTCGCCGTAGGAAATCTTTCTGCATAAGGTGCAACAACGTCGTTTCCCGATGCTCGAAGTTCGAGCATGTAATTGATTTTTTCTCCGCTTACGCCATCCGGATCATAGATATATCCATCCGGACCGGACAGCGTGATTACTTTTGCTCCCAGTTGTGTTGCTTTGGTTGCAGCTCCCCATGCTACATTCCCGAAGCCCGAGATTGCCACCGTTTTTCCTTTTATATCGAGCCCTTTTTCGTGAAGCATGTGTTTGACGAAATACAGGCCTCCGAAACCTGTGGCCTCAGGACGGATCAGGGAACCTCCGAATTCCAATCCTTTTCCGGTAAATGCTCCATTGAATTTGTGGGTAAGTTTCTTGTACATGCCGAACATGTAGCCGACTTCTCTTCCGTCTACACCGATATCGCCGGCCGGAACATCAGTTTCCGGCCCTATGTGTTTCCAGAGTTCAAGCATGAATGCCTGACAGAAACGCATGATTTCCGCATCGCTTTTTCCGCGCGGAGAAAAATCCGAACCGCCTTTTCCTCCGCCCATCGGGAGAGTCGTCAGTGCATTCTTGAATGTTTGTTCAAAACCTAAGAATTTCAGAATAGACAGATTTACAGATGCATGAAACCGGATGCCGCCTTTATATGGGCCGATTGCATTATTGAATTGAACCCGATAACCGAGATTTACTTGAACTTTTCCTTTGTCATCTGTCCAAGGCACGCGGAATATGATGATTCTGTCGGGTTCAACCAGTCGCTCGATTAAGGACGCTTTCTCGAATTCCGGGTGTTGATTATACACTTCCTCTATGGAAAGCAATACTTCTCTTACCGCTTGCAGGTATTCTGTTTCGCCCGGATGCTTGGCTTCTAACGATGCCATGATTTGATTGATACGCATAACATTTCCGATTAAAAGGTTTGACAAAAGAATATATTTATTGAGTTAAAGGTAGTGATTCCGGCGTGAAAAAGCAAATTTCGAAGTCCTATTTTTGTTAATGCATGGTAATATGTCAAAAATCTCCCCGCCTTTTTCCTGATAGCCGGCCACTTTCTGTATAAAAGAATACCGTCTTTTATGTAAAAGAATTGCATAAACCGCTAAAAATAACTTATTTTGTTGGGTAAAACAACGTTAATTTATGTGCGATGCTCAGCAAATTAAAATTGAATCAGCTCTATTTTAAGGATACGCAATTCGTGAATCTGATGACAAAGCGTATCTTCAATGTCTTGTTGGTTGCCAATCCTTATGATGCATTTATGCTGGAGGATGACGGACGTATCGATGAGAAGATTTTTATCGAATACATGAATCTTAGTTTAAGATATCCGCCTCGCTTTACACAGGTCTCGACAGAGGAAGAAGCATGGAAGCAGTTAAGCAATACAACGTTCGATTTGGTGATTTGCATGCCCGGCTCGGATAATAGTGACACATTCGATATAGCAAGAAAGATAAAGGAACATTACGCGCATATTCCGCTGATTGTTTTGACTCCTTTTTCGCACGGAATAAAGGAAAGAATGGAGCATGAAGACCTGAGCATCTTCGAGTATGTGTTCTGTTGGCTGGGGAATACCGATCTTTTGGTGTCGATAATTAAGTTGCTCGAGGACAAGATGAATCTGGAACACGATGTGAAAGAGGTCGGTGTGCAGATGATTTTGCTGGTGGAAGACTCGATACGTTTTTATTCATCCGTGCTTCCTGATTTATATAAGTTCGTTCTTCGTCAGAGCCAGGAGTTCGCAACTGAGGCATTAAATGAGCATCAACGTACGCTTCGGATGCGGGGGCGCCCTAAAATTGTGCTGGCGCGTTCTTATGAAGAGGCGATGGATTTATATGAGAAGTATCGGAATAATACGTTGGGTATTATAACGGATGCCCGTTTCCCTAAGGATGGAGTACAGGACCCGTTGGCAGGCATCAAACTGTTGACGGAGATTCGTAAAAACGACCCTTTCATTCCTTTGATTCTGCAGTCGGCGGAGGAGACGAACCGTGTCTATGCATCCCGGTTAGGGGCTCATTTTATAGATAAGAATTCAAAGAAGATGAATCTTGATTTGCGGGAAGCTGTTTCGGAAAACTTCGGTTTCGGCGACTTTATTTTCCGCGATCCGAAAACAATGGAAGAAGTAGCCCGTGTGCATAATCTGAAGGAACTTCAAAATGTTATCTTCTCCGTTCCGGCCGATTCATTGCTTTATCATATTACAAGGAATCATGTTTCCCGCTGGCTTTACTCGCGTGCAATTTTCCCTGTTGCTGAGTTCTTGAAGCAAATCACGTGGGATTCATTACAGGATATTGATGCTCACCGTCAGATTATTTTCGAGGCAATTGTCAAGTATCGCAAGATGAAGAATCAGGGGGTCGTGGCTGTGTTTAAAAGGGAACGGTTCGACCGCTATTCGCACTTCGCCCGTATAGGTGACGGCTCGCTTGGAGGAAAAGGACGTGGCCTGGCATTTATTGATAACATGGTGAAGCGTCATCCCGAATTCGATGATTTTGACAATGCTTCTGTGGGAGTACCGAAAACAGTCGTGCTGTGTACCGATATCTTTGATGAGTTTATGGAAACGAATTGCCTGTATCAAATAGCCCTAAGCAATGCGAGTGATGAGGCCATACTGCGGGCTTTTCTGCGGGCAAAGTTGCCGGACCGTCTGGTGGAAGATTTCTTTGCATTCTTTGATGTGGTGAAGTCTCCTATAGCCATACGCTCGTCGAGTTTGCTTGAAGATTCGCATTACCAGCCTTTTGCAGGGATATATTCTACTTACATGATTCCGTACTTAGAGGATAAATATGAGATGCTTCGTATGCTGAGCGACGCAATAAAAGGGGTATATGCTTCGGTATATTATAAGGACAGTAAGGCTTATATGCAGGCAACAAGCAATGTAATCGATCAGGAAAAGATGGCGGTTATCTTACAGGAAGTAATCGGAACGCAGTATGGAAACCGTTTTTATCCTTCCATTTCCGGCGTCGCCCGCTCGGTCAATTACTATCCTATAAATGATGAGCTGGCAGAGGAAGGGACAGTGAGCCTTGCTCTTGGTTTGGGGAAATACATTGTCGATGGCGGTCTGACGTTACGTATGTGTCCGTATCACCCGGACAAAGTGCTGCAGACGAGTGACATGGAGATTGCTTTACGCGAGACTCAGACCCGGTTCTACGCACTCGACTTGGAAAACAACGGGCAGGATTTTTCTCTTGATGACGGTTTTAATCTGCTGAAGTTGCCGGTGAAGGAGGCCGAAGCCGATGGCTCGCTCACTTATATTGCCTCGACTTATGACCCGTATGACATGGTGATTCGTGACGGGATTTATCCGGGAGGGAGGAAATTGATTACGTTTGCCAATATTTTGCAGCACGATGTTTTCCCGTTGGCGAAGATATTGCGTCTGGTTCAAGGGTACGGACAGGGAGAGATGCGGCGGCCTGTGGAGATAGAGTTTGCCGTAAATCTGGACGCACAAACCAAGAAAGGGGCTTTTTATTTGCTGCAAATACGGCCGATGGTCGATATAAAAGCCAATCTTTCCGAAGACCTGACCGCTATTCCCGACGAACGTTTGTTGCTGAAAAGCGGAAATTCGCTGGGACAAGGGGTGATGGAAGATATTCAGGATGTGGTTTATGTGAAGACAGAAAACTATTCTGCGTCGAACAATCAGCTGATTGCTTATGATATAGAAAAGCTGAACCGGCGTTTTCTCGAAGCGGAAAAGCATTATATTCTCGTGGGCCCCGGCCGATGGGGTAGCAGCGATACGTGGCTTGGAATTCCGGTAAAATGGCCGAATATTTCGGCGGCCCGCGTAATTGTGGAGGCCGGTCTGACGAATTATCGTGTCGACCCCAGTCAGGGAACTCATTTCTTCCAGAATCTCACCTCGTTCGGCGTAGGATATTTCACGGTTAATTCATACATGAACGATGGGATTTACAATCAGGAATTGCTGAACGCCATGCCGGCTGTGGAGGAAACCCAATTTATCCGTTGGGTGCATTTCGAACATCCGCTGACGGTGAAGATGGACGGGAAGAAGAAGCTGGGAGTTGTGGAACTGCCGGTTTGAGAGGCTATCCGTTGTTACGGTACTCCAAAGGACTCATTCCCGTGTAGCGTTTGAAGTATTTTCCGAAGAAAGACATGTTGGCAAAGTTCAGCGAGTCTGAAATGGCTTGTATGGAAAGGTTGGTAAGTTTCAACTGCGACTTCGCATCCATGATTACCATGTGTGCGATAATATCCACGCAGGTGCTTCCGGTTGTTTGTTTGACGGTGGTGCAAAGATGCGCATGCGTGATGCCGAGTTTTTCTGCATACCACGACACGTTGCGTATCTTGCTGTAGTTTTGCATGACAAGCTGCGTGAAGTTCTTGCTCAGTTGTTCGCCTTTCGATGCAGGATTTTTCTCTTCCGGCTTGTTATGATACATGGCGGTTATGCCGGCATGTATGTTATTATATAAATAAGGTGTAATCATATTACGTGTATGCGGGGCGAAAAAAGCATAAAGCTTCATCAGGAACTTGAAATATTCTTCCAGCAGTTCGGCGCCTTTCGGTTTTAAAGAAAAGACCGGTTTGCCTAATGTGACGTATAAGGTATCGATAGACGAACGGGAGAAATTGGTCTGTTCGATGTATTTTGAGGAAAATCCGCCGAAATAGATGCGCAGATTTCCTTCAATACGGTGTATCTGAAAAATACTTCCCGGCATGATGGTCACGAAATCGTAGGCATGTACCGATATGCGGTTCAGGTTGACAGATGCCTCTATCTCGCCTTCCATGCACAGAATAAACATTTCGGCTTTCAGCCGGCAGGGAAAATTTGTGTAAAGGCTTAGCAGCTCCTTGCTGATACCTGTGCCGATGACCCATTCTTCGGGGAAGTCTATTTTGGGAAGTTCCTTTTCCATTGTTTGAAAGATTAGGATGTTTGTCTGCAAAGATAACGACAATTTTAAAAAATGACGAATCATTTTTATGAAAACAACCCCTCATTCTGCGTGAATCAGCGGGTTATGATATAAATTTATGAGGTTAATTGAAAAAATAGAATAGAAATAATAAAAATAGACCTTGTGGAATTTTGCAAAAGGTTGTTACTTTGGCCCGGAAAAATAAGATGAACTGTGCATCTGTGTAACGCGACATTACGCATGCACCGGAATATTAATTAAACAAATAAAATGAAAGAAATGAAAAAGAATTTGTTGTTGTATTTGTTTGCCGTATTGTGTACGGTAACGTTGTTTACGGCATGTAGCGATGATGATGAGCCGCAAACTCCTACAATTCCCGTAGACGAGGAAATCGCCGGAAAGTATAAAGGCGGGTTGGATGTAAGTTTGGTTATGGAAGGCGGTACTTCTACACCGGCAGGAACGGTGGCTTCGCAGATTATAACCGTAACGAAAGCCGGAGAGGCTTCCGTAAATCTTCAGATTACCAACTTCTCTTTTATGGGGTTGGACTTGGGAACGATTAACCTGAACAATTGCCAATTGGTGGAGACAAGTGCGGGCGTTTACGGGTTTACTGCATCTACAACGATGGATGTAACGGGTGTGCTTGCTGCCGATATTGCTGCAGAAGGGACTTTCTCTGACGGAGGATTAGATCTTGATTTGGATATAGATAATGTAAAACTTGCCGGAAATTCGGTAAACTATACTGTAAAAGTAATTTATGCCGGCGATAAAATGACTGGAAATGAAAGCAGTGCGGCAGAGATTACATCGTTTGTTTTCGACCGTGAAGTTGCGTTGGTCGACTCATTGGTTCTCGGTGAACCGGTAATCGATGCGGCAAGCAAGACGGTTACTTTTGTTGTTGCCGATACTGCCAAAGCCGAACATCTGGCTATACTGGTGCCGACTTTTGAAATTTCCAAAGGCGCAACGGTGACTCCCGCCAGCGGTGTGGCACAGGATTTCTCTAACGGAAAAGTGGTAACTTACACTGTAACGGCTGAAGACGGCACGGTGGCTGAATGGAAAGTTTCCGTTTCCGGAAATATGTCTGTGTATTCTTTTGAAGGATGGTCTTCCAGTGGAGAGCCTGAAGGTTGGGCTACATGTAATGCTGCAGTTTCTTTAATTAAGGCATTCGGAGGTATGGCCGGAATTACTTATGATGGCCCTATGCCAATTAGAGAAGATGAAGGGCTCGAAGGGAAAGCCGCTTTGTTACAATCTATCGATACGCAGGGTGGAACAATTATGGGTACTCCTGTTCCTAAGGTTACGGCCGGATCAATGTTTCTCGGTACGTTCAATGCTTTCTCTGCGGTAACAGAAGGCGATGCAATGAAATCGACCAAATTCGGTATCGTGTACGACAAGAAGCCTTTAAAGGTAAAAGGATATTATAAATATACGCCGGGTACGGATTTTTACGAAGGAAGTACGTTGAATCCCGATAGAGCAGATGCTTGTGCATTATCGGCTATTCTCTATGAAGTGGAAAACGAAGATGAGACTTTAGATGGGAATAACGTCTATAGCTCGGATAAGATTGTGGCAATGGCAAAGATGACTGATGCCAATACCGTGACGGACTGGACAGAATTCGAGCTTAATCTGGAGTATAAAAAGGATTACGATCCGACGAAGATGTATAAGTTTGCCGTAATCTTCTCGGCAAGTGAAGACGGAGCCGCTTACAATGCCGCTGTAGGAAGCACATTGTGGATTGATGAGGTGACAATAGAAAACGAGGGTAGCATCGGTCTTGAAGGGGATGAAACAGCGGAAGTTGTAGAATAATCTCCGGTCTATATAAAGAAATATCCCGAAGGGTTGCAAAACTCTTCGGGATATTTTTATTATAGTCGGTCGGCTTTTCCTGTAAAGAACGGGACGTTTAGAACTGGTATCCGAATCCTAAGTTCAGATAGATGGGATACATGGCGAAGGTAATTGTATTGAAATCGTCCTGAAAGATATCGTTCAGTCCCCAAGTGAGGTCGGCGTGTACGTTCAGATGTTTATAGGCTTTCCATTCACCTCCGGCTTGCAGTCCCCACTGAAAGCGGCGCAGCTCATCAGAGAAATCGTAGGTCGCGATATTGTTCCCTGTAAAGTTTACGCGGCTTCCCGTTGCATTTGGCGTACGCAGATGGCCTTCATATACGTGTCCGGAGAAATCTCCGTTCATCATATACGATAAATATGTACCGAACGATACTTTCCATCGCTCACCAATCTTGTAGTTGGCTAAGATTGGAATCGTGAGGTACGACAAATTCACTTCGGTTTTTACACCGCCTGTCCACAGCCCTTGAATCTTGCCTCCCGTATCGCTGAATATTTCCATTCCGTAGTTTTTCGTAGTAGCTTCGGTAGTCATTTTTTTCTGGCTGAGCTGCAGTCCCACACTTACTCCCCATTTTTGTTTCACACCCAGCCATTTTGTGGCATTTCCTTCGATGGAGAGGGCAAGGCCCGGTTTGAAACCATCAATACTTCTGATTTCTTCGGGCAGAGGCAACGGCGATGTCCCTCCTATATTCACGCCGGCCTTAAATTCATAATCCAGTCCGTGCAGTGAAGACCATAGCAGTCCTTTATGCTCCGAATTCAATGTTTGTGCCATAAGGCCGAGGTTGCAGCATAATGCAGTCAGTGCAAGTATATATTTCTTCTTCATTGTTTCTTAAAAATTTAGTTTTCGTATTTTATTTCTACCTCGTCTATCCATAACTCACTTCCTACCGCACCTTCGAAATAGGCACCCATAATGCTGGAAGAGAATACGATGGCCAGTTTGTATTTTCCGTTTTTCAGCGCCTCTTTATCGACGGTCTTTCCGTTTTGCGGTGTGAAATCCAAGTCGAAATATGTCCATTGGTCGGTTTCAATCATTTGGTTTTCCGGTATGCGTGCCATGAGGACAATGTGTTCATCTATGCTTTCTCCGTTGGGAAAAATATCGCCATCCAATGAAAAATCGCTTGTTGGAGCTTCATAAAGGGCTGCATAAAAATCGCCTCGGTCTTTCTTTCCCGGTATTACATTCCCGTCTTTCCCTGTCATAGTCTCGCCGGCTTTATATTTAAACCATCCGGTCATTTTTGTGGGAAGTTTGGTAAATGGAAAGCCGAAATGCGTAGCTTCCAGTGGTGCCAATACCGCATTTTGTACATCGAACGAACCGACAAACAGGTTTCCTGCGGCAATAGGCATGCCGATGGGCTGTCCGAAGCTTCCGGTGCTGAGCGTGGTCAGTTTGACACCTTTGCCTTCTTTCCCTATGGGAACCTGTACGGTGGGATACTGCATGTCGTTCAGTGCCATTCCGCATAGTTCATATCCGGGATTTCCGCTTGCCCATTGCATGATGCCCGATGCGTTGGTCAGGTAAAAGACGTTGTATGGAGTTACGGCTCTCAGCTCTTCGAATGAATATTTTGTGGGGAGTTCTATTTTGTTTATGCGGATAAAGTAAGAAGCCGTTGTGCTTCCGTCTTCTGCCGTTACGGTAAATCTTCGTAAACTGTTCTGACTGAAGTCGTATAGAGGCGGCTGGTCTGTGCTTTCCTGATTGTCTGCTTTTATTGTGGCATTTTCGGGCAGTGCGAAATTTAATTCCTGTCGGGATATGTCAGTACCGTCGAGTACATAAATCTCAACTTCTTTTCTTATGTGGTCGATGGATGTCAGTTGGATGTTTTCTCCGCTGATGTCGTCGATTGCGGCTTCGACATTGAGTGCTTCATCCTGTATGCACGAGGCAAGCATTGCTGGTAAAAAGGCAATAAAGCCGATGAAGATTTTTTTTAGTTTCATTGTTTTGTTCCTATGTAAAAAGGTTATACGTTGCAAAAGTAACAAATATTATCGGATAAAAAAATCCGTGCAGCATGAGAAATGCCGCACGGATTTTTTAATTTATGCTGATGTTTGCAGGGATCAGACAATGCCTTGTGCCATCATGGCTTTGGCTACTTTCATAAAACCTGCCACATTTGCGCCTTTTACGTAGTTGATGTATCCGTCGGGTTCCGTACCATATTGTACGCAAGCCGCATGGATATTTTTCATGATGCTCTTCAGTTTTTCATCCACTTCTTCCTGGCTCCAGCTTAATTTAATGGCGTTTTGTGTCATTTCCAGTCCCGATACAGACACGCCGCCTGCATTGGCTGCTTTGCCCGGTGCGTAAAGTATCTTAGCATCCTGGAATACACGGATGGCTTCCGGCGTAGAAGGCATGTTGGCTCCTTCGGAAACCGCGAACACTCCGTTGGCGATTAAGGCTTTTGCATCGTCGCCATTGATTTCATTTTGTGTGGCCGATGGAAGAGCGATATCGGCTTTCTCATTCCATGGACGGGCACCTGCTACATATTTGCAGCCATATTTTTCTGCATATTCGCGGATACGTCCACGATAGAGGTTCTTCAGTTCCATGATGTAATCCAGCTTTTCACGGTCGATGCCGTCAGGATCATAAATGTATCCGTCGGAATCAGACATGGTGACAACTTTTGCTCCTAACTGGATTAGCTTTTCTACTGTATACTGCGCTACGTTTCCTGAACCTGACACCAGACATGTTTTGCCTTTTATATCAATATTTCTTGTTTTCAGCATTTCGAGCAAGAAATAAATGTTTCCGTATCCGGTTGCCTCCGGACGGATGAGAGAACCTCCGAATTCACGTCCTTTTCCGGTCAATACGCCGGAGAATTCGTGCGATAGTTTCTTATACATACCGAACATGAAGCCTACTTCGCGTCCGCCTACGCCGATATCACCGGCAGGAACATCGGTCTCAGGTCCGATATGACGCCATAATTCGAGCATGAATGCCTGGCAGAAGCGCATAACTTCCGCATTTGATTTGCCGCGCGGAGAGAAGTCGGATCCGCCTTTGCCTCCACCCATCGGAAGAGTTGTCAGCGAGTTCTTAAAAGTTTGCTCGAAAGCGAGGAATTTCAAAATGCCCAAGTTTACAGAACTGTGAAAGCGGATACCGCCTTTGTACGGGCCGATAGCGTTGTTATGTTGCACGCGATATCCCATGTTTGTGCGTACGTTTCCGTTGTCATCAGTCCATGTTACGCGGAACTGATATACGCGATCCGGAATGCACAAGCGTTCAATCAGATTCACTTTATCGAATTCGGGATGTTTGTTGTACTCTTCTTCAATCGTACTTAATACTTCTTCTACTGCCTGATGATACTCAGGTTCATTGGGAAATCTCCTTTTTAAATCTTCTAAGACTTTTGCAGCGTTCATAACTTATAGAATTAATTGTTTGAAATGATTTCGTTCTTCTTTTTGGCAAAAGTATAGATATTTTTTTATTTATGCAACATTAAATGCGATAAAATGATTTATTTGTGTCAAAAAGTTGATTTGTTTCTATGAAACGTGTTGAAATGTTTGTCTAATTGTCCTTTCTCAGTGCTTTGTATACGGGGATGAATACTAATGCACCTGAAATAATGATTGAGACAACAAGAGGTCCATCGACATGTGGTGTGGTTGTGATTACAATGAAACAAAGAGATGCCCATAGTAAAACCAAAACAATGCATTGCGATTTTGTGAGCGGTTTTCGCATAAGTAGGGGATAAAAAACAGCCTCCGAATGGTGTTGTTCATCATCGGAGGCTGCATGATAGAGAATCAGTTGTTTTTTATTTTTTTTGCAACGATGGCGTCGATGCATGCTATTGCGGTAATATTGACAATATCGCGTACCGAACTTTCGATATCTGTAAAGTGAATCGGTTTGTTAAGTCCCATCTGAATCGGGCCGATTACTTCCGTTTCACTCATGTTGCGGATGAGTTGGTAAGTAGCGTTGGCCGAGCTGAGGTTCGGGAAAATTAGCGTATTCACTTCTTGTCCTTTTAGGCGTGTAAACGGATATTTCTCATCGCGCAGTGTATTGTCAAGGGCAAATTTCACTTGCATTTCTCCATCGATTTTCATTTCCGGGAATTCTTTGTGAAGGGTTGCCACGGCTTCGTGGACTTTAGCCGGGCTTCCTTCTGTGTCGGAACCGAAATTGGAATAAGAAAGCATGGCGATGACCGGTTCCTGATTAAAAAATCTTACGGCTTTATCGGCCAGTTTGGCTATATCGGTTAATGTGCCGGTATCCGGGTGACGATTAATCAAAGTATCGGCAATAAAGAACGTTCCTTTCTTGGAATTGAGGATATGCATGGTTCCGAAGTGCGTATACCCCGGTTGGATGCCGATGACTTCTTTTGCTACTTTGATAGTGTTTGAGTATTTGGTATACAGTCCGGTTACGAAAGCGTCGGCTTCTCCGGTTTCCACCATCATCATGCCAAAGTAATTGCGTTCGAACATCTTGTCGTTTGCTTCCTGGAAATTAGCTCCTTCACGTGCGCGCTTTTCGCAAAGTATACGGGCATACCGTTCACGACGTTCAGCTTCGCGGTCATGACGGAGGTTGACAATTTCAATGCCTTCAAGGCTTAAGTCGAGTTCTTTTGCCAGTTTCTCGATTCGTTCTTCGTTACCTAATATGATAGGATGGCAAAGACCTTCTGCTTTTGCTTCAACTGCAGCTCTTAACATATTGGGATGACCTCCTTCGGCGAACACAACGCGTTGCGGATTACGTTTTGCCGTTTCATATAGTTGACGGGTGAGTTTGTTTTCCTGTCCCATCAGCTCGCGTAAGTGATTCTTGTATTCATCCCAATTTGTGATGTGTTTGCGGGCGACTCCCGATTCCATCGCTGCTTTGGCGACCGCAATGGAAACTTCCGTGATAAGGCGTGGATCAACCGGTTTTGGTATGAAATATTTTGCACCGAAAGTGAGATTATTCACCTGATATGCAGCATTTACAACATCCGGGACGGGTTGTTTGGCCAAATTTGCGATGGCTTTTACTGCTGCAAGTTTCATTTCTTCATTGATTGCAGTGGCACGTGTGTCGAGAGCTCCCCTGAAGATATAAGGGAAACCAATTACATTATTAATCTGATTCGGGTAATCGGAACGTCCTGTTGACATCAGTACATCCGGACGTGAAGCCATTGCATCTTCATAAGAAATCTCGGGTGTCGGGTTAGCCAGTGCGAAGACAATCGGATGACTTGCCATGCTTCTTACCATATCCTGCGTAAGGACATTCCCTTTTGACAGGCCTAAAAATACATCTGCTCCCTTAATGGCTTCGGCCAGCGTGTGGATATCTGTCCGGTCGGTGGCGAAGAATTTCTTTTGTTCGTTAAGGTCTGTTCTTGATTTCGAGATAACCCCTTTGCTGTCCAGCATGACAATATTTTCCAAGCGTGCGCCTAATGCGATATATAACTTGGTGCAGGAAATGGCAGATGCTCCGGCTCCGTTGACAACGATTTTTACATCTTCTATCTTCTTGCCGGCAACTTCCAATGCATTCAGTAATCCGGCACTTGAAATAATGGCCGTTCCATGTTGGTCATCATGCATTACAGGAATATCCAATTCCTCTTTCAGGCGTTGTTCTATCTTGAAACATTCGGGTGCTTTGATATCTTCCAGATTGATTCCGCCGAAAGTTGGTGCAATGGCTTTTACTGCTTCTATAAATTTGTCGGGATCTTTTTCATTGATTTCAATGTCGAATACATCAATTCCTGCGTATATTTTGAATAAAAGTCCCTTGCCTTCCATCACGGGTTTCCCGCTGACTGCACCGATATCTCCCAATCCGAGTACAGCTGTTCCGTTTGAAATGACGGCAACTAAATTGCCTTTGTCTGTATAGTCATAGGCTGTATCTGGATTTTTCTGTATTTCCAGACATGGTTCGGCTACGCCCGGTGAGTAGGCCAACGATAAGTCTCTTTGAGTTTGGTAGGGCTTAGTGGGTACAACTTCGATTTTTCCCGGTTTGCCTTGCGAATGATATAACAAGGCTGCTTCTTTTGTTATTTTAGTCATATTTCATCCTTTCTTTTGTGATGACGGTTAAAAAATGCATCGCAAAAATACAGATAAAATAACAATCGTATAGTTTGACGGGTTAAAAAACTATAAACAGGTAATTCTTTCTTGTGTATATAGTCAGTAGGCTATGGCCTTTAAAAGAATTTTCGGCGCTGCGTTGGCTAATATACTTTGTTATAATAAAGTTATTTTTATTTAATATGCTTCCACCGTACAGCTAATTTTCTCTATATTTGCATGAAAAACTTAGAAAGGTAAAAAAGTTTTCTATTGAAAGAATGGTTGGATATATAATAATTAGAATACATTAATTAGTTGTAATATGAATATGAGTGTAAAAAGAAACAGAAGTTTTTCGTTAAGTCGGATAGCCCTTTTTGCAGTGGGTGTATCGGTTTTGTCTGCTTGTGGCGGTCAGGCTACCAAAATGGGTGATGACGAGTATGCGGTACAAGAGGTCGTTTCTACTTCAAGTATGCAGGCTACAGAATATCCGGCAACGATAAAAGGTTTGCAGGATATTGAAATTCGTCCGCAAGTGTCCGGGTTTATTGTGAAATTATGTGTGGATGAAGGAGCTACCGTCCGAAAAGGACAAGCGTTGTTCCAAATAGATCCCACGCAATATAAGGCTGCGTATGACCAGGCAGTAGCCGGCGTCGCATCGGCAAAAGCGAATCTTACAACGTTGCAAGAGACGGAAGCCCAGAAAAAAATATTGCATGAACAGAAAATCATTAGTGATTTTGAATATCAGACAGCGGTGAATAATCTGTTGACGGCTAAAGCTACACTGGAACAAGCGAGGGCTTCTTATGCTGCAGCAAAGCAGAATTTGGATTTTTGTACGGTAACAAGTCCGTCGGACGGGGTAATCGGAACATTCCCTTATCGTATTGGAGCATTGGTAAGCCCGTCGGTAGCAGAGCCGTTGACTACGGTTTCTCTAATTAAGGATATGTATGTCTATTTTTCTTTAACGGAGAAAGAATTGCTGGCATTGACAAAAGCCGGTGGAACTCTGAAAGAACAATTGGAGAAAATGCCTTCGGTGAAGCTGGAACTTTCGGATGGAAGTATTTATGGAGAAGAGGGGAAAATTGATGCCGTAAGCGGCGTTATCGATCAGACAACGGGATCGGTGAGCATGCGTGCGATATTCCCCAATTCGCAAAATATCCTGCGAAGCGGAGGTATGGCGAATGTAATATTCCCTTACACGATGGAAAATGTGATCTTAGTTCCCCAGTCGGCAACTGTCGAAATTCAGGATAAGAAATTCGTTTACGTGTTGCAGCCGGACAGTACGGTGAAATATACGGAAATCAATATTTCTGATTTGAATGACGGAAAGAATTATATTGTACTTAGCGGCTTGAATTCCGGAGATAAAATTGCTGTAGAAGGTGTTACACGTCTGAGTGACGGAATGAAAATTACTCCGATAACTCCGGCACAGAAAGAAGCCAAATATCAGCAAGCCTTGAAAGATCAAAGAGAGGGAAACTTGGCAACCGCATTTAATTGATAAGAACAATTATCGTTTTATATAATATATAAGGTATAGAATGAGACTAGATAAATTTATTAATCGTCCGGTATTATCTACCGTAATCTCCATATTGTTGGTGATTTTGGGTATTATTGGTCTTGCCACACTGCCGATTACCCAGTATCCGGACATCGCGCCTCCTACTGTTTCTGTAAGCGCGACTTACACAGGAGCGAATGCTCAGGCTGTGTTGAATTCTGTGATTTCTCCGTTGGAAGACCAGATAAACGGTGTGGAAAACATGATGTATATGCAATCTACCGCAACAAACAACGGATCGGCGCGTATTACAGTATATTTTAATCAAGGAACAGACCCGGATATGGCGCAGGTCAATGTCCAGAACCGTGTGACTCAGGCGCAAGGTTTGCTGCCTGCCGAAGTAACACAAGTCGGTGTGACAACCTATAAACGCCAGACCTCTATGTTGATGGTCTTCTCTATTTATGATAAGGAAGATAAATATAACGTGGAGTTTCTTGAGAACTATGCAAGTATTAACTTGATTCCTGAGATAAAGCGTGTAAGCGGTGTGGGTGATGCCAATGTGATGGGTACCGATTATTCTATGCGTATTTGGCTGAAACCCGACGTGATGGCACAATATAAATTAGTTCCGAGCGATATTACAGGGGTTTTGGCTGAACAAAACATAGAAGCTGCTCCCGGACAATTTGGTGAACGAGGAAACCAATCATTCCAATATACGATTCGTTATAAGGGACGTTTGTCAAGCGAGACTGAGTTTAGTGATATCGTGATAAAGGCACTTCCGGATGGAGAGGTCCTCCGTTTGGGTGATGTGGCCGAATTGGAACTTGGTCGTTTGACCTATAATTTCAACAATACGGTGAATGGTCATAAGGCAGTTTCCTGTATCGTTTATCAGATGGCCGGAACGAATGCTACAGAAACGATTCAGAATTTGGAGAAAGTGCTCGCCGAATATGAGAAAAATCTTCCCGAAGGTTTGGGTATAAATGTAGCACAAAGTGCCAACGACTTCTTGTTCGCTTCTATTCACGAGGTCGTGAAGACATTGATAGAAGCGTTTATCCTGGTATTTATTGTGGTATATATCTTCTTGCAGGACATGCGTTCTACATTAATTCCTGCAATTGCCATACCGGTTGCATTGATAGCAACATTCTTTGCTTTGAAGATAATAGGATTTAGTATTAACCTTCTTACCTTGTCTGCAATGGTGCTTGCGATTGCCATCGTCGTGGATGATGCCATCGTCGTCGTCGAGGGAGTGCATGCAAAGTTGGATCAAGGTTATAAGTCGACGAAGGAAGCTTCTATCGATGCTATGAGCGAATTGGGTGGTGCAATCGTTTCCATTACGCTGGTGATGATGTCAGTGTTTATCCCTGTTAGCTTTATCAGTGGTACAGCCGGTACATTTTATCAGCAATTCGGCTTGACAATGGCGCTTGCAATCGGTTTTTCTGCATTGAATGCATTGACGCTTTCTCCGGCATTGTGTGCATTGTTCTTGAAACCGCATAACCAGGAATCTACGCTGAAAGAACGGATGGATACGGCATATAAGGAGTCACGTAAGATATTAATTGCCCGGTATACGAATGCTATCGGGAAATGGATGAACCCGAAGATTGTCATTCTTTTCACAGTAATAGCTATTTTGGGAATGATTTTCGGCTTGTTCAGTTTTGAAGAACATCCTATTATATGCATTGTATTAATTGCGGCTAGTGTTCTGGCATTGGCGGGAATGACAACAAATAAATTTAAAGATTCCTTCAACCGTTCATATAATTCATTGCTGTCGAAGTATAAAAAAGGAGTAGTTTTCTTCCTTCATAAACGATGGCTGTCATTAGGATTAGTCGGTGGTGTGATAGTGTTGTTGATTGTCTTTATGAATATTACTCCGACAGGAATGATACCTAATGAAGATACCGGTACGATCATGGGTTCGGTAACCTTGCCTCCTGGTACATCTCAGGAACGGGCTCGTGAGGTATTGAATAAGGTCGATAGCTTGATTGCCGCTGAACCGGCAGTAGAATCACGTACGGTGATTTCCGGATTCAGTTTCATCGGTAGCGGTCAAGGTCCTTCTTATGGTTCAATTATTATTAAGTTGAAAGACTGGGAAGAGAGAACAACTCAGCAAAGTTCCGATATTGTGGTGGCTTCTCTGTTTATGCGTTCTCAGAAATTGTTTAAGGATGCACAGGTATTATTCTTTGCTCCGCCGATGATTCCCGGATATTCAATTTCAACAGACATCGAATTGAATATGCAAGATAAGACGGGTGGTTCTTTGGATCATTTCTTCCAAGTGGTAAATGATTATATTGCTGAATTGGAAAAACGGCCGGAAATTAATTCTGCTTCCACGAACTTTAATCCGAGTTTCCCGCAATATCAATTGGATATTGATGCGGCAGCTTGTAAAAAAGCCGGTATCAGTCCAAGTGATATATTGACAACCATGCAAGGTTATTTCGGCGGAATTTATGCATCTAACTTCAACAGTTTCGGTAAAATGTATCGTGTGATGATTCAGGCAGAACCGGATGCGACCAAGAATCTGGAATCATTGAAGGGTATTAAAGTACGTGGAAGTGATGGGGAAATGGCTCCGATTTCACAGTTCGTTTCTATGAAGAAGATTTATGGTCCTGACGTTATCAGCCGTTTCAACCTTTATACTTCCATTCAGGTGATGGTTTCTCCGGCTGCGGGTTACACGTCAGGTCAGGCATTGCAGGCAATATCTGAGGTTGCTAACCAGAACTTACCTGCCGGTTTCGGATATGAATTGGGAGGTATGGCGCGTGAGGAAGCTCAAACGACCAATACAACAGGAATTATCTTCGTATTGTGTCTGGTCTTCGTTTACCTGTTGTTGAGTGCACAATATGAAAGTTATCTGTTGCCGTTGGCAGTATTGCTTTCAATACCTTGCGGTTTGCTTGGTAGTTTCTTGTTTGTGAATGGTTTTTCTGCACTGGGAAGTATCCCGGCATTGAAGATGATTTTAGGGACAATGTCCAACGATATTTATATGCAAATCGCATTGATTATGTTGATGGGCTTGTTGGCTAAGAATGCTATCTTGATTGTTGAGTTCGCACTTGACCGTCGTCGTCAGGGTATGAGTATTTCTTGGGCTGCAATTTTAGGCGCATCTGCTCGTTTGCGACCTATCTTAATGACCTCATTAGCTATGATTATCGGTTTACTTCCGTTGATGTTTGCTTTTGGTGTTGGTGCTCATGGAAACAGAACATTGGGAGCTTCGGCTATTGGTGGTATGTTAATTGGTATGATTTTCCAAATTTTCATAGTACCTTTATTGTTCGTGGTATTCCAATGGTTGCAGGAAAGATTCAAACCGATAGAATGGGATAGTCTTGACGACAGTGAAGTAGAATCAGAAATCGAACAGTATTCCTTAAAAAACAACACGAAATAATGAAGAAACAAGTAATAGGAATTATAGGAATGATGTGTTTGACTGCAATGGTAAGCAGCTGTCACATCTATAAATCATACGATCGTCCGGAAACGATAGATGCTTCAGGCATCTATCGTGACCCGGTATCGGACACAGATACTTTGGTTGCTGCAGATACAACGAATTTTGGAAATCTGGCATGGAAGGAGGTCTTTCGTGATGCAAAACTGCAGGCTTTGATAGAAGAAGGCTTATCAAATAATGTAGACATGCAGGCTGCAATATTGCGGGTGGAAGAAGCTAAAGTAATGCTTACGGCAGCAAAGCTCGCTTATTTGCCGTCTTTTAATCTTGCTCCGCAAGGAACTTTGAGCAGTTTTGACAAATCGAAAACAAGCAAAACTTATCAGTTGCCGGTAGCTGCGAGCTGGGAAATTGATTTGTTCGGAAAGTTATTGAATGCGAAACGTGGTGAACGGGCTGCTTATTTGCAGAGCCAGTATTCGCAACAGGCCGTACGTTCACAAATTATTTGCGGTATAGCAAATACATATTATTCTTTATTGATGCTTGACAAGCAGGTAGAGATTACTACAGAAGCTGTGGATATTTATAAAGAAAACGTTCGTGCAATGGAGGCGATGAAGCTTGCTGCAATGGCGAACGAAGCAGCTGTAGCACAAACCCGCGCTGTCTATCATCAGGTTGAGGCTTCTTTACTCGATTTAAAACGTCAGGTGCGTGAAACGGAGAATTCTTTGTGTGTTTTGCTGGCAAAGACTCCGCAGCAGATTGACCGTAATACATTGGAATCTCAGGTTATGCCGGAAGACTTTACGGTAGGGGTTTCCTTGCAATTATTGGCAAATCGTCCGGATGTTAAGATTGCGGAAATGACTCTTGCGAGTGCATATTATACAACGAACCAGGCACGCTCCGCTTTTTATCCGAGTATAACTCTGAGTGGAACAGCGGGTTGGACGAACAGTGCCGGTGCTGCAATCGTTAATCCCGGAAAAGTGATTTTAAGTGCAATTGCTTCGTTGGCACAGCCCATCTTCAACAATGGCAGACTGATTGCTAATCTTAAGGTATCGAAAAACGAAGAAAAGATAGCTCAGATGAATTATCAGCAGACTATTTTGGAGGCCGGTCAGGAAGTGAGCGATGCTTTATATTTGTATGAAACCCAGAATAAGAAACTTTTGCAGGACCGTGACCAAGTCGAACAATTGGAAAAAGCGGTAACGTATACGAAAGCTTTATTCCAAAGTTCAGATGCTACTTATTTGGAAATTCTGACAGCTCAACAGAGTTTACTGAATGCACAGTTGACGGAAGTTGCGGATAATTTCCAACGCATGCAGGCTGTCGTATCTCTGTATAGTGCTTTAGGGGGAGGAAGAGATTGAAATTGTTTGAACCTTGATAAATTAAAAACTATGATTAGTCCATTAGCTTATGTTGACCCTTCAGCGAAGATTGGCAACAATGTTACGATTCATCCGTTTGCCTATATAGACAAAAATGTTGAAATAGGCGATGATAATGTGATTATGCCTTACGCAAGCGTGTTGAGCGGTGCGCGTATGGGGAATAAAAATACGGTATATCAGGGTGCAGTGATTGCTGCAGTTCCTCAAGACTTTGCATATACAGGCGAAGATACACTGGCTTGTATCGGGAATAATAATGTGATTCGTGAAAATGCTGTCATTA
>CASDXG010000005.1 GCA_949285025.1 uncultured Bacteroides sp. | reverse complement strand
GACATTCCCTTCCCAATCGCTTACTATGATGCAGGGCTTCCCTTCTACACCGTCCAATGGAAAGCCGTACGGGTCTTGTGCCACTACAAGTTTATCGCCCAACGGCTCATAACTCTCCATGAAAAAAGGTGTTTTCTTGGAATCTCTAAACCTCCCGTTTTCATCGTAGAAAAGGACCTTACCTCCACCGGGGTTCGTAATCTGAATCATACCCGTTACGGGACTCACTGAAACATAATTCAAAGAAGTATATTCTTCCGGACCGGGACCCAACTTGCTGACCGATGTCAGGAAACGCCCTTGCATGTCGTAAACCGTCACTGTTTTGGAATATTTTTTATCTTCTATAACGATTTTATCGTTCAGAAACAGTATATCTTCTACGTCTCCTATCAGATTGTCGTTCGTTGTCTCCAACTTTATGAACGAATCAAATTCAAACAGGCTGTCCGCAGGATATGCATCGTCCTTGTTGCCCATATCTATATTGATTTCTGTCAGGCTGATATCACTTTGTGGAAGCACACCTGTCTGTACGGAAGAACCCTTTTGCCCAGACTGTTTGTTGCCGCAACCCGAAAGCAATAAACAGACCAATGCAACACCTATTGTCTTATCTATTTTCATCTTCCTGTTCTTTATGGTTACAAGAAATGTCGGGACACAACAAAGCCTCCCGGCATTTCCTTTTAATTTAATTAATAATTAGGATTGCACGGGTCAAAAGGACGGCAAACTTCTACGGAATAGCCATCTATGCAAGTTATCTGTTCCGCCTCATACGTTTCCTCCGTCTCTATTGATGTGGAACTTCCCGTACTGCTACCACTTGAAGCAGAACCACCTACTGTCCATCCTCCCATACCAATAGAAAAGCCTCCCGATATATCGAAAGAAGAACCTTCGGAACCACTCGATGTATTCGTAACCTTACATTTCACTTTTACAGGTTGAGGTCTCATTCCATAATAAACAGGACCGGAGCTATCTCCACCGGTACTTCCCCACGATTGGGCAAGTACATAGGCACTCAACTTGTTCGAACCGATTCCGTAATCGTTCAAAGAATTCTGAACATTCATTCCTAAACCCAATGCCAAGGCTATCGCCCCGGTCATTGTAAAAAATTGCTTCTGCATTGTTTTTTTATAATTAGTTTAAAACACCCTTTTCATATTTTTACACGATAAAAGAACAATATAGGGTTGCTGTCTTCCGTCAAACCATCAAATAAAGCCTCGGCATCCTCTTTCTTGCACAAACGATAAATTTCATCTTTAAATTTCATTACTTCGATAGCTTGCGCATAAGTAACAAAAACATCATCCCGATAAGGGAAACGAGGATTGAGCGCAAATCGAAGTCGTCCATCGAAATAATTGCCTGTGCAGTAGTAACACTTCTTTTTTGCCTTGGAATAAACGGCAAAACGCTGCCATGAGGAACGAGGTTCTGATAGACCAAAAATAGCATAGTCTTTCAATTCTACAAAATCGCCGATAAAATAGGCAGACAAACTTTCCAACTTCTCATTGAATTTATCGACATTATTTTTATCTTCCTCCTTTATGTTCCCATTTCGTTTAACATTTAAATAATAATAAGGAAGAACACCATTTGGAGTCACCTAATAAATCGTATCCTGTTCTCTATACGCAGGAACAAAAAATACGTTATCGCCATAACGCCTTAAAGCATGCAGTGATACCAAATTGTAATCGCCATGCAAGTCGGTAGGAAAGCCGCTGTAACGAACATTTTTCTGTAGATCACTGATAACCAAGCGCGGTTTCCCATCTAACGCAATCCCTTCATCCAAATGGCTGACAACAACATCATCGGTTAAAGGTTCGCACCGATAAGCAAAAAAC
>CASDXG010000004.1 GCA_949285025.1 uncultured Bacteroides sp. | reverse complement strand
GCGTTTGTAGCGTGCATAAATATCGCTGGCGATATATCCTAACGGATGTCCTACGTGAAGTCCCGCTCCCGACGGATAAGGGAACATATTCAAAACATAAAACTTTTGTTTCGATTCGTCTTCGGTAACCTTGTAGGTTTTCTGTTCCACCCACTTCTGTTGCCATTTCTTCTCAATCTCTCTGAAATTGTATTCCATTGTGATATTGTGTTGTGATTTTGATTTTACACCTTATATTATTAGCCGCGCAAAGATACAAAGAAATCGCTTTATTTGCAACGTATTAGAGGCAGAAGAGTTTGAAGAAGAGCAAAGAAACGGGCGATGCCGATTAGTCGCCGGAATATTGTTGCAACAATGCCTTGCGGTTTTCCACTTCTTTTTTCAGTGCGTCGAACCAGTTTTGGTAGGTCTCAGCCCTCCTTACGAGGCTGTTTGTGACGGTTTTGCTTTCCGTTTGCGATTCTCCTATCAGGTCCGATTCAACTTTGCCTTGGTAAAGGGTCAGTTTCACTTCGGTCAGGTCATCGCGTAATTTTTGGATAAAGACGGATGTATGTGCCGTAGATGATTCTGTAGCAGAGCCAAAAAAGATTTTGGAGAATATGGCGAGGTTGTTGTCTTCTTGCCAGGAAGCGGTGATGAACCCTGTTGCCTTATCTGCATTGGTTATCAGGAAGCCTTGGGATTGCAGGAACGATACGGTGGAAGAAAAGACCAAATCATAACTTTCGTTGATTTGTATCGTGGTCATCGCCTTGATTTCTGCAGGAGTCAATTGTTTGGATGTCCCGCACGATGCCAGTAGCGTAACGATGCTCAAAAGTAAAAATAGCTTTTTCATCTTGTCTTCGATTTAGCGGTTTGCCCTACAAATATAGAAAAAGACGGGATATGCACCAAATGGAGACTTTTAAAAAATGCAGGAAAGGGAAGAAAAAGGGCAGGCGATGCCGGTAAATTGTGTGTTGATAAAAGGTGGATAGATGGTTGAAAACCCTGTTGAAATCGTCCGGTGGATGCTTATGGCTTGTGAATAACATATAGTTGAACCGGTGAATAAGTATGGTTGCTATGCGGACTTCAACTATATGGGTTTGTGGGAGCGATAATAGTTTCAGGAAGTTTCAGTAAGGTGAAACTAAAGTTTTTCCTTGTTGAAACTATAGTTTCAGCTTGATGAAACTGTAGTTTCTGCCTGATGAAACTCTTGGAACATCCGCTCGTGTCGGCAAGGCCATGCAGTCTTGTGTGTGGAAAAGGGTATATATGCTTGTAAATATCTCTGTGAATATGTTTGTCCGTTGCTTATTATTGTTTATATTTGCTTCTGAGAATCTGAAAAACCGGAAGCTTATGAAATCGTTTCGTGATAGGGCTTATATCGCTTTTTTCCTTATCGGATTTGTGATGCTGATATTGGGTGCAGGCGGGTTGGTATCGCTCGGTATAGTGTTGAAAGACTGGATTCCCGCCCGAGGAGTGGTGGAAAGAATAGAATCGGAACGGGTGTATAAGTACCGCAAGATGCGGTGGAAACATCGGGTCGATGTGCGTTATGAAACGGCGGAGTTCGGCGAGATGGATACTTGGAAGGAGGTCTATGTGACTATCGGCATGAAGGAGGGCGATGAAATAGGCTTGCTTTATAACCCTGATTACGTGCGTGAAGTGCGTTTCCCCGTACACGAAGGCTGGCTGTACGGATGCTTTTGTGCAGGCGGATTGGGCTTTTTGTGGATAGGAAATGTGTTGCGCAAGGGAAAAAATAAATGATAGAATGAAGAAACGCAGACACGTTATATAAACTAATTTACTTATACGATTATGAAAACAGGAATGTGGAAAGCCCTTTTAATGGTGCTTTGCCTTGCGGGTACATTTCCCGTTATGGCACAATTTAACTTGAAGAAAGCAATCAGCGGTGCGGCGAAGACCGTGCAGGCGGCAACACTTACCGACGAGCAGATGGCGGAATACGTA
>CASDXG010000003.1 GCA_949285025.1 uncultured Bacteroides sp. | reverse complement strand
AGCATGGAAAAAATCGGGAACATCGCTTCGCTCGACACAATAAGCCTTATTTTCAGTATCTGCACGTGTTTCGGATATTTCATCATTCTATTGCAGCTGATTACGCGGAACACGAACAAAATAGTTACCACCATTATCATCGCTATATTAACCGGTCTGCTGCTTTACTGCACATTTTTCATAAGAAACGGAGAACAATATTCCAAGGAAAGCCGGCCGGAGCAACCGGAAAGAACTCACATTTCCATCCACAACAACATGCAATAAAATGCTGACGATCCTAAACAACTATAACATTCATGCTCAAACATCTGAAAGACAAAGCGTTCAAAGAAGCTGCCAATCCTACCCCAACATCCACTCAAACGGAAGAAGGCAATATAGACGAATTTATAAGATATTATTCGGGGCATTTATATTGAAAACTCCATACATTTAATTACTTTTGCCCTACACAACAATATCCAAAGAAATGAACAGCCACTTCAAAGAAATAACAATTACAAATTTCAGAGGGTTTGACTCGCTCACCATCAAGAAGCTCCAAAGAATCAATATTTTTGTAGGGGCAAATAATGTGGGAAAAACATCAATACTGGAAGCCGCATTCATGTTGAGCGGCATGTCGAATCCTTTTATATCCAATCGCATAAATTATCTCAGAACGGCATTGCTTAACAATAACATAGACAGTTCCAGGTATCTGTTTCATAATGTGGACTTCAGCAACAAACCTCTCTTAAAAGGATTCATGACAGACGGGAAAACAAGAAAAATAACATTTGCTCCCGTTACATCACGCAATGAAACGGACATGTCATCCAGCAATTCAGCGAACCAGGCCATAATCAGCCAACTGAATTTTGAATTCGGTCAAGAGGAAAATGGAAAAGGTTTTACATATCATTCAAAAATAGTTGTCGCAAACGACGGAAATACCCGGCAGGAAACGGACAATGGATATAGAGAGCTTTTAAATGCGCTGTTCATTCCTGTCGACAAAAACGACGCTAATGCCACGGCCAATTTTTCCACATTGGTAAAACACAACCGAAAGCATTTTGTAACCAATGCCCTACATGATTTTGACCCTTCAATCGAATCAATAGAGGCATTGCCTGATGGATTATACTTGAAAATCAAAGATGTGAAAGAGCTGCTGCCGATAAGTATGGGAGGAGATGGAGTAAGACGGATGATAAACATCATATCAACTATTGCCTGCGAAGACTATGATATCGTATTCATTGACGAAATAGACAATGGAATGCATTACAGCGCCCACAAATTAATGTGGAGAACTATATTGAAGTTCATTTTGACGCACGACATACAACTGTTCGTTACAACACATAATCTGGATTGCCTGATGGGGCTCAAAAATGCCATGCAGGAAGAAGATAGTTTGCGGAAACTGACACATGTATACAATGTAGCGAAAACAAAAAACAAAGGATTTCAGGTCTATAGCTATGGATATGACGAACTGAAAGAAGCCATTGACAACGAAATTGAAATCAGAAGATGAAAGATACATACCGGATTTTCGTGGAAGGGATTGCAGACAAGCGGTTCATCGAACAACTTTTAGAATCCGTTTTCTCTCAAAATATACCTTCTGACAATATAATAAAGACTGACGGCTATACAAACTTGACCGCCACCAACAAGGAACAAACGTTCATCAATGAAATGCTGCGGACAACGGATGACGGAGGAATCAACCTCGTAATATTCGATGCTGACAGCAATTGTGAAAGACGCAGGACCGAACTGCTGGACTGGAAAAGACGAAGCAAAGTAGATTTTGAGCTTTTTCTGCTTCCGGACAATGCCAACAGCGGAGAATTGGAAGATTTGCTGATGCAAACCATCAATCCCGTAAACCAGCCTGTCATGGAATGTTGGAATAAATACGAGGAGTCATTAAAAGGCGTCAGCCTGCCATGGAAAGGCACTTTGACGCTTCCTGCCAAGAAGACTCGAATCTATGCCTATCTGGAAGCACTGTTGGGTCCATCCAGATCGGAGAAAGAAATGATAAAAGAGGCAAAAAGAGATTACAAGAACGAAAATCACTGGAATTTAAAAGCTCAAGCATTATCTAATCTTATTGATTTCTTAAAGAAGAATCTTTCTTCTATAAATCAAGATATACAAGTTTAGCGGATTATGCTCAAACATCTGAAAGACATACTTCCCCGGCTCACTTCGCACGGGGTAGGCGAAAAGCGGGTGCTGCTGTCGGCCGGCGAAACGGAAACGGCTGTAACGCAGATTGCGGTGACAACACTGCACGCGGGGGAAACGGCAAACGGACACAGCCATGCGACAATGGAGGAGTATTTTTTCTTCCTGCACGGGGAAGCGGCACTGACAATCGACGGGGAACGGACAGCCTGTCACGAGGGGGATTTCGTGCAG
>CASDXG010000002.1 GCA_949285025.1 uncultured Bacteroides sp. | reverse complement strand
CCCTGAGTGGGTTATTAGGGCAAAGCCCTAATCCCCTCGGGAGAGCCCACAACTACGTAAGCGAAGCGTGTAGTTATAGTGGGCTATAACCGGAAGCCTTTCGGTTTCTTGGATAGCGTATCATTCCTCTTTTTGACAGATTGCGCTTGCTCTTTCCTATCGGCTATTCGTTTCTGTAAATATTCGTTCAGATCTTTACATCCACTGTAGATTTGCGAGGCGTCACGTATATACCGGGTAGCATCATACTCCTTTCTGATTTGCTGTATTGCTTCCATTCCTGCACGGTCATTGTCAAAGAAACAGTGGATGCGCTCATAGCTTCCCAACGGATAGAGTGCCTTGGGAACATTGGCTACGGAATTAAGAACAATGTAATCCTGCCTGTCGAAATCGGGGTATTGCGGACAGTTTTCGAGCCGCAGGGTAAGAAAGGAAAGGTAGTCCATAAATCCCTCGAAAACGAAACAGGTGTTCTTCGGTTCTTGTTGCCGTATGTGTGTAATGTCTTTCGGAGCAATACACCCCTTAAAATATCGGTTGCGGATTTCATAGCCGCCCGATATGTTCGGAAACGCAATGGCGAAGTACCGTTTGCCGTTGTGCGTAAACCGTGCCTCCCTGCATTCTCTTTTCGCCAGTGCCGGATTGATTCCCCTTTCCTGCAAATAAGCGAGCAAGGCAGGGGAAGAAAGCGGCACGATCTCCAGCTGTTGGAAACTTGGCTCTGTAAAGGACTGCTTGCGAAAAGAGAAAGAGACGGGGCGCACGTGCGGTGCCTGTTCCTCTATGCTATATAAATAGATACTGTTAGAGGCCAAAACTGCGACAGTTGTCGCAGTTTAAAGATTCAAGTCTCTTCCCATTAGACTTTTGCATATAGCCGTGGTAGAAAAATGCCGCTGATGATGACAGAAAAAAGTCTTTGTTTTTAACGATTATATATTAGTTGCAATCAACTTTTTTGCGGATTTATAAAAGAATCCGTATCTTTGTAATCAAATAATACATGATGATTGTTGCGTTTGAAAAAGACTACTTGAGGGAACTGTATGAGACTGGGAAAAGCGATAAAAAACATCGCTTCCAGCCTGACATAGTAAAAAGATATAAGAGAGGTATTGATTATCTGAAACAAGCCCGTAATATTGAGGAACTGTTTTTACTGCCATCATTGCATTACGAAGTTTTGAAAGGAGACAAGGTGGGTGTCTCTTCAATCCGGGTAAACGATCAGTACCGTATTGAATTTACTGTAGAGCAAGTTTCAGAACCGATTGTAGTCACCATATGCAGCATCATAGAATTGTCCAACCATTATAAATGATACGAACCATGATTGAAATTAAAGGAATAGATCCGAAGATGGTAGCAAACAATATAGAACCGTTCGAGCCGACGCATCCTGGAGAACTTTTGCGGGATGAAATTGAGTGCAGGCATATCTCTCAGAAACAGTTTGCTGCCGACATGGGGGTATCATATACAGTTCTGAATGATATAGTGAACTGCAAGCGCCCTGTTAATACCAAATTTGCTCTTCTGTGTGAAGCTGCGTTGGGCATTCCGGCGCATATCCTTCTCGGCCTTCAGTCCGACTATGATATGCAGACGGCCAAAAATGACAAATCGTTTGCTGCACGTCTGAGAAATGTCCGTAAACTTGTGGCTGCACTTTGAGCGGGCATGGTGAATTTTTGTTACAAACCCGGATTCGTCACCAG
>CASDXG010000001.1 GCA_949285025.1 uncultured Bacteroides sp. | reverse complement strand
TCCCTCAATTTTATCATTGAGGTGCAAAGATACAGATCCTGGTGGGTGGCAATGCTCCGAAAGACATTGATGGCCAGTCTGTTCATCTCTCAGACTGGGTGCATTTGCTCCGAAAAGGATGGGCGGCCGGGGCTATTCCTGACATCGTCAGGAGATCTGGGTGGCAATGCTCCGAAAATTTGAGGCCCGCGAGCCGAGTTCCCTGCCTTTTTTATTTATAATGGAGTCCTTTTTGGGTGGCTTTACTCCGAAATAATCATCGGTTTTCTGGGGGCCTTTGCTCCGAAATCGCCAGTTAAAAAGACATGAGTGGAAAATCTTGTTTGACAGAGCTGATTTCGATACGGAGAATTTTCCATTATTGACAAAAAAGAAAAGTGAAGAATTCATGAGAATAGCACCTTATAAGGAGCTGCCCACATATATTCCCTTTTTGGATGAGACATTAAGGAACTATATCCCTTTAAGAGAGATTGTCTCTACTCGTCAACAGGATCATTATCAGAGGAGATAGTCAGTGTCGGATTTTTTCTGCGATTCTTTGACAAGCTACGTCAAAATACTTTGGATCCAATTCGAATCCAAGGTATCTTCTGTTTAAATCAATTGCAGCGAGTTGAGTTGATGCACACCCCGTAAACGGATCTAATACTATATCGTTTTCGTTACTGCTGGCTATGATAAGCCGTTTGATTAATGCGATCGGTTTTTGTGTGGGATGATACCTCGTTTCCTCATAAAAATCAATATCTCTCCACACGTCGCTATATCCCATTTGAATATTGTATGTCTGGGCGACTTTATTGTATTCCAAATCAAAATTTAAAATATCGGAAAGTTTTTTCCATACATCCCGCGTAGGGAATTGTTCGCATACGTTCTTTCCGGTAAAGATGCTCCACATTCCACCGCCATTTGATTTTACACCAAGGGCTTCATTTATTTCTTTGGACGTAAGACCTTTTTTTCTGACGTTCCTTGAGGAAAGGCTTAATAAACTGTTTATTATCTTTTATGATGAACAGGATACTTTCAGTGACAGTGGGAAACATTTTGTACTTCTTTGTAGCTCTGCCGCTTACTGCTTTCATGCCCTTGTCGATAATAATCTGCTGACGCAGTTCCAACCCCATGCCTTCAAGATACGGTACCAGCAGGGCAAGAGTCCGAAAATATCCGAAGCAATAGAAAGTGCCTCCTATCCTTAATATGCGGGCTACCTCTCTGATCCACTTGATTGACCACTCGACATAATCTTGCTCTGTTTTCCATTGGTAATCCCATTTTTCTCCGATAACCTTCCAGTAAGGCGGGTCTGCAATAACCAGATCGATGCTATTATTGGGAATATGCTTCATTCCTTCTATGCAGTCAATATTGTAGATTCCATTTATCTCGTAGTCTCCCAACCTCATGTTAATTCTGTCTTATTCCCTGCAAATTTAATAAAGTTTTCCCCAAATGTCACCTTTTATCAGGCAGGGGAAACTTCATCACATAATTTGTCAGATAAAGTCGGTTGGCACTCGCTTTCTGTTCCTTCACAACTTTGTAGCCACGCTTCTCGAAGAGTGGCCGCGCTGTGATGCTGACCGCCATATCCGTCAAGAGCACCGATGTTCATACAGCGTTCCGGCATCCGACTCCCGCCATGCGCGCAATACAAGCCGTCCGGCAGTCAGTTCACATTTATTGTCCTTCATTGAAATCCGATATGATTCTCTGAATGTGCAGCTTTGCCGCAGGCATAACATATCCTTCTATTTGCCGCGTTCCTGAATAATACAGTCGCCAGGAGCCTTGATGTTTTCATCGATAGTGACAGATCCGATGGAATCTGCGATGATTTTTCCCGACAACGGGTTCTTGATGTTGGCAATGCCGCCTCTTATGTCTGCGTTCACAGAGGAATATTCGAATGCGCGGTCACAGGAGGCGTCGAACGTGCAGTTTTCAAGGACAAGACCGTGCGCATAGCAGAGAGGCTGTTCGCCGGAGATGCGGCAGTTGACCAGACGCAGGTTTTTCGAGTGCCAGCCGAGATATTCACCGTTGAGTTCGGAATCGTATATCGTCACGTTCTCCACTTCCCAGAATGCGTCTTTGGTAGTGATTTTCGCATTGTGTATTTCAGCATTCTTTACGTACTGGAAGACATATTTGCTGTCGCTTTCAAGTCCGTCAACATAAATTTCATTGCTGAACATGAACGGATAAGTACCGTCATGAAGGCTAAGGTTCCGTATCCGTATCCTGTTGCATCTCCAGAACACTTCATCCGCGTCGTTCATTTTTACGTTTTCAATCTCGATGTCATTCATTTCGCGGAACATTTTTGGAGCGTCTATCACTGTGTCCGTCATTTTCAGATGGTCTGAATACCAGAGGGCGGAACGTCCCCCGACAGCAAAATAACAGTTCCGGATAGTGAAGCCGTGCACATGCCAGAAGGGATAGTTTCCCTCAAAACGGCAATTGGTGGCTATGATATTGCTGCATTCCTTGATGGCTGATTCTCCTTCAAGTATCGTTACATTATCTATATGAAGGTCGTGCGAAGCGAAAAGCGGGCGTTCGCCGCCGAATTCCTTATCTTTAATCAGTTGCATTGTAATCGTTTTTGTCGGTTTCAGTTGCCGGGTGTCCCGGTTTTGCGTTGCAAAGATATAAAATGGTGCGGAACTCCAAACATTATCGGTAATATTGGTAATTTTTCCGATAAAACGGTTTATAAAATCCTGCCGGCCTTGGGCGGCAGCCGCTCTTTTACGGCAAT